>CAYXFL010000018.1:0-50785 GCA_964464285.1 uncultured Conexibacteraceae bacterium
ACGAGGTCGACAACATCCTGATCGACGAGGCGCGGACCCCGCTGATCATCTCCGGCCAGCCCGAACAGGCCGCCCAGACCTACTACACCTTCGCCCGCCTGGCCAAGCAGATGGTCGGCGTGCCGGCAAAACAGAAGCTGAAGAGCCTCGGCGAATCGAAGGACACCTCCGACGTCGACTACGACTACGAGTACGACGAGAAACACAAGACCGTCGCCCCGACCGAGCGCGGCGTGAAGAAGGCGGAGGAGTTCCTCGGCGTCGACAACCTCTACCTCGGCGAACACGGCAGCCTGGTCAACCACCTGGTCCAGTCGCTGAAGGCGGAGTCGCTCTACAAGAAGGACGACGACTACGCGGTGATCGACGGCGAAGTGATGATCATCGACGAGTTCACCGGCCGCATCCTCGAGGGCCGGCGCTGGTCGGAGGGCCTGCACCAGGCGGTCGAGGCGAAGGAGGGCGTGGCGATCCGCGAGGAGAACCAGACCCTGGCCACGATCACCCTGCAGAACTACTTCCGCCTCTACGACAAGCTCTCCGGGATGACCGGTACCGCGCTCACCGAGGCGACCGAGTTCATGAAGATCTACAAAGTCCCGGTGGTCGAGGTCCCGACCAACCAGCCGATGGTCCGCGAAGACCACAACGACCAGATCTTCAAGACCAAAGACGGCAAGTGGAAGGCGGTGCTCGACGAAATCGTCGGCCGCCACGAGAAAGGCCAGCCGATCCTGGTCGGAACCGTCTCGGTCGAGACCTCGGAGATGATCTCCAACGCGCTCAAACGCGACGGGATCAAGCACGCGGTCCTCAACGCGAAGCCCGAGCACGCCGAACGAGAGGGCGAGCTGATCGCCCAGGCCGGCCGCAAGGGCGAGGTGATGATCGCGACCAACATGGCCGGCCGCGGCGTCGACATCAAGCTCGGCGGCGACGCCGAGCACCTCGCGATCCACGAGCTCAAGCGCCAGGGGATCACGGCCGGCGACGAGGGCTACGAGGAGGCGCTGGCGGCGAAGACCGCGGAGCTGAAGCCGCAGTGCCAGGCCGAGGCCGAAGAGGTGCGTGAGCTCGGCGGCCTGTTCATCTGCGGCACCGAGCGCCACGAGTCGCGGCGGATCGACAACCAGCTGCGCGGCCGCGCCGGCCGCCAGGGCGACCCCGGCGAGTCGCGCTTCTTCCTCTCCGCCGAAGACGACGTGATCCGGCTCTTCGCCGGTGATCGGATCTACAAAATCCTCGACAAACTCGGGCCGGTCGACGACGACGGGACCGAAGTCCCGCTCGAGGCGAAGATGCTGACGAAGACCGTCGAGAACGCCCAGAAGAAAGTCGAGGAGCAGAACTTCCTGATCCGCAAACGGGTGCTCGAGTACGACGACGTGATGAACGAGCAGCGCCGCGTGGTCTACAAATACCGCCGCGAGATCCTCGAAGGCCGCGACATGTCGGAAACCGCCCGCGACGAGGTCGAGGGCGTCGTCGACCGCCTGGTCGACGAGTACACCGCCGGCGAGCTGCTCGAGGAATGGGACCTCGAGGAGCTGGAGACGCAGCTGCGCCAGATCTGGCCGGTCAGCGTCGACGTCGCCTCGCTGAAACCCGAGCAGATCGAGCGCGAAAAGCTCAAAGACGAGCTCGACGACGACGCGATGAGCGCCTACGACGAGCGCGAACAGCAGCTCGGCGAGGAGCTGATGCGCTACTTGGAGCGCTCGATCCTGCTGCAGGTGATCGACAACCGCTGGCGCGAACACCTCTTCGACATGGACTACCTGCGCGAAGGAATCCACCTCCGCGGCTTCGCCCAGATCGACCCGCTGGTCGCCTACAAAAACGAGGGCTTCACGATGTTCGAGGAGCTCATGCACTCGATCTGGGACGAGTTCAGCCGCCTCGTCTTCCGCGCCGAAGTCGAAGTCCAGCCGGCCGACGCCGCCGTCGCCGGTAACGACGGTGCGCCCTCCGCGCTCGACTACTCCGGCCCCGCCGAGGGCCAGCCGTCGGCGCTGGCGCAGATGCGGGCCGGTGGCGGCGCCGCCACCGCGGCTGCTGCCGACGTCGCCGCCTCGCAGGCGGTCGGCGGCAACGGCGCCGACGTGGTCGAGACGGTCGTCAAGGACGAGCACGACAACATCGGCCGCAACGACCCCTGCTGGTGTGGCAGCGGCAAGAAGTACAAGAAGTGCCACGGCGCCTGACGCCGCGCCGCTGACAGATGCCCGACCCCGTCCGCGAGTTCATCCGGGCGTTCGACGAGCGGGACGTCGACGGGTTCGTCGCGGTGCTCGACCCGGAGATCGAGCTGCATTCGCAGAAGGGGCTGCGCAAGGGCGTCGAGGCGGCGCGGCAGTGGGCGACCAGGGCGCCCGGGGGCGTGCAGCAGGAGATCGAGCTCGAGCAGCTCTACGAGGACGACACCGAAGGCGGCGGCGGCCGCGCGGTGGCGCTGATCGTGCGTCGCTGGCACTGGGAAGAGAGCGGCGAGCTGGCCAGTGAGGAACCGATGGGGTGGGTGTTCGAGCTGCGCGACCACCGGGTGCTCAGCTGGCGGCCGTACGAGGATCGCGCCGAGGCGCTGCGGGCCGGGGGCTTCGCCCACTAGTCTTCGCGCATGGCCGATGCCGCGCAGACCGAAGCCGTAGCGCCGCGCCTCGCCAACGTCCGCGAGCAGCTGTCCCTGCTCTCGGACTACCTTTGACCCGGCTGGGCTGAAAGCCGAGGCGGACCGCCTCGAAGCGGAGATGGCGAAGCCGGGCTTCTGGGACGACCAGGAGGCGGCGGCGCAGACCTCGGCGGCGCAGGCGCGGGCGAAGAAGCGGCTGGAGATGTTCCAGGGCCTCGAGCAGGACGTCGCCGACCTCGATGAGCTGGCCGATATGGCGGCCGAGGACGAGGAGATGGCGGCCGAGCTCGACACCCAGCTTGCCTCCGCCGAGCGGCGCCTGGCCGAGCTCGAAGAGGCGCGCCTGTTCAGCGGCAAGTACGACTCCGGCGACGGCGTCGTCACCGTGCACGCCGGGGCGGGGGGGACCGACTCCCAGGACTGGGCGGAGATCCTCCTGCGCATGTACCTGCGCTGGGCCGAACGGCGCGGCTTCGCGGTCGAGATGGTCGAGGCCTCGCCGGGGGAGGAGGCGGGCCTGAAGTCCGCCACCTTCATCGCTCGCGGCGAGAACGCCTACGGGCTGTTCGCCGCCGAGCGCGGTGTCCACCGGCTGGTCCGGATCTCGCCCTTCGACTCCTCCTCGCGCCGCCACACCAGCTTCGCCCAGGTCGACGTCGGCCCGGTGGTCGGCGACGCGGTCGAGGTCGAGATCGACGAGGGCGACCTGCGGATCGACACCTACCGCGCCTCCGGGGCCGGCGGCCAGCACGTCAACAAGACCGACTCCGCGGTGCGGATCACCCACCTCCCGACCGGCGTCGTCGTCCAGTGCCAGAACGAGCGCTCGCAGACCCAGAACAAGGCGGTGGCGATGCAGCTGCTGCGCTCGAAGCTGATCGAGCTGGAGGAGCGCAAACGCTCCGAAGAGCTGGCCCGGCAGCGCGGCGAGGTCAAAGACGTCGCCTGGGGCTCGCAGATCCGCAGCTACGTCCTGCACCCGTACACGATGGTCAAGGACCACCGCACCGAGCACGAGGTCGGCGACGCGCAGCGGGTGCTCGACGGCGACATCGACGAGTTCATCCGCGACTACCTGAACAAGACGGCCGCGGCCTCGGCGAGCTGATGGCGCCGCTCGTCCGGATCGAACGCCCCGCCGACGGCACGCCGGAGGGCCTGCTGGTCCTGCACCACGGCCGCGGCACCAGCGAGCGCGACCTGGCTGGGCTGGCCGACGCGCTCGACCCGGAGCGGCGCCTGCGCGTGGTCCTGCCGCGCGGACCGCTGCAGCTGCCCGGCTCGCCCGGCTACCACTGGTACCTGGTGCCGCGGGTCGGCTACCCCGACCCCGACAGCTTCCGCGCCGCCCGCGCAGCGCTCGCCGAGTTCCACGACGAGCTCTGGGCGGACGGCGTGATCGGGCCGGAGCGGACCGTGCTCGGCGGCTTCTCGATGGGCACGGTGATGAGCTACACGATGGCGCTCGACGGGGCCCGCCCGGCGGTCGCCGGGATCCTCGCCTACGGCGGCTTCGTGCCCACGGTCGAGGGCTGGGAGCCCTCGTTCGCCGACCGCACGGCAACCCGAGTCCTGATCGCCCACGGCCGCCTCGACCCGATCATCGACGTCGGCTTCGCCCAGCGCGCCCACGAGCTGATCGAGGCCGGCGGGCTCGAGGTCCGCTACTGCGAGACCGACGTCGGCCACGAGGTCGGCCCGCAGGGGCTGGCGGCCGGGCGGGGATGGCTGAGGGATACGTTCCTGGGGGCGGCCGGCTACTAGCGCGCGGCGCGGGCCGCGGGCTTCTTCCAGGTGAGGCCGCCGCCGGTGGCTCGCTTCACGGTCAGCTTCTGGTCCAGGTAGCGGTGGCAGGAGCGCGGCGTGTTGACCGCCTGCACGGCGACCGTGAAGCTGCGCGCCGCCACCGCCTTGCCCATCTGGGCCTCACTGAGCTGGGTGCTGGCGTGGAAGGTGCCGCTGCGGCTGAAGCGGTACCGCGCCTCGCCGAGGTTGAGCGAGCCCTTCGCTCCCTGTGAGCGGTAGGCGACCTTGACCGCGGCCGGGCCGCGGGCGGTGTAGCGGATCGCCAGCCGCAGGGTGCCGCGGGTGGGCAGGGCGGAGACGGTCGCCTCGGTGCTGCTCAGCAGGCATTCGGCGGGGGTCCCTCCAGCGGTGGCGGTGGCGGTGGGCTCTTCGCAGAGCTCTTCCAGTTCGTCGCCTTCGCCGAAGCTTTCGCAGAAGTCTTCGAATTCCCATTCGCCGCCCACTTCTTCGCCGCCTTCGGTTTCCAGTTCCTTGAGCGGGACGAGCGCTGAGCTGCCGAACGGCGACGCCGCGGAGGACTGCTGGGCCTCGGCCAGCGCGAAGACCAGCGCCAGGGTGGCGAGGAAGCCGGCCCACCAGGCGAACCTGACCGTGAGCGGGGTTCCCTGCTGCTCGGGAGGAAGCTGTCGCCGTCGCATCGCCTCCCAGTGATCGGCAGCGGTCGGGATTCCTTTAGCCGGGAGGGCTTTCGTCCAGGACGCCCTCGAGCCGCAGCAGCGCTTCCTTCATCGGCAGGCCGCCGCCGTAGCCGCCGAGCCCGCCGCTGCTGCGCAGGACGCGGTGGCAGGGGACGACGACCGGCAGCGGGTTGCGGCCGCAGGCGGTTCCGGCGGCGCGCACAGCGCGCTCGTTGCCGGCCCGCCGCGCCATCTCCGTGTAGGTGCGGGTCTGGCCGTAGGGGATGCGGTTGATCTGGCGCTGGACCTTCATCTGGAAGCCACCGCTGAGGCTCCAGTCGAGCGGCAGGTCGAAGGCGTCGAGCTCGCCGGCGAAGTAGAGGTCGAGCTCGCGCCGGGCGTCGTCGAGCGGGGCGGCGGCCTCGAGCACCCGCGGCGAGACCTTGCGCGCCAGCTCCTCGAGCAGTTGCTCGTCGTCCTGGTTCGGCAGGCCGACCCGGACCAGGCCCTTCGGCGTCGTCGCCAGCAGCAGCGGCCCGTAGGGCGAGTCGGCGCGCGTGTAGGCGACGTCGAGCAGGCCCTCGGCGGCGGCCCGCTCTAGCACCCGGTCGAGGCTCTCGGCGATGCTCATGCCAGCTCCTTTCGCAGTCGTTTGATGCCCTCGTGCAAGCTGCGCCGCGCCGCCTCCGGCGAGCAGCCGAGCGCCGCCGCGATCTCATCGTGCGGCAGGTCGCTGGCGTAGCGCAGGGTGACCGCCGCCCGCTGCTTCGGCGGCAGCGCCCCGACCGCCGCCCAGATCCCGTCGTCGGCGGGCTCGGGGCCGTCGACCGCCGTCTCCGCCACCTCGGCGACCGGCACCGGCCGGCGGCCCCGCGCCCGGTGGTGGTCGATCGCCTTGCGGTGGGCGATCGTGACCAGCCAGCCGCGCAGGTTGCCGGCGTCGCGCAACTGCGGATAGCCGCGCAGCGCCGCCAGGAAGGTCTCCTGGAAGCAGTCGTCGGCGCCCTCGCGCCCGACCGCCCCGCGCAGCACCGCCATCACCTCGGCGGCGTGCTCGTCGATCAGGCGCTGGAACGGGGGCAGCTCGCTCACTCTGGGGATTAAACGCGGCCGGGGGCGCGAACGTGAGGTGATTTAGGGTGACGCGATGGCCGAGGCCGCGGATTCCCTGCAGGAGGTGGTCGCCCGGGCGCTGGCCGAGGACCTCGGCGCCGGCGACGTGACCACGGACGCGACCGTGCCGCCGGCGGCACGGGCGCGGGCCCGGATCGTGCAGAAAGAGCCCGGCGTCGCCTTCGGCTTTGCCGCCGTCGCCGAGGCGATGTCCCGCTGTGGGGTCGAGCACGTCGACAACCTCGTGGTCGAGGGCCAGTGGCGCGACGGCGTGCCCGCCGACGTGATCGTCGCCAGCGGCAGCGCCCGCGCCCTGCTCGCCGCCGAGCGCGTGGCGCTCAACTTCCTCGGCCACCTCTCCGGGATCGCGACCCTGACCGCGCGCTTCGCCGAGGCCGTGCAGGGGACCGGCGCGGCGATCCTCGACACCCGCAAGACGACGCCGGGCCTGCGCCTGCTCGAGAAGGCCGCGGTCGCGGCGGGCGGCGGCCGCAACCACCGGATCGGCCTCTACGACGCCTTCCTGATCAAGGAGAACCACATCGCCCTCGCCGGCGGCCCCGCCAAGGCCGTGCTGGCGGCCCGCGCCGCCCACCCCGAGCTGCCGGTCGAGATCGAGGTGCGCGACCTCGACGAGGTCGCCTACGCGCTCGGCACCGGCGCCGACCGGCTGCTGCTCGACAACATGGACCCGGAGACGATGCGCGCCGCCGTCGCCCTGCGCGACCGGCACGCCTCCGGCGGCAGCGCCCCGACCCTCGAGGCCTCCGGCGGCGTCACCCTCGAGACCGTCCGCGCGATCGCCGAGACCGGCGTCGACTTCATCTCGATCGGCGCCCTCACCCACTCGGCCCCCAACCTCGACTTCAGCCTCCTGCTCGAAGCGGCCTGATCGACTTGCTCCCGGACGTGCGGGAGCAAGTCGCTACTTGAGCAGTTTGGAGAGGCGGCGGTCTTTGAGGATGCGGCCGTTGGTCTGCTCTTTGGGGCAGTAGTTGGTCTGGTGTTCGGAGAAGAAGACGGCCTCGATCGTGGTGCCGCAGCGGGGGCAGGGCTGGCCCTCGCGCTTGTGGACCTGGAGCGGCATCGGGACCTTGTCGGGGACCTCGGGGCCGATCGTCTGCTCGTAGTGGTCGATCGCGTCGCCGAGCACCTGGAGGGCGGCGTGCAGGCGCTCGACCTCGTCGGGGTCGAGCTCGGAGCCTTTCTTGAAGGGGGAGAGGCGGGCCTCCCAGAGGATCTCGTCGACCCAGGAGCGCCCGATCCCGCTGATGTCTTTCTGGTGGCGCAGCAGCGGGTGCAGGTGGCGCGGCTGGGCGATCGCGGCGGCGAAGTCCTCGAGCGGGGGAGGGGGCCAGGCTTCCGGGCCGAGGGTGGCGACCATCTCGTCGGCGGCGACCGCGTCGGCGGGCAGCAGCTTCGCCCAGGCGCGCTGCTTGGTGCCGAACTCGCGCAGGCGCAGCTCGCGCCCGTCCTCGAGCCGGACGAGGACCCGGGAGGCGCGGTCTTTCGGTGAGGCGCGTTTGTCGAAGGCGCGCAGCCGCCCCGCCGACATCAGGTGGATCAGCAGCGCCAGCGGCTCGCCGTCCGCGCCGGCGGAGAACTCGACCACCGGCATCTTCGCCACCCGCCGCACGCCGGTCAGCTCGCGCCCCTCCAGCGCCGCGAGCGGCGGGTCGAAGGTCTTCATCACGTTCATCCCCGGCGCCAGCACCGACTCGACGGTCGCACCGCCGACCGCCGCCGAGAGGCGGCGGGCGACGATCTCGACCTCGGGCAGCTCGGGCATCGGACTGAAGTCTGCCGGCTCGCCCTGTCGGGCCCGGCTACGGAGTAAACTTCGGGCACGTTCATTCGACTGGATCAGAGGCGCGAGCCCGACCAGCGAACATCAGGAAGGAAGGGCTCATGCAGGAGCTCCCGACGATCCAACCTACTTTCGCCCCGGAGCTGAGTCCGGAAGAGATCGATGCGCTGAGCGCCGAGATCCGCGAGCTCGCCGCGCAGCGCAGCGCGGTCATCCTCGCCCACAACTACCAGCTGCCGGAGATCCAGGACGTCGCCAACATCATGGGCGACTCGCTCGGTCTCTCGCGCCAGGCGGCCGCCACCGAGGCCGAGGTGATCGCCTTCTGCGGCGTCCACTTCATGGCCGAGACCGCCTCGATCCTCTCGCCCGAGAAGACGGTGCTGATCCCCGACCTCGACGCCGGCTGCTCGCTCGCCGACTCGATCACCGCCGACCAGCTGCGCGCCTGGAAGGCCAAGCACCCCGGCGCCCTGGTCGTCATGTACGTCAACACCTCGGCCGAGGTGAAGGCGGAGACCGACTACTGCTGCACCTCCTCGAACGCGGTCCAGGTGGTCGAGCACATCTGGGCCGAGCACGGGCCCGAGACCGAGATCCTCTTCGGCCCCGACATGTGGCTGGGCGCCTTCGTCGAGCGTGAGACCGGCCTCCCCGACGACCCCGAGCGCCGCGCCCGCTTCCACATCTGGGACGGCGAGTGCCACGTGCACGCCGGGATCCGGCCCGAGGACATCGCCGAGACCCGGGCCGCCAACCCCGAGGCCGAGTTCCTGATCCACCCCGAGTGCGGCTGCTCGACCCAGGCGATGGAGTACGTCGCCTCCGGCGACATCGAGCCCGAGGGCGTCCACATGCTCTCGACCTCGGGGATGCTCCAGCACGTCGAAGCCAACCCCGAGGGCAGCTTCATCGTCGCCACCGAGAACGGGATGCTCTACCCGCTGCAGCAGGCGGCGCCGCAGGCGAACCTGGTCGAGGCCAACCGGATGGCCTTCTGCAAGTACATGAAGATGATCACCTTGCCGAAGCTGCGCGACAGCCTGCGCGACGGCAAGTTCGAGGTCAGCGTCCCGGCCGCGGTCGCCGAGCGGGCGAAGGTCCCGATCGAGCGCATGGTCGCGATCGGCTAACGGCGCGGCGGCCGGCTCGCCCAGGTGCGCTCGGTCTGCCGCATCAGCGCCGGGTAGACGATCAGGTGGCGGAACGGCTTGATCAGCGCCATGTAGGCGGCGCCGAGGCGACCGCGCGGCTTCACGTAGACGGCCATCTCGAGCTGGAAGGTGTCGGCGCCGCGCGGGGACCAGGCGAGGTGCATCACGCCGTGCATCGTCTGGTTGCCGATCTCGGCGGCGAACTCGTCGGCGGTCCGGTAGAGGGGCAGGAAGGGCAGCGAGCCGAAGTCGACGTCGGCAGCGCTCCCGCGCAGGTCCTCGGGTAGGCGGCCGGCGAGCGAGGTTTCGCCGCTGCCGGGGATCGGCGGGCCGTCGCCGTTGCTCGAGGACGCGATCCGGCCGAGGTCGAACCACTTGCCGAGCCGGTCGCGCAGCCGCCAGAGAAAGCGGGTGGGCAGCGATTCCGCGTTGGCGGGGTCGGCCTCGGCGAGCAGCTTGATCACCCGCGGGAAGTCCGCCGCGCGGCCTGTCACCGGCATCTCCCAGGCGTCCTCGAGGGGAAAGTCGGGGACGATCTCGCGGATCCGCCAGGGACCGGCTTCGTGCACGGAGTTGGCGATCCGCTTGCCCCTCAGCTCATCCATACGCACTCGTATGGATATACGAGTTCCTTGCGCTTGTCAATACGGTGCCGTATAGATATTCCCGTGGCGAAAGTGAGGACTCCGCGCCAAGCCTGGGTCGAGGCCGGTCTGCAGGCGCTCGCGACGGGCGGCCCCGACGCGGTCCGGGTCGAGGCCCTGGCCGCCGGCCTGGGGGTCAGCAAGGGCGGCTTCTACTGGCACTTCAAGGACCGCAAGGCGCTGCTCGAGGGAATGCTCGACAGCTGGGAGCAGATCGGGACCGATCAGGTCGTCGAGCGGATCGAAAGCGCGGGCGGCGACGCGAGGGCGAAGGTCCGTCGCCTGATCGAGCTCGCCCCGAGGGCACGCCGGGACTTCGAGGTCGACCTGGCGATCCGCGACTGGGCCCGTCGTGAGCGCGCCGTCGCCGTCCGGCTGCAGCGGATCGACAGGCGGCGGCTGGACTGGCTGCGGGCCCGGTTCGGCGAGTTCTGCGCCGACGAGCGCGACGCCGAGGCCCGCACCACGCTCGCCTACTCGCTGCTGATCGGCACCTACTTCGTCCCCGGCCGGCCGGACGGCAGGTCCCCCGCCGAGCGCCTCCGCCTCGCGCTCGACCGGCTGCTCGAGGAGCCATGGAGCTGAGCCGGCCGCTGCTCGTCTACGACGGCGACTGCTTCTTCTGCACGCGCAGCGCGCGCCTGCTCGGGCGGATCGGCCCGCGGGCGGGGATCGTCGCCTGGCAGGACGCCGACCTCGAGCACCTGCCGATCACCGAGCAGCAGGCGCGCGGGGCGGTGCAGTGGATCGCCGCCGACGGCGCGGTCCGCTGCGGCCACGAGGCGATCGCGGCGGCGCTGATCGCCGCCGGGCCGCCCTGGAGAGCGGTCGGCCGGGCGCTGCTGCTGCCGGGGATCTCCGCGCTGGCGGCGCGCACCTACCGCCTCGTCGCCGCCAACCGCAGCACCCTTTCGCGGGTATTCAGGAAGTTGTCAGGGCCGGCGTAGGTCGCCCCTTAGCTTGCTGTTAGGCAGGTGAAGGAGGCTTGTACCTCGTAACTGAGAGAGGAGCCCCCGTGTTCTACGACGACCCCGATACCAGCCGTGTCCTCGTGATCGCCGGCGAGGCCGCCGACTACCCCGGCCTGATCGTCGGTCTCGAGGCTGCGGCGGACGGACCGACCAGCTACACGCTGCTGGTTCCGGGCTGGCCGGAGGCGGCGGGCCGGGCGGTGCGGGCGACCGAAAGGATGCGCGCCGCCGGCCTCGAGGTCGAGGAGACGATCGTCGGCGACGCCGATCCGTTCGTCGCCGCCGGCGATGTTCTGCACGCACGCCGCTTCGACGAGGTCTATGTCGCCGACGCCCGCAAACTGACTCGCCATGCCGGGTCAGAGCTCTTTACGAGCGTTCATTCATAGAGCGCTAACATCTCGCCAACCTATTTTGGGCGCAGAGTTGCGCGCCCGAGGGGCCGCAGGAGTCACCCTGTGCGTGCAGAACCGAGAGCACTGATGGCGAGATCGAAGAAGAGACGAGAGCGCGAGGAGCAGCCGCGCCGGCCCCGGGCCGGACGCGCGCCGATCATCGAGCTGAACGAGGTGACCAAGGTCTACCCGGGTGGCCACATGGCGCTCGACCGGGTCTCGCTCGCGATCGGCCGCGGCGAGTTCGTCTTCCTGGTCGGACCGACCGGCTGCGGCAAGTCGACCCTGATCAAGACCCTGATCCGCGAGCTGCCCGTCACCGACGGCACGGTGAAGATCGCCGGCCGTGACATCGGCGCGCTGCCGGAGAAGAAGATCCCGCAGCTGCGGCGCAACATCGGCACCGTCTTCCAGGACTTCAAGCTGCTCCCCAACCGCACCGTCTACGACAACGTCGCCTACGCCCTGCAGGTGATCGGCGCCAGCCGCGCCGAGATCCGCGAGCAGGTGCCGGCGACGCTGCGCCTGGTCGGGCTCTCGACCAAGCTGCACAGCTACCCGGACCAGCTCTCCGGCGGCGAGCAGCAGCGCGTCTCGGTCGCCCGCGCCTTCGTCAACCACCCGCCGCTGCTGCTCGCCGACGAGCCGAGCGGAAACCTCGACCCGGTCACCTCGATCGGGGTCATGCAGCTGCTCTACCGGATCAACAAGACCGGGACCACGGTCGTCGTCGTCACCCATGACCGCGAGATGGTCGACAACATGCGCCGCCGCGTGGTCGAGCTCTACGAGGGCCGGATCGTCCGCGACGAAGTCAGCGGCGGATACACCGAGGAGTCGACGACCGAATTCGGCATGCGGATGCGGGCCGAGATGGGGGTCGGCTCCCAGGGCGAGGGCCAGACCAACGGGCACAGCCACGATCACCCCCTGAGCTGATGTCGAGACTGCTCTTCTTCTTCCAGGAGGCGTTCCGGGCCCTGCGCCGCAACGGCGCCCCGACCCTGGCCGCGATCGTCACTACGGTCGTCACCGTGCTCCTGCTCGGGGTGCTGATCCCGATCTTCCAGACGACCCAGGCGAAGAGCAACGAGGTCCGCTCGGAGCTCAACATCCAGGTCGGCCTCTACGACGACGCGACCGCGGCCGAGCGCAACCAGCTGCAGGGCGAGCTGGAAGCGATCCCGCACGTCGACTCGGTCAGCTACATCTCCAAGGCCGAGGCGCTGAAAACGCTGCGCAGCCAGCTCGACAACAAGCAGATCCTCGACCAGCTGAACACCAACCCGCTGCCGGCCAGCTTCGAAGTCAACGCCGACGACGCCGCCAACCTCGGCTCGATCGAAGCGGCGATCATCCCGCCCGCCCAGAAAGGCAAAGCGCAGCCGATCTCGCCGATCGTCAGCAACATCTTCGACCCCCAGCAGGCGACCAAGGAGATCGAGCAGGTCACCAGCGCGCTGAAGATCGTGCTCACCGTGATCACCGTGCTGCTGGTGATCGCCTCGCTGATGCTGATCGGCAACACGATCCGGCTCTCGATCTACACCCGCCGCCGCGAGGTCGAGGTGATGCGGCTGGTCGGCGCCACCCGCTGGTTCATCCGCCTTCCGTTCATGATCGAGGGAGTGATCGTCGGCTTCGCGGGCGGCTTGGTCGCGATACTGGTCCTGTGGATCGGAAAGCTGACCGTCGTCGACCCCCTGAGCGACACCTTCAAGTTCCTGCAGACGCAGGAGAACCTGGACTTCGGCGCCCTGGTCGTGATCCTCTTCGCCGCCGCGGTGCTGGTCTCGGCGCTCGGCTCGGGGATCACCCTGCGCCGCTTCCTCAAGGTCTGAGGCGCCGGTGAGAGCGCGCGGGGCGCTCGCCTTCGGCACCGCGCTGGTCGCCGCCCTCTGCTTCGGGATCTGGCTCGGCGGTCATCCCGCCCAGCTGCCCGGGTTCGTCCGCGACGCCTTCGTCAACGACCAGGCGAGCCTGACCGCGGAAGCGGCCGAACTGATCGAGGACGCCTACTTCCGGCCGGTCGGCGCGACCGAACTGACCAACGCCTCGCTGCAGGGCATGGTGCGGGACCTGCGCCGCCGCAACGACGACCAGTTCACCGAATACTTCTCGCCCGAGGCGCTCGCCAGCTTCAAGGAGCAGATCGAGGGCAAGTTCACCGGCATTGGGCTCTCGGTGCTGCCGGTCAAAAAAGGGCTGCGGGTGAGCCAGGTCTTCCCCGGCTCGCCGGCCGCCGGCGCCGGGCTGGCGCCGGGCGACACGATCGTCTCCGTCGAGGGGGCCTCGATCGCCGGCGAGAACAGCGCCGAGGCGACCGCGAAGATCAAGGGTCCGGAGGGGACCGAGGTGACGGTCGGGGTGCTCGACGGCAAGACCAAGAAGCTGCGCCAGGAGACGATGGTCCGGGCCGAGGTGGCGCTGCCGAACGTCTCCAGCAACGTGCGCGAGGTCGACGGCCGCAAGCTCGGCTACGTGCGCCTGCTCAGCTTCAGCGTCGGTGCCCACGGGCTGCTCGCCGACGCGGTGCGCAAGGTGCAGAAACAGGGGGCGGAGGGGATCGTGCTCGACCTGCGGGGCAACCCCGGCGGCCTGCTCGACGAGGCGGTGCGCAGCGCCAGCGTCTTCCTGCCCGAGGGCGACGTGGTGGTCAGGACCGAGTCGCGGACCGAGGGCGACACGGTCCACAAGACGACCGGCGGCAACCTGCCGGAGCTGCCGATGGTGGTGCTGATCGACGCCGGGACCGCCTCGGCGGCGGAGATCCTGACCGCGGCGCTGGCCGACAACGGCGACGCCGAGGTGGTCGGCGGCCGCTCCTTCGGCAAGGGGCTGTTCCAGGAGGAGCGCGACCTCGCCAACGGCGGCGCCCTGAAGCTGAGCGTCGGCGAGTACTTCACCCCCGACGGCGTCAACCTGGCCGAGAGCAACGGCATCCGTCCCGAGGTGAAGGCGAGCGACGATCCGGCGACGCCGGCCGACGAGGCGGTGCGGCGGGCGCTGCGCGTGCTCGCCGGCCAGGTCGGGTGAGCGGCCGCCCGCAGCGCGGGGGCAGGCGCCGTACGGCGGTGCCGCGGCGCTCGCAGAGCGACGCGCGCCCGCAGGGTTCCGGCCGCGGCCGCGGCCGGCGCGCCGAGCCCAAGGCCGCCCGCGAGGCGGTCGAGGAGCTGCTGCGCGAGGGGCTCGGCTTCCGCGGCTTCCGGGCCGCGCTCGAGGTCGAGGCCGGGCGGGCGGCGGAGGCGGCCGAGCGCGACCCGGGCTCGCGCCGCGACCTCACCGCGCTCTCCACCTTCACCGTCGACCCGGCCAGCGCCCGCGACTTCGACGACGCGGTCTCGGCCCAGCGCGAGGGCGACGGCGCCCGCGTCTGGGTCCACATCGCCGACGTCGCCGCGCACGTGCGGCCGGGCTCGCCGCTCGACCGCGAGGCGCGGCGGCGCGCCAACAGCACCTACGTGCCCGGCGCGGTCGAGCCGATGCTGCCGCACGCGCTCTCCAGCGAGGCCTGCAGCCTGGCGCCCGGGGTCGAGCGGCTGGCGGTGACCGCGGAGATCGAGCTCGGCCCGGGTGCCGAGCCGCGCCGGACCCGCTTCTACCGCAGCCGCATCCGCTCCGACGCGCGCCTCGACTACGACCAGCTCGACGCGATCTTCGCCGGCCGGGTGCGCCCGCCCGCCGAGGTGGCCGAACCGCTGGAGGCGGCGCGCGACGTCGCCGCCGCGCTCGGCGAGCGCCGCGGGGGAACCGCGCTGGACGTCGAATCGCGCGAGCCCGAGTTCCGCTTCGACTCCGCCGGCAGCGTGACCGGCGCCCACGCGGTCGCGCAGACCGAGGCGCACCGGCTGATCGAGCGGCTGATGATCCTGACCAACGAACAGGTCGCCGAGCTGCTGGAGCGCAAGCGGGTGCCGGCGGTCTACCGGGTGCACGCGCAGCCGGACCCGCCGCGGGTCGAACGGCTGCTCGAGCAGCTGGCCGCGCTGGGGATCCCGACCCCGCCGCTGGGCCGCGGCCTCGCCCCGCGCGCCGCCGGCGAGCTGGCCGCGCAGGCGAGCGTGCTGGCGCGCCGTGAGGCCGCCCGACGCGGGCACGGCCGCGAGGCGTATACCTCACTCGTGCTCCGTTCCCTCAAACAGGCCGCCTACAGCGAGCGCAACAGCGGCCACGCCGGCCTCGGCAGCTCCGCCTACACGCACTTCACCTCGCCGATCCGGCGCTATCCCGACCTGCTCGTGCACCGGGCGCTGCTGGCGGCGCTGGGCGAGGGCGAGCAGGCGCCGGGCCTGGCCGAGGCGCGCGAGGTCGCTGCCGACTGCTCGGCGCGCGAGCGCGAGTCGGCCCGGATCGAGCGCGAGGCCGACGACGTCTGCGCCGCCTTCCTGCTCGAACGCGAGCTCGGCGAGCGCGGGCTCGACGCGGTCTTCGAGGGCGAGGTCTCCGGGGTGATCCGGGCCGGCGCCTTCGTCTCCTTCGGCGGTGAGCTGGGCGACGTCTACGAGGGGATGATGCCGGCGCGGCGGCTGCCGGGCGAGCGCTACGAGCTCGACCGCGCCGAGGTCGTCCTGACCAGCCGCGGCGGCGGCGCGACGCTGCGGGTGGGCGACCCGATCGCCGCCCGGGTGACCGGGGTGGAGCCGCTGCGCGGGCGGGTCGACCTGGAGCTGGCGGAGCGCTGAGCGGTGGCCAAGAAGGTCAAGAAGAAACGCGCGCCGGCTTCCGGCGACGTCGTCACCAACCGCCGCGCCCGGCACAAATTCGAGTGGGTCGAGAAGTTCGAGGCGGGGATCGTGCTGCGCGGCTCCGAGGTGAAGGCGCTGCGCGGCGGCAAGGCGCAGATGACCGACGCCTACGCGGTGGTGGACGAAGGCGAGGTCTGGCTGCGCAAGCTCCACATCCCTCCCTACGAGTTCGCGACCAGCGACGCGCACGAGCCCGAACGGCCGCGCAAGCTGCTCCTGCACCGCGACGAGATCGAGCGGCTGATCGGCAAGACCGCGCAGAAAGGCCTGACCCTGATCCCCACGCGGATCTACTTCAAGGGTCCGCGGGCGAAGGTGGAGCTCGCTTTGGCGCGGGGCAAGGAGGGACGCGACCGGCGCCGCGAGCTCGCCGATCGGGACGTGCGGCGCGAAGTAGAGCGCGAGTTCAAGGGCCGGATGCGGTAGCCGCTGCCCAAGCGTCCGCAGGCCGCTTGCAACTGCCGCAGCACATGCAAGGATGCAGCAAATGAGGATTCGAGCGCTGTTTTCGACCGGTTTCGTCGGCCTCGTCGCGGTGGCCGCGCTGATTCCCGCCACTGCCGCGGCCGACTCGTTTCCCCAGGAGGCGAGCGACTACGTCAGCGACAACACCGGCTACTTTGTCGCCGCGCTGCTGGCCGCGATCCTCGCCCTGGTGCTGGTGGTCTCGGTCACCAGCCGCCGCAACAAGGAAAAAGAGGCGAAGAAAGCCGCCCAGGGCGGGCCGTCGACCGGGGCGGGGGCACCGCCCGCCGGGGCGCCGCCCGCACCGCAATCGCCGGCGCAGCAAGCCGCGCAGCAGGCGACTCAGAGGCTGGCGCCCGTGAGTGCGCCGGGCGCGCCCCCGTCGGCGCCGGGTCAGCCGTCGGCCCCGCCGCCCGGAATGCCCGCGGCCGCCGCCGCGGCTGCCGGGGCCGCGCTGGGCAAAGCCGAGAGCCCCAAGGACCGGCGCAAGCGCGAGCGCGACCAGAAGCGCCAGGCGCGCCGCGACGAGGTGCAGCGGCGCAAGCAGGAGCGCGCGGCCAAACGGGCGCAGAAGCGCAGCCAGCCGGTGGCCGCCGCGAGTGCGGCGGGAGCGGCGGCGCAGCCCGGGGCGGGGACCGCGCAGCCGCCGGAAAAGCAGAAGACCTTCTTCGGGATCAAGTACGGCGGTGGCAAGCGCAAGCGCGAAGCGGCGCTCGCCGAGCAGCGGCTCGCCGCCGCGCGGGCCGCGGCCGAACGCGAGGCCGTCCAGGCGAAAGCGCAGGCACAGGGGGGTCAGCCGCAGGGCGCCCCGGCTCCGCTCGCAGCCGCGGACACGGCGGCGATCCCCGCGGTGCCGCCGCCGGTCGGGATGGCGGTGCCGCCGGCGCCGGCCGAGTACGACCCGGTCGCGGCCGAACAGCGGGTGCGCGACAAGGTTGACCAGGTGCGCTTCGAGGAGCAGCGGATCCGCGCCGAGGCCGACCGCCGGATCGCCGCGGCCGAGCAGCTCCAGGCCCAGCCGGCCGCGGCCCCCGCCGCGGACCTTCAGACGGCCGAACAGCGCCTCAACGAGGAGCGCGAGGCGCGTGAGCGCGAGATGGCGGCGGCCGAGGAGCGGCTGCGCGAGATCGACGAGCGCACCAAAGCCGCCGAACGGCGGGCCGCCGAGGCGCAGCGCCTGGAGGCGCTGAAAGCCGAAGAAGACGCTCGCCAGCAGCGCCTGGCGGAGATGCAGCGGACGGTCGCCGAGGCCGAAGAGCGCGCTCGCGAGGCCGAGCGCCGCGCGGTCGAAGCCGAGCAGGCCGTGGTCCGCTCGGTCCAGGGCGACGCGCCGACCGGCAGCTTCCCGGCCCAGCCGGCGCCGGCGGCGCCGTTCGCGCCGGCCGAGTCGTTGGCACAGCCGCCGGCCCCGGATCCGCCCGCGCCCGCCCCGGCGGCGCAGGAGCCCCCGCCTTCCTTCGCCCCGCCCGAGCCGCCGCCGGCCCCGTTCGCGCCGCCCGGACCGGCGCCGGCGTCGTTCGCCGGCGTCTCCAGCCCGCCTCCTCCTCCGCCGGCCCCGTTCGCCGATACGCCGCCGGCGCCCCAGCCGGGCCCGCCGCCACCGGCCCCGCCGTCGCCCGCGCCGGATCCGGCCCCGCCGGCCCCGGCTCCCGAGCCCGGCCCGTTCCCGCCGGCCCCGGATCCCGGTCCGCCGCCGCCCGACCCGGGCCCGCCGCCGGTCCCCGGCCCACCGCCCGGACCCGCTCCGGCGCCCGAGCCGCCCGCGCCGACGCCCGGCCCCGGCCCGGAACCGGTGCCGCCCGCGCCCGGACCGCCGCCTCCGCCGCCGCCGACCCCGCTGCCCACGCAGCCGGAGCCGCCGGCGCCCGCGGCCGCGTCCAGTGGTCCGATCAACCTCAACTCGGTCACCTTCGAGCAGCTTCGCGGCGAGGACCTCTCGGTGACCCAGGCCACCCGCCTGCTGGCCCACCGCGAGCGGATCGGCGGCTTCAAGTCGGTCGACGATCTCGACGGCATCGACGGCTTCCCCACCGACGTCCTGGCCGGCCTCAAGGGCCGCGCGACCCTCTAGCGCCACGCTGCGCTCAAGCGCTGACGCTGGGGAGAGGGAGGGTCCGCGAGCCCTCGGTCGGTTGTGGCCCCTATAGGGGCCCAAAAGCACGGAGCGCCGAAGCAGCGACCACGCGAAACCCCACCCTCAGCCGCCCGCTTCCCACTTCTCCAGCAGCTTCAGCCAGACCTCGCTGCGCGAGGGATAGGCGGCGACGGCGTGGCGGAGGCGGGGCAAGGGGGTCTCGCCGACCAGGGCGACGGTGGCGGCGTGGAGGAAGTCGGCGGTGTCGAAGCCGGTGAAGGTGGCGCCGACGATCGTCTGCCTGGCCTGGTCGACGACCAGGCGGGAGGTGCCGCCGGTCCCCTTGCCCTGGAAGCTGGCGCCGGCCGAGCCGTCGGTGGGGACGTCGACGGCGCGGGCGTCGATGCCGGCCTCGAGGGCCTGCTGCAGGGTCTTGCCGACCGCCGCCACCTGGGGGTCGGTGAAGGTGACGCGGGGTGAGCCGAGGCCTTCGGCGAGCGCCTCGACCGGGCGGCCGAGCAGGTTCTCCGCCGCGACCCAGGCCTGGTACTTGCCGACGTGGGTGAAGAGGGCGCGGCCGTTGACGTCGCCGATCGCGTAGAGCCACTCGCTGCCGCCGACTCGCAGATGGTCGTCGGTGGCGAGGAAGCCGTGCTCGTCCGGCGCGACGCCGATCCGCTCGAGCTCCAGCTCGCGGGTGTGGGGGGTGCGGCCGATCGCGACCAGCAGCTGCTCCGCCTCGACTCGGTCGCCGTCCTTCAGCTCGACGACCACGCCGGGGCCGCCGGGCTCGATCTTGGCGGCGAGCGAGCCGGTCCGCACGTCGACGCCGAAGCGCTCGCGCAGCGCCACTCCCACTTCCTCGCCGGCGAACGGCTCGTCGCGGCCGAGCAGGTGGCCGTTGCCCTCGACCAGCGTCACCTTCGTCCCCAGCGAGGACCAGGCCTGGGAGAGCTCGCTGCCGACCGGGCCGCCGCCGAGCACGACCATGCTCGCCGGCACCCGCTCGGCGGTGGTGGCGTCGCGGTTGTTCCAGGGCGTGACCGTGTCGAGGCCGTCGATCGGCGGCATCGCCGCGCCCGAGCCGGTGGCGACGACCACCGCTTTCTCGGCGACCAGCAGATCGTCGCCGACCGCGACCCGGCGCTCGCCGAGGAAGCGGGCCTCGCCGCGGTGCAGGTCGATGCCGCGTTCCTCCAGCCAGGGCAGGTGCCCGGAGTCGTCGCGGTCGTGGATCACCTCGTCGCGGCGGGCGAGGATCGCCGCCGGGTTCAGCTCGTCGTCCTCGCCGACCGGCACGCCGGGGATCCGCCGTGCCTCGGCGAGCACGTCGGCGGGCCGCAGCAGCGCCTTCGAGGGCATGCAGGCGTAGTAGGAGCATTCGCCGCCGAGCAGGTCGCGCTCGACGATCGCCACCGACCAGCCGGCATCGCCCAGACGGCCCGCGCAGACCTCACCCGCCGGCCCTGCCCCGAGCACGATCGCGTCGAACCTGAGCTCGCTCACGGAACCCCCATGCCCGACACCGTACAATTCCAAGCGAAGTTCGCACGGGGGCGACAGGCTTCGACGTGGTCGATTCGTGCGAAAGGTTGCAGGTCGAGGTTGTCGGAGGCCTCGTTAAACCCCGACACAAACCAATACGTGCGGACCATGAGTTCGCCCTCGCCGCTTAGTTAGAAGCTAAGCGCTGTGAGAGTCGGTCCTCCCTCGCCCGTGGGGAGGGGCACCGGCTTCAGAAAACGGGCTTACCCGAGCCGATCGCCCCGTCGGTCAGGGGAAATTTCAGAGGGCTTTGTCTTCCGTAGTGCCCGCTGGCGCGGACCCCGGGAGACGAGATTCAAGCGCCAGCTAAACCTGTAGAGACCCTCGCGCTGCGTCCGCGGATCCGAGTTCGAATCTCGGCGCCTCCACTGACGACGAACGAGCCCCACCGGGGCTCGTTCGTCGCTGCCCGGTGGGCTTTACGCAGATGCGAACATATGTTCGTGTTTGCGGTTAACAGCATGACTTGCGCTCACCTCTATGGATTTCGGGGGCGGTGACGCATTCGCTGCCGTAGATGCCGCCCCGCACCGACCCCCAGATCGGCCTCGGCCGAGCGATCCGCAAGCTGCGCACCGACGCCGGCATCAGCCAGGAGACGCTCGGGCACCGTGCCGAGCTGCACCCGACCTGGATCTCGCACCTCGAGTC
Source organism: uncultured Conexibacteraceae bacterium (assembly GCA_964464285.1). Taxonomy (GTDB): domain Bacteria; phylum Actinomycetota; class Thermoleophilia; order Solirubrobacterales; family 70-9; genus VAYN01. Next base: position 20,617 of record CAYXFL010000018.1, read on the forward strand.
GGGGCGGAACAGCCCGACCTGGGGCAACGTGCGGCGGATCGCCCACGGGCTCGGCGTCTCGCTGCCGGAACTGGCGGCGCTGGCCGAGGAACTCGAGCCGCCGAAATAGGCTGGGCGCGTGGACCGCTACGTCGCCTTCCTGCGCGGGATGAACCTCGGCAACCGCCGGATCAAGAACGCCGAGCTGCAGGCCGAGTTCGAGCGGCTCGGGCTGAGCGAGGTCGCCACCTTCCGCGCCAGCGGCAACGTGATCTTCGCGACCGCGGAGGGCGAGCCGCGGGCGGCGCTGCGCGAGCGGATCGAAGCGGGGCTCCTGGAGGGCCTCGGCTACGACGTCCCCGTCTACCTGCGCAGTTGCACCGAGGTCGCCGCGATCGCCGCCCAGGAGCCGTTCCCGGCCGCCCAGGTGGCCGCCTCGAAGGGCAAGCTGCAGGTGACGATGCTGTCGCGCAAGCCGAGCGCCGCGGCGCGCAAGAAGGCGCTGGCCGTGGCGAGCGCCGAGGACCGCCTGGCGATCGAGGGCAGCGAGCTCTACTGGCTGCCGAGCGGCGGCGTCTCCGAATCCGACCTCGACTTCGGCACGCTCGAGAAGGCGCTCGGGCCCGGCACCCAGCGCACGATCGGCACGATCGAGCAGATCGCCGCCAAGCACTGCGGGTAGGGCCGGGCTTCGGCGCTCCACCCTCTCCGGCCTCGGACGGCCCGCGTCCCTAGACGAGATCCGCGCGCGGCAGGGCCGCGATCTCGATCTCGCGGCTGACCGCGCCGATCTCTTCGGGCAGCGCGGCGAGCTGGACGTTGGCTACGAAATCGAGGGGTTGGCCCAGCGGGCGGAAGAAGTTGTCGTAGTGGGTGGGGACGACGGCGCGCGGTTCGAGGCGGTTGAGGATGCGCCGCCAGTAGGCGTCGGTGAAGCTGCGGCCGGCGACGCCGGCGAGGAAGTAGTCGACCCCGCGCTCGCGCAGGGCGTCGTCGAGCAGGTCGGCGCTGCCCTGGTGGTAGAAGCGGACGCCGGCGACCGCGATCGAGATTCCCCAGACCTGGCCGCAGCGGTAGGCGCTCGGGCAGAGGCCGTCGAGGTGCTCGCAGGTGAGTTCGCCGTCGTAGGGGACCGCGAGGCCGAGCAGCAGCTTCGAGTGGGCGCTGGGCGTGAAGGAGACCTCGAACGGGCCGAGCTCGTAGACCCGGTAGGGCTCGACCTCGACCGCGCGCTCGGCGAGCCCGTGCAGGCCCATCAGGTTGACCAGCGAGCGCGAGCCGTAGGCCTTGCAGCCGAGTCGCCGCGCCAGCTCCGGCGCGTCGACCGCGTGGTCGAAGTGGGTGTGGCCGACCAGCACGCCGACCGCTTCGCCGGGTTTCCCGGCGAAGCGGTCGGCGGCATCAGGATCGGGGAGCGCCCGCCGGCGCAGCATGAGGTCGCGGAAGGGGACCCGCGAGAGGTAGGGGTCGACGAGCAGCGTCTGGCCCTCGTAGCTGAGCCGGTAGCCGGAGACGCCCAGCCATTCGACCTCGAGCCCGGCCGGCAGCGCCAGCGGCCGCGCCTCGAGCTCGGCCAGCGCTTCGCCGTCGGCGCGCTCGCGCGAGCGCCGCGTCGCCCGGGCACGGGCGAGCTCGCCGAGGTGTCGCAACGGGCCTCCCACGCCCGGAAGGCTACGCTCGCACGATGGCGATCGCCACGGCAACCCAGGTCGACGTTCATCTCGGCGGCAAGCTGATCTTCGAGGAGGTCTCGTTCAAGCTCGAGCCCGGCGACCGGATGACGCTCTCCGGCCGCAACGGGGCCGGCAAGTCGACCCTGCTGCGGGTGCTGGCGGGCGGGCTGGCGCCCGACGCGGGCACCCTCACCCTCCACAAGGGCGCGCGGGTTGCCCTGCACGACCAGCGCCCGCCGCGCGACTCCGAGAGCACCCTCGGCGAGTACGTCTACTCGGGCCGCGCCGACCTGATCGAGACCGAGGCGGAGCTGGCGCGGCTGGAGGAGCGGATGTCGGGCGGCGACGCCGGCGAGGAGACGCTGGCCGCCTACGCGACCGCCCAGCAGCGGCTCGAAGCGGGCGGCGGCTACCGCTGGCGCGACGGCGTGCTGGAAGTGCTGCGCGGGCTCGGCTTCGACGAGGAGCACACCGGGCGCCGGCTCTCGACCTTCTCCGGCGGCGAGCTGACCCGCGCCTCGCTGGCCCGGGCGCTGGCCAGCCGCCCCGACCTGCTGCTGCTCGACGAGCCCACGAACCATCTCGACATCCCCTCGCTGGAGTGGCTGGAGCGCTACCTGGTCGACCTCGACGCCGCCGTCGTCCTGGTCGCCCACGACCGCTGGTTCCTGGAGGCGGTCGGGACCTCGGTGCTGGAGCTGGAGGCCGGCCGCGCCCGCTTCTTTGCCGGCCCCTGGCACGCCTGGCGCAAGGAGCAGGCGGCGCGCCAGATCGCGCTCGGCAAGGCGATCGAGCGCCAGCAGGCGGAGATCGAGCGGATGGAGCGCTTCGTCGAGCGCTTCCGCTACAAGGCGACCAAGGCGCGCCAGGCGCAGTCGCGGGTCAAGCAGATCGACAAGAAGAAGGCCAGTGGGCCGGTCGCCGAACGGCGCGACGAACGCCGCCTGCGCTTCTCCTTCAAACCCCCCGAGCGGCCCGGCCGGGTCGTCCTGCGCCTGGTCGCCGGGACGATCGAGGTGCCGGGGCGGACCCTGCTCGAGAACGCCGAGCTCGACCTCGAACGCGAAGAGCACGTGGTCCTGGTCGGCGCCAACGGCAGCGGCAAGACGACCCTGATCGAGACCCTGGCCGGTGAGCGCCCGCCCGCCTCGGGCAGCGTCCGCGAAGGCCACAACGTGCAGCTCGGCTACCTCTCCCAGCACGCCGACACCGCCGCCGGTACCGGCACCGTGCTCGACGCCGCGCAGCGCGAGACCGGCCTCACCGGGCCGAAGGCGCGGGCCCTGCTCGGCGGCTTCCTGTTCTCCGGCGAGGCGGTCGAAAAGCAGCTCTCCGACATCTCCGGCGGCGAGCAGCGGCGGCTCTCGCTGGCGATCCTGGTCGCCTCCGGCGCCAACGTGCTGATCCTCGACGAGCCGACCAACCACCTCGACATCGAGAGCCGCGAGGCGCTCGAGGACGCGCTCACCGAGTACGAGGGCGCGGTGATCCTGATCTCCCACGACCGGGCGCTGCTGGAGGCCGTCGGCAGCCGCACCGTCGTGCTCGAGCACGGCAGGCTGACCAGCCACGACAGCGGCTGGGCCGAGTACCAGCGGCGCCGCGACGAAGCCGAGGCGGCGAGCGCGGCGGCGGCGAAGCCCTCGAACGGCAAGGGCGGCGCCAAGTACAGCGCCACCAAGCCGGCGCAGAAGGCGGCCAAGAAGGCGGCGAAGCTGGAGCAGCGGATCGAGCGGGCGGAGGCGGAGCTGCGCGCGATCGAGGACGAGCTGGCCGACCCGGCCGCCTGGTCGAGCCCGGGCCGCGTTGAGCGCGCCAACGAGCGCCACGCGAAGGCCAAGCAGGAGCTCGAGCAGCTCTACGCCGACTGGGAGTCCGCGCTCTCCTGAGCGGCGCATATCGGCGTCCTCGGTCGCTCGCGTGCAGAGCACGCCACGCTCCCTGCGTCCTTGATCTGCTTGCTCAGGAGAGCGCGAACCGGATCACCCGCGTGCCCTTCGCCGGCGCCAGGGTGATGTTGCGGACGCGGACGCCCTCTGGCGCGGGGTCGACCGGCGCCAGCTCGGCGCGCTCGACGAACTCGCGCAGGATCGTCCGCATCTCGTACTCGGCGAAGGCGGCGCCGATGCAGCGGCGGACGCCGCCGCCGAACGGGATCCAGGCGTAGTTGTCGGCCTTGCCGTCGAGGAAGCGCTCGGGCCGGAAGCGGTCCGGCTCGGGGAAGATGTCGGCGCGCTGGTGCAGCGCCGCGATCGCCGGCAGCACGAAGGTCCCGGCGGGCAGCTCGTAGTCGCCGATCGTCGCCGGCGCGGTCAGCTTGCGGGCGACGTCGATGATCACCGGTCGCGTGCGCAGCACCTCTTTGACCGTCGCCGCCAGGTACTCGTCCTCGCCGGCGGCGAGCGAGGCGCGCAGGCGGGCCAGCACGTCGGGGTTGCGGACCAGCCGCTCGACCGCCCAGGCGAGCCCGGTCGCGGTCGTCTCGTGGCCGGCGCCGAGCACCGTGATCAGCTCGTCGCGCAGCTCTTCGTCGGTCATCCGCTCGCCCGCCTCGTCGCGGGCGCCGAGCAGCAGCGAGAGCACGTCGTCGCGCTCCTCGTGACCCGGTTCGGCGCGGCGCAGGCGGATCTCCTCGTAGATGAACTCGTCGAGCGCCGCCCGCGAGCGGACGAACCTCGCCCACGGGCTGAAGCGGGTCAGGTGGCGGCGCAGGAACGGGTAACGGGTGATCGGCTCGACCCGCTCGGTGAAGTCGTCGATCAGCCGCTCGAAGCGGGCCAGCCGCGTCTCGTCGTGGACGCCGAAGACCGCGCGCATGATCACCGCGAGGGTGATCCGCTGGGTGTGGGGGCGGATCGCGAACGGCTCGCCGAGCGGCCAGCTGCGCATCTCGCGGCGGGTCATCTCGACGATCAGCTCGCCGTAGCGGCGCACCCGCTCGCCGTGGAAGGGCGGCAGCAGCAGCTTGCGCTGGCGCATGTGCGGCGCGTCGTCGAGGGTGAGGACCGAGTTCGGCCCGACCGCCGGCTCCAGCACGGTCGCGTTCGCCTCGCCGGCGTGGAAGACCGCCGGGTCGCCGGTGAAGACGGCTTTGACCAGGTCCGGCCGGGCGACGTAGACGACACGGCCGAAGTAGGGGAAGCGGACGGTGAAGATGTCGCCGTGGCGGCGCTGGCGGCTGGAGAGGAAGCCGAGCGGGTCACGCCCGTAGGCCAGCGCCTGGACCAGCGCCGGCGCGCGCGGACCGGGAGGCAACATCAGAACACGACGGTGCGCTCGCCGTCGAGCAGGACGCGGTCGTCGAGGTGCGCGATCACCGCCCGCGCCAGCACCAGGCGCTCGATGTCGCGGCCGATCCGGACCATGTCGTCGACCTCGTCGGAGTGGCTGACCCGGGTCACGTCCTGGTCGATGATCGGCCCGGCGTCGAGCTCGGCGGTGACGTAGTGGGCGGTCGCGCCGATCAGCTTCACGCCGCGCTCGTGGGCGCGGCGGTAGGGCTCGGCGCCGACGAAGGCGGGCAGGAAGCTGTGGTGGATGTTGATCGCCGGTGCCCCCAGCGCGGTGAGAAAGTCGTCGGAGAGGATCTGCATGTAGCGGGCCAGTACCAGCAGGTCGACCGCGCCGATCAGCTCCAGCACCCGCCGCTCCGCCGCCGGCCGGTCGGCCGGGTCGACCGGGACGTGGTGGAAGGGCAGCCCGACCGCGGTCACCTGCGAGGCGTGGTCGGCGTGGTTGGAGAGCACCGCGGTCAGCTCGCCGCCGAGCTCGTCGTTGCGCCAGCGCCAGAGCAGGTCGGAGAGGCAGTGGTCTTCGCGAGAGACCATGATCGCCACCTTCTTGCGCCGCTCCGACTGCGCCCAGCCGTGCTCCATCTCATAGGGCGCCGCGATCTCCTCAGCGAAGCGCCGCTCCAGCTCCGCCCGCCGCGAGGGCGGCACCGAGTCGAAGACCATGCGCATGAAGAACCGCCCCTCGGCGGTCGAGTGCTGGTCGACGTCGACGATGTTCAGCCCGGCGTCGGCGAGGAAGCCGCTGACCGTCGCGATCAGCCCCGGCCGGTCCGGGCAGGCAAGCAGCAGGCGCGAGTTCGGCGGCGCGGTCACCGCCTGGATTCTGCCTGCTCGCGGCGGGTTTGGGGATTTTTGCCCATAAAACGCCAATGTGACGGGAGCCACACATAGCCGCGCCTACTCCCTGCAAGCGTTCAACGCTTGCTCACAAAGCGCTCACATATTGCTGCCCTCGTCCTTCTCGTCCTCGCCTTCCCTGCGGTCGCGCTCGCGGCCGGTGGAGAGGACGCGCGAACCGGCGCGGGGGCGCCCGCTGTCGGGCTCGACGACGCGCAGGTGGCGCCGTCGCCGCTCGAGCGCTCCAGCCACAACTTCCGCCAGCTCGTCGCCGACGTCGCCGACGACATCCGCGAGCGCGAAGCGGCGCGGGTGAAGCGCAGGCAGCGTGAAGCGCGGGAAGAGTTCGAAGACCTGCCGGGCGGCGTCTCGATCGAGACCCTGGAGGCGATCGCCTCCTGCGAGTCCGGCGGCGACCCGACGATCGTCTCCGCCGACGGCTCGTACCGCGGCAAGTACCAGTTCTCCGTCTCGACCTGGGAATCGGTCGGCGGCAGCGGCGACCCGGCGGCGGCGCCGGAGCACGAGCAGGACTACCGGGCGGCGCTGCTCTACGCGCAGTCCGGCTCCAGCCCCTGGCCGGTCTGCGGCGGCTGAGCCGGCAGCTGGGCACGCTGTTCGTGCTCCATTGACGGATCGATAACGTGCGGGCCGATCGCGGCCCTACGATCTTCTCGATGCCCGAGGAGAAAGTCCCCGCGCCCGATCCGACCGGGCCGGCCCGCAAACCGCCGAAGGAGGCGATCGCCGAGGCCAAGGTGCGGGTGCCGACGCGCGGCAACCGCAAGCTGGAGAGCTTCCTCGACGCGGTCAACGCCGACGAGCAGGTGCGCGCCTGGTGGTACATGGCGCAGGTCAACTCCGAGCGGCTCGGGATGTCCGACCACTCCTGGGTCCACGTCCAGATCGTGCTCAACATCTCGCTGCGGCTGCTGCGCCTGCTGGTCAAAGCGGGGGTGCGGCCGGCGATGGTCACCGACCACGCGATGCGCGACCGCGACGCCGAGGTGGTGGTCGCCGGCGGCGCCCTGCTGCACGACGTCGGGATGTCGATCCACCGCGCCGACCACGAGGCCTACTCGCTGTTCCTCGCCAGCGGGGCGCTGCAGCGGCTGCTCGCCGACGCCTACAAGGAGCCGGCGCGGACCGTGGTCGCCTCCGAGATCCTGCACTCGATCATCGGCCACCGCCGCCGCGGCGAGCCCTACACGCTGGAGGCCGGCGTCGTCCGCGTCGCCGATGCGCTCGACATGGCGCAGGGCCGAACCCGGGTCCCGATCGAGTCCGGCCACGAGGGCATCCACTCGATCTCGGCCGCGGCGATCGACGAGGTGCGGATCGGGGCCGGGGAGGAGCATCCGGTGCGGATCGAGATCGAGCTCAACAACTCGGCCGGGATCTTCCAGGTCGACGACCTGCTGGCGACGAAGATCCGCGGCACCCCGCTGGAGGGCCGGGTGGAAGTGGTGGCGCGGATCGAGGGTGAGAGCGAGAAACGGCTGCTGTCAGGGTTCCGGCTCTCGTAGTAGCCGGCGCAGGTCGGCGGCGATCTCGGCGGGTTCGTCGTCGAGGGCGGCCCAGGGGATTCGGGTGACGGTGTAGCCGGCGACCGCCAGCTTGCGGTCGCGCGTCTTGTCGCTGCGGAAGGCCGAGCGGGTGCCGTGGGCGGACCAGCTGTCGAGCTCGACGATCTGGCGCTGGGCGGGCCAGAGGCAGTCGACCTGGAAGCGGTCGGCGCCGATCGTCAGCCAGGCATTGAAGTGGGGGCGGGGGAGGGCGTGGCGGGTGAAGGCCAGGAACCGCTCCTCCAGGCGGCTGCGGGTGCGGCCGGGCGTTTCGCGGATGCGGGCGAGCGCGGTGCGGATCGCGCGGTTGCCGCGGTGCCCGGGATAGCGGTCGAGCAGGTGAGGGAGGGAAAGCGGGTCGCTGAGGCGGAGGTATTCGGACTGCCGGATCGCGGGCTCGACTGCATCCGGCGATTCACCGGCGAGGTTGAAGATCGTCCGCGGGGCGGTGGTCACCGGGATGCCGTCGCGGATCGTGACCTCGTCGGCGGGGAGGCGGGAGTGGTGGCGTCGGATCCGTCTCTGAGACCTGGACTTGCGGGGTGAGGTGACGTCGGTCGGACCGCTGTGGCCGTCCCTGATGCCCCAGAGCGCCGCTGCCGAACCGTGGCTCAGCACCGCCCCGGGGCCACACGCAAGCACCGCCGCCATCCAGTGCGCCCGCTGCGAGAGCACTCGATGCCCGACGGCATAGACGCCCTCGTGGAGGCGGTACAACCGCCCAGAGCGCAGCCGACGCCCGATCGCTTCCCGTCCCATTCCCAGCCCGGCGAGCTGCGCCCGCGCCACGACCCCGTGCTGCCGCTCCGCGAGCCGAGCTACCTCCGCATCGATTCCGTGAGTCTGTTCAGATGCACGCATACCGTGCATAAGTGCGGACTCACGAAATCTCTCCCCCGTGGGGGCTACCGGGCGGTTAGGAGAGGCGCTCTAGGTCGGTGCGGCGGCGCTCTTTGCGCTTCTCGAGCTTGCCCTGGAGGAGCGAGAGGCCGACGACCAGGACGGTGAAGAAGATGATCACGCCGAAGCAGAAGAAGGTGACGACCTTGTCGGTGACCGGGCCGGCGAGGCCGACGCCGCTCTCCGCCATCGCCGCGGGGGCGGCGACGAGGATCAGGGCCCAGATCGAGAGGAGTGCTGCGGCGGTGCGCTTCACGGGCGGGAATCTAGCGCACCGGGGCGGCGGCGTGCCGGCTCCGGCGGTCGGGCGCATGCGGCGGCGACCGGGCCGCAATCTGCGCATATCGACCTGTGAAAATCCCGTGAACGCGAACTTTCCGGGGCCTCGGGGGGCATACACTTGGCGCATCGCCGGTCAGGCCACCCCGTCGTGACCGGCACCACCACATGAACGCTCAGCAGACCAGGCTCGCGGTAATCGACAACGACAGCGGCTTCGTCACCGTGCTCGCGAAGCGGGCTGACGCGGCCGGCTGGCAGATGCGCGTGTTCGGCGGCGGGATCCCGGCCGAGGAGCTGGTCGCGATGAAGCTGAACGCGCTGCTGGTCGATCCCGCGGTGCTCGGCGAGGACGCCTGGGGCTACCTGGAGCGCGTCTGCGGGCTGCTGCCCGACCTCGCCGTCGTCGTCTGCACCGGCCGCTCGACCGTCGCCCAGCGGGTGCGCGGGCTGCGGATGGGCGTCGACGACTGGACCACCAAGCCCTGCCACCCGGAGGAGACGATGGCGCGGCTGGAAGCCGCCACCCGCCGCCGTCGCCGCGGCCGCCCCGCCGCCCAGCGCAGTTCGATCGAGGCCGGCGAGCTGGAGATCCGCTCCGACCGCTACCAGGCCTTCGTCGCCGGCGAGAGCCTCGACCTGACCCGGCGCGAGTTCGAGCTGCTGCACCTGCTCGCCGAGTCGCGCGGCCAGGTGCTCGAGCGCGAGGCGATCTACCAGAGGGTCTGGGGCTACGCGATGGCCCACGGCGACCGCTCGGTCGACGTCTTCATCCGCAAGCTGCGCCTGAAGCTGGAGAAGCGCTCGGCCGAGTGGGCCTACATCCACACCCACTTCGGCGTCGGCTACCGCTTCGACCCGGAGCCGACCGTGGAGATGATCCCCGACGCGCCGCCGCTCGTCGAGGCCCCGGCCGAGCCCTCCGGGCTCCCGGCTTCACAGGTCGTTCACAGCACCTTCACGGCGGGATAACTCCCCGGCCCGGATCTGGCGGCACGCTCCCTGAGCGACGATGCCGACCGGAACTGGGAACTCCCCGAGGCTGGGCGCCGGAAGACTGGAGATCCGGCCCGCGGAGCACGCCGCCCTCGTGGACGGCCGCCCGCTCAGCCTCACCGTGCGCGAGCTGCAGCTCTTGGTCACGCTGGCCGAAAACCCGCAGCGGATCATGACCCGCGAGGAGCTCTTCGCCGCCGTCTGGCGCGGGCGGCCGCGGCGCGAGGACCGCTCGGTAGACGTCTACGTCAGCCGCTTGCGCGGCAAGCTCGGCGACGCGCTGCCCGGGCTGACGCTGATCCACACGCACAACGGGATCGGCTACCGGTTCTCGCCAGACGGCTGAGCGTCGCCTGCGACCCCGCGGCCGCATGCCCCATACCGGGGGCCTTTTACATCTTTTTCACATCCTCGACACAGCGAAGTAACAAATTGCCAGCAGGCCCACGCGAGGCTGGCGATGGCCTCGACGCCACCCGAACCGAAGTCGACGGCCCTAACGCGAAAACGATTAAGGGAGACTGATGTCAAGGACTAGATGGCTTGCGGTGATCGCCTTCTCCGCGATCCTGGCGCTCGGAGTAGCCGCCTGCGGTGGGAGCAGCGATGACACGTCGGGCGACGGGGGCGGAGCGACCGGCGGCGGTGCCGAGGTGTCGGGCGAAATCGCCGGCGCCGGCGCCAGCTCGCAGGAGGCCGCGCAGGAAGCCTGGCGGGCCGAATTCGAGAACGCCAACGGCGGCGCGACGGTCTCCTACGACCCGGTCGGGTCCGGCGGCGGTCGTGAGCAGTTCATCGCCGGCGGCGTCGCCTACGCGGGCACCGACTCGGTCCTCAGCGAAGAGGAAGGCGAACTGAAAGCCGCCCTCAAACGCTGCGGCCCCGGCGAACTGATCGAGATCCCGGCCTACGTCTCGCCGATCGCGATCGTCTACAACCTGCCGAGCGTCGAAACGCTGCAGCTCTCGCCCTCGACCCTGGCGCAGATCTTCGACCAGAAGATCACCACCTGGAACGACCCGGCGATCGCCAAAGACAACCCGGACGTGGAGCTGCCGGACACCCGCATCACCCCGGTCAACCGCTCCGACGAGTCGGGCACGACGGAGAACTTCGTCGAATACCTCTCCGAGGTCGTCCCGCAGGACTGGCCGCACGAGGTCTCCGGCAACTGGCCGGTCAAAGGCGGCGAGTCCGCGCAGGGCACCTCCGGTGTGGTCGAAGCCGTCGCCGCCGGCGAAGGCGCGATCGGCTACGCCGACGCCAGCCAGGCCGGTGAACTCGGCGTCGCCCACATCGAGGTCGGCTCCGAATTCGTCGAACCGACGCCGGAAGCGGCCGCGAAAATCCTCGACGCCTCCCCCGTGGACAAAGAGGACACCGCCGGCCAGTACACGTTCCCGTACTCGCTCGACCGTAAAACCGACGCCGCCGGGACCTACCCGATCGTGCTGGTCAGCTACCTGCTCGCCTGCACCCAGTACGGCTCGGCCGACGAGGCTGCCGTCACCAAGGCGTTCCTCCAGTACGTGATCAGCCCCGAGGGCCAGGAAGCGGCCGCCAGCAACGCCGGCTCCGCGCCCCTCTCCCCGGCGCTGACCTCGAAAATCACCCCGGCGATCGAAGCGATCGAAGGGTAGTCAGTGGCCCAGGTCGATACCACGACCAACGCGGGTCAGCTGCTCGCGGCGGCGTCCGGAGGACGCCGCCGCGTCGGCGACCGCGTGTTCAGCAACGCCGCGGTGATCGCGGCGGTGACGATCCTGGCGCTGCTCGCCGGGGTCGCGATCTTCCTCGTCGCCGAGGGCATGCCGGCGCTCACCCACAGCGCCGCCGAGCTGCCCGAGGGCAAGTCGTTCATCTCCTACGTCGCGCCGCTCGCCTTCGGCACCGTGCTGGCGGCCGCCTTCGCCTCGCTGATCGCGGTCCCGCTGGCGGTCGCGGTGGCGCTCTTCATCACCCACATCGCGCCGAAGCAGGTGGCGCTGACGCTCGGCTACCTGGTCGACCTGCTGGCCGCGATCCCGAGCATCATCTACGGCCTCTGGGGCATCTTCGTGCTCGGCCCGGCCGCGGTCCCGGTGATGCAGTGGCTGGAAGAGAAGCTCGGCTTCATCCCGTTCTTCGCGGGGCCCGCCTCGGCGACCGGCCGGACCATGTTCGTGGTCGGCCTGGTGCTGGCGGTGATGATCCTCCCGATCGTCTCCGCGGTCGCCCGCGAGGTCTTCTCCCAGACCCCCCGCAAACTTCAGGAAGCGGCGCTCTCGATGGGCGCGACCCGCTGGGAGATGATCCGGATGACGGTCCTCCCGTTCGGCAAGTCGTCGGTGATCTCCGGGGCGATGCTCGGCCTCGGCCGCGCGCTTGGCGAGACGATGGCGGTGACGATCATCCTCTCGGTCTCCGGCATCGTCACCTTCAACCTGATCAGCTCGGCCAACCCGTCGACGATCGCCGCCAACGTCGCGCTCAACTTCCCCGAGTCCTCGGGGCTCGCCGTCAACGTCCTGATCGCGACCGGCCTGGTCCTCTTCGCGATCACCCTGGTCACCAACATGATCGCGCGGATCATCATCTCGCGGCAGAACAGGAACGAGTAGATGTCGGCGATCGCACCGCGCCCCGGCGGAACCCTGCTGGGCGGCGGCCTGCTGCCCAAGTGGGCGCCCTATGGCGTCTTCGCCGGGGCGACCGTGCTCGCGGCCGCGGCGCTCGCCGCCGCCGGCTCCTTCTCGATCGGCCTCACCCTGGTCTTCGCGGTGATCGCCGCGACGATCGGGATCTACGCCTGGTCGCGCGCGGTCGAGGGGCCGCGGCGCGCCTTCGACCGCGCGATGACGATGGCGATCGCCTCCGCCTTCGCGCTGGCGATGATCCCGCTCGCCTCGCTGATGTTCGAGGTGATCAAGCGCGGCCTGCCCGGCCTCGACCTGGAATTCCTGACCAGCGACGCGCGCGGGGTGATCGGCGGCGGCGGCGCCGCCCACGCCCTGGTCGGGACCCTGGTGATCACCGGCGTCGCAACCCTGATCTCGGTCCCGGTCGGGATCATGGCGGCGATCTACCTGACCGAGTACGGCGGCGGCAGGCTGAGCCGGGCGCTGACCTTCTTCGTCGACGTGATGACCGGGATCCCCTCGATCGTCGCCGGCCTCTTCGCCTACGCGCTGTTCGAGCTCTTCTTCGGGCCGGGGATCCGGCTCGGGGTGATGGGCTCGGTGGCGCTCTCGGTGCTGATGATCCCGATCGTGATCCGCTCCGCCGAGGAGGTCCTGAAGATCGTCCCCAACCACCTGCGCGAAGCGGCCTACGCGCTGGGGACGCCGAAGTGGAAGACGATCACCAAGATCGTCCTGCCGACCGCCTTCGCCGGCCTCGTCACCGGGGTGATGATCGCGGTCGCGCGGATCGTCGGCGAGACCGCGCCGCTGCTGGTCACCACCGGGGTTATCGACTCGATCAACTCCGATCCGTTCGACGGCCGGATGCAGAACCTCGCCGTCTACGCGTTTAGCGAGTACCGCTCTCCGGGCATCGACAAAGCGGCCTCCTACGAGCGCGCCTGGGCGGCGGCGCTGCTGCTGATCGCGATCGTGATGATCCTCAACGTGCTTGCGAGGATCGTCTACCGCCGCTACAAAACTGAAATCCAGCGCTGATGGAGGGAAGGAAAGTGAGAGCCACCTTGGGAACCGACGAGAAACAGAGCGGCACCGGGTCCAGCCCGGCGGGGGGGAGCGAAGCGACCCTCTCCTCAGCGGCCCAGCCGGCCCCGGCCGGGGTGGCGGCGAAGACGATCGAGGCGCGCGGCGTCAACCTCTTCTACGGCGACTTCCACGCGGTCGAGAACGTCGACCTGACGATCAAGCCGAACAAGGTGACGGCGCTGATCGGCTCCTCCGGCTGCGGCAAGACGACCTTCCTGCGCTCGCTCAACCGGATGCACGAGCTGACCCCCGGCGCCCGGGTCGAGGGCAGCATCACGCTCGACGGCGAGGACATGTACGGGACCGGGGTCGACCCGGTGCGGGTCCGGCGCCTGGTCGGGATGGTCTTCCAGCAGCCGAACCCGTTCCCGACGATGTCGATCTACGACAACGTCGCCTCCGGCCTCAACCTCAACGCGACCAAGGTGAAGAAGGCCCAGAAGGACGCGGTGGTCGAGCGCAGCCTGCGCGGCGCCAACCTCTGGGCCGAGGTCAAGGACCGCCTCGACAAGCCCGGCCTCGGCCTCTCCGGCGGCCAGCAGCAGCGGCTCTGCATCGCCCGCGCGATCGCGATCGAGCCCGAGGTGCTGCTGATGGACGAGCCCTGCTCGGCGCTCGACCCGGTCGCGACCCTGGCGATCGAGGACCTGATCGGCGAACTGAAGAGCCGCTACACGATCGTGATCGTCACCCACAACATGCAGCAGGCGGCGCGGGCCAGCGACTTCACCGCCTTCTTCAACCTCGAGGAGTCGGGCAAGCCGGGTCGGCTGGTCGAGGTGGGGGAGACCGAGGCGATCTTCACCAACCCGACCGAGAAAGCGACCGAGGACTACGTCAGCGGTCGCTTCGGCTAGCCGGCGGGGGAGACACAATGCCTGAAATCGCCGCCCGTTCGGAATACCAGGAGGAACTCAACAACCTCGAGCAGTCCGCGCTCGGCGGGCTCGACCTCGTCAACGCGGCGCTGGCGCGAACCCTGGAGGCGATCGAGCACCAGGACATCGAGCTGGCCCAGCTGGTCGTCGCCGACGACGATCGCATCGACGGCCGCTACCTGGAGGTGCACCAGAGCCTGATCACGCTGCTGGCCACGCAGTCGCCGGTGGCGACCGACCTGCGGCTGATCGCCTCGCTGCTGCACGTGCTGAAGAACATCGAGCGGATGGGCGACCAGTGCGTGAACATCTGCAAGGTGATCCCCCTCTCCGGCAACGAGCCGCCGGCCGACGAGGAGATGGTCAAGCGGATCCTGACGATGGGCAAACAGACGCGGACGCTGATCACACAGGCGAAGCGCGCCTTCCTCGAGCGCGACGTCGAGCAGGCCCGCGACCTGGTCCGCCAGGACGACGTCGTCGACAACCTCAACCGCGAGTGCTTCCACCTGGCGCTGGCGATCGGCGACGACGCCGACCGGCGCGAGTGGGCGATGACGATGCTGCTGACCGCGCGGGCGATCGAGCGGATCGCCGACAACGCGGTCGACATCGGCGAGCAGGTCGCGTTCGTGGTCACCGGGCTGTTCCGGGAGTTCGAGGACGCCTCGCACCCCGCCTGAGCGGGGCGGTCCCGCGTGTCAGATCCGACGCGTCTGGGAACATCAGGTTGAAGCCCCATGCTCTGCGCCGCGATAGATATCGGGTCCAACACGACGCGCGTCCTGGTGGCGGAGCCGATCGAGGGCCAGCTCAAGAAGGTGATGGAGCAGCGGGCCTACACGCGGATCAACAAGGCTCTGGACGCCGAGGGCGCGATCCGCCAGGAGAAGATCGCCGAGGTCTGCGACGTGGTCGCGACCCAGGTGCGGCTGGCCCGCGAGCTCGGCGCGAAGGAGATCCGCGCGGTCGCGACCGCCGCGGTGCGCGACGCCGCCAACGGCACCGCCGCCGCGGCGGCGATCGCCAGCGCGGCCGGCGTCCCGGTCGAGGTCCTCAGCGAGGAGGAGGAGGGCCGGCTGGCCTTCCTCGGCGCGACCAAGGCGCTCGGCCACCCGACCGAGGGGACGATCGGCGTCGTCGACGTCGGCGGCGGCTCCAGCGAGGTGATCCTCGGCACGGTCGCCGGCGGGGTCGAAGCGGTGCGCTCCTGGCCGGTCGGCTCCGGCGTCCTCGCCGACGAGCTGATCTCCTCCGACCCGCCCTCGGCGGCTGAGATCCGCAAGGTCCGCGACCGCATCGACGACATCTTCGCCGGCGTCGAGTTCGCCCATCCCGACCAGGCCGTCGCGGTCGGCGGCAGCGCCACCAGCCTGCGCCGCCTGGTCGGCGCGGTGCTCGAGTACGAGACGCTCGAGCGCGGCGTCCGCGTGCTCTGCGGCGACCCCGCCGCCGAGGTCGCCCGCCGCTTCGAGCTCGACCCGGTCCGCGTCCGCATCCTCACCACCGGCGTGCTGCTGCTGGAGAAGATCTCCGAGCTGCTCGGCCAGCCCCTGCAGATCGGCAAGGGCGGCCTGCGCGAGGGCATCATCCTCGACCTGCTCCACAACGGCCGCGCCAACGGCCGCTCCTCGATCCGCCTCGTCGCTTAGTTAGTCACCGGAATTTCACACGAATTCGCTGCAAATGGCGGATTCTGTGTATGACAACGGAACTGAGCGAGAGGGAGACACCGATGACTTCCCGGGTTGACATGCACTGCCACTCCACCGCGTCGCAGCTCTCGCGGCTGGGGGTTCAGAGGTCGCTGGGGCTGCCGGAGTGCGCAACGCCTCCGGAGGAGGTCTACGACCTGGCCAAGCGGCGGGGCATGGACTTCGTGACGATCACCGACCACGACACGATCGAGGGGGCGCTGCGGCTCGCGGACCGCCCCGACTGCTTCGTCTCCGAGGAGCTGACCGCCCGCTTCGCCGGCGAGCCCCAGGCGGTTCACGTCCTCTGTTACGGGATCACTCCCGGAGACCACGAGTGGCTGCAGGCACACGCCGGCGACGTCGAGGCCTGCGCCGCGTATCTGCGCGAGAACGAGATCGTCTGCGCGCTCGCGCATCCCTTCTTCGACGTCGGCGCGCCGCTCACCCGGCGCCACCGGCGTCGCCTCGCGGAGCTCTTCCCGATCTGGGAGGTCCGCAACGGCTCCCGGGCCGCCGAGCTGAACATGCCCGCGACGGTCTACGTCGAGACCAACGACGGGACCGGCATCGGCGGCTCCGACGACCACGCCGGCGTCGACGTCGGCCGCACCTTCACCGAGGTGCCCGATGCGCGGACGCCGGAAGAGTTTCTGCGCCAGGTTCGCGCCGGCCGGGCGAGCGCCGGCGGCAGCCAGGGCAGCGCCGCCAAGTGGACCCACGCCGCGATGGCGCTCGCCACCCGCGCCCTGACCCCCGCCAGCGGGTGGTCGCCATTTCTTCCGGATAGCGGAAGAAATGGCGACCACCCGGCTGCGGGCGCGCAGCCGGACCCGCGGGCGGTGCTGAAGATGGCCGAACGGGTGATCCGCGAGGGGGCGGCGCGGGAGGGCAAGGTGGCGACCGACCTCGGGCCCGACGACGCTCGCGCCCTGCTCGAGGCCTGGCTCGGCAGCGTCGGGATCGAGGCGCGGGGGCGCGAGCTGATCGACCTCCTGCAGGCCGACGGCTTCTCCCACTCCGACCTCTACCGCCGCGCCCGCCGGACCCATGAGCGGCGCCTGCGCCGCGCTGTCGACGACGGCCGCGCCGCGGTCGCCGCCGGGGAGCTGCCGCAGGCGATGAACGGGGTCTTCGAGGCGCTGCTGCCGGCGCTCCCCTACGCGCCGGCCACCGCCTTCCTCGGTGCCGAGGTGAACCGGCAGCGCAGCCGGCCCGAGGAGCCGCGCCGGGTCGCGGTGATCGCCGACGGGATCGGCTCGATGCACGGCGTCACCCACACGATCGAGCAGATCCGCGAGCGCGGCGTGCCCGGCTACGAGGTCGAGGTGATCGGGACCGACCCCGGCGTCGATCGCCGCCTGCCGGCCGCGACCGAGCTCGAGATGCCCTTCTACGAGGGCCTCTCGCTCGGGGTCCCCGGCCTCCCGGACCTGGTCGAGACGCTCGCCGAAGGCCGCTACGACCTCCTCCACGTCACCGCGCCCGGCCCGGCCGGGGTCGCCGCCACCCTGCTCAGCCGCGCGACCGGGCTGCCGCTGCTCGCCAGCTACCACACCGAGCTCGCCGCCTACGCGGGGATGCGCAGCGCCGACGGCGGCATCGAGGCGATCGCGCGCGGCGCCCTCGGCGCCTTCTACGGGGTGCCCGGGGTCGTCCTCTCGCCGAGCCCCGCCGCCGATGCGTCGCTGACAGGTCTCGGCATCGACCAGGCGCGGGTGCGGCGCTGGGAGCGCGGCGTCGACACCCAGCGCTTCGACCCGGCGAAGGCCCGCCGCGAGCGCTTCCCCGGCGAGATCAAGGTGCTCTACGCCGGCCGTCTGACTCGCGAGAAGGGCCTCGACCTGCTCGCCGAGAGCTTCCTGCGCGCCCACCGGGCCGACCCGCGCCTGCACCTGCTGCTGGCCGGCGGCGGGCCCGAGGAGCCGGAGCTGCGCGAGCGCCTCGGCGGGCACGCGACCTTCCTCGGCTGGCTCGGCGGCGAGGACCTCGCCGAGGCCTACGCCAGCGCCGACGCGTTCCTCTTCGCCAGCTCGACCGACACCTACGGCCAGGTGATCCTCGAGGCGGCGGCGAGCGGGCTGCCGGTCGTCGCGGTCGCCGAAGGCGGCCCGGCGGCGCTGGTCGAGAACCGCCACACCGGGCTGCTCTGCCGTCCCGACGCCGACCACCTCGCCGGCGCGCTGCTGCAGCTCGCCTCCTCGCCGCAGCTGCGCCGCAAGCTCGGCGAGGCGGGCGCGGCGGCCGCCCGGGGGCGCTCCTGGGAGCGCTCGCTGGAGCAGCTCGCCGCCGGCTACGGCCGCCTGCTCGAGCCGGGCTCCGCCGGCGCCCGGCAGCCGATCGTCCAGGCCGCCTGAAAGGGACCGGGTGCTGGCCAGGTCGCAGTACGATTCGGCGATCGACGATCCCGCTCTCTACTTCAACCGCGAGCTCTCCTGGCTCGAGTTCAACCAGCGGGTGCTCGAGCAGGCCGAGGACGAGCGCGTGCCGCTGCTCGAGCGGCTGCGCTTCTGCGGGATCTACGCCTCCAACCTCGACGAGTTCTTCATGGTCCGGGTCGCCGGCCTCTTCGACCAGCTCGACGCCGGGATCGACGCGCGCGGCCCCGACGGGCTGGCGCCGAGCGAGCAGATCGACCGCATCCAGGCGCGCGTGCTCGACCTCGACGACCGCCTGCACGCCTGCTTCAACGGGGTCCTGCGGCCGGCGCTGGCCGAGCACGGGATCCGCATCGTCACCCTCGACACCGCCAGTGAGGAGGAGCGCCGCGAGATCGACGCGCGCTTCCACGAGCAGGTGTTCCCGGCGCTGACCCCGCTGGTGATCGGGCTCGGGCGGCCGTTTCCCTACATCTCCAACCTCTCGCTCAGCCTCGGCGTGCTGCTGCGCGACCCCGAGAGCGGGACCGAGATCATCGCCCGGGTCAAGGTGCCGAAGGAGCTGCTCGGCCGCTTCATCGAGGTCGGCGAGGGCGGCAAATCGTTCGTCCCGCTGGAGGAGGTGATCGCGGCCAACCTGGACGCGCTGTTCCCCGGCACCGAGGTCGTCGACCACGGCTACTTCCGGGTCACCCGCGACGCCGACTTCACCGTCTCCGACGAGGCCGACGACCTCCTGCAGGCGGTCCAGGACGAGATCCGCCGGCGCCGCTTCGGCGAGGTCGTGCGGCTGGAGATCGCGGCCGGGATGAACCCGAAGCTGCGCGAGCAGCTGATCGGGGCGCTGCGGCTCGAAGACCGCGAGGTCTACGACATCGACGGGCTGATCGACCTCGGTGACATCGGCGACATCGCCAACGTGCCCGGCCACGCGGAGCTGCGCTACGCCCCCTGGACCCCGGTCACCCAGCCGCGCCTGCAGGGGGAGGACGACGAGCAGGTCGACATGTTCGCGGCGATCCGCCAGGCCGACGTGCTCGTCCACCACCCCTACGACTCCTTCTCCAGCTCGGTCGAGCGCTTCGTCGCCCAGGCGGTCGCCGATCCCGACGTGCTCGCGATCAAGCAGACCGTGTACCGGACCAGCGACGACTCGCCGCTCGTCCCCGGCCTGATCCGGGCCTCCGAACGCGGCAAGCAGGCGGTCTGCATGGTCGAGCTGAAGGCGCGCTTCGACGAGGAGGCGAACATCCACTGGGCGAAGTCCCTGGAGGAGGCGGGCGTGCACGTCGTCTACGGGATCCCGGGGCTGAAGACGCACGTGAAGGCGATCCTGGTCGTCCGCCGCGAGGGCGAGCGGGTGCGCGAGTACGTTCACATCGGGACCGGCAACTACCACCCGACGACGGCCCGCCTCTACACCGACTTCGGCCTCTTCACCGCCGACCCCGACATCGGCGCCGACGTCGCCGAGATGTTCAACTTCCTGACCGGCTACGGCCGGCCCGCGGTCTACCGCAAGGTGCTGGTCTCGCCGACCACGATGCGCGACCGGATCGTCGAGGAGATCGAGCGCACGGTCGCGGCGCACGAAGCGGGCGAACCGGCGCGGATCGCGATGAAGATGAACTCGCTGGTCGACGCCGGCTGCATCCAGGCGCTCTACAGGGCCTCGATCGCGGGCGTCGACGTCGACCTCAACGTGCGCGGGATCTGCTGCCTGCGGCCCGGCGTGCCGGGAGTTTCCGAGAACATCCGCGTGGTCTCGATCGTCGACCGCTTCCTCGAGCACTCGCGGGTCTACGCGTTCGAGCGCGGCGAGGAGTGCCGGGTGCTGATGGGCTCGGCCGACCTGATGCCGCGCAACCTCGACAGCCGGGTCGAGCTGGTCGCCCCGGTCGAGGACGCGGAGCTGCGGGCCGAGGTCCTTGACGTGCTGGAGCGCTGCTTCGCCGACGACACCCACGCCTGGGAGCTCGGCGAGGACGGCGCCTGGACCCGCGCCGCGGTGCCCGAGGGCGAGGGCCGCAACGTCCAGGCGGAGCTGCGCGAGCGCCACGCGGCGCGCGCCGGCGAACAGCTCGCCGCCTCGGCCGGCTGAGTTCTCAAAGCGCCTCCGACGCCACTAGGATGCCGCCCAGTGGCGCGCTTCTCGCTCCTCCCTCGCGACCGGACGTTCTTCGACCTCTTCATCGAAGCGGGCCAGAACAACGTGCACGCGTCGCGGCTGCTCGACCGGATGATGAACTCCTGGCCCGAGGACGAAGGGCTGCTGGCGCAGCTGGTCGAGGCCGAGCACGAGGGCGACCGGATCACCCACGAGATAATCCAGCGGCTCAACTCGACCTTCGTCACGCCGATCGACCGCGAGGACATCTACATGCTCGCGACGCAGATGGACGACATCGCCGACTTCACCGAGGAGGCGGCGGATTTCCTCGGCCTCTACAAGATCGAGGCGCCGATGGAGCAGGCGACAGCCTTGACCAAGGTCCTGGTCGCCGCCTGCGAGCAGCTCGCCGAGGGGCTCGAGCACCTGCGTGAGTTCAAGGACCTCGACAAGTACTGGATCGAGATCCACCGGCTCGAGAACGAGGGCGACCGGATCTCCCGCGATGCCGTCGCCTCGCTGTTCTCGAACGGGATCGACCCGATGGTGGTGATCCGCTGGAAGGACATGTTCGCCGTGCTCGAGGAGGCGATCGACGCGACCGAGACCGCGGCGCAGATCATCGAGGGCATCGTGATCAAGAACTCATGACGGGCCTCGTCATCCCCGCCTGATGAGCTCCGACGTCATCCTCGTCATCGTCATCTGCACGGCGCTGGCGTTCGACTTCACCAACGGGTTCCACGACACCGCCAACGTCGTCGCCACCTCGATCTCGACCGGGGCGGCGCGCCCGCAGGCGGCGATCGCGATGGCGGCGCTGCTCAACTTCGTCGGCGCCTTCATCTCGATCTCGGTCGCGGCGACGGTCGCCAACGACGTCGTCAACGCCGACGTGATCACCCCGACGATCGTCTTCGCCGGGCTGATCGGCGCGATCACCTGGAACCTGATCACCTGGTGGTTCGGGCTGCCCTCGAGCTCCTCGCACGCGCTGATCGGCGGCGTCGTCGGCTCCGCGGTCGCCGCGGTCGGGTTCGACGCGGTGATCGCCGGCGGGCTGGTCGGCAAGGTCCTCGTCCCGGCGGTGGTCGCGCCGCTGCTCGCCTTCCTCGTTGCCGGGCTCTCGATCGGGATCGTCTACCGGATCGTCGGCAAGCAGCGGCCGGGGATCGTCAGCCGCGCTTTCAAACACGGCCAGATCGTCTCCGGCGGGCTGCTCGCGCTCGCCCACGGGACCAACGACGCGCAGAAGACGATGGGCGTGATCACCCTGGCGCTGATCGCCAACGGCAGCCTCGGCGCCAACGCCGACCCGCCGTTCTGGGTGATCTTCAGCGCCGCCGCGGCGATCGCTCTCGGCACCTACAGCGGCGGCTGGCGGATCATCAAAACGACCGGCACCCGGATCATCAAGATGGACGCCGCCCAGGGCTTCTCCGCTCAGGGGGCGGGTGCCGCGGTGATCCTCTCCTCGACCCACTTCGGCTTCCCGCTCTCGACCACGCACGTGATCAACGGCGGGGTGATGGGGGCGGGGGCGGCGAAACGGATCTCGGCGGTGCGCTGGGGCGTCGCCGGCAACATCGTCACCGCCTGGCTGCTCACCCTGCCGGCGGCGGCGGCGATCGGGGCCGCGGTCTACGGGTTCACGCGGATCTTCGGCAGCGGCGCGCTCGGCCCGGTGCTGGTCACGCTGATGGCGCTCAGCCTCGGCGCGGCGCTGTTCGTGCGCCGGGCGCAGCGGGGGGCGCCGGTCCCGGCGTCGGGCGCATGACCCTGGCGATCATCGTCGACGGCAGGGAGCTGATCGAAACCGTGGTCGCTTCGGTGGTCGCGGGGATCGGGGTGACGACGGCTTTCTCGGTCGCGATCTGGGGATTCGGCAGGTTCACCGAGCTGAGCGGCGGCGAACGGCCGTTGGCGGCCGCTGGAGCGGCAACCGTTTCCCTGCTGGGCCTCGCCTTCGTCGGCGCCGCGCTGGTCTTCGGGATCGTGGTGATGACCGGCAACTAGCGGCGTAGACTGGGCCTCGTGCGTACCGCCCGCAACGTCGCGATCATCATGCTGCTGGCCTTGGCGGCCGCCTTCGCTCCGAACGGGGGCAACTTCGTCGACGCGATCTTCGTTGTGATCGCGCTCGCCTTCCTGACCGGGATCAGCTGGATGCTCTACGTGCTCAGCCGCGAAAACCAGCTCACCCTGGCGACGCTCAGCGACGGCCGCCGCTGGCTCTTCTACGGCGGCTTCGCCCTGATCGTGCTGTTGATCGCCGGCGCCGACCGGATGTTCGACAGCGGCGGCGGCACCGTGCTCTGGATCGTCCTGCTCGCCGCCGCGGTGGCGGCGATCTGGCGGGTCTGGCGCGACGCGACCAGCTACGGCTGAGGTTTTACGGGTTCGCGCGGAGCCCGACACGGAGATTTTGCGATCTGCGCACCACGCGTGAGGCGATAACGGTGACGGTTGGCGGGTGCCACCGAGCGCCGACAGCAGAGGTCACGGGGAGGACGGGACCGCCTCGGTCGAGCTGATCGCGACGATCCCGTTCCTGCTGTTCGCGCTCGCGGTGGCCGCTCAGGCGACGCTCACCGGCCACGCTCTCTGGTCGGCGAGCGTCGCCGCCCGCGCCGGGGCGCGGGCGGCCCTGGTTGGCAGCGACCCCGAGGCGGTGGCGCGGCGGGCGCTGCCGCAGGCGCTGCGTGCAGACGCACGGGTTGAGGAGGGCGCGGGTGGAGAGGGCGAAGGCGCGGTCTCGGTGCGCGTGCGGGTGCCGACCCTGTTGCCGCAGTTGCCGACGCTGCGGGTCGGCGCCAGCGCGGGCCTGGAGCCGGGCGATGGCTGAGTCCTCGGGACAGGCGAGCGTCGAGCTGGTGGTGGCGATCCCGCTGATCGTGCTGGCGGCGCTGGTAACCCTGCAACTCCTCGCGGCTGGCTACGCGCTCGCCCTGGCGGACGGCGCGGCGGAGGCGGGCGCGCTGGCGCTGGCCGCCGGTGGCTCGGCCCCTGAGGCGGCGCGGGCAGCGCTGCCGGGCTGGGCGGAGGGCGACGTCGAGGTCGAGGTGGCGGGGGGCAGGGTGACGGTGCGGGTGCGCCCGCCCTCGCCGTTCGCCGCGGTTGCCCGGCGGCTCGAGGTGAGCAGCGCGGCGAGCGCGAGGCCGGCGCGATGAGGGGGACGCTGGCGACGGAGGCGACCACGTTCGACCGCAAGCCGGACGCGCCGAGCGTGTTTGACCGTGCTCCCGACGCACCGACGGTGCTGGTCGCCGCGGTCGGGGCGGCGGAGGGTGCGCGCGGGACGGCCGCCGCGCTCGCCTGCGCGGGTGCCGACGGCGACCGGGCAGCACTGCTGGTAGAGCTCGGCGGCCGCCCGCCGCGCCCGACCCTGCTCGCCTCGACCGCGGCGCGCGAGCTCGAGGACCGGCTCGCCGCGCACCTGCCGCGCGGCCGCGTCGCCGCCCGCGGCCAGGTCTGCCACCTCGCCGTTCCCTGCGACGACGACGGCTTCGTCGCGGCCGCGTCCGCCGTCACCGTCGCGCGCGGTGCCCTCGCTGTTGTGCTCGTGCAGCCCGCGGCGGTCCAGGATCTGCTCGCCGCGCCGGCCCCACGACCGAGCGCCGTGCTGCTGCGCGCCGACGTCGCCGAGGACCGCGCCCTGCTCGCCCTCGCCGTCCGCGACCTGCGCCGCCGCGGCCTCGCCGTCGGCGTGCTCAAGCAACGGCTCGGCTGGGTCGACGAGCGCCGCGCCCTGTTCGGCGTGCTCGGCGAGCAGGGCGGGATCCCGCGCCGGCTGCGCGATCTCCTTCTACGCGGCAGTTGCTACCTTGCAGACAATGAGTTTCGAGGAGGTCAAGATGACGATCAAACTGAAGAGGAAGCCCAAGAGCCGGGACAGCGCCCAGATGCCGGGTCGTGGCGAGCTCCGTGACTTCGCCGGCGACCTCCTGCCCCAGATCAAGCCGAAGCCGCTCGGCCCCGAGCACTTCGTCAAGACCGAGGAGCTTCAGGAGGCCCTTCGAGGCGTCGGGAAGATCGACGCCAAGCAGTTCTTTGAAGACATCGACTCGGTGGCCGACCCGACCCCTCGCTACTGGCCCGACTGCGAGGACTGAGCGGGGCCTAATCGACACCTCGGTGGCGATCGATCTCGGATTGACCACGCGACTTCGACTGCCGGCCTCGATGCTGACTACGGCTGAGCTTGCGCTCGGGATTTGCCGGGCCGCTATCCGCGCTGGGCGTAAAGCGAGATGTCGCCGCTCGATTGACCCGTTGATCGCGGCGACGGCGCTCGCCCACCGGATCCCGCTCTACACGCTCAACGCCGCCGATCTGCGAGGGCTCGACGGGCTGATCGAGATCGTCGATCTCAGTTAGGTCACACAGGGGCGCCGGAGATTTCACTCTGTGCGCGCCACGCGTGCGCGGTCGCCGGTCAGCGTGGAGTGCATGGCAGCAGGGGCTGGACCGGGGGAGGAGCGGCGTCGCGATCGGGCTCGCGGGAACGAGTCCGGGCAGGCGCTGATCCTCGCCCTCGGCGGCATCTTCGTGCTGATCGTCGGGGCGCTGGCGCTGGTCGCGATCGCGGGGGCGATCACCGGCAAGGGCAGGGTGCAGCGGGCGGCGGACCTGGCGGCGATCTCGGCCGCTCGCTCGATGCGCGACGACCTGCCGCGGCTGCTGGCTCCGCCGACCCTGCCCAACGGCCTGCCGAACCCGCGGCACCTGCCGAAGCTCGTCTACCTGGCCCGGGCGCGGCAGGCGGCGGTCACGGCGGGGCGTGCCAACGGCGTCGACCCGGCGCGCCTCCGGGTCGGCTTCCCCGACCGGGGCTCGTTCGCCCCGGTTCGGGTCGAGGCTGAAGTCGTCGCCCGCGTCGAGGGCACCGGGGGCCACCGGGTCGGGGCCTCGGCGGTCGCCGAAGCGGCGGCCCCGGCCGGGTTCGCCCCCGGCGCGACCACGATGGCCAGCGGCGGGGGCTACAGCGGGCCGCTCGTCCACCGCGACGGCAAGGGCATGCGCCCCGACGTCGCGGCCGGCTACGACCTGATGCGCGCCGCGGCCGCCGCCGACGGCGTCGCCCTGGTCGTCGTCTCCGGCTTCCGCTCCGACGCCGAACAGGCGGCGCTGTTCGCCGCCAACCCCGACCCGACCTGGGTCGCGCCACCGGGCCGGTCGCTGCACCGCTGCGCGACCGAGCTCGACCTCGGCCCCGGGTCCGCCTACGGCTGGCTGGCCGCGAACGCGGCCCGCTTCGGCTTCGTCCAGCGTTACTCCTGGGAGGCCTGGCATTACGGTTGGTCGAGGCTCCCGGAGCCGTGCTCCGCCGCCGGCAACGCGGGGCTCGCGAGCGGGATAGGAGGTGAGAGCACGGACCTGCCGTCCTTCGTCCCGCCCCGGTACCGCGAGCCGTTGCTGCGCTCCGGTGCCAAGTGGCACGTCTCGCCGGCACTGCTGGCCGCCCAGCTGATGGCCGAGTCCGGCTTCGATCCCAACGCCGGCTCGCCTGCCGGGGCGAGCGGCATCGCGCAGTTCATGCCCGGCACGGCCGCGACTTACGGCCTTACCGATCCCTTCGACCCGGTCGCGGCCATCGAGGCCCAGGCCCACCTGATGTCCGACCTCCTGCGCCAGTTCGGCTCGCCCGAGCTCGCCCTCGCCGCATACAACGCCGGCCCAGGCGCGGTCGAACCGTGCAACTGCATCCCGCCCTACCCGGAGACCCAGGCCTACGTCGCCCGCATCGTCGGCCTGCTCGGCGGCGCCGAGGGCCTGCTCGCTTCCGGCTTCGAGGTGCGCCTGGTCAGCTGAGCGTGGCCGCCGCGAACCGCTCGTGGACGAAGCGGACGACGGTGGCGCCCTCGCCGACCGCGGTCGCGCAGCGCTTGATCGAGCCGGAGCGAACGTCGCCGGCGGCGTAGACGCCGGGCACGCTGGTCTCCAGCAGTCCGCTGGCGCCGGCCTCCTCGCCGGTCAGCACGAAGCCCTTGGCGTCGCGGGCGACGACGTCGCCGAGCCACCCGGTGCACGGGTCGGCGCCGAGGAAGAGGAAGAGGAAGGAGAGCGGCAGCTCGGCGCCGTCGGTCAGGGTGACGCCGGTCAGCCGGCCGTCGGCCCCGTGCAGGCGCTCGATTTCGCTGCGGTCGCGGACGGCGACCCCGTAGCGCTCGAGGTCGCCGATCAGGTAGCTCGACATCGTCTCGCGGAGATCGGCGCGGCGGTGCAGGAGCGTGACCAGGGCGCCGCCGCGGGCGAGCCAGATCGCCGCCTGCGCGGCCGAGTTGCCGCCGCCGACGACGGCGACGCGCTGGGCGCCGCAGAGCTGCGCCTCGGGCGGGCCGGCGGCGTAGAAGACGCTGACGCCCTCGTACTGCTCGAGGTTCTCGACCGGCAGGCGGCGGTATTCGGCCCCGGTCGCGAGCAGGACCGCGCGCGCCGCGACCTCGACCCCTTCGTCGAGCCGCACCGTGTGCCGCTCCGTGCCCGGCTCCAGGGCCAGCGCCCGGTAGGGGGTCGCGGTGCGGGCGCCGAACTTGCGCGCCTGGGTGATCGCGCGGCTGATCAGCTCGGTGCCGCTGATCCCGGCCGGGAAGCCGAGGTAGTTCTCGATCCGCCGCGAGGTCCCGGCCTGGCCGCCCAGCGTCTTGCCCTCGGCCAGCAGCGTGTCGAGACCCTCGGAGGCGCCGTAGACGGCCGCGCCGAGCCCGGCCGGGCCGCCGCCCAGCACCAGCAGGTCGACCTCCTCGCGGGGCGCCAGCTCGAGCCCGATCCCGAGCGCCCGCGAGAGCGCCCCGTTCGAGGGCCGGCGCAGCTCCGCCCCGCCCGGCAGCCGCACCAGCGGCAGCTGCTCCGCCGCCACCCCCTCGACCAGCGCTGCCGCCTCGGCGTCGGAGAGCGGGTCGCGCACGGTGTGGGGGAGGCGCAGTCCTTTCGCGAACTCGACCAGCCGCCGCGTCTCCTCGTCCTGCGGCCGCCCGACGATCTCCACCCCGATCCCCTCGAGCTGCTGCAGCGCTTCGCGCCGCTCGACGAAGGCGGTGAGCAGGAGGTCGGCGAGCGAGCCGTCTTCGAAGAGCAGCTGCCGCAGCCGCTCGCGGTCGACCGCGACGTAGCGGGTCGGCACGGTCGCGATCGCGGTGAGGAAGACCGTCTGGCCGGAGAGCAGGTTCATCTCGCCGAGGAAGCCGCCGGTTCCGTGGCGGACGATCTCGCTCCCGGCGGCGTCGTGGACCGCCACCTCGCCCTCGCGGATCGCGATGAACGGGTAGGTCTCGTCGCCGATCTCGAACAGAACCTCGCCGGCCTCGGCGGTGCGTTCCTCACCGTGCCGAGCGAGGGTCTCGAACTGGGTGGAGGAGAGAACCCGGGAGGTAGGTTGAGCCACGCGCCAAGGCTACCCCGTGACAAGCGGCTGCTTCGCGCCCGCGGCCGGTGGGTAGAGGTCGGGACGACCGACGAAAGCGCTGAGACCGAGAGACAGGAGGAGAAGCGATGCCGACGCCCTACACGGTGAAGAAGCTGACCGAGGTGAACGACTCGGCCCGGGAGTTCGGGCACGGCGACGTGATGGAGGCGCGGTTCGCCACCGCCGATCTAGATGCGGAGCGCACCGGGGTCAGCCACCACCGGATCAAGCCGGGCCAGCGTCAGCCGTTCGGGCACCAGCACGACGAGGCCGAGGAGATCTACGTCGTGCTCAGCGGCTCGGGGCGGGTCAAGCTCGACGACGCGGTGGTCGAGATCGAGACGCTCGACGCGATCCGCGTCGCGCCCCGGGTCACCCGCGCCTTCGAGGCCGGTCCCGGCGGGATCGAGGTGCTGGTGATGGGCGCCCGCCACGAGGGCGACGGCAGGATCGTTCCCGGCTGGTGGAGCGAGTGAGTCAGCGCCAAACCGACCAGTAGGCGCGGATGCGCCGGCGGAACGCCTTCGGCTTCTCCGCGTAGAGCCGGCTGCCGAGCTCCAGCGCCTCGTCGAGCAGTTCCGCCTGCCGCCGCTCGATCAGCTCCGTCATCTGCGCCTTGCTGCCGACCCCCTCGCGGCCGGCCAGGTCCTCGGCGAGCAGGGTCAGGTCGTGGTGGTCACCGAGCAGGTCCGATAGCCGGTGGGCACGCTCGACGCTCGGCTCGAGCAGCTCCGGCCAGGCCTTGCGGAGGAGGCGCAGGTGGTACCAGAGGTCCTTGACCCGCTTGCGCCAGGCGTGCACGAGCTCGGCGTCGGGATCGGCGGCCGTCGCCGCCATCGCCGCGCGGCCGCGGCGGTAGCCGCGCTCGAGCCCGGGCCCGAGCAGCTTCCAGGAGTCGCCGTCGAGCGGCCACTCCTCGATCGCTGCGCGGCCGGCTCCGATCGCCGCGACCGCCGCTTCGATCTGCTCCGCGCCGGTGCCCGCGGACGCCGCCTCGTCGCGCTCGCGCGAGAGCTGGCGGCGCCAGCCCCAGGCGGAGGCGCTCGGAATCTCCTTGCCGAAGCGGCTCTCCAGCGCCGCCAGCGTCGCGACCTTGACCTCGGCGTCGCGGCTGGCCGAGAGCAGGCGGGCGGCGTCGCGGAAGCGCTCGTTCTCGCGCCGGTAGAGCTCCTCGCCGAGCGGGGCGCGCGCCAGGCGCAGCACCGAGCGCAGCTTCTTCAGGTCTTTGCGGGCCGCGTGGATCGCCGCCGCGGGGTCCTCCCGCATGCCCTCGGTCAGCGCCTCGATCGCCGCCGACGCCCGCCCGCCGGCGACTCGCCGCAGGCCCGCGCCGAGCTCCTCCTTGCGCTTCAGACGGTATGAGCGCGAGCGCTGTTCGCGCGGCTCCTCGGCCGGCGGAGCGTCGCTCATCGCCAGCGACCGGTTGGCGTAACGGGGGTCACCGGTCACCTCCCTACCCAGCCAGGCCGGTGCCTCGAACTCGCGGGCGCGCCACTCGGAGCCGAACTCGACCTCGGCGACGACCAGCCCGCTGAGCCGACCGGCGTAGACGTCGACCTCGGCGACCAGCGCCCCGCCGAGCGGCTCGCGCAGGCGCGTCTTCGCGATCCGCCGCCCCTCGGTCAGCGGCCAGAGCGTCGCGAACAGGTCCGCGGCCAGCTCGACCTCGAGCTCCTCGCGCACTTCCCCGGCGCCGCTCTTCACGGTCAGCAGGGTGCGCTCGCCGGCCCGCCGCAGGCGGATCTCCGACCCCTCGCCGTTGCCCAGGTAGCCCTGTGAGATCGACACCCCCGCGCGCTCGGCGAGCTGGTCGGGGAGCCCGGCGAGCACGAACTTGCGCTCGATCTCACTGCTCATCCCGTCAGCGTAGAGGCCGGCGCCCGCTTCGCATAGGATCTGCGCCGATGCCCGCGGTCGAGGTACAGGGAGTCGAGGGGATGCAGGCGCTGGTCGGCCAGGAGGTCGGCCCGAGCGAGTGGCGCACCGTCACCCAGGCGGACATCGACACCTTCGCCGAGCTCTCCGGCGACCACCAGTGGATCCACGTCGACACCGAGCGGGCCAAGTCCGAGAGCCCCTTCGGCACCACGATCGCCCACGGCAACCTCACCCTCTCGCTGGTCGACGGCTTCCGCGGCGAGCTGATCGCCGCCAGCGGCTTCGCCCTCGGCGTCAACTACGGCTGGAACAAGATCCGCTTTCCCGCCCCGGTGCCCTCCGGCTCGCGCGTCCGCGCCAAGGCCGAGCTGGTCTCGATGACCGAGATCGGCGGCGGCTGGTGGGAGTACGTGACCCGCTTCACGCTCGAGGTCGAGGGCAACGAGAAGCCCTGCTTCGTCGGCGACAGCGTCGTCCGCGTGCTGGCACCGGGCGCCTAGGAGGGATTGGCGGCGCCCGAGGGACGGGGTGCTTCGAGGGTCTCCGCCGGAGGGGTCGGTGGTGTCCTTCTACCTTCGCTGGGCGAATTCGCCCGAG
>CAYXFL010000019.1:0-50101 GCA_964464285.1 uncultured Conexibacteraceae bacterium
CCCAGATCCTCGAGCTCGCCAACGGCGCCCTGCTCGAGCGGCCGGATCGCGAGGACCGGATCGTCAGCGCGATCTGCCTGCGCTACGAGCCCGCCTCCTCGCGCCTCTCCTGGTCTGTCGCCGGGCACCCGGCGCCGCTGCACCTACCCGACCTCGGCGAGCTGCGCCACGACGGCCCGACCCTGCTGCTGGGGATCGAAGCCGACCTGCGGCTCGGCTCGACCGCGGTTGCCCTCGGCCCCGCCGAGGGCGTGTTGGTCTACACCGACGGCGCCACCGACGTGCGCCAGGGCCGCCGCCTGCTCGGCCGCGAGGGCCTCGCCCGCCTGCTCACCCCGCTCACCGGGCTGCCGGCCCGCGAGCTGGCGCTGGAGGCGCACCGGATCGTGCTCGAGTGGACCGACGCCCCGCTCGCCGACGACCTCTGCCTGCTCGTCCTCCGCCCCGCGCCGGCCGGCTAGAGCTCGCGCTCGTAGAAGAGCATCGCCGGGCCGTCGGGCCCGCCTTCGCGGTTGGTGAAACCGGCGCTCTCGTAGAGCGCCCGGGCGGCGGTGTCGGTCTCGCCGGTGTTGAGGTCGATCCCGTCGGCGCCGGCCGCGCGCGCCGCCTCCATCGCCGCCCCCAGCAGCGCCCGCCCGATCCCGCGCCCGCGCAGCGCCGGCACCACGTACAGCTCCTGCAAATACGCTTCCAGCCCGGCCGACCAGAGCGCCGGCCGCAGCCGCATCAGGGCCACCCCGTCCGGGCCCTCGCCGGCCAGCAGCAGGGTCACCTCGCCGCCGGCCAGCAGCCGCTCCAGGGTCGCGGCCAGCGTCGGCACGTCCGGGGTCGGTTCCCCGAACTCGGTGTTGAAGTCGTGCAGCATCCGCGCCGCCGCGGCCGCATCCGCGCGCTCCGCTTGCCGGATCACACGAATCGCTTGACGAACTCGAGCGCGGTCTCGCAGACCTCGCGCCAGCCGCTGTCGATCGTCAGCGAGTGGCCGCGGTTCGGGACCGATTTGATCTCGGTCACGCCGGCGTTGCGCTTCTGTTTGTTGTAGGAGGCACTGGCGATCGCCCAGGGCACCGTGTGGTCCTTCTCGCCGTCGATGATCAGCAGCGGCCCGCGCTCGGGATTGCGGGTGTCCACCTTCGCCTCGGTCACCGGGTTCAGGTTGGCGTTTGCCATCTGCATCAGCGGCGCGCCCGGCGCAGCCACGTGGAAGGACTCGTAGATCTCCTCGGCCTCCTCGTCGCTCAGCGCGTTCGCCCAGCCGAACTTGAACTGGTCCAGCGTCAGGGTCACCGCCCGCCCCCTGTTGAGCGGGTTGGCGAGCACCGGCAGGGAGGACTTCAGGGTCGAGAGCGGCAGCGCCAGCACGCCGCGGAAGGGCCCCGGGTCGATCGCCACCGTCGCCGCCGAGAGCCCGCTGCCGGCGAGCATCTGCGCCAGCAGGCCGCCGGTCGAGTGTCCCATCACCGCCGGCTTGCGCTCCAGCGCGCCGATCACCTCTTCGGTGTGGGCTGCGATCTGGCCCAGCGTCGTGCCGGCCAACGCCTCGGGGTTGGCCCGCGCCTCTGCCACGGTCAGCGGGTCGCCGGGCCAGACCGGTTTCACCGCCGCGTAGCCGGCCTGCTCGAACACCTCCCCCCAGCGGTCCCAGCTGCTTGCCAGCAGCCATAGCCCGTGGATGAAGACCACCGGCACCTTGCCGCTCGCGTTTGCCTGCTCGACCTGCTGCTGCTCCTGATCGGTGATCGGCATCCGGACCTCTCTTCGGCTTGCGGGGTTCGATGATCGCACGGGTGTCCAGCCGCGCTGTCCCCTTCCGCTCCCGGCCGGGAGCGGGCGTAGGATGAGCGGGTGCCGCCCCAGCAGCAGAAACCGGTCAACTGGCGCGCCTGGATCCTCGGCACGGTGGTTTTGCTCGTCCTCGTCGTCTGCCTGCAGAACTCACAGGACGTCAGCGTCGACGTCCTCTTCGCCAGCTTCAACGCGCCGCTGATCGTCGTCCTGCTGATCGCGATCGGGGTCGGTGCGCTGATCGGCTACGCCGCGCCGATCCTGCTTCGCCACCGCCGCGACCAGCGCCGCGAGAGCCGCGCGATCGAGACGAAGAGCTCGAAGCGCTGAACCTGAACCTGAGCCCGCCCTGCCCTGGCGCCGCGGGGACGCTAGGGCAGGGCGGGCTGCGCCTGCCCGAAGATCTCGGACGAGGGGATCCCGATCACCTCGCCCTGGAAACGCTTGCGCGTTCCGTACACGACCCAGGTCGTGTCGATTTCGCCGATCTCGAGCTCGAGCCGTAGCTCGTCGGGATGCAGCTCCAGGTGCTCGAGGTGCGTCAGCCCCGCCTCGTAGCGCCCGGCGAGCAACTCCTCTGCCACGATCGGCTTCGACTGGACGTCGATGATCTCCTCCCAGTCCTCACGTTTGATGTAGCCGGCGGTTGCGGGGACGAGGCCGAGCGTCCTGGGTCGCTCGACCTCGCGACGGCTGAGCACCGCCAACGCCTTCGTCGGGTAGATGAACGTGTCGACGACGAAGACCTCGTCCCAGTAGCGCTCGGTCACCTCGTGAACCAGCGGGTGGGCGCTGCACTGGACCATGAAGGCGTTCGGACGCCTCCGAAGCAGCTCCAACCCGTCGAAGAAGTCACCGATGTACTCGAACTCGTAGTCGTCGATCCCCTGGAACTCCATGTAGCGCATGCAGGCCCGCTCGTGGCAGGTCCCGGTCGGCCCCAGGGTCACCAACGTCGTCTTTTCGTCTGCCCCGTCGATCCCCATCGCGTATGGACGACCATAGTCGAGTAAAAAGTAATGTCAACATCCCGGTTCGTACATATGGTTAGATCCGGCTGTTCAATCAGGGAACGGAGGGGCTATGGGCGTGCTTTCGAAGGAGATCCCGCAGGACTGGTACGCGACCGCGTTCGACGCCGCCAGCGCCGAGATGGCCTGGACCGAACGGACCGGCTCGGAAGTCGACCGGGCGCTGAAGATGCTGCGCCCCGCAGGCGGCGAGCGCATCCTCGACCTCGCCTGCGGCTCCGGCCGCCACTCGATCGAGCTCGCCCGCCGCGGCTTCTCGGTCGTCGGCGCCGACATCTCCGCCGAATTGATCGAGATCGCCAACCGCGACGCCGGCGCCGAGCCGGAGCTCGAGGTCTCCTTCGTCGAGGGTGACCTGCGCGAGCTCGAGTTCGAGGCCGAGTTCGACCTCGTCCTCAACCTCAACGACGGCGCGATCGGCTACCTCGAGAGCGAGGAGGAGAACCACCGCACCTTCGAGGTGATCTCCCGCGCCCTGCGCCCCGGCGGCCGCAACCTGATCCAGCTCCCCAACGTCCTCTACGCGCGCGAGCACCTGCCGCAGCGCTCCTGGATCCCCAGCGCGACCATGGTCGAACTGGTCGAGCACCGCTGGAACAAGCGCGACCGCTACATGGAAGGGATCATGATCGCGGCCCGTTTCGGCGAGGTGCTCGAGGGCCTCGACGGGATCGAGTTCCGCCAGCGCCTCTACAGCGCCGAGGAGCTGCGCGAGATCTACGCCACGGTCGGCATGGAGCTCGGCAACGTCTTCCACGGCAGCGGCAAGCGCCGCGAGCCGACCGCCGCCCAGTTCGAGGTCTTCTTCGAAGCGACCAAGCCCTGAGCGGTAGACATCCCCCTTCAGTTGAGTTTCTTTGACAGAAAGAAAAATACTGCTATAACGAAAGAATCTTGACCGTTGTCCAGGTCCGGTCGCCGCTGGTCCAGGGAAAGGGGAGCCCGCAGGTGCGAGCAGGAGCGTACGCGCTGTCCACCCTCGCAGTGCCGCTGAACTACCAGGTCCTCACCGCCCTCGCCGACGGGCCGAAGCCGCTGATCGACCTGCGCCGCGCGGCCGGCTCGCCGCCGCAGACGACGATGCGTGGGCACCTGCGCGCGCTCGCCGAGGCCGGCATCCTCGAGCGCCACCGGCAGGACGAGTTCCCGGGCACCGTCGACCTCGAGCTGGCGAAGCCCGGACGCGAGCTGCTCGCCGTCGCCGAGGTCCTCCGCAGCTGGCTGCGAACAGCCCCTGACGGTCCCCTCAAGCTCGGCGACTCGGCGGCCAAGAACACGGTCAAAGCCCTGGTCGACGGCTGGTCTTCCGGCATCGTCCGCATCCTCTCCGCGAAGCCGCACGCGCTCACCGAACTGAGCCGGATGATCAACGGGCTCAGCTACCCGTCGCTGGAGCGGCGCCTTGGCGCCATGCGGCTCGCCGGCCTGGCCGAGCCCTGCCCGACCTCCGGCCGCGGCACGCCGCACCGGGTCACCGACTGGCAGCGCCGCGCGATCGGCCCGCTCGCCGCCGCGGCCCGCTGGGAGCGCACTCATCTGCCCAGCCGAACCAGGCCGATCCGCCGCCTCGATGTCGAGGCGGCCTTCCTCCTCGTCCTGCCGATGGTCGAGCTGCCCGCCGACAGCGAGGGCGAATGCCGGCTCGCGGTCGAGATGCGCAACGGCAACGGCGAGCTGCGCCTCTCCGGCGCGATGGCGCGGGTCAAGGCCGGCGTCGTCTCCTGCGCCGCCCGGCTCGAGGGCAACGCCAGCGCCTGGATCTCCGGCTCCGCGCTGAGCTGGATCCAGGCGCTGATCGAGGAAGACCGCAATGGCCTCGAGACCGGCGGCGACTGCGATCTCGCCCTCGGCCTCCTCGACGGCCTGCGCAAAGAGCTCTTCAGTGGACAGGCGCGCACATGAGCGCAACTTCTAGGCCACTAACCGGGTTCCTTGACACAGACAATCGCGTTCCGATACTTTCGCGCCGTCCGGGGAAGGGAAACCTGGGCATTCACGGGGGGAACGGCCGTGCGGCAACTCGCCCCGCGCACAAATTCCAATAGGGAGGGAATTCATGTATTCGCGTTTCCGAGACAAGTTCGGCACGGCCGGCCTCATAGTTGCGGTCGTCGCCCTGGTAGCCGCCCTCAGCGGCGGCGCCTACGCCGCCCAGCAGGGCCTCAACGGCAAGCAGAAAGGCGAAGTCAAGAACATCGCCAAGGCCCAGGCCAAGAAAGGCCCGAAGGGCGCCAAGGGCGCCAAGGGTGACCCGGGGCCCGCTGGTCCCGCCGGCCCCGTCGGTCCGGCAGGAGCGGCAGGCAAAGACGGCGCGCCCGGCAAAGACGGAACCAACGGGAAAGACGGTAAAGACGGGACGAATGGCACCAACGGCTCGCCCTGGACCGCAGGTGGCACCCTGCCCGTCGGCGCGACCCAGACCGGCGTCTTCGCCTGGGACGGCATCAGCCAGTCGCCAGGCGGCGGTGCACCAGGCACGATCATCCCGATCTCGTTCACGATCCCGCTCGCCGCGGGCCTGGACGAAAACCATGTGATCAGGATGGCGCCCGACTCCCCGCCCAACAGCAACTGCACCGGGACGGTCGACAACCCGAAAGCTGCCAGCGGTTACCTCTGTGTATACGAGGCCGCATCGACGGCCACGTACATGGGGATCGCAACCCCCAGCTTCGGCGGACTCGGAACCTCGGCTGCGGGTGCGCTGATTCTGTACGCCGCGACCAGCCCCGCCTACGGGTACGCCCGCGGCAGCTGGGCGGTCACCGGCTAGTACCGCACCGGTTTCACCAACGAGCTCGAGAGGCCCGCTTAGACGCGGGCCTCTCTTTTTGTTCAAGCAACCGAGACGTCCGCGCCACTCTGAGCGCGCGCGAATGAGTCGGGCGGCAGTTGCAGGATGTTCCCGGCGCTTGCCCACTTCCGCCTTGAATCACCAGTCGAACCTCGCTTACCAATGGCGTGTCCGACCGACGGACCACGCTGGCACCGGCCCGCGTCCAAACACGCAACAAGGAAGCGAGAGATGAGTCAAAGCATCAAAATTCTCCTCCGGGCCTTGGTCTCCGCCTTGGCGATCAGCGCCTTCGTCGCCAACGTGGCTTCGGCAGAGTTCTTCTATTTCAAATCGGGCAGCGCTTCGACGAGCCTTTCCGGAAAACAGCACCCGGGGACGGACGTCTTCACGACCGACACCGGGACCGTGTCCTGCGAAAACGTCACGTACTCCGGGACCCAGTCTGGCAGCGAAGCAAGCGAAGTCTCCCTGACGCCTAGCTACAGCGGCTGCAAAGCGTTCGGCCTGCTCAGCGTGCCGATTGACGTCAACGGCTGCCAGTATCGCTACAAAGCGGACACAAAAGTCGCCGGCGACTACGAGGGCGCAGTGGCCATCGTCTGTCCAGGCGAAAATCAGATCGCAATCACAGCGCCGGGCTGCACCGTCACAGTGGGCTCCCAGTCGAATCTCGGAAACATCACATATACAAACGTCGGCTCAGGAGCGACAAGCGAAGTGACAGCTGACGTCAATATCTCCGGTCTTCAATATAGAGAACATCGTCCACTGTTCGGCATCTGCGCCAGCGACACAGTCGCCACATCCAACGGCACTTATAAAGGCGGCACTCTGATCACAGGCACGAACGGCGGCGCGCATACCGGCCTCTCCGTTGGCGCACCGCCACCGAAAGAAGCATTCAAATTCAAATCAGAAAGCGCTACTACGACCATCGCGGGCAAACAGCACGCCGCGAACGACGTGATCACGACCGACGCCGGCTCCTGGGAGTGCGACGAAGTCACCTACGCTGGATCGTGGACGGGAACCGAACGCACCGAATTTTCGGTGACGCCCAACTACAGCGGTTGCAAATGGTTCGGCTTTAACGTTCCGATCGACGTAAATGGATGCCAGTTTCGCTTCGTCGTCGCTGAAAAAGTCGGAACGGACTATGAGGGGAAACTCGACACTGTCTGTCCGTCAGGGAAACAGATCGAATTCACAGCGCCCGGCTGCACGATCACATTCGGCTCACAGAACGGCCTCGGGAAAGTCACATACACAAACGTTGGCGCCGGTGCGACACGCGAACTCACAGTTGACATCAACATCACCGGTCGCGCCTACGAAGAACATCGCCCCTTGTTCGGCATCTGCGCCAACAACACAGTCGCGACAGCGAACGGCACGTGGGTCGGGTCGCTGATCTTCACAGGCTCGAGCGGTGGCGCGCACACCGGCATCTTCGTCGGCTAAGCCGCTGCACGAGCAATCATTGAGTCGACAGTCGCGTACATGAAGCTGATGGCAGGGCCGCTGGAGCGGCCCTGCCATCCTTCGATTGCAGGGCGCCGTCCGGCGCGCGCGAAAACTCGTCGATCGAGCTGTGCAGGGCTTTTCGAGCCGCTCTCATCGGGCGCCGCGGCAAAACTCTACGTTTTGCTCGACGCCACTTGACCGCTCGGTGGACTCGCGGATACCAATGGCCGAGTCCGAATCGACGGACAGCGCGGCGCACGCGCCGTGCCTCAAAGCGAAAGAAGGAAGAGAGAAATGAGTCGTAATCTCAAGGTTCTCGGCCTCAGCCTCGTCGCGGTCCTCGCGATGAGCGCCATGGTCGCCGCCGGCGCGTCGGCGGAAGCCCCGTTCAAATTCAAATCGGAAGGCTCGCCGACGACCCTGACGGGTAAACAGCACGCTGCTAACGACGTATTCACGACCCACACCGGCACGGTCTCCTGCGACAACGCGACCTATGCCGGAACGCAGACGGGCACGGAAACGTCGGAAGTCTCTGTCACGCCTAGCTACAGCGGCTGCAAAGCGTTCGGCCTGCTCAGCGTGCCGATTGACGTCAACGGCTGTTCTTACCGCTTCAACGCCAACACAAAAGTCGGCGTCAACTACGAGGGCAGCGTCGACGTTGTCTGCCCGGCCGGCAAACAGATCGAAGTTACAGCCCCTGGTTGCACGGTGACAGTCAAACCGCAGACCGGCCTCTCCAAAGTGACATACACAAATGTCGGCGCTGGCGCGACACGTGAAGTCACAGTAGACGTGAACATCAACAACCTGCAGTACGAAGAACATCGTCCGCTGTTCGGGATCTGCTCGACCAACACAGTGCCCACAACTGGCGGCACCTACGTCGGCGCAGGCCTCGTTACAGGTAGCTCCGGCGTGAACCACACCGGCATCTTCGTCGGCTGAGTTAGCGTTCGCAGTTCGTAGCGGAATGGTTCGGGGAAGCCGGCTTCGGCCGGCTTCCCCGTTTCATAATCGAGAACACGGTTGACATAGACACCGGCGTTCCGATAGCCTGCTTAAAGAGTTCCAAGCTAATCAGGGCCAGGGGGAAACAGGGATGGAGCTAGCTTTGAGTCTTCGCAGGCGTCTCGCCGGAACTCTTGCGGCGTGCGCGGCGGCCATCTTCTTGACGTTGGTAGTCGGTAGCGCGCCGGTATCGGCTGCAGCGCTACTTCCGTTCGTCTCGTTTCCAGAAGACAGGCAGTCAGGAGACTCGGCTGGCCGTTTCTATGGCCCGAGGGGGATGGCTGCGAACACTTCGCCCGAGTCACCGCTGAACGGGCGGGTCTACATCGCGGAGGACGCCAATAATCGGATCAGCGAGTTCCAGCCTGACGGAACCTTTACGCGAGCGTTCGGGTGGAACGTTGCTCCCGTCGGCGCGCCGGGCGACCTTGGCAACGCCTTCGAGGTTTGCACCGAGATCTGCCAGGCGGGAGAGCCCGGAGAGGGACCCGAATTTATCGATGCGCCGATCGGGATCGGCGTCGATGGCGATGGCGCACTGCTGATCGCAGAACGGCGGAACTCAAGGGTCAAGAAGATCGCTCTCGACGGGGAGTTCGAGTGGATGGTCGGAGGCGGGGTGAATATCACTGCTGGCACGGATACTTGTACGAAGGACGACCTTGAGAATGGGGATACCTGTGGAAAAGGTCTCGCGGGATCAGAACCCGGACAGTTCGTGATCGGAGTGGGCAGTTGGGGGGCTCTCGCAAACGTTGCTGTTCGAGACGATGGGACCGTGTTCGTGGGTGGAAGCGACGGACGAGTCTCGAAACTGGCCGCCACCGATGGCTCATCGTTGGGCGAGTTTCCTGTGCCTGGTGGGCGCGGTGTAGCTGGAATCGCAGCTGCGCCCAACGCCGGCGATATCTACCTGACCGTTCAGCAGCCACACTATCTAGAAGACCCGGAAGTTCCATACTTCTACCGCCTCAATCCCGACTCCGGTGCAGTCGTGGCGGAAATCCCGGTGGGAGCACCCAGCGGCACCCCCGGCAACTCCTTCCCGGTGCGGTCTAGGCCTGAATCGGTCGCGGTGGCGTCGGATGGAAGTGTGTACGTCAGCGTCCGCTCAACTCAGACCCTGAATCTACCGTGGCATGAGATCGTCTCGTTCACGCCTGCTGGCTCGTGTATCCCCGGTATGTGCGCTGGCGAGCGGTTCGGCGTGGGTGAGGGCCGGGAGGAACTTAACTCGTTGGTGGCCAGTAGCGGCTGCAACGCGTCTCCCGACTCTCTCTTTGCTAGCTACTTGGGGTCCGGCACGAGCTATGTCCGGGGTTACGGTTCTACGCCACAGTGCGGCGGCGGCCCGCCGGATATCCGGGAACAGTACGTTGAGCGAGCTGGGGCAGACAGTGCGACCCTGCGCGCACTGATAAATCCGCGACAGCAGAGCGACACCACCTACTTTGTGGAGTACGGAAAAGCGCGTTGTGACGTGTCACCCTGCGCGTCGCGACCGGCGCCTCCGGGCCGCGTGCTCTCGGCTGCTGCAGGGTCACTGGCGATGAAGACCGCCGCCGTGACGCTGACCAACCTTGAGCCAGGCACGGAATATTACTATCGCTTCGTCGCGCGAAACGGCATTTCCGACGGGGGCGGAGGAGACGTCAGAGGCGTCGGTGGGAAACCCGGTCTAAGCGGTCAGGAAGGAATCTTCACCACGCGTGTGCCGGTGCTTCCCCCACAGAAAGCCTGCGCAAACCAGGAGTTCCGTGTCGGCCTAGCATTGACTCTCTCCAACTGCCGAGCCTACGAGATGGTGTCGCCCGTCGACAAAGAGGGTGGCGACGTGTCCGTACTGCGGACGAACGCGTCCGGTCCCGCGTCCTACATGCAGGCGGCCGCCGATGGCGCGCGCGTCTCGTACTCTGCATATCGAGCCTACGGCGCAGCCGAAAGCGCCCCCTACATGAGCCAGCACATGGCGACCCGGGGAGCGCTTGGATGGGGAGACGCAGGCATTTCGCCACCACGTAACGGTCTCCCGATCCCCGATCAGTTTTTGGATCTGGACACGCAGTACCGGCTCTTCTCGCCGGACCTCTGCACCGGCTGGCTAACGCAAGATGCGGCGCCGACGCTGGAGCCGGCCGCTCCAGACGGGTTCATGAGCATCTACAGCCGTTCGACCTGTGCTGGGGCGGACTATCGAAGCGCTGTTCGGGCGGCACCGCCCGTGAATCCCAAATTCTTCTGGCCCGAACTGCAGGGCGTCTCGGCTGACGGCGAGTGTGTCGCCTTCCGGGCCAACGGAAAGCTGACGCCCGAAGCATCGGAAACGGCCATCTTTCATTTGAGGGTGTACCAGGCGTACCAGACCTGCGGTTCGGTGACGCGCCTGATCAATGTTCTGCCGAACGGCAGCACGAACGAAACGTCGAGCTCGATCGGTACCGCTTCTGGCGACCGGTCGACGCATAGGTTCCACAGTGTGCTCGGCGCGCAATCCAGCGATGGCGAACGTGTCTACTGGTCGGCGGCGGCGGCTGGTGATCCCGGTAACGCGCGCAGTGTGGGGCCGCTATACGTTCGCGACAACGCGGCGCAGGCGCCGAGCCCCATCGTGAGCGGTTCATGCACCGACCCGACTCTGGCCTGCACTTATCCGGTGTCGCAGACCGTGGGGTCCGGTCCGGCCGTCTTCCTCGGCGCGAACCCAAACGGATCCGAGGCGCTGTTCGAAATGGGCGGCTCGCTATACCGCTATGAGCTCTCAGGGGGCACCCCGACCTCTCAGCCTGTTGTTGGTGGGTTTCGCGGCCTGCTCGGTGCGAGCCGCGATTTGAGCCGGCTGTACGTGGTCTCGACCGAAGCGCGAGCCGGTGACGCCATCGCGGGTCAGCCGAACCTCTATCTCTACGAGTCGAATTCCTTTCGCTTTGTCGCAACCCTGTCCGCGATGGATGTGTCGGCGTCGGCCCCAAGGGGCCCAGCGAAAGCAGAGCCCGGTAAACGGATGGCGCGGGTAACGGCGGACGGCGCGAGCGTGGCTTTCGTTTCGACCGGAGCCCTGACGGGGCAGGACAACATCGATGCGCTGAGCGGAGAAGCAAACGCAGAGGTCTATCTCTACGACGCCGATGGGAACGCAGGGGCGGGCGCATTGGCCTGCCTCTCCTGCCCGCCCTCGGGATCCCGACCCGGCGGACGGGCCATGTACGGCCTGACCGGTGGAGGTGACCTGACCGGTGGAGGTGACTATTGGGTCGCGGCACAGCTACCCACGTTCCCGAGCCAGCTCTACGCCAGCCGCGTGCTCAGCGATGATGGATCCCGACTCTTCTTCGAAAGCGTCGACAGACTCGTGCCGCGCGACGGCAACGGCGATCGGATCGACGTCTACGAATGGCAGCGAGCAGATAGCGAGCTGGCGTGCCGGGAAGCCGGGGCGGAAGCCTACGTCGCCACTGCCGGAGGGTGCCTCAGCCTGATCACCTCCGGCCAGGACGAGCGCGATGCGGCGTTCCTCGACGCATCAGCCGACGGGTCGTCGGTCTTCTTCGTCACCGCGGCGAGCCTTGTGCCTCAGGATCCTGGGCTGGCCGATGTCTACGTCGCCCGGATCGGCGGTGGCTACCCGCCGCCGCCCCTCCCACCCTCGGTCTGTGAGGGCAGCGCTTGTCGCAGCCCTAGCGTCCCACCGCCAGAAAGCTCGCCGGCCAGCCAAGGCTTCATCGGTCCCGTCAGCCGCGCGAAGAACAAGCCCGGCTGCCCGAAGGGCAAGAAGTCGGTCGTTCGCAAGGGCAAGAAGCAGTGCGTGCCGATCTCCTGCCCCAAGGGCAAGCGACGCGTCGCTACGAAGGGCGGTTCCAAGTGCGTCCCGAAGCGACCTGCTCGCCACGCGCGGAAAGGACAGAGCCGATGAGGCGCTTGCTGATCTCTCTAGCGGCAACGGTTGCGTTCGCTCTCGCCGTGCCCGTCTCGTCTGCCGTCGCGGCCTTCGGCTTTGAAGAGGTAGACGTCGCCTTCGAAGCTGACGGCGGCGGCGCTCCGCTGCTCGCGGGCGCCCACCCGTCCGCGATGACCACGACCTTCCACCTCAACACCGTGTTCCCGGAACCGGGAGCAGAGGTCCCAGACGGTGCGATCAAAGGCCTCACCGTCAAACTGCCACCCGGGTTCACCGGTTCGCAGACTGCCGTGCCGTTCTGCCCGGACGACAAGTTCATCGACGTCGTCAACTTCTACACGGCCTGCCCGGACTCGAGCGCGGTCGGAGTCGTGCTCTCTCACACGGCGATCAAGGGACCGTCACCGCAGATCCTGGCCTCGCCCGTTTTCAACCTCGCGCCCTCGCCGGGCAAGGCCGCCAAGCTGGGGTTCGTGGCTCTTGAAGTCCCGATCACCATCGACATCGGCGTCAGCTCCGATCCGCCCTACAACCTGATTGCCAACGTCAGCAACATCACCCAGGCGGGGCTGGTGTACGGGTCCGAACTGATCCTCTGGGGAAATCCGTCCGACGAAGCTCACGATCCCCTGCGGGGAAAATGCGTCGACTACGACGCAGGGACGCCGGTCCCGATGTCGCAAGGCGTTTGCAAATCTGGCCTGTCCGAAAAAGCCTTCATCACGCTGCCGCGTGCCTGCACCGGACCGCTGACGACGAGCTTCGAAGCGGTCGCCTGGGGTACTGGCGACCGCGCGTGGGACAGCGTGCTCACCCACGATGGCCCCGAACCGCAGGGCATGGTCGCGTGTTCGGATCTCGGCCTCGTTACTGAGACTCAGTCTCTGCCCACGACTCGCTCGGCCGAGAGCTCGAGCGGCCTCAGCTTCGACCTCGCGATCGACAATCCCGGGCTGCTGAACCCCAAAGACCGGTCCGGCTCCGACGTGAAGAAGACCGTGGTCACGCTGCCGCCCGGCGTAACCGTCAACCCCGCGCAGGCGGAAGGCCTACAGACCTGCAGCCAGGCCCAGTTCGTCCAGGAGCGGAAGACGTTCGACTTCGGGGCGGCCTGTCCGGCAGCGTCGAAGATCGGGGACGTCGAAGTGGAGACCCCGCTGCTCGAGGGCCAGGTGCTGCGTGGGTCGGTGTTCGTCGCCACTCCGTTCGAAAACCAGTTCGGCAGCCTCGTCGCCCTCTACATGACGGTCAAGAGCCGCAAGCTGGGCATCAACGTCGCGCTCCCTGGCAAGGTGGACCTCGACCCTGTCACCGGCCGTCTGGTCACGACCTTCGATGACCTGCCGCAGATTCCGTTCAGCGCTTTCCGCGTCGACCTGGCTGGGGGCGACCGGGCCCCCCTTGTGACGCCTTCGCGCTGCGGTTCCTACGCAACGACGGCCACCTTCACCCCATGGGCCAATCCCGCGATCGCGATCGAGGACACCTCGACCTTCACGATCGACTCCGGGCCCGGGGGGGCGCCCTGCCCGGCGTCTGACCCGTTCGCGCCGAGCTTCGAAGGCGGCTCGGTCAACAACAACGCCGCGTCCTACTCGCCGTTCCAGATGCGGATCCAGCGTCGCGATGGCGAACAGCCGCTTACCAGGCTCGCGGCGGTGCTTCCGCCGGGCGTGACCGGAAAGCTGGCGGGCCTCTCGCGTTGCTCGGATGCCGCGCTCGCCGCCGCACCGGCTCGCACCGGCCGCGCTGAGCTCGCCCAGTCGAGCTGCCCAGCGGACTCGCAGATCGGCCGCGTCCTGGTCGGTGCCGGAGTCGGCGGTGGCCTCACCTATGTCCCCGGCAAGATGTTTCTCGCTGGCCCGTACAGGGGCGCGCCACTCAGCATCGCTGTGATCACCCCGGCGGTCGCGGGGCCGTTCGACGTCGGCACCGTGGTGGTCCGGGTGGCGCTCAACCTAAACCCGGTCACCGGAGAAGTCGAAGTCGATGGTGCCAGCTCGGACCCGATTCCTCAGATCCTCGCGGGGATCCCGTTGAAGTTGCGCGACCTGCGCGTCTACACGGACCGCCCCAACT
Organism: uncultured Conexibacteraceae bacterium; assembly: GCA_964464285.1. Lineage (GTDB taxonomy): Bacteria > Actinomycetota > Thermoleophilia > Solirubrobacterales > 70-9 > VAYN01. The sequence goes on from CAYXFL010000019.1 coordinate 14,066, forward strand.
TCATGCTCAACCCGACCAGCTGCAACCGGTTCTCGATCCGGGCGAGCCTGTTCGGGAGCGGCGCGCCGTTTGGCGCCTCCGCGCCCTACCAGGCGGCGAACTGCGCGACGCTCAAGTTCGCTCCCCGCCTCTCGCTCTCGCTGAAGGGCGGGACCCGGCGTGCGGCCAACCCGGCGCTGACGGCGGTGCTGCGCCCGCGGCCCGGCGAGGCGAACATCGGCCGCGCCTCGGTCACCCTGCCCTCCTCGGCTTTCCTCGATCAGGAACACATCCGCACGATCTGCACCCGCGAACGGTTCGCCGCCGACACCTGTCCGAAAGGCTCGATCTACGGCCGCGCCACGGCTTGGACGCCGCTACTCGACAAGCCGCTCAAGGGAAACGTTTATCTACGTTCGAACGGCGGCGCACGCAAGCTCCCCGACCTCGTCGCCGACTTGCGCGGTGAGGTGCGGATCGAGCTGTCCGGCTACATCAGCTCGCGCAACGGCGGCATCAGGACCGTCTTCGCGGCTCCGCCCGACGCGCCCGTCTCCAAGTTCGTCCTCAACATGCAGGGCGGTTCCAAGGGCCTGATCTCCAACAGCCGCAACCTCTGTCGCACGACCAACCGTGCCGAAGTGCGGATGACCGGCCACAACGGCAAGGTCCACGAGTTCAAGCCCGAGGTAAAGGCGACGTCCTGCAAGAAGAAGTAGGCGCGACGGAGAATCGCCGCGCCACGGATGCGATCCAGCACGCGCGCGACTTCCTCGCACGGCAGGTGCGGGATAAATAGGCGCTCTGTCGGCAAGCCTCAACCGGGCGCAAACGGGGTTGCTCTGCGCGCCTTGACCGGTCGGTCGGACCGCGGCTACCAATAGCCGGGTCCGAACAACGGGCAGCGCGGGTCGAACCTGCGCCTCAACTCGACCGAAGGAAGCAAGATGAGCCGCAATCTCAGGATCTCCGCCCTCGCGCTTGCCGTGGTTCTCGCGATGAGCGCCATGGTCGCCGCCGGTGCTTCGGCGGAAGCGCCGTTCAAATTCAAATCGGAAAGCGCATCGACCAACCTGACGGGCAAACAGCACGCTGCGAACGACGTGCTCAGGGTCCACACCGGAACCGTCTCCTGTAACGATGTGACCTACCTCGGTTCGATGGTGGGAACCGAAACGTCGGAATTCTCACTGACGCCTAGCTACTCTGGTTGCGTAGCCTTCGGGCTCGCCTCGTCGATCGACGTCAACGGCTGTTCTTACCGCTTCAAAGCCGGCACAAAAGTTGGCGCCAACTACGAGGGCAGCGTCGATGTTGTCTGCCCGACCGGCAAACAGATTGAAGTCACAGCGCCTGGCTGCACGGTGACAGTCAAATCGCAAAACGGCCTCGGCAGCGTCACATACACAAATGTCGGTGCTGGCGCGACACGTGAAATCACAGTTGACTTGAACATCAACAACCTCGCGTACGAAGAACACCGGCCGTTCTTCGGAATCTGCGCCACGAATACACAGCCGACAACCGGTGGGACCTACGTTGGCGCAGCCCTGCTGACAGGTCATAACGGCTCCGCCCACTCCGGCATCTTCGTCGGCTAGCGAGGACTACTGCGGCTGTCGTCTCGCCGGCGACAGCCGCAATCAGTCCGGGAGGTCGACAGGATGCGATGACACAAATATTCTAAAAATGAAATGCAAATCCTGAATAAAACTGATATAACCCATGGCCATGAAGGGGAGGCTGATTGGGATCTTGGCTCTGGGGGCGGCGCTGTTCGCGATGGCTGTCGTCTCGGGATGCGGCGGGAGCGATGACGCGAGTGCCGACGCTGAGCCGCTCACCAAGGCGCAGTTCATCCGCAAGGCGGACGCAATCTGCACCAAAGCCGACAAAGCTCAGATGACGGCCTTTCTCAAGTTCCAGACGGAGAAAGGCGACACGCTGGAAACCAAAGAGGGTCGCGAAGAGTTGATCCTCACCGCCGGCGTTCCCTCTACCAAGCAAGCGATCGAAGAAATCAAGGAGCTTGGCGTTCCCGCGGGGGACGAGGAGTTGCTGGGCAGGTACTTCGAAGAACTCGAAAAAGCGCTCAAAGAAGCCGAAGAGAACCCGCTGGCGATTGCCGAAAACGCTCGCATCTCGCCCTTCGACGCTCCCGACGCGGTCGCAGCCAAATACGGCTTCGTCGCCTGCTCCGACTTCCTCTAGGCCCGCGGTTTTGAGCGGGCAGTAGAACTCGCCGGCCGTCCCACCGCCGGCTTCGAGCCAGCTTTGGGAGGGCTTCTCCTCCAGGCTGAATCGCCGGCGCCCACACTTGACTGGGACACGACCAGGGGCTATCCGCTGCGGCCGCTGAGTCACCCTTCTTCCGCTGATACGCCAGACAGGACCGCAGGAAGCTGTGAGAGAGGCTCGGCGAGTGTCGCAATGCTCTCGCCAAGCCTTCGGTGTTCGGCGGTCGAGCGTTCGACATAGAGGACGAAGCTGGTTCCAGGAGAGCTCGGTCGCGGTTGAAACGTCGCGCGGATTGGAAAGCCGAAGTTGCGCAGCTCGTCGTAGGCGTCTCGGAATCGAGCTCTGATTTCGCGCGCGAGGCCCGCGTTCCCATTGGCGTGGAGAATCGGCTCAAGCGCCCAGTAGGCCGCCTCTGCCCCTTCGACAGTGGCGGAAGTGTCGACGAGATCGATGTGAGAGTGGGGCTGCTCCTTGCCGAGCACGGGCGAGCTGAGGATCTCTTCGAGAGAGCCGTTGACGCCGGTCGCCAGACGAGCAGGATTTAGTTCGAAGGGCTCGACGGTGCCACGGAGGGTCTGCGCGTCATCTTGAAGACGCGCCGAGACGAGCTTGGCGCTGGCGGTCGTCCCGTCGACCCAGAGGATTCGTTCGAGCTGATGGAACCCGACTCCCCTGCCGGGCGGCGAGGACGTCACGCTGGCGTCCAGACGGCGGTCCAGGTCGGGGTGCAGCATCGCGATCGGCCTCAGGTGGCCGTACGGAACGCGAGCGGACGCGTACCTGGACTGCGCTTGCTCGAGCTCGTTCGCGCGGACCCTGGAATCGAGCTGACGCGTCCACCTCACGAGAGCGTCCCCCTCAGCGCGAAGAAACGCTCGGTACTCGGCAAGCGCGGCGCGCTGCTGCGCTGCGTTGCCCCTCGGGTCGGTGTCCGAGCTCGCGGACCCGCATGCGGTGATCGCGACCGAGGAAACCAGGGCCAGGGCCAACATAGCGATGCGAGCGGCTCTCGGGTTCATAACCGGCAGGGGGCTTGCTTCATCGGATCAGGCATCGCACGAGTCATGAATATCCAAATATAGCTGAGCAATAGCCGACCCTGGCGCGGGAGCCTCAGCTTGCCTCGCCGCCGCCTTCGAGCCAGCGCAGGGCTTCCTCGGCGACGTCGGACTCCTGCTCGATCAGGGAGGCCATCAGCTCGGCTTCGTAGGTGTGGACGCCGGCGATCCAGGCGCGGAGGAGGAGCTCCCAGAGCTGGATCGTGCCGAGCACGGTGAGGTTGAGGGCCTCGGCTGAGGATTCCATGAGGATCTTGAATTCGGCTTCGATGTTGGACATCTGGGAGGGGTCGAGGCCGATCTTGCCGGGCCACTCCTGGGAGGGGTCCTCGCGGCAGCGCTCGGCATGGTTGAGCAGCTTGGCGTGGCCGTTGCGGGTGCCTGAGAACCAGGCTTCCTCGAGGTAGCTCTCCATCAGGTCCGACTTCTCGGCGTCGAGCTCGAGCAGGTCGGCGCCCTCGTCGAGCAGGGGCTGGAGGTCGCGCGCCCTCGCGCTGAAGAAGTGATTGTCGCTCTCGCCCCCCTGCCGCGACATGGAATCAGTCTAACCGGATAAAAGTAATTGTCCAGTGGCTCGGAACTGGCTCGATCGGCATGGCGATTGCCGTCGAGCGGGGTCGGGGCAAAGAGAAGGGCGGCCAGTCGGCCGCCCTTCTCGAAACCGCTTGTCTGGACCGTCCGGCTAGTTGGTGCCGGTGCAGGGCCGGACGAACTCGACCGCCGCGCGGGTGCCGTCGGCGAAGACCGCGGTGGCGTGAGCCTGCAGCTTGCCGTCGGGGCATTTAGCGGTCAGGACACTGACTTTCTTGCCTTTGTAGGTGAATTTTTTGTCGACCTTGAGGTCGAACGAGGTCACCGAGCCGCTGCCGCCGGCGATCTTCGGGATCGAGGCGACGGAGAGGATGCCGTAGCGGCCTTTGTTGATCTTCTTGATCTTCACCGTGGTCACGATCGCGGCCGGGACCGGGACGGTGATGTAGGCGTGGATGAAGAGGGTCGTGGTGCCGCCTGAGACGCCGCCGTTGAAGACCAGCAGCTTCGAGTTGACCGGGACCGGTTTCGAGTCCGGGAAGGCGATCTGGACGCTGGTCGTTCCTTCGCCGATGATCGCTTTCTTGCAGATCGCGGTCGCCGCTTTGGTGTCCTGCGACTGCAATTTGCCCGAGGTGCAGGTCGGGTAGCCTTTGACGTTGATCGCCCCGTTCTTGTCGGTTTCGAGCAGGACTTCTTTCAGCGCCGGCGGGTGCGAGCCGTCAGCCATCGAGATTTTGCCCTTCGCCGTAAGCCCGATCGGCGCGAACGTTTTCTTCGGCAGCTTTTTCGGGCTGAAGCCGCCGTCGGCGGTGAACTGCAGGTTGCCGACTTTCACAGACTCGGCGGTGGCGAAGCTGGCCGCACTGACCGCGATCAGCGCCCCCAGCGCGGTGATGAGCATCAGGTACTTGCGCATATCCCTATATCTCTCCTTTGCGGCCGCCCGTCCAAGGCTCGCCGTCGAAAGCTTGCGTTAACGCGTGAAACATCCCTCCGCGGCGAGAAGCTACCAACTTCTCCCTTCCAATAAACCCAGGCATTCACGAAAAAGAGCGCCTTAACGGGTTCTTGGGAACCGCTTAAGTATCCCGGACCGAAGCGGCGCGTCCCCGGCGCTGCGACTCGCGCACCCGCTCGCGCTCCGCCGCCGCCCCCTCAGGGCCGAGGAACGGCAGGGTCAGCCAGAACATCAGGTCGGGCAGCCGGTCGGGCAGGTGGGCCGAGGCACCGTGCAGGATCTCGCTGTAGAGCAGCTCGTTGACGCCGCCCGCGAGCGAGAGCGCGGTGATCCCCGGCAGTTCGACCGAGGTCTCGGTGCGGCCGGACTCGAGGAAGCCGGTGAACTGGCGCAGCGCCGCCTCCCGCCGGGCCAGCGCTTTCGGCCCCGCCGCCAGCACCTCGACGATCGCGAAGCGGGCCTCGTCGGGATGCGAGGCGAGGTGCTCGAGCAGCGCCCCCAGCCCGGCCGCGATCCGCTCCGCCCAGGGCGCCCCGGGCCGCGATTCGAAGCCGCTGGCTGTGTCGCTCAGCAGGTTGCCGAGGAGGACGTCGTAGGCGGCGAGGAAGCAGTCCTCCTTGCTGTCGAACAGTTCGTAGAAGGTCTTGCGGGAGACGCCGGCGACGCCGATCACGTCGACCACCCGCGTCTCCGCGTAGCCGCGCTCGGAAACCACCTCGATCATCGCCTGGTGGATCCGGTTGCGCTGCGATGTGGTCACGGCCTCGCGTGAGAGACCGTGACGCCCGCGCGGCAGTCGTTCGCTTACTCCCGTGGCACGTCTGCTGGTCACCACTCATCGCACTGTAGAGCAGTGGCGCCGAAACCCCGAGTTTTCAATGGAGCAGAAGCAGTACTGCCAGCTGCCGCTCAGGCGTCGAGCCAGACCGTCTGGTCGCGATCGGGCCCAACCCCGACCAGGCGCACCGGCACGCCGACGAAGTCGGCGATGAAGGCGAGGTAGTCGCGGGCGCCCTGCGGCAGGTCCTCGACCTTGCGGCAGGCGCCGAGGTCGGCGTCGAACCCGGGCAGCTCCTCGTACTCGGGTGTGGCCGAGTGCAGGATCGACTGGTGATAGGGGAAGCTGTCCAGCACCGCGCCTTCCTTGGAGCGGTAGCGCACCGCCACCCGCAGCGGCCCGATCCCACTCAGCACGTCGAGCTTGGTGATCGCCAGCGCGTCCATGCGGTTGAGGCGCACCGCGTAGCGCAGCGCCACCAGGTCCATCCAGCCGGCCCGGCGGCGGCGCCCGGTGGTGGTGCCGAACTCGTGGCCGCGCTCGACGATCCGCTCGCCGGTCTCGTCGAACAGCTCGGTCGGGAAGGGGCCGGCCCCGACCCGGGTCGCGTAGGCCTTGGCGATCCCCCAGACCTCGTCGATGTCGCCCGGTCCGACGCCGGCGCCCACGCAGGCCGCCCCGGCGATCGGGTTGGAGGAGGTGACGAAGGGATAGGTGCCGTGGTCGAGGTCGAGCAGGGCCGCCTGCGCGCCCTCGAAGATCACCGTCTCGCCGCCGTCCAGCGCGTCCCAGCAGAGGCGCGCGGTGTCGGCGATGTGGGGCTCCAGCCGGTGGCCGAAGTTGACGTGCTCCTCGACCATCGTGTGCACGTCGAGGCGGGGATCGGGATCGAGCACCGAGTTCTCGGTGCCCTTTTCCTCGCCCGCTTCCTTGCGCCGTTTGCGCCGCTGCACCGAGAGCTCGCGCAGCGCCTGCTGCTTGGGCTCCAGCGCCGCGCGGATCTTCGTGCGCAGGATCTTCTCGTCGAGCAGGTCCTGCACGCGGATCCCCAGGCGCAGCGCCTTGTCGGCGTAGGCGGGCCCGATCCCGCGCCGGGTGGTCCCGATCGAGTTCTTGCCCAGCTTCGTCTCGCCCGCCTGGTCGAGCAGCACGTGGTAGGGCATGATCAGGTGCGCGTTGGCTGAGATCCGCAGGTTGCCGACCGGAATCCCTGCCCGCCGCAGGTCGTCGATCTCCCGCAGCAGCACCCGCGGGTCGACGACGACCCCGTTGCCGATCACGCAGTCTTTGTCGGTGTGCAGGATCCCGGAGGGGATCAGGTGGAACTTGAACTCCTCGCCGTCGCGGACGATCGTGTGGCCGGCGTTGTTGCCGCCCTGGAAGCGCACGATCGTGGTCGCGTCTTTGGCGAGCAGATCGGTGATCTTGCCCTTGCCCTCATCGCCCCACTGGGCGCCGACTATGACCACTCCTGGCATCGGGCTGGATTCTGACGGTCGCGGGCCGCCCGTGGGGCGCGCCTGCCCCTAGGCGGCTTCGTTGAGCTTGCCGTAACGGCGGTCGTCGCCGAACACGTCGACCTCGTCGCACATCTCGGTCAGCCGCGAGACGGTCCGCGAGCCGATCTGCTCCTCCAGCTCCTGGTGGTCCAGGTTGGTCGTGATCAGCACCGAGCGTTCGGCCTCGTAGCGCTCGTTGACCAGCGCGTAGAGCTGCTCGAGCACCCAGTCGGAGCGTTTCTCGGCGCCGAGGTCGTCGATGTGGAGCAGGTCGACCGCGGTCAGCCGCTCGAAGAAGGAGAGGTAGCCCTCGCCGCCGGGCTCGGAGTCGTAGGTGCGCCGGATCCGCGCCAGCAGCTTCGGCAGCGAGTAGATCGCGACCGTCTTGCCGGCCTCCAGCGCCGCCTTCGAGATCAGCATCGCCAGCGTCGTCTTGCCGGTCCCGGTGTCGCCGAAGAGCCACAGCCCGCGCCCTTCCCGCAGCCGCGGCTCGAGCTCGTCGATGAACTTCCGCACCTCGCCGACGGCCGCCTTCGTCTGCAGGTCGCGGGCCATGTCGGCGACCGGCGGGCGGTCGAAGGAGGCGCCGCGGTAGCGCGGCGGGATCACCGAGGAGATGCCGCGGTTGCGCCCGCGGCTGAGTCGTTCGGCGCGGCACTCGCAGGCGCGGGCGACGTCTTCGGGGCCGAGGATCCAGCCGGAGCCGTCGCAGACGCCAAGCGGGCAGACCTGGTCGCGGAACGGCTCTGAGCGGGCGATCGCGGCCATCAGAAGTCAGGCCCCGCCGCCGCCTCCTCGAGCGGCGGCCCTTCGGCGGCCGGCTCGCCGATCGGCTGTTCCTGGCCGGAGTAGTCGGCGAACTTCGGGTAGCGGTCGAGGAAGACCAGCGATTTGGTCCCGATCGGGCCGTTCCTGTGCTTGGCGATGATCAGGTCGGCGAGGCCGTCGGGCTCCTCGTCGGGGTCGCGGTAGTAGTCGGCCCGGTAGAGGAAGGCGACCACGTCGGCGTCCTGCTCGATCTGCCCCGACTCACGCAGGTCGGAGAGCTGCGGTTTCGGCGGCGAGCGCTGCTCGGGCGCGCGCGAGAGCTGCGAGATCGCGACCACCGGCACCTCGAGCTCACGGGCGAGGATCTTCAGCCCGCGGCTGATCTGGCCGACCTGCTCGACCCGGTTGGCGCGCGGATCGTCCGAGCGCATCAGCTGCATGTAGTCGAGGATGATCAGGCCGAGGCCGCCGCGCTCCTGTTCCTGCGCGTGCAGGCGCCGCGCCTTCGCCCGCAGGTCGAGGATGCCGAGGTCGGAGGAGTCGTCGAACCAGAGCGGCGCTTCCTCGAGCTCGTTGCAGGCGCGCACCACCTTCGGCCAGTCGCGCTGGGAGACCTGCCCCTTGCGCAGCTTGTCGCCGGAGATCCGCGCCCGGCAGGCGATGAAGCGCTGGGCCAGCTCGACCTCCGACATCTCGAGCGAGAAGAAGGCGACCGGCAGGCCGCGCTTGACCGAGACGTTTTCGGCGATGTTGGCGACCAGGGCGCTCTTGCCCATCGCCGGCCGCGCGGCGACGATGATCAGGTTGCCGGGCTGGAAGCCGCCGGTGACCGCGTCGACGTCGCGGAAGCCAGAGGGGGTCCCGGTCAGCTCGGTCTCGCCGGTCGAGAGCTTCTCCAGCCGGTCGATCTCGTCGTGGAGGATGTCGCCGAGGATGCGGAAGTCGCTCGCCTGCTCTTTGTGGGCGACCTCGAAGAGCAGCTTCTCGGCCCGCTCGGAGAGCTCGCGCGGCTCGCCGGCCCGCTCGTTGACCCAGCCCTGGATCTCCTGCCCGGCGCCGAGCAGGCGGCGCAGCAGCGAGTTCTGCTGGACGATCTCCGCGTAGTGCTTGGCGTTGCCTGCCGCCGGCACCTTCGCCGCCAGCTCGGAGACGTAGTGCTTGCCGCCCGCCGTGTCGATCATGTTCTTCTGCGTCAGCGCCTCGCTGACGCTGAGCTCGTCGACCGGCTTCGAGGCCGCGTAGAGCTCGTGGATCGCCTCGAAGATCGCCCGGTGGCGGTCGAGGTAGAAGTCGGCCGCGTTCAGCTTCACCTCGTCGATCACCCGGGTCAGCGCCGGCTCGGCGACCAGCATCGCGCCCAGCACCGACTCCTCCGCCTCGATGTTCTGCGGCGGTATGTGGCTGGTGGACGGTTGCGGCATCGGGTCTAGTTAAGGCGGCCGGCCGGCGGATCGGATGGCGCGCCCGTGGGGAGGTCGCAGCAAATCAGAGCAGCCCTGCCTGCGCGCGCCCATCCGTGCAAATTGGCAACGAAAAGAATTCACACATCCGGCGCGAATCCGGCACGTCTCGGCCGGCTTCGAACGGACGTCGAGGCTCAGCCGGCGGCTGGGAGCAGGCCCTCTTCTTCCTGGCGGCGCTCGCCGCGGCGGAGCATGCGCTGGGTGAGGATGGCGATGCTGAGGATCGCGGTGGCGCCGAGGCTGAGCTGGACGCTGAGCAAGCCCTCGCGGGTCCAGTAGACGTCGCGCAGGTCGAGCAGCAGGGCGGCCTCGTCGAAGGTGAGGCCGATGCCGGCGCCCATCGGGATCGCGAGGCGCTGCTCGAGCGCCTCGTCGTCGGTCAGGATCGCGACGGTTCCGGCGCCGAAGGCGAGCAGGATGCCGGGGACGAAATGGTGGATGTGGCGGCCGCCTACGTGGACGTTGCGGAAGGGGCCCCAGCGGGCGCGGATCGCCCAGGTCGAGAGGCGCACGGAGGCGAAGGCGCCGAGGAAGCCGGCCAGCAGGTTGAACATCACGGTCTCGCTGCGCGGGGCGGCGGCGTAGCCGCTGACCGCGACCGCGACCGTGTCTTTCGCCGCTTCGGCGGGGACCAGGCTGAGCTGGTGGTGTTCGCCGCCCTCGTGGGCGCGGCGCGCGAGCAGGCGACCGAACTGGTCGACGAGCACGGCGCCGGCGCCGGCCAGGGCGACCGCGGCGAGGCCGACGGTGGCCCGCTCCGAGCGCGCCCAGCCGAAGCGGGTGCGTGCCTTCGCCCGCCGCTTCAAGCGCGTCGGCAGGGCGGGAACCGGACTCGGTAGACGTGGCGCTCCCACGTGCCCGAGCCTAACGTGGAGGCGCTACTTCTCCTCGCTGATGATCGTCTTCACCGTGGCGACGGTGCCGTCGGCGAGCTCGATCTCAACCATGAAGGTGCCGAGTTCGCGCAGCGGCTGCTCGAGCCGGACGCGTTTTTTCTCGATCCGCAGGTCGCGGGCGTCGCGCAGGGCCTCGGTGATCTCCTTGGCGCCGACGGAGCCGAACAGCTTGCCGTCCTCGCCGGCCCGCTGGTGGATCGTGAGCACGGTCTTGCCGAGCAGCCCGGCCGCTTCGGCTTCGCGCGCGGCGCGCTGTTCCTCGGCCCGGTCGGCCGCTTCTTTGCGCCGCTGGGCTTCCTCGAGCGCCCCGGCGGTGGCCGGCTGGGCCAGCTTGCGCGGGATCAGGTAGTTGCGCAGGTAGCCGGGGGCGACCTCGACCGCCTGGCCGTGCTCGCCCAGGCCGTCGACGTCCTTGAGCAGGATCGCCTGCGCCATCAACGCTCTCCGACGTAGGGCAGCAGGGCGATCTCACGCGCCCGCTTGACCGCCACAGAGAGCTGACGCTGGTGACGGCGGGAAAGCCCGGTCACGCGCCGGCCGCGCGTCTTCCCCTTGTCGGAGAGGAAGCGGCGCAGCAGGTTGAGGTCCTTGTAGTCGACGACCTCGGAGTTGACCCGCGTGTACTTGCGCGGGCGCGCACGGTCGGCTCCACGCCGTCCGCGGCGGGCGCCACCATTGGGGGTTGCCTCTCGTCCTCTAGCCATCGCGACGCGGGATGGTACAGATTGGCGGGCTCAGACGCCGCTAGGCGGTGTCTGAGCCTGGCCAAAGGGCTTAGAAAGGAATGTCGTCTTCGGCGCCGCCACCACCGCCGCCGGACGGGGAGCCCTGGAAGTCGGACATGTCGGCGGGAACGTCGCTCTGCGGCGGCGCGAAGCCGCCGTTGTTGCCGTTCGGGTTGCCCCCGCCCCCGCCCCCGGAACCGTCGCGGGAGCCGAGGAACTGGACCGTGTTGGCGATGATCTCGACGCTCTGGCGTTTGTTGCCGCCCTGGTCCTCCCACTCGCGCCAGTCGAGCCGGCCTTCGATCGCGACCGGGCGCCCCTTCGCCAGGTAGTTGGCGCAGTTCTCGCCCTGCGCGCCCCAGACCGTGACGTCGAAGTAGTTGGGCTTGTCGACCCATTCGCCGCTCTGACCGTCCTTGCGGCGGCTGTTGACGGCGATCCGCAGCTTGCAGACCGCGGTTCCGCTGCCCAGGTGCCGCAGCTCGGGGTCCCGGGTCAGGTTCCCCGTCACGACCACCACGTTTACGTTCGAAGCCGCCAAAGTCACTCACTCCTCTGAAGTCGTTGTTGGACCTCAGTCTAAGAGGGGCAACGGCGCGACTCTCCCCCGCGGCGGCCGGCTTCCCCGCAAACAGCGGGGCTTCGGCCTACTCCTCGCCGTAGCTGGCGGCGGGAGCGTCGTCGCGCTCCTCGCGGCCGCCGGTGGCGCTGCGCTCGCGCGGCCCGGGGGCCGCGGTGGTCGCCGGCGGGACCAGCACCGGCGCGTCGGGATCGACTTTGAAGATCCGGAAGCGCAGCACGCCATCGGCGATCTTCAGGTTGTGGTCCAGCGAGTCGAGCAGCTCGTTGTTCGCCTCGAAGCGGAACCAGCGGTAGTCGGCCTCGGTGCGGCGGTTGATTTCGTACGCCATCTTGCGCAGGCCCCAGTTGTTTTCGTGCTTGAGCGAGCCCGTCGCCTCGATCTGTTTCTTGGCGTCGCCGGCCAGCCCGTCACGGGCGGGAGCGTCCAGCTGGGGGTCCAACATCAGGACCAACTCGTATTCGCGGGGTGCAGGAGCCAAAACGGCGGTCGACTATAGCGGTGGGATGGCAAAGGGGTTAGTGCGGTGCGAACTCGAGCGACCCGTCGGCCGGTCGGGAGGGGTCTGGTGCGAGCGGTTCCGGAGCCGGTGAAGGGGACGGCTGGGGCTCCGGCGGAGGTTCCGGTGCGAGCGCCGCCGCTGGTTCTGGAGGCGGCGCGAGAGGCGCCGGCGACGGCGCCGGAGCCGGAGGCTGGGGACGACGCTCGCGGCGCGGCGGATGTTTGCGCGGCGTCGTGCCGATCACTGCGGTGGCGGGGGAGACGCCGGGTCTGTCGACTTCCTCCCGCACGTCCGGGAGCAACTCGACACGCCGCCGATCCGCCTCTGGCTTTGCGTCAGTCACCCGCGGCAACCCCACGTCCGCTTCCAGCGGTGGCGCCTGCGGTGGCTCTAGGAGCCCTGGCAGCACCTGCAGCGTCACCAGCGCGGCGATCGCCGCCCCGGCCACTCTGCTCGCCGCGCCCCAACGGATCCGTACCCGTCCCATCCCCGACCAAGGGGCCGGACCACCTCGACTCTCCCCCCGCGGCTAGGCCCGGGCGTTGCGCGAGCGCGCCGCCTCGATGTCCTTCAGCTGGTCGTCGACCCAGTCGCCGGGGGTGCGGGAGAAGATGATCTCGCGCAGGCCCTCCGCCCACTCGCGGCGCTGCTCGGGGGCCATCGTCAGCGCCCGGTGGATCGCGTCGGCCTGCTCCTGGACGTCGAACGGGTTGACCGAGATCGAGAAGTCGCGCAGCTCGTGGTGGGAGCCGGTGTTCTCGGAGAGCATCAGGACGCCGTCGCGCAGGTTCACCGCCGGCGCCTCCTTGGCGACCAGGTTCATCCCGTCGAAGATCGAGTTGACCATCAGCAGGTCGTAGTGCTTGTAGCGGGCGACCGCCTCGGGGAAGTTCTCGTAGATGCGCAGGTCGATCGGCATCCAGTCGGTGGTCCCGTGGCGGTGGTTGACGACCGCGACCAGCGCCTCGATCCGCTCCAGGTACTCGGCGTACTCGGGCACGTCCTGGCGCGAGGGCTGCAGGTGGGCGACGAAGGTGACCTCTTCGCGGAACTCGGGGTGCTGGGAGAGGAAGGTGTCGAAGGCGGTGAAGCCGCGCAGCACGTTCTTCGAGAGGTCGGCGCGGTCGACGCGGATGATCAGGTGCCTGCGGCGGCGCTCCAGCACCTGGCGCTCGGCCTCGGCGACCTCGGGAGAGTCGGCCGCCCGCTGCAGCCGCTCGGCGTCGATCCCGAGCGGGTAGGCGCGGGCCAGGGTGCAGCCGCCGGCGTGGTGGACCTCGCCGGTCGTGTAGTCGACCTCGGCGTCCATCAGTTCGTCGCAGCAGCGCAGGAAGTTGATGCAGTAGGAGTGCGTGTGGAAGCCGATGATGTCGTTGGCGAGCATCCCGTCGAAGACCGCCTGGCGGATCCGTGTCGGCAGCACCCGCCAGCTGTCCGGCTGCGACCAGGGGATGTGGACGAAGTGGTGCAGGAAGGCGTCCTGGCGCTGTTCGCGGATCATCCGCGGGGCGGTGTAGAGGTGGTAGTCGTGCAGCATCACCAGCGGCTGCTCCTGGCCGGCGATCTGGCGCAGCACCGCCTCGGCGATGTCGCGGTTGACCGCCTGGTAGCCGAGGTCCCAGGCGTCGAGCTCCTCCTGGCGGATGTCGGGAGCGTTGGAGAGGTCCCAGAGGTAGTGCTGGATGAACCAGAGGATCGGGTTGGCGATCACGTTGTAGAAGCGGTCGTAGGCCTGCGCGTCGCTGCCGACCAGGGCGACGCGGTACTCGATCCCGTCGAGCGAGAGCTCGACCGCGCCGCCGGCTTCTTCGGAGACGGCGACGTCCTCCTCGGTCATCGCCGAGGCGATCCAGAGCGCGTCGCGGTGCTTGACCAGCCCCGAGAGCGCGGTCACCAGCCCGCCACCGCCGCGGCGCACGGTGCGCTGCCCGTCCTCGCCGAGCTCGAACTGGGCGGGCCCCCGGTTCGAGACGATGATCAGCGGCGAGCCGTCCACGCCGCAGAGACTACGCGCTGCCCGTGGCCCGGAAAAGATTCGCTGGGGAACTCAGCCGTCGAGCTCGCCGATCAGGCCGAGCCAGTCGCGCAGCAGCCGCGGCGAGAGGAACTCTTTGCGCGCGTGCTCCTTGCCGCGGCGCCCGAGGGTCTTGCCGAGGCCCGGGTCGCGGGGGATCTCGAGGCAGCGCGCGGCGCACTCCTGCGGCGAGTCGACGAGGTAGCCGCTGACCCCGTCCTCGATCTGCAGCGGGATCCCGCCGACGTTGCCGGCGACCGTCGGGCGTCCCTTCCAGAGCGCCTCGGTGACGGTCAGCCCGAAGCCCTCGCGGATCGACTTCTGCAGGCAGACGTCGGACTGCGACTGGAAAGCGTTGACCTCGATCGCGCCGACGTTGTTGAGGTTGCTGAGGATCTTGATGTCGGGATCCGCGTCGGCGTATTCGAAGGTTTTCTGGAAGTACTCGCGGCCCTCGGGGTCGTCGGTCGCCATCGAGCCGACCATCGCCAGCTGCGCCTCCGGGACCTGCTCGGTCACTTCGCGGTAGGCGTCGATCACGCCGATCGGGTCCTTCCACGGATCGAAGCGGGAGACCTGGGTGATCAGCGGGCGCTCGACGTCGATCCCGAACTGGCGGCAGACGAAGGCGGCGTCCTCGGGCGAGAAGGCCATGTTCTTCGGCGAGAGCGGGTCGATCGCCGGCGGGATGATGTTGACCCCGGCGCGGCCGGCGTTCATCGCCGCCGGCACGTAGCTCGGCAGGTGCCAGACGCTGGCGTCGTATTCCTCGATCATCGGCAGCAGTCGTTCGATCGGCGCCGGGTTCGGGGTCGAGAGGTCGATGTGGCAGCGCCAGATCCAGTTCTTGCCCTTCTCCTTGGCGCCTTTGTGCAGGCCGATCGGCTGCGGGTCGTGGACGATCACCACGTCCCACTCGCCTTTCAGGCCCTCGGCGTTGATCTGGTTGATCTCGTCGAAGATCTCCCACTGCTCGTCGCTCAGCGTCTCCTCGGCGCCCTGCAGCGAGTTGTGCAGGAGCTTGGTCGCGTTGAAGAACTCCTCTTTGCCGAAGATCACGTGCCAGTGGGCGTCGAGGCCGACGTCCCGCATCAGCGGCACGATCGTGTAGAGGATCTCGGAGACCCCGCCGCCGAAGGCGGTGGCGCTCACGTGCAGGACGCGCTTGCCTTTGAGCGGCTCCGCGAGCTCGCGGATGCGCTCAGTCGTCTCCTTGCCGACGATGTGGGTGTAGTCGGCGAGAGACTTCTGTCCGAGGGCGACTTCTTGAAGCAAGGCCGGAGTTCTACAGGGCTGAGCGGCGCGGCGTCGCTCAGCCTTTGGGAACCGAGTCCGGACGACGCCCCAGGGTCACCTCGACTTCGTCCCGCTCGCCGTTGCGGAGCACCGTCAGGGTCACCTCTTCGCCGGGCCGGTGGGCGGAGATCAGGCGTGAGAGATCCTCCGCCTCGACCACCTTGCGGCCGTCCACTTCGAGGATCACGTCGCCGCCGGTGCTGTACTGGCCGGCCTGGAACTCGAGTTTCTCGCTGCCGCCCTTGAGCCCGGCCTTCTCGGCCGGGCCACCGGCGACGATGTCCGCGAGCAGGCCGCCGTAGGTGGTGTCGAGCCCCAGCTTGCGCGCCAGCTGCGGGTAGAGCGCCTGGCTGGAAACCCCGATGTAGGCGTACTCGGCGCTGCCGTTGGCGGCGAGCTGGGCGACCGAGCGCTTGATCGAGGAGATCGGCACCGCGAAGCCGACGCCGTCGTTGGCGCCGGAGCTGGTCTCGATCTGCTGGTTGATCCCGATCACGCGGGCACCGGCGTCGAGCAGCGGGCCGCCGGAGTTGCCGGGGTTGATCGAGGCGTCGGTCTGGATCGCGCCCTCGATCTGGAATTCGGTCAGCGAGCGCACCGAGCGGTTCGTCGCCGAGATCACCCCGACCGAGAGCGACTGCTGCTCGCCGAAGGGGCTGCCGATCGTCGCCACCGGCTGGCCGACCAGCAGCTCGCGGTCCTCGCCGAGCTCGAGCGGGTGCAGGGGCACGCTGTCGGGGTCGACCTCGAGCAGGGCGACGTCGACGAAGGGGTCGAAGCCGATGATCTCGGCCGGGACCACGTTGCGGTCCGGGAACTCGACGAAGACTTCGGTGGCGGGGCGCCGTTTGCCGCTCGATTCGTCGGTGACGACGTGGGCGTTGGTGACGATCTGGCCCGCCTCGCTGAGCACGAAGCCGGAGCCCTCGGCGGCGCCCTGGCCGCCGTTGAAGAGCGAGCGGATCGTGACCACTCCGGGGGAGGCGCGGCGGTAGACCTCGGCGGCGTCGAAGCCGGGGCTCGAGGCGGTGACGATCACCCGCGCCGGCGCCTCCTCGGCGGCCACGGTGCCGCTTCCGCGGCCGTTCTGCTCGTCGCCGCCGCTCCCGCAGCCCGCGAGCAGGCCGAGCGCGAGCACGAGCAGCACGGCGAGCGCCGCTCTGGCCCTCATCGGGCCGCCCTGCTCGCCGCCCGCGGCACCTGCGCCGCGGCTTCCTGGCGGGCCGGCGGCAGGTCGAGCGTGAAGGCGGTGAAGCTGCGGTGGCTGCGGCTGGAGCTGATTCTGATCCGGCCGCGCATCCGCTGCGCGAGCTCGGTGGCGATCGCCAAGCCGAGCCCCGAGCCACCGGCCGAGTCGGCGGTGTAGAAGCGCTCGAAGATGCGGATCTGGGAGCCCTGGGGCACGCCCTCGCCCTCGTCGGAGACGGTCAGCTCGGCGCGGCGGTTTTCGGAGTACGTGGTCACGGTCACCTTGGTGCCCTCGGGCGTGTGAGTAAGGGCGTTGTCAAGCAGGATACGGATGATCTGACGCACGCGATCAGGGTCGCCGCGGGCGATCACGGGACGCTCGGGAGTGCGCAGCTCCAGGCGTGACCCGCGCAGTTCGGCGCGCGCGCCGAACTCCTTGGTCACCTCGCGGGCGAGCCCGCTGAGATCGACCGAGCGGGCCTGCATCACCATCGCCCCGGCGTCGAGCTGGGAGAGGTCGAGGAGGTCGGCGGTGAGCTTGGTCAGGCGCTGGATCTGCTGGCGCATCTCGCGCACGAACTCGGCCCGCTCCTCCGGGCTCGGGTCCTCTTCGTCGAGCAGCTCGACGAAGCCGCCGAGGCTGAAGATCGGCGTGCGCAGCTCGTGCGAGGCGTTGGCGATGAACTGCTTGCGGGCGCCGTCGAGCTCGGCCAGGCGCCGCTGCATCTCGTTGAAGGTGCGGGCCAGCGGCGCCAGCTGGCCGGCCGAGGCGACCGGGATCGTGGTCTCGAAGTTGCCGTCGGCGACCTTGTTGGCGGCGTCCTGCAGCTGGCGCACGTTGCTGACCGCCTCCTGGGCGTAGTAGACGCCGAGCGCGAGCGCGATCGCCACCGCGATCAGGCCGCCGAGGAGGATCTGCAGCTTCACGTCGGCGAGCCCGCTGGCGCCGCCGGCGATCGTCACCGTGAACAGGTAGATGAAGGCGACCGTGCCGAGGCAGATCCCGACCGCCGTGACCGTGATCCGGCTGCCGAGGGTCGAGAACCGCAGCCGGCGCAGGGCCTACTCCTTGAAGCGGTAGCCGACTCCGCGCACGGTGAACAGGAACTCCGGCTGCTTGGGGTCCTGCTCGAGCTTCTCGCGCAGGTGCCGGATATGGACGTCGACGGTGCGCGGGTCGCGGTACTCGGAGTCGCCCCAGACGTGCTCGAGCAGCGTCTCGCGGGTCAGCACCCGGCCGGGCGAGCGGGCCAGCGCCCCGAGGATCTCGAACTCGACGTAGGTGACCCCGATCTCCTCGCCGCGCAGGGTGACCATGCGGCGGTCGAAGTCGATCGTCAGCTCACCGCTCTCGATCGCGCCCTCCTCGTCGGGTTCGGCGGTGCCCATCCGCGAGCGGCGCAGCGCCGCTTTCACCCGGCTGCGGAACTCGCGCATCGAGAACGGCTTGGTGATGTAGTCGTCGGCGCCGACCTCGAGCCCGGCGACCTTGTCTGTCTCGCTGCCCTTCGCGGTCAGCATGATGATCGGCACCTGGCTGCGCGAGCGCAGCTGCCGGCAGACTTCGACCCCGTCGAGCCGGGGCAGCATCAGGTCGAGGATGACCAGGTCGAAGCGGCCGTCTTCGAAGCGCTGCAGGGCTTCGCTGCCGTCCAGCGCCGAGGTGACGTGATAGCCGTCCTTGCGCAGGGGGTAGCTGAGGAGCGTCTGAATCGACTGCTCGTCGTCGACCAGCAAGATGCGGGCGGACCCATTTGCCACCGCCCAAGGTTAAACGGGATGGACACATGTGCGACTACCCAGAACTAAGGTCCCTGGTGCTCGGGTCGATAAGAAAACCGATGCAAGCCCAGGAACTGAAAACGCTGGTCGAGGCTGGCGACTACAAGCCGGACCCTGCTCAGGTCGCGATCGCGATGCTGCAGCGCCGCGGCGTGCGGGAGCTGCTCACGTTCTCCCCGCCGAGTCCCGCCCCAGTTGGTCATACCCACTCGGTTCCAGGCGCCCCCCGCCGGGCAGCCTGATCTCCACGCCGGCGCCGGCGACGACCTCGCCGACCGGCGTCAGCGCGGCTTCCGCCGCCTGTCCGAGCGCGCTCGAAGCCGCTTCGAGGCGCGCCGGCGGCAGCGCCGCCAGCAGCTCGTAGTCCTCGCCGCCGCCGCTGGCGAGCTCGAGCGTGTCGCGGCCGCTGGCGAGCGCCACCTCGGCCAGGCCCTTGGCCAGCGGCAGCGCCGCCGCCTCGATCCGCAGGCCGACTCCGGAGGCCGCCGCGAGGTGCCCGGCGTCGGCGCCGAGCCCGTCGCTGAGGTCGATCATCGCGCTGGCGCCGGCCGCGGCGAGCGCCCGGCCTGCCCGCAGGCGCGGCTGCGGCTCGAGCTGGCGCCGGCGCAGCGCGGCGGCCGTCGTCGGGGGGAGCACGGTGGCAAGCTCGGGCCGCTCGGCCAGCAGCAGCCCGGCCGCGGCGCCGCCGAGCTCGCCGGTCAGGACGAGGACGTCGCCGGGCGCGGCGCCGGCGCGGGCGACCAGGTCCTCGGGCGTGCCGGCGTGGCCGACCACGGTGACCGCCAGGGTCAGCGCCGGCGCCCGCGTCAGGTCGCCGCCGGCGACGGTCGTGCCGGTCGCGCGGGCGAGCGCCGCGCAGCCGTCGAGCAGGCGCAGGCACTCCTCCTCGCCGAGCTCGGCGGGCACCCCGAGGTAGATGTAGGCCTCACCCGGCTCGGCGCCCATCGCGGCGAGGTCGGAGAGCGCGGTCGCCAGCGCCTTGTGGCCGATCTGCTCCAGCCCGGCCGTCTCGCGGCGGAAGTGGACGCCGTCGACGATCGCATCGACCGAGGTCGCGGTGGCGCCGCCGGGCACGGTGACCGCGGCGTCGTCGCCGCTGCCGAGGTGGACCCGCGGGCCGGGGGCAGGCAGGCGCTCACGCAGCTTCGCCAGCAGCTCGAACTCGCCCATGGGCGGACTATCCCAAACCCGATGCGCGGGACGACCGCAACCAGTCGGCGCTTATCGCGTCACTAAGGTGCAGATGGACTTGGAGAAGCGCCAACCACTTCTGCACCGGATCGGCGAGGCCGGAGCCCGGGTCGGCAGCCGCCCGCCGCGCAGCCGCCGGGTGAAACTGGCGCTGCAGATCGGCCTTGCCGGTCTGATCCTCGCCTTCCTGGTTCTGACCGTGATCGACCAGTGGTCGGAGATCCAGAGCCAGGGGGTCCATTTCAAGGTCGGCTGGCTGCTCCCGGCGCTGGTGATCCTGCCCCTGTTCTACGTCTTCAGCGCCTACGGCTGGGACCTGATCCTGCGCTTCATGGGGATGCGGATCGGGTTCGGCCGCGCCCAGGTCGCTTGGGGCCAGCCGATGCTCGCCCGCTACGTGCCCGGCAGCGTGCTCTACGTCCTCGGCCGGGTGGTGCTCTCCGAACGGGCCGGGGTCCCGCGCCGGATGACGATCGCCAGCATCGTCTACGAACAGGCGATCTCGGCGACCTCGGCGGTCGTCGTCGCCTCCTACTTCATCATCAACCACCCCGACCTCGAGGGCGCTCCGTGGCGCTGGGCGGTGCTGCTGCTGATCCCGCTGGCGATCCTGATCCTGCAGCCGAAGGTGTTCGGGCCGCTGGCCAACCGGGCACTGCGCGCCTTCGGCCGCGAGCCGCTGCCGGCGGTGGTCCCGCTGCGCGGCATCGTGCTGCTCGTCCTCTACTACTCGGCCAACTGGTTCGTGGTCGCGCTGGGGATCTACTGCGTCGCCCGCTCGGTCACCTACATCCCCTTCGACGACATCCTCCTGGTCGGCTCCGCGCAGGCGATCGGCTACTTCGCCGCCCTCGTCACCCTGGTCGCTCCGGCCGGCCTCGGCGTCCGCGACGCCGCCTTCGCCTGGGGCCTGAAGGCGGCCCTGCCGAGCCGCAGCTTCGCGCTCGGCTCGCTGATCGCGCTCGCGGTCCGCGGCGTGATGACGGTCGGCGAACTCCTCTACGTCGGCATCGTCACCGCGCTCGGCCGGCGCGAGGGCTGGAGCATCCACACCGGCATCCTCCACGCCTCCCCTGAGGAGGAAGAGGCGGAGGTGGGCTCCGAGCCGGAACGGCCGCGCCACTCGCCGGAAATCCTCTAGGCCGTTTCATTCTCGCAACGGTCCCCTTGACGTTTTTCGCCCTGTGGGCGAAGAAAGGCAAGGGCTCCGGTCAGAGGGGGATCCGGGCGCCCAGTTGGTAGGCGGTGAGGGCGAGGGTGAGGAGCTGCAGCGGCCGGTTGCGGGAGACGGCGGCGAGCGGGAGGATCCAGACGAGGTACCAGGGGAGGAGCCAGGCCGAGGCGAGGAGGAGGCCGAAGGAGGCCCAGGCGGCGGCGGCGACCCAGTCGTGGCCGCGCCAGGTGCGGAAGAGCAGGAAGGCGAGGGCGGCCGCGTAGAGGGCGAGCGCGGCGGCGCGGACCGGGTCGGGGTCGAGGCCGGTGAGGCGGGCGAGGGTGATCGGGATGCTCATGTAGCTGGTCCGGTCCTGGTTCTCGCCGGCCAGGCCGATCGCGCCGGTCCAGTCCCAGCCGAAGGCGAGCCAGGCAAGCGTGGCGAGCGCCAGCGCCGCGGCCAGGGCGCCCACAACCAGCTCACCCAGCGCTCGCCAGCGCCCCCTTTCCCGACGCTCGTCGCCTGAGGCCGGCTCTGGCCGGCACGATGCGACGAGCGCGAACGGGGCGACGACGGCCGCGGCGCTCTTGACTGCGACGGCGGCTACCAAGGCGGCTCCGGCGCCGAGCCAGCGGCTCGCCAGCGCCGCGGCGACGGCGAGCAGCGCCAGCAGCATCATCAGGCCGTCGTTGTGGGCGCCGCCGACCACGTGGACGAGGACGAGCGGGTTGAGCGCGACGAAGGCTGCCGCGCGCAGCGGGTCGACGCCGCGCCAGGCGGCGAGGCGGGCGACCAGCAGGGCGAGCAGGCCGACGACGAGCGCCGCCGTTCCCTTCAGCACCGCGACCGCGGCGCCGACGCCGAGCCAGGCGAGCGGGTAGGTGAGCAGGGTGAAGAGCGGCCCGTAGACGCTCGTCGTTTCGGTCCAGGTGACCTGCGCGTAGGCGGGGTCGCTCGGTGCCGCTTGCGGCGGATGTACGTACGGATCGAGCCCGTGGACGACCCCGAGCCGGGCGTAGTCGACGTAGCTGTAGACGTCGTGGGAGAGCAGGACCGGCGCCGCGGCGAAGCCGACCAGGAGGAGGGCGATCAGACCCCAGACGACCCGCGCCCCGAGCCGCGGCGCCAGCGCCAGCACGCCGAGGTAGCCAAGGAAGCCGGCCCAGACGAGGCCGAAGGCGAGCCCGGGGTCGATCGCCGCCTACCCGCGCCCGCCGGCCGATTTGCCGCCGCCGAGGTCGCTCTTCGGCGGTTCGTGGGGCGGCGGGATCGGCGCCGGGTCCTGGCCGGCGCCGGGCGCGTAGGCGTCGGGGTCGTAGTCGCCCGGGTCGTAGCCGCCGACCGCGGCCGAGCCGGGCGGCGGCGGGCCGTCGTCGCCTTCATCGCCACCGCCCCCGTTGCCGTCGTCCGACCCGCCCGAGCGCGGCGGCGCCTGCGCGAAGCGGCCGTAGTAGGGCGCCCACTGGATCTTCTGCTCGGGTTCGACGAACTCCTCGCAGGGGACCCCGCCTTCGGCGTAGAGCGCGTGCCAGATTTCGGCCGGGAAGGTGCCGCCGAACACGGTCCGCCCGTGCACGCTGGTCATCGAGACGTCGTTCGACTCCGGGTAGCCGACCCAGACCGCGGTCGCCAGGTTCGGCTGGTAGCCGGTGAACCAGGCGTCGGTGTATTCGTCGGTGGTCCCGGTCTTGCCGGCCTGGCCGGGGCAGCCGGTCGAGGCGGCGGTGCCGGTCCCTTCGGTGATGTTGGCGCGCAAGAGGCGCGTCACCTCCCAGGCGACCGCCGGCGAGACCGCCTGCTCGGGCCGCGGTCGCTGCGGGCGGTCGACCTTGCCGTTCGGGAACACCACCCGGTCGATCGAGACCGGCCGCCGGTGGACGCCGTCGGCGGCCAGGGTCGCGTAGGCGTCGGCCATCTCCAGCGGTGAGACGCCGATCCGCAGGCCGCCGATCCCCTCGGCCGGGATCCCGTCCAGTTCGGAGGTGATCCCCAGCGACTTCGCGGTCTGGGCGACGCTCTTCGGCCCGACGTCGAGGTCGAGCTGCGCGAACACCGTGTTGTCGGAGCTGACCGTCGCCTGCTGCAGGTTGATCGTGCCCTGGTAGCCCTCGTCGGCGGTCGCCACCTCCCAGTGGCCCCACTGGGGAAGGTCGAGGCTGAGCGGCTTCGAGGTGTAGTAGGTCGAGTAGGGGTCGATGCCCTGCTTGATCGCGGTGGTCAGCACGAAGGTCTTGAAGGTCGAGCCGGGCTGGCGCCGGCCCTGGGCGGCGAGGTTGAACTGGGTCGCCCCGTAGTCGGCGCTGGAGACCATCGCCCGCACGTGACCGTTGCGGGGGTCGATCGAGACCAGCGCCGCCGCGGGGTCGGTCGAGTAGGGGAGCGAGCGGCGCATCGCCGCCAGCCCGACCTCCTGCAGCCCGAGGTCGATCGTCGTGTGCACCTCGAGCCCGCCCTGGCGCACCAGCCGCGCCCCGTACTCCTCGATCAGCTCGTTTTCGACGTAGTCGAAGAAGTAGGGCTCGCGGTGCTCGAAGAAGCCTTCGGAGACGTCGAGGCCGAGGCCGCGTTCCTGCGCCTCCTGCGCCCGCGCCGGGCTGACGTAGCCCTGCTTGGCCATCTGCCGCAGCACCTGGTCGCGGCGGATCTTCGCCGCCGTCGGGTTGAGGATCGGGTTGTACTGGGAGGGCGCCTGCGGGAGGCCGGCGAGCAGCGCCGATTCGGTCAGCCCGAGCTTCGAGACCGGCTTGGAGAAGTAGATCCGCGCCGCCGCTCCGACCCCGACCGCGGTCGCGCCTTCGACCGTCCCGTAGGTGGCGACGTTGAGGTAGGAGCCGAGGATCTCCCGGCGCGAGTGGCGCTCGAAATATTCTTCGGCCAGCTTCACCTCGACGATCTTGCGCTCGACCGTGCGCTCGGGGTTGGGGATGCAGAGGTTGCGGACCAGCTGCTGGGTGATCGTCGAGCCGCCCTCGACCGTCTCGCCCGCCTCGAGGTTCTTGATCACGGCCCGCGCGATCCCCTCGTCGTCGCGCGCCCCGTGCTCGTAGAAGCGCTGGTCCTCGATCGCCACGGTCGCGTGCTGGAGCGCCTTCGGGATCCGCTCGATCGGGGCCGGGATGTGGGTCTGGCTGGAGGCGACGCGGCCGAGCCGGGTGCCGTCGGCGGCGTAGATCGTCGTGTTGCCGCGCTTCTTGACCTCTTTGCAGCTGCTCAGCGGCGGCGCGTCGGCGGCCACGTCGAGCACCCAGGAGGTGACCGCGATCACACCGATCGCGACCACCGCGAAGACCGCGCCGAAGGCCAGCGCCAGCTTGCCGCCGATCCCCCCGCGGCGTCGCTGCCTCCGCCGGATGCGCTGCTGCGCCATCGCCTCAGAGGGTACTTCGCCGCGGCGCCTCGGCGCGCCGGCTCAGCCCCGCTTGTCGACCGTGGGCAGTTCGGTGGTCTCGCCGGCCGAGTGGTTGTGGACGATCCCCTCGACCAGCATCTGGTTCGGGATCACGACCGAGCTGCCGTCGCCGGGGTCGATGTAGGTGTAGGAGAGGCTGATGTCGGTGACCCGGCCCGATGTTTCTTCGAAGGTCACCTTGTCGCCGATCCGGAACGGCTGCGAGATCGCGATCAGGATCCCGGCGATCAGATTGCCGAGCGTGTGCTGAGCGGCGAAGCCGACGATCAGCGCGATCACCGCCGAGGAGGCGAGCACGCCGGTCGCGATCCGGCCGAGGTCGGTGAACTGGTCGAGCGCGATCATCGCCAGCACGGTGATCACCGTGGCGATCACCAGGCGGCGCAAGAGGCGCAGTCGCGTTTTGGTCGAGCGGGAGACCTGTGAGACTTCCGGCGACATGGAGGCCAACTTAGCCACCCCGGAGGTCGAGCGCCCGCCCGGACGCGACTTCCCCTACGCCAACTGGGGGCCGGGGGCGGCGGTGCTCGGCGTCGTGCTGGCGCTCGGTGCCGGGGTGATGCTGGGGATCCCCGGCGCGCTGATCGGCGGCAGCGACGGCGACGGCGAGCTCAGCACCACCGGCAACGTGCTGGTGCAGCTGGGGACCGGGCTGGGCTTCCTGCTGGTGCCGATGGCGCTGGTCGCCTGGCGCGGCGCCTCCGGGCTCGGCGAGATCCTGCGGCGGCTCGGCGTCCGCTCGTTCGCGATCGGCGAAGCGCTGAAGTGGATGGCGGCCGCGGTCGGCGCCTACCTGCTGTTCGCGATGTTCTACGCGACCCTGATCACCCCGCCCGAACAGGAGGACATCGCCGAGGGCTTCGGGGCGCTGCCGGTGCAGATCCTGCTGATCGTGGTTCTCGCCCCGGTCGCCGAGGAGCTGCTCTTCCGCGGCTACCTGTTCGGGGGGCTGCGCGAGAAGCTCTCGCGCTGGCCGGCGGCGCTGCTCGCCGGGGCGCTGTTCGGCGTTCTGCACGCGCTCACCGGGCTCAGCGCGGTGCCGCCGCTGATCTTCTTCGGCGTGGTCCTCTGCCTGCTCTACGAAAAGACCGGCTCGGTCGTGCCGGCGATCGTCCTGCACCTGCTGAACAACTCGGTCGCCCTGCTCGCCCAGTAGAGTTTCGGGGCCCGATGCCTCGCCGTCTCGCCCTGACCCTCGCCGCGCTGGCGCTGCTCGCGGTTCCCGCCACCGGCGCCGCTGCGACCCCCGCCGCCAAGAAGCAGGCGCCCGATCCGGTGCCCTCGGCGACGGTGAAGATCAAGGTCGGCAAGCTGAACAACGGCCGCGCCGAGATCTTCTCCAAGGTGCCCGTCACCGGCACCGTCGCGCCCTGGGTCCCGGGTCAGAAGGTGGCGGTCGAGTTCTTCCTCGACGGCAAGGAGCTGGTGACGAAGAAGGTCGCGGTCAGCAAGGGCGGCGGCAACTTCGGCAAGTTCCGCTCCAGCGTGATCGTGCGGGAGGACGGCCGCTACACGGTCAGCGCCAAGCACGAGGCGACCCCGGAGCTGGGCGGCGACAGCACCGTCCGCAAGCTCTGGCGGGTCAGCTTCCCGGCCCTGCGCCAGGGCGACTGCGGCAAGGCCGTGATCGGCTTCAAGAAGGCGATGCGGGAGATGGGCTACATCGCCAACAGCGGCCCCTGTTACGGCGGCAAGACCGCGCGCGGCGTGCTCGCCTACCGCAAAGTCAACGAGATGACCCGCTCGATGCGCTCCGGCGCCGGCCTGGTCAAGTCCGTCTACGCCGGCAAGGGCGCCTACAAGGTGCGCTACCCGAACGCCGGCACCCACGTCGAGGCGCCGCTCTCCAAGCAGGTCATGGTCTTCGCCAAGGGCGA
Source organism: uncultured Conexibacteraceae bacterium (assembly GCA_964464285.1). Classification (GTDB taxonomy): domain Bacteria; phylum Actinomycetota; class Thermoleophilia; order Solirubrobacterales; family 70-9; genus VAYN01. The sequence goes on from CAYXFL010000019.1 coordinate 39,954, forward strand.
CGAGCCGGTGGCGATCTACCCGGTCTCCTCCGGCACCTCGGCGACCCCGACGATCAAGGGCCACTTCGAGTTCATCCGCACCGAACCGGGCTACAACAACCTCGGGATGTACTACTCCTTCTACTTCTACGGCGGCTACGCGGTGCACGGCTACAAGTCGGTTCCCAACTACCCTGCCAGCCACGGCTGCCTGCGCACCTTCATCGCCGACCAGCCGGAGATCTACAAGCGGATCAAGTTCGGGGAAGACATCTTCGTCTGGTAGTTCCGCGCCCCGCTCGCGCTAACTTGAAGGGGTGAGCGGGGGCTCGAAGCAACGGGTGTTCGTCGCCGGGGCAAGCGGCGCGATCGGCCGCCCCCTGGTCCACCAGCTGCTCGCCGCCGGGCACCGGGTGACCGGGATGACGCGGCGCGAGGAGGCCGCGGCCGAGCTGCGTGCCGCCGGTGCCGAGGCGGTGGTCTGCGACGTCTACGACGCCGACGCGCTGCGCGAGGCGATGGTCGCGGCGAAGCCGGAGGCGGTCGTGCACGTGCTGACCGCGCTGCCGCAACGCTTCAACCCGCGCGAGGACTACCTCGTGGCGACCAACCGGATCCGCACCGAGGGAACCCGCAACCTGCTCGCCGCTGCGCGCGCGTCCGGGGCGCGCCGGGTCGTCGCCGAGAGCGTCGCCTTCTTCTACGAGCCGGCCGGCGGCTGGGTCAAGGACGAGGGCGCGCCGCTGATGGCGAACGCGTCGGGTCGCTTCGGCGCCGGCGTTGCGGCGCTGAAGGAGCTCGAGGGCCAGGTGCTGGGGGCCGAGGGGATCGACGGCCTGATCCTGCGCTGCGGCTGGCTCTATGGCGCGGGGACCTACTACGAGCGCGGCGGCTCGGTCGCCGAGGAGACGCTGCGCCGGCGCAACCCCGTCGTCGGCGCCGGGACCGGCACCTTCTCCTTCATCCACGTCGAGGACGCCGCCGCGGCCTTCGTCGCCGCTCTGCGGCGGGGAGAGCGCGGCGCCTACAACGTGGTCGACGACGAGCCGGCCCGGCTCAGCGAGTGGCTGCCGGTCTACGCCCGCGAGCTCGGCGCCAAGCCGCCGCGCCGGGTCCCCGCCTGGCTCGCCCGCCTGGTCGTCGGCCGTGACCTCGTCGCCTCGACCCAGACGATGCGCGGCGCCGCCAACGCGAAGGCCAAGCGGGAGCTGGGGTGGATTCCCGCCCACCCGAGCTGGCGCCGCGGCTTCGCCGAGACCCTCGGCTGAGCGCCGGCATAGGATGCCGGCCGTGACCGATCTAGCCGCCGCCAAGTCGACGCTGCTGTCCGTCCTCCAGGAGCACTCGCTGGTGCTCGGCGAGGTGACCCTGGCGAGCGGCGCCACCGCCCAGTACTACGTCGACGCGCGCCGCACGCTGATGCGCCCGGACGGGTTCCGCGCCGCCGGCGAGCTGATCGCGGCGCGGGCCACGGAGCTCGGCGCGGGCGCGGTCGGCGGTCCGGCGACGGCGGCGATCCCACCCGCCTGCGCGGCGATCGCGGTGCCCGCCGGGGCCGGTCTGGTCGCCTTCTTCGTGCGCGGCGAGCGCAAGGACCACGGGCTGCAGCGCTGGGTCGAGGGCGCGGTCGCGCCGGGTACGTCCTGCCTGGTGGTCGAGGACACGGTGACCACCGGCGGCTCGACCGCGAAGGCGGTCGAGCGGATCCGCGAGGAGGGCCTGGCCGTGGCCGGCGTGCTCGCGGTGGTCGACCGGCTGGCCGGCGGCGGCGAGCGAATCGAAGCCGCGGCCGGGGCGCCCTACGAGGCGCTGGTCACGATCGACGAGATCTACCCCGAGCGGCCCGACCGCGGCTGACGTGGAGCCCGACGCGGTCGAGATCCGGGTGCTCGGCTGTCTGGTCGAGAAGCAGCGCACGACCCCGGACACCTACCCGCTCTCGCTCAACTCGCTGCGGCTCGCCTGCAACCAGTCGACCAACCGCGACCCGGTCGTCAGCTATGACGAGGAGACGGTCTCCGCTGCCCTGCGGCGACTCGCCCAGAAGGGCTGGACCCGCCTCACCAGCGGTGCCGGCAGCCGCGCCCGCAAGTACCGCCACCTGCTCCCGGACGCGCTCGGCCTCGACGACGCCGAGGTCTCGCTGCTGGCGGTGCTGATGTTGCGCGGCGCCCAGACTCCCGGCGAGCTGAAGCAGCGCAGCGAGCGCCTGCACGCGTTCGAGAGCCTGGCCGCGGTCGACGAGACGCTCGACCGCCTGGTCGAGCGCGAGCTGGTGCGCCGGCACGAGCGTCGTCCCGGCCAGAAGGAGCAGCGCTACGAGCAGTTGCTCGGCGGCGAGGAGGACGTCTCGGCGGAGGCGAGCGCGGCGGCGGCGGCGCCCGACGCCGGGACCGCGCCGGCCGCAGCGCCCGACCTCGGCAGCGCCGAGGCGGAGATCGAAGCGGCCGACCAGGACCGGCTCGACCGGCTCGAAGCCGACCTGCTGGCGCTGCGCGCCGACGTCGCGCGTCTGCGCGCAGCGCTCGGCGAGGACTGAGCCTTTTTGGCGCTGGAGCCCGTCAGGGGCTTCAGCGATTCGCGATCGGCACCACGGCGACGCGGCGGCCGCCGGGGATCGACGCGACCAGCTGGGCGCGCAGCTTGCCGTGCTGGCGCAGCAGCTTGCGGCCGCTGGGGGTGAGCGCGACCCGGTAGGCACGGGCGCCGCCGCCGCTCAGCTGGAAGGGGACGCGGGTGGCCAGCGCGCGGTTCACCGTGCGCAGCCGCGGCGCCCGGCCCTGGCCGCGGCGCACCGCGACTTTGACCCGGGTTCGCAGCGCCAGCTGGCCGGGGCAGGCGGTGCCCGCCGGCCAGGCGCAGGCGACGCGGACGTGGACGCTGCCGTCGCGGGTCGGGCGCACGTTGGAGAGCGTGATCGCGACCGGGACGTGCTTGGTCTTGCAGCCGAGCAGACGGTCGGCGCCGACGCCGACGTTGACCGCGTAGGCGCAGACCGGCTGCGCTCCGGATTTGGTCGTCGGCAGGCGCACGTCGAAGCCGTGCAGGGCGCCCGCGCGCGGGTTGCGCGCGGCGACGTCCGGGCGGCTGACGGCGGCCGGGCCGAGGTCGTATTCGAGCGCGTTCGGCGATCCGGCGCGGCCGCCGACGTAGAGGCGGATCGACAGCGGCTGGGTCGGCAGGTTGGGGTCGTAGGCCCAGCCCCGCGCCCGCACGTGCCCCGGCGCCGGCGCCCCGACCAGGTCGAGCGAGCCGACCGGGTCGTCGGTACCGCCGCCACCTCCGACGCCGATCGTGGCGCCGTCGACGTAGTTGTTGTCGATGTTGATCGTCACCCCGCCGAAGGTCTCGTTGTGTCCGCCGCGGTACTGGTGTATCCGCTTGCTCGGCGTCCAGGCGGTGGCCGGGATGTAGGGGTCGGAGGCGTTGGCGATCCCGTTCCAGTTGGCGAACCAGACGTCGTCGGGCAGCGTGTACCCGGTGCCGATCTGCTTGACCAGGTCGGCGATCCCGGAGGCGCTGGAGCTGTAGACGCCGGAGCTGTAGCCGAGCTCGTGCAGCCGCTCGGTCCAGGCCTCGAGGTAGGCCAGGGTCGAGGCGGTCGCGCTGGCGGTGCGGGTGTAGGCCTCCATGTCGTTGTAGATCGGGCTGCCCGGGCCCATGCCCAGCGCCACCGCGTCGCGCACCGCGTCTTCGGCCTCGGCGGCACCCTGCGCGGTCGCCTGGCTGGGGGAGAGCTTCGCGCAGCTCGTGCAGGCGCTGGTCGTCGCCTGCAGGCCGACGTAGGTCGGGATCAGGTGCCAGCCTTTGGCGGTGTGGGTTTCGACCCAGCTCGCGGTCAGGTTGGGCTGCGAGCAGGCGCGGTTGAGGCCGCCGATGTAGACGCCGACCGCGCGGTACGGCGAGGAGGCGAGCCAGGCGTTCATCGCGGCCGTCGAGGGGGCGGTGCAGGCGTCGAAGCCGAGCCCGGTGTAGACCGCGCCGCCGGCCGAGGCGGTCGCGGTTGCCCGCGAGGCACCCGCCCGCGGCAGCGCCGGGGCCGGCAGGGCCGGCTTGGCCGCCGCCGCGCTGCGCGGTTCGACCACGATCGCGCGTTGGCGGCCGATCGCGGAGGAGGGGCAGCGCTGGTTCGCCCCCGGCTTGCCGAGGTAGACGGCGCGGCGGTCGAGCCGCACGCACATCCGTGGGTTCTCGGCCAGCCGGTAGACCGGCCAGCCGCGCGGCACCTGCACCTGCTTGCCGTCGAAGGAGAGCGCGCGCAGGTGGCCGCGGTCGGGGCTGGCGGGCGCGCTCCAGCCCGCGGCGGGGGCGAGCGCCGCGGCCAGGGCCAGAGCGGCGAGCAGCGCGGTCAGCAGGAGTCTTGGGTCGAGGCTTCGGCTTCGGGTCATCGGGTCCGTTCTGGTTACAACCGGGCTGGGACCCGGAAAGTTGCACCCGCGCCGGCGCGTGCAAGTCAGTGCCCCGAGCTGGATTCGAACCAGCGGCCTATCCCTTAGGAGGGGATCGCTCTATCCAGCTGAGCTATCGGGGCGGGCCGCCGGAATTTTCGCTTGTTTGTCGATTCGGCGCGGGAAAAGATTCGTTCTGCGGGCCACGTGTCACACCTTGCCCGGCACGATTCCGTGCATGAAGCCAACCCAGCTAGTCGACATGTCCGGCACCGGTTTTAATGTGCAGCACATGTCCAAGATGATCCAGATCAGGAACGTGCCTGACGAGATGCACCGGACGTTGAAGGAAGCGGCGGCGCGCGAAGGCATGTCGCTCTCCGACTACATCAAGCGCGAGCTCGTCGGCGTCGGCGCCCGCTCGAACCTGGAGCGGATCGAGGCGCGGGCGCGCAGCCGGGAGCCGGCGAAGTGGCGGCCGGGGGAGGTCGTCGAGATCATTCGCGAGCACCGGGGCGAGTAGGTGCTGGTCCTCGACGCTTCGGCGCTGGTGGAGCACCTGACCGAAAGCGATCTCGGGCTGTTGGTGTCGACCCGCCTGGAGGGGCAGCACGGCTGGCTTTGGGCGCCCGCCGTGGTCGACGCCGAGGTCGGCCATGCGCTGCGCACCGGTGTCCGCCGCCGCCGCTTCGGTCACGCGCGAGCCGAGCAGGCGCTCGAGGAGCTGATGGCGATGCAGCTGGAGCGGGTCTCCCATCGCTTCCTCGCCGAACGGGCATGGCAGCTGCGCGACAACCTCAGCTTCTACGACGGTCTCTACGTGGCGCTGGCCGAGGCGCTCGACGCGCCGCTGCTGACCTTCGACGCCCGGCTCGCCAGGGCGCCGGGGATTCTCGCCGAAGTCGACGTGATCCCGGTCTGAGCGGTTGCGCGGCGCGGCTCAGGCCGCGTAGAGGCTCTCGGAGGCGAGCTCCATCGCCCGCCGGCTCCACAGCTTCACTTCCATGTAGACCGGGTCGCCGTAGGCCTCGAGCGCGTCGAGCGCGATCAGGGTGACGCGGCCCTGCGAGATCTCCTCCTGGTCGACGGTCTCGCCGTCGAGCACCGCGGTGGCGGCGACCGCGCCGCGGACCAGCGGCCGGCCCCAGACCAGGGTGACGGCGCCGGCCCGGCCGTTCTCGCCGCGCCAGCGGCCGATCACGTCGTCGTTGAGGTCGATCCGCCAGTCCGGGTTGTCCTCGGCGAGCACGTCGGTGAACTCGGCCTTGGCCTCGAACTCACCCGGCTCGCCGCCGGCCGACTGGGCGTAGGAGACGTGGCCGTAGATCTCCAGCTTGCCCTCCTCGCTGCCGCTGTGGGCGCAGACCGGGACCCAGACGCGGCCGCCCCAGGCGCGCTCGGGGAACCACTCGAGCTCGTCGGGCAGCTCCACCCCGGCCGGCAGCTCCTCGATCCCCTCGACCGCGGTCGCGAACTCGGCGCGCAGCCGGTCGGCGAAGCGCCCGTGGGGGATCCCCTCCTGGGTCGAGTCGGCGATGAAGCGGGGGATCGGGCGCGGGTTCGGAGTCATCGGCGGACCCTATCCCAGCGCTTCGCGCAGGTCGGCGGCGGCGCGCTCGGGCGGATAGATGTTGATGTCGACGCCGGTGCCGAGCTCGAACCCGGCCTTGATCGTCAGCCGCGGCGCGATGTCGACGTGCCAGTGGAAGCTCTCGGCGCCGCGCGGCGCCGTGCGCACCCAGAGGTTCAGCTCCGGCGTGCCGTCGAAGCGCGCGGCGAGCGCGCGCAGCGCCGTGCGGATCATCGCTGCGCCGGTCTCGTCGTCGGCGAAGCTGGTCGCCTCGCGGCGCGGCAGCACGCGCAGCTCGAAGGGCGAGCGCGAGGCCCAGGGACAGATCAGTGCCGCCTCGTCGTCGATCGCGACCAGGCGATCCTGCCGCCGCACCTCCTCGACCAGGACGTCGCTGAGCAGGCCGCTGCCGGCGGTCCGTTCGCTGTAGGCGCCGGCCCGCTCGCGCTCGCGCGCGACCGCCGCCGGCACGAACGGCAGCGCGTAGAGCTGCGCGTGGGTGTGCTCGAGCGAGGCGCCGGCGCCACCGCCCTCGTTGACGATCAGCTGCACGTAGGAGGCGTGGGCGTGGGCGCGCATGCGCTCGCGCCAGGTCGCCACCGCGGCGGCGAACTGCGCCTCGTCGAGCTCGCACATCGCGGTCACGTGCTCGGGCGAGTTGACGATCACCTCGTGGTCGCCGCCGGCCGGGCGCGCGGAGAAGAGGTTCGGTTCGCCCGCCCGCCGCGTCGCCAGCAGCGGGTCGCCGGAGCTGGCGAAGGCGCCGGCGTCGGAGCCGGGACCGGTTGCGCTCTCGGCGCCGGCTTCCGCCGCACCGCCGAGCGCCGGGTAGAGGTTGGGCACCACCCGGGTTCGCCAGCCCGGCGTGTCCGGCTCGCCGCCGCCGGGCCGCAGCGCGTAGCGCTCCGGCGGCGTGCGCTCCTCACGCCCCGCGCAGAAGGGGCAGTTCTCCGCGCCCTTCGGCTCGCTCTTCGGGACCGTGAAGTTGTCGGGCCGCTCGGCCCGGCCGGGGGCGAGGATCGTCCTCAGCCCGCTCAGCTGGTCGATGCGGATCTCGGGGGAGCTCAGGACCGCGAGGGGGGGAGATCGGCCGGCGGCTCGGGCGGCTCGTCGGGCAGCTCGGGGACCGCCTCGGGCCGGGTGGGCGCCGGAGCTTTGGCTTTGCTGCCGCCGGCCTTGTGGTCGGCGCGGCCGATGAACGGCTCGAGCACGTCCATCGGCAGCGGGAAGACCACGGTGGTGTTCTGGTTGCTGCCGATTTCGAGCAGCGTCTGCAGGTAGCGCAGCTGCAGCGAGGCCGGGTTGGTGCTGATGATGTCGGCCGCGTCGGTGAGCTTCTGGGCGGCCTGGAACTCACCCTCGGAGTTGATGATCTTCGCCCGTCGCTCACGCTCGGCCTCGGCCTGGCGCGCCATCGCCTTCTGCATCTGCTCGGGGATCTCGACGTCCTTGATCTCGACCGCGGTCACCTTCACGCCCCAGGGCTCGGTCGATTCGTCGATGATCTTCTGCAGCTCTTCGTTGAGCCGCTCGCGCTCGGAGAGCAGCTGGTCGAGCTCGGCCTTGCCGAGCACCGAGCGCAGCGCCGTCTGGGCGATCTGCGAGGTCGCGATCAGGTAGTTCTCGACCTCGACGATCGCCCGGTTGGAGTCGACTACGCGGAAGTAGGCGACCGCGTTGACGCGCGAGGGCACGTTGTCGCGGGTGATCACCTCCTGCGGCGGCACGTTCAGGGTCACCGTCCGCAGGTCCACCTTGACCATCCGGTCGACCAGCGGGATCAGCAGGATCAGGCCCGGGCCCTTGGTTGCGATCAGGCGGCCGAGCCGGAAGATCACCCCGCGCTCGTACTCGCGCAGCACCTTGACCGAGAGGCCGACCGCGATCAGCCCGAAGAAGAGAAGTACGACGAGGATCCCGAGCACCGCTTCCATCAGCTGCTGCCTCCTTGGCTGGACTGCTCCGCTGGCTTGGGCTCCGGGCGGACGATCAGCGTCAGCCCGTCGAACGCCTCGACGCGGACTTTATCCCCCAGCCCTACCCGCTCGGCTCCGGCGCTCAACCGCGCCGCCCAGAGCGTCCCCTCCATCCACACCTTGCCGTCGGGATCGATCGTCGACCGCGCCTCGGCGAGCCCGCCGACCATCTGCTCGGCTCCGGTCTGGGCCGGGTTGTCGACCTGGGAGCGAAGGACTTTGCGGGCGACCACGACGAAGGAGATCGCGGTCAGGATTCCGATCACGATCAGCGCCGGACCGGCGACGTCGGCGCCGCTGCCATCGGAGCCGAGGGCGACGATCCCGCTGGCGACGAGGCCGGCCGCTCCGATCGCCGCCAGCGCCCCGCCGGTCGGCAGCACGAACTCCGCCAGCACCAGCGCGAAGGCGATCAGGGCGATCAGTACATACGCTTCCATCAGTCGATTATCCCGTCTCGCACTCTTCGTGCACGGCGAATCGACGGACGTCGGCTTCCAGCTCGTCGATCTCGGCGTACTGGCCGATCTTCAGATAGCAGAGGTTTCCCTCGCGATCGTAGAAGGCGGTTCGCGGCAGCCCCTTGCCGCCGATCGAGTCGGCGACGTCCTCGTCGGGGTCGCTGTAGCTCGGGTAGGGGACCGGCGCCGCTTCCAGGTAGGTCTTGGCTGCGTCGGCGTCATCCTGGGAGTCGACGCCGACGAAGGCGACCCGTTTGCCGTAGCGGGCGGAGAGCTTCTGCAGGACCGGGAACTCGATCCGGCAGGGGGCGCACCAGGAGGCCCAGACGTTGGCCACGACCGGGTATCCGCGCAGCTCCGCGAGCCGTTCTTCGTAGGCCTCGCGGCCGCCCGGCAGCAGCTCGTTCGCCTGCGCGTGGAGGGCGGCCAGCGGGGCGGGCGCGCCGGCCAGCAGGCGGTCGTAGTCGGGCGGCTTGCTGCCCGTCAGCCCGTCCTCGGAGGAGCCGCAGCCGCCCGCCGCCAGCACCGCCACGGACAGCGCCAGGAGGGCGATCAGGGTGGAGATTCGCCTGGGCATCGGTTACGTGAGTACAATACGAAGCGTTCGGTCCGTCAGTTCGCGGACAGCTCTGAGTACGCCGGGGGGACGGGAACCGGGTCCCCGGCAGCCTCGATCACTCGCCTCCTGCCGCACGGCATTTGCTCGGCGGGGGCAGACAGCAGAAGCCTCCAATGGCCAACACCAGCGACGTTGCCGCGCCAGCGGCAGTTCCCTCAAGCGCCGACATCGAGCGCGCATCGGACTTCGTCCGCGAGTCCTTCCTGCTCGACGGCGAGGGCCCCGAGGCACTCGCTCCGGGAACCGCTCGCCGCAACGGGCTCGACGCGGCGCTGCGCGAGCTCGACGGCGGCGCCGAGGACCCCTCGATCGAGTGGCGGCGCGACTACTCGCTGCTGCTCGGGCTCGAGCGGCTGCTCGCCGACGAACCGCCGAAGCTGCGCGACGGCGCCGAACTGAACCCGCACCAGGTCGACGCGCTCTCCGGCACGCTCGCCGAGCTGATGGCCGAGCAGCAGGTCGGGGCGGCCGCCAGCGGCGGTGGCGAGCCCGACACCGACGAAGTCGCGGTGGCCGAGCCCGGCACCGACGAAGTTCCTGCCGCCGCGGTCGCCGACGCGGAGGACGAGCTCGACGAGGCCGAGGACGAGGAGCTGGCCCCCGACGAGGAGCCGCAGGACTGGGAGGAAGCGCCGGACGAGGAGGACGAGGAGGTGGTCGAGGAGGCCCCCGACGACCCCGGTGCCGCCCGCCGCTTCTGGTTCGAGCACGCGACCGGCGCCGGCAAGACCGTCGCCGCGGTCGGCTTCATCGAGGCGACCCGGACCGGCGGCGTGCTGATCCTCACGCACCGCCGCAACCTGGTTGACCAGTTCATCGGCGAGATCTCCGACCGCGGCTACAAAGAGCGCCTGCGCCCGCCGCTGCTCGACGGCCGCGACGACCCCCACGGCCCGGTCACGGTCGAGACCTACCAGTGGTTCGTGCGCAACCACAAGCGGATCTCCGACGCCTACTCGATCGTGATCTGCGACGAGGCGCACACCGCGCTGGGCGAGAAAACCAGCGCCTGCATCCGCGCCTGGCCCGGCCCCGTGTTCATCGGGATGACCGCGACCGGCGCCCTGATCGCGCGCCACGTCGCCGACCTCTTCCCGACCCAGACGTCGCGCTTCGACCTCGCCCAGGCGGCGCGGCGCGGGGTGATCTCGCCGC
>CAYXFL010000020.1:0-48917 GCA_964464285.1 uncultured Conexibacteraceae bacterium
CCGGGTACTCGATCGTCAGCGGCCCCTCGATCAGCCGCGCCATCGTCGTCTTCAGCCCGCGCAGGGTCTCGCCGAAGGCGCGGTAGGCGCCGGCGACGCCGCCCGGCTCGGGGCCGCGCTGCACCTCGACCACCTCGATCGAGTCGAGGTAGGGGGCCGACTTGGGATCGAAATCGCTCACAGGACCACCACCAGGACCGCGGTGACCAGGACGTTCAGGGTCGCCAGCGGGAGCAGGATTTTCCAGCCCAGGGTCATCAGCTGGTCATAGCGCAGGCGCGGCAGCGTCGCCCGCACCCAGATGAACAGGAAGACCAGCGCGAACATCTTCAGCAGCACCCAGATCGGGTCGAGGAAGCTCGGCCCCGGGCCCATCCAGCCGCCCAGGAACATCGTCGTGGCGATCCCGGAGACGACCAGGATCTCCATGTATTCGACCAGCAGGAAGGAGCCGAAGCGCATGCCGCCGTACTCGGTCATGAAGCCCTGGACCAGCTCGGCGTCGGCCTCGGGCATGTCGAACGGGGTGCGGTTGGTCTCGGCGAAGCCGGCGACCATGAAGATCAGGAAGCCGACGACCTGGGGGACGACGAACCAGACCGCACCCTGCGCGTGGACCGCGTCGACCAGCGAGAGCGAGCCGGCCATGATCACCACGCCGAGCAGCGCCAGGCCCATCGAGATCTCGTAGGAGATCAGCTGCGCGGCCGAGCGCATCGCCCCGAGCAGCGAGTATTTGGAGCCCGAGGCCCAGCCGCCCAGCACAAGGCCGTAAAAAGCGATCGACCCCACCGCGAAGAAGTAGAGGACCCCGATCGGGACGTCGATCCCGTAGAAGCCGACGCCCATCTGGACGTCGCCCCAGGGGATGATCGCGAGCGCGAGCACGCCGGAGAGAACCGGCAAGAGCGGCCCGAGCACGAACAGGGTCGAGATCGCGTTCGCCGGCCGGAACGACTCCTTGGAGATCAGCTTCCCCACGTCGGCGAGCGGCTGCAGGATCCCGAACGGGCCGACCCGGTTGGGGCCGTAGCGGTGCTGGAAGCGGCCGATCAGTTTGCGCTCGACCACGGTCAGGACCGGCAGGATCGCGAAGATCACCCCGAAGATGACCAGCGACTTGACGATCATGATCCAGGTCGCTTCCGCGTACCCAACCTCCGCGAGCGGCAGCATCTAGGCCTCGACCCTGGCGATCTGGACGCTCACCGGGCCGCCGTTGAGCAGCGAATTGGCGTTGCCCTCCGCGGTCCCCTCCGCGAGGAACACGACCCCCTCGGAGATCCGCTCCTTGATCAGCACGGTGGCCTCGACGCTGGAGCCGTTCTGGCTGATCTGAACCCTGTCGCCGGACTGGAAGCCCATCCGTTCTGCGTCCACCAGCGAGATCTCGACCTTCTGCTGCGGCGCCAGGAACTTCAGCGGCGGGTTGAGCTCGGTGACCGGGCCTGCCCAGAGGTCTCTGTAGGTGCCGAGCGTGAGCCCGTCGCCCGCGGGCGCCGAAGTCGTCCCGGGCCGCAGCTCGCCACCGGGGGCGGGGATCGCGGCAGCGGACTCCGTCTCCTGCCAACGAATCCCCTGGCCGCCGATGCGGTCCTCGGTGATCGCGGCGTAGAACGGGACCGCCTTGGTCAGAGCCTCGAAGGCCAGCGGTTGCGAGTAGGGCAGCTCGAGGCCGAGCGACTCGGCGAGCTGGGAGAGCACGAGCAGGTTGTTCTGGACGACGCCGGGGCGGGCGGCGGAGGGGCGGACTCGCTGGAGGCGGCCGTCGGGGTGGGTGACGGTGCCGTCTTTCTCGGCGTGGGTCTCGAGCGGGAAGACGACGTCGGCCTTGGAGGTGGTCGCGTTCTCGTGCATCGAGAAGGAGACGACGAAGTCGGCGGCGGTGAGGGCTTCTTCCCAGGCCGGGGTGTCGGGGAAGTCGCGCAGGGGGTCGGCTCCGAAGAGGACGAGGCCCTTGAGCTCGCCGGAGATCAGGGCGGCGCGGATCTGCTCGGTCGAGCGGCCGGCGGGGCCGCTGGCGAGGCCCGCCCCGGCGTCGGGCAGGACGCCGGCCTCGCGCAGGCCGCGGCCGTTGGCGGTCTCGGGAATCTCGAGCAGGCCGGCGCCCTCGGCGGCGGCGATCCCGCAGGCGTCGGCGAGCGCCAGCAGGGCGCCGGCGGCACCGTCGCCCTCGCGGGCGATCCGGCCGCTCCAGAGGACGACGACCTTGCCGGCGCCGCGCAGGCTCTCGGCCAGCGGCGCGGCGACGTTGTCGGCGCCGCCGACCGCGGCGGCCAGCTCGGAGAGGAAGTGGGTGGCGCCGCCGGGGGCGTAGCGGGCGATCGCCTCGGCGCCGCCGTCGAGCGTGGTCGGCCGCTCGGTGGCGACGACCAGACGGGCGCCGGAGCGGCGGATCGCCTTGCGCACGCGCAGGTCGAGGATCGGCGCCGCGTGCATCGGCTCGGTGCCGGCGACCAGGATCACGTCGGCCTCGTCGATGTCGCGCACCCTGGCGGTCAGCTCGGGCTGCGAGAGCCGCACGATCGCCTCGCGCGAGAGCCCGCGCGAGGGCCGCGAGTCGAGGTCCTCGGAGCCGAGCGCCTCGCGCAGCAGGCGGCCGAGCAGGTAGCCCTCCTCGTTGGAGGCGTCGCCGGCGATCGCGGCGACCGAGCCGGCGTTCTTCAGCCCGTTGGCAGCGGCCTCCAGCGCGCTCGCCCACTCGGTCTCGTCGCTGCCCTTGAGGCGCGGCCCGCGGACCCGCTCGGGCGCGTCGAACATCTCGAACCCGTAGCGGCCGCGGTCGCAGAGCCAGCCGTCGTCGACGTCGTGGTTGTCGCGGGTGATCACCCGTTTGACCTTCTCGTCGCGGACCGTGAAGCTGACGTTGCACTGGCCCGGGCAGAGGGTGCAGACAGAGCCGGCCTGCTCGATGTCCCAGGGCCGGGCGCGGAAGCGGTAGGTGTAGTTGGTCAGCGCCCCGACCGGGCAGATGTCGGTGATGTTGCCGTGGAAGGGGGCGACGTAGGGGCGGTCGTCGAAGGTGCCGACGAAGGTGCGGTCGCCGCGCTCGAGCAGCTGCAGCTGCGAGTCCTCGGAGACCTCCTGGCTGAAGCGCACGCAGCGGTAGCAGAGGATGCAGCGCTCGCGGTCGATCGCGACCAGCGGCGAGAGTTCGATCGGCTTCTGGAAGTGGCGCTTTTCGTCGATCACCCGCGATTTGCCCGGGCCCCAGCCCATCGTGATGTCCTGCAGCGGGCACTCGCCGCCTTTGTCGCAGACGGGGCAGTCGAGCGGGTGGTTGACGAGCAGGAACTCGACCACCGCGTTCTGGGCGTGCTTGACCTGCTCGGTGCGGGTGTGGACGACCATCCCGTCGCGGACCGGGGTCGAGCAGGAGGTCTGCAGTTTCGGGATCCCCTCGATCTCGACCAGGCACATCCGGCAGGCGCCGACCGGGTCGCCGAGTTTCGGTTCGTAACAGAAGACCGGGATCTCGACGTCGCCCTTGCGGGCGGCGTCGTGGAGCATCTCGCCCTCTTCGGCGACGACCTCGCGGCCGTCGATGACCAGGGTCACCTCTTTCCCGCTCATACGAGCACCGGCTCCTGGCTCGCGTCCGCGATCACACGCTCGAACTCGTCGCGGAACTTGTTGACCATCGCCGAGACCGGCATCGCCATCGAGTCGCCGAGCACGCAGAGGCAGTGGCCCATGATGTTCTGCTGGACCGAGCTGATGATGTCGAGGTCCATCGGGGTCGCCTCGCCGCGCACCACCCGCTCCAGCATCTTCACGGTCCAGTTGGTGCCCTCGCGGCAGGGGGCGCACTTGCCGCAGGACTCATGGTGGTAGAAGCGCGCCGTGCGCAGCGCCATGTGCGGGATCGAGACGCGGTCGTCGGCGACGATGATCGAGCCGGAGCCGAGCATCGAGCCCGCCTCCGCCATCGCCTCGAAGCTGTAGGGGAGGTCGAGCTCGGCCGGGGTGAGGACCGGGGAGCTGGAGCCGCCCGGGTAGAACGCCTTCACCTCGTGCCCGGGCTCGGGGCCGCCGGCGAGGCCGTAGATCAGCTCGCGGGTCGGGATCCCCAGCTCGACCTCGTAGTTGCCGGGCCGGCGCACGCCGCCGGAGACCGAGACCACCTTGGTCCCGGGCGACTGCTCGGTGCCGAAGCCCTTGAACCACTCGGCCCCGTTGCGGACGATCCGCGGCACGTTGGAGAGCGTCTCCACGTTGTTGATCAGGGTCGGGCCGCCGTAGAGCCCCTGCACGGCCGGGAACGGCGGCTTCAGGCGCGGGTTGCCGCGCTTGCCCTCGAGCGCGTCGAGCAGCGCCGTCTCCTCGCCGCAGATGTAGGCGCCGGCGCCGCGGTGGACGACCAGCTCGAGGTCGCGGTGGCAGCCGAGGATGTCCTTGCCGAGGTAACCCGCCTCGTAGGCTTCGGCGACCGCGGCGTCGAGGATGTCTGCCTGCTCGGCGTACTCGCCGCGGATGAAGATGAAGGCGTGGCCGGCGTCGGCGGCGAGCGCGGCGATCGCGATCCCCTCGATCAGCTGGTGCGGGTTGCGCTGCATCAGCTCGCGGTCCTTGAAGGCGCCCGGCTCGGACTCGTCGGCGTTGCAGCAGAGGTACTTGGCCATCTCGCCGCGGGGCAGGAAGGAGGCCTTTTTGCCCATCGAGAAGCCGGCGCCGCCGCGCCCGCGCAGGCCCGAGCCTTCGAGCTCGGAGAGCACCTCGTCCTGCTCCATCTCGCGGTAGGCCTTTTCCTGGCTGGCGTAGCCGCCGACCAGGCGCTTGTAGCCCGCCAGCGTGCGCAGCGCCGGGTCCTCGGCGTGCTCGAGCAGGACGCGGGTCTCGCGGGGGTCAGGCATCGCCGCCTCCCCCCGGTGCCGCCGGGGCGCCGCCCGGCAGGTCGGCGGCCAGCGGCCGCTCGGCCAGCGCCTTCTCCGGCAGCACCTCGCCGCCGGCGACGAGCTGCTCGATCGCGGCGCGCGCGTCGGCGGGCTCCAGCGGGCCGTAGTAGCGCTGGTCGATCGAGGCCATCGGGGCGATGTCGCAGGCGCCCAGGCACTCGAACCCGGTGACGTGGACGTCCTGCCCCTCCCCCGCCGCCTCGAAGGCGTCGAGCAGCTCGTCGCCGCCGCGCATCCAGCAGCTGATGTTGGTGCAGACCTCGACCCGGTGGGTGCCGACGGGATCGGTGTGCAGGAGGTCGTAGAAGCTGGCGACCGACTCCAGGTAGGCCGGCGTGAAGCGCATCACCGCGGCCGCCTGGCGGATCCCCTCCGGGGTGCACCAGCCGTAGCGCTCCTGGACCGCCCAGAGCGCCGGGATCGAGGCCGAGCGACGATCCGGGTAGCGGGCCATCAGCGCCTCGATCTGCTCCTGCAGCTCCGCCGGGCAGCCGACTTCGTGCAGCTCCGGGATCTGCTCCTCGCGGCGCGGCGGCACCCGGCCCTCGGTGACCGCCTGGTCGACCGGGAGGTTCGGGTTGAAGATGCCGGGGCCGTCGACCGGGCTCACCGGTCCACCCCTCCCAGGATCGGGTCGAGCATCGCCAGGCTGGCGATCATGTCGGCGAGGTAGGTGTCCTTCGCCATGTCGCGGAAGGCCTGCAGGTTGACGAACGAGGGGTCGCGGAAGTGGACCCGGGCCGGCTTCGAGGAGCCGTCGGCGAGGACGAAGCAGCCGAGCTCCCCGCGCGGGCTCTCGACCGGGTTATAGACCTCGCCCGGCTCGACCCGGAAGCCCTCGGTGACCAGCGACTCCATCGAGGTCGAGAGCTCCGAGCGCGGCGGCAGGACGTACTTGCGGTCCTCGGCGATGTGCGGGCCCTCGGGGAGGGCATCCAGGCACTGGGCGATGATCCGGCTCGACTCGACCATCTCGGCGACCCGGACCCGGTAGCGGTCGTAGTTGTCGCCGACCGTGCCGACCGGGATCTTGAAGTCCACCTCCGGGTAGGCCAGGTACGGGTCGGCCTTGCGCAGGTCCCAGGGGTCGCCGGCGGCGCGCAGCAGCGGGCCGCTGACGCCGAGCTCGAGCAGCCGCTCGCGGGGCACGATCGCGACCCCTTTGGTCCGCTGCAGGAAGATCTCGTTGCGGTCGAGCAGCGCTTCGTACTGGCCGACCCGGGTCGGCATTTCCTCGGCGAAGGCGCGGCACTTGGCCTCGAAGCCGACCGGGATGTCCTCGATCACGCCGCCGACCTGGAAGTAGCGCGTGTGCATGCGCTGGCCGGTCGCCATTTCGAACAGGTCGAGGATCTTGTCGCGCTCGCGGAAGCAGTACCAGAGCATCGAGATCGCGCCGAGGTCGAGCGCCGTGGTGCCGAGCCAGACCAGGTGCGAGTGGATCCGGTTGAGCTCGAGGAAGATCGTCCGCAGGTACTTCGCCCGGGGCGGGATCTCGAGGTCGATCAGCTTCTCGACCGCGCCGCAGTAGGCCTGCATCTGGAAGAAGTAGGAGACGTAGTCCATCCGCTCGACGAAGGGGATGACCTTCCAGTAGCTCTTGTCCTCGCAGGACTTTTCGATCCCGGTGTGGACGTAGCCGATCACCGGCCGCAGCTCGCGCACGAGCTCGCCTTCGAGGTCGACGACGAGGCGCAGCACGCCGTGCGTGGCCGGGTGGTGCGGGCCGATGTTGACGGTCATGATCTCGGTCTCGAGATCGTCGGTGAGCAGCGTCGTCTCAGCCATAGTTGCGCTCGTTGTAGGTGAAGGTGACGGGCTCGCCGCCGACCGGGAAGTCGCGCCGCTGCGGCCAGCCGACGTAGTCGTCGGGCAGCAGTATCCGGGTCAGGTCCGGGTGGCCGCGGAACTCGATCCCGAAGAAGTCGAACGCTTCGCGCTCCTGGAAGTTGGCGGTCGGGAAGAGCTCGGTGGCGGAGTCGATCGCCGGCAGCGAGCCGTCGGCGGGCAGCGCCAGCATCGCTTTCACCCGGATGCGCTCGACCCGGTCGCGGTTGAGCAGCTCGTAGTGGACGCCGAAGCGGGGGTCCGCCGGCAGGTAGTCGGCGACGTGCAGGCTCGACAGGAACGCGTAGCGCTGGCCCGGGGTGTCGCGCAGCCAGGCGAGCACCGCGAGGATCTTCGCGGGGTCGGCGATCAGCGCGGCCTGGCCGCGCTCGAAGGAGGTGGCGAGGACCGCTGCGGGGTGCTCACGCTCGATTTCCCCCCGCAGCAGCTCCAGTCCGGGGGCGTCAGGCAAGGGAGAGCTCCCGCGCCTTCAGGTAGGCCTCGGCGGCCTCCGGGCTCGGCTGGCTGGCCGGCCCGCCGCGCGCCCACTCCTCGGTGCCGACCGCGTTGTAGCGCTGCCGCCAGCCCTGGTCGGGGTTGCCCTGGATCTTGCGCTGCAGCTTGGTGAAGCCGTACATGACCGCCTCCGGCCGCGGCGGGCAGCCGGGGATGTGGAGGTCGATCGGCATGAACTTGTCGGCGCCCTGGACCACGGCGTAGTTGGCGAACATGCCGCCGGAGGAGGAACAGGCGCCCATCGAGATCGCCCACTTCGGCTCCAGCATCTGGTCGTAGAGGCGGCGGACGACCGGCGCCATCTTGATCGAGACCCGGCCCGAGAGGATGATCAGGTCGGCCTGGCGCGGCGACGCGCGCAGCGCCTCGGCGCCGAAGCGGGCGAGGTCATAGCGGGCGGTGACGATCGAGATCGGCGCCTCGATCGCGCAGCAGGCGAGCCCGAAGGTGAGCGGGAAGATCGAGTTCGACCGCGCGAGGTTGATCATTTTCTCGAACGTGGTCGTGACGACTTTTTCTTCGACGTAGCGCTCGAGGTCCTCACCCTCGAGATCGCCACGCAGCATGTCGCGGGCGGAGGCCTGGCGGGCCTGGAAGCTGCGGCGCTCTACCTCCAATCGAGTGCCCCCTTCCTCCACACGTAGACGAACGCGACCATCAGCAGGACGACGAAGGTGACCATCTCGCCGAGCACGACGAGGCTGTCGGCGCTCTTCAGGATCACCCCGACGGGATAGAGGAAGACCACCTCGATGTCGAAGAGGATGAACAGCATCGCCAGCAGGTAGAAGCTGACCCCGAATTTGATCCCCTTCAGCGCTTCGACCGGGATCCCCGACTCGTACGGCTCGCCCTGACGGCGGCTCGCCGCGGTCGGCACGCGCGGCTTCTTCGGGCCGACCAGGTGGTTTACGACCATGAAGACGCTCGCCACGGCAAGGCCGAGGAAGGCGAAGACGAGAATCGGGAGATAGGTCTTGAGCACCGGGGATTTTCAGGGGGTAGCCGGGCGCTCACCGCCCGGCAGCCTGAGCTGGGTTTGGACGCCCGTAGACGGTGTTATACACCCCGCTTGTGACACATTGCTACATAGTGATATTTCGCATCAGGAAGCGGAATTCCGACCCGTCTAGGAGGATTTAGGGGAATGCTCGGCCTGCACATCGCCGTCGGCTTCTGCGTAGTCGGCCTCAATCTGGCCGCCGGTGCGATCGGTGGCTACGCCTGGTTTCGCAACCGCCCCTCGGTCCCGTTCTGGTACCTGCTGCGTCTGGCCCAGGTCTCCGTCTTCGTCCAGGCCCTGCTCGGCGGGGTGCTCGTGGTCACCAACCACGAGCCCAGCTCCGACCTCCACTACGTCTACGGGATCCTGCCGCTGGCGATCTCCTTCATCGCCGAGGGCGCCCGCGCCGGCGCCGCCCACCGCGAGCTCGGCGAGGTCGAGTTCGAGTCGCTCGACGGCGAGACCCAGCAGCAGGTGGCGCTGGCGATCGTGCGCCGCGAGATGGGGATCATGGCCGTCAGCTGCGGCGTGATCTTCTTCGTCGCCCTGCGCGCCGCGCTTACGAGCGGTCTGTAGATCGATCGATCCCCATCTGGACACCGCGACGACCAGGAACAGGGTGCCGGTGGCGATGTGGAAGATCGCTAGCCCAGCTTGAAGACCGGGTGGTCGGGCGCGATGCGCTCGAGCTCGGCGGGCGGCGAGTCGGGGCCGACGCCGTCGAAGAAGGCGCCCACCTCCCACTTCCACTTGCGCAGATAGGCGCGCAGCAGCTCGGGGCGCTCGGCCTCGGGAACCTCGTTCGCCCCGAACTCCTCCACCCGCTTGCCGAGCACCAGCCGGCCGCCGCCGGCGGCGCGCATGTTGCGCACCCACTGGGTGTGGCCGCGCGGCGCGACCAGGTAGCGCTGGCCGTCGAGGACGAGCAGGTTGACCGGCGTCCGCCGCCACTCGCCGCTCTTGCGCCCCTTCACTTCCAGGACCCGCGAGCCGGCAACGCTCAGTCCGAGGCGCGTCGCCAGGGCCACGCCGCGGTTGAACACGTTCTTCGTGAACCAGCCCGGCTGCTTGAAATGCGGCGCCTCGGACATGTCCCGATTCTCTCAGCCAGGGGGGAGAGATTGGGTGGGCTGGCGACTTGGGGTGCGGTGAGCACCGCGACCGCACCCGCATCGGCACCCGCACCTGCCCGACCATTGGCTACCATATTGCCGATGACGCGCACGCAGACTCTGGTCCAGCTGAACGAGGAGCTGCTGCGCCGGCTCGACGAGCGCGCCGCGCGGGAGGGCCGGTCGCGCTCGGCGCTGATCCGCGAGGCGATCGAGGCCCACATGTACGACGAGCGCAGCGCCGAGATCGATCGCCAGATCGTCGAGGGGTACACGCGCATGCCGGAGGAGGAGTGGGAACTGGCAGGAGCGGATGTGGAACTGCGCGAGATGATCGAAGAAGAGCCGTGGTGAACAGGGGTGACGTCTGCTGGGCCGAGCTTCCCGATGCCGGCCGCCGGCCGGTCCTGGTGCTCACGCGCTCCGCGGCGATCCCGGTCCTGAACAAAATCTTCGTCGTCCCCCTGTCGACGAAGATTCGGGGAATCCCGACCGAGGTTGCGCTGGGGCCCGATGATGGCCTGCCGAAAGACTGCGTCGCCAGCTTGGACAATCTACGACGCGTCTACCGCTCGCAGCTCGGCGAGCTGCTCACCAGCCTCTCCGGGCCGAAGATGCACGAGGTGTGCGGCGCGCTCGCGATTGCGACGGGCTGCAGGTAGCGCGAGACCGGCGGCACGCCGCCGCGGTGGGCCAGACCAATATGATGCGCGCCGCGTGCGTCCGGTACTGGTCATAGCGACGGTCGTCGCCGCCGCCCTCGGGCTGGCGGCCTGCGGCTTTGGCGGCGAGGGGATCTCGGTCTCCAAGGACGACACGACCGTGCACGAAGGCGCGGAGCTGTTCGCCAGCCACTGCGCCGGCTGCCACACGATGAGCGCGGCCGGCACCCAGGGCAGCGGCAACCGCGGCGAGCGGATGCAGGGGCCGAACCTCGACCAGCGCACCGAGACCTACGAGGACGCGCTGTTCGCAATCGAGAACGGCGGCTTCTCCGGGGCGATCATGCCCCAGAACATCGTCGTCGGCAAAGAGGCCGAGGCGATCGCCAAGTTCGTCGCCGAGTACTCGGGTGGGGAAGCGGACGAACCCCCGCGGCCCGGCCAGAACCCCTAGCCAGGGGAGGGCCCCTTGCTTGACCTGAAGCTGATCCGCTCCGACCCTGAGCGGGTCAAGGCCGCGCTGGCGCGGCGCGGCGCCGCCGCGAAGGTGGACGAGCTGCTCGCCCTGGACGCACGCCGCCGCACCCTGCTGCCCGAGGTCGAGAGCGCCCAGGCGGAGCGCAAGACACTCTCCAGGCAGATCGGCGAGCGCAAGCAGGCGGGCGAGGACGCCGCCGAGCTGATGGCCACCGTGCAGGGGCTGAAGGAGAAGATCGAGGCCGGCAAAGCGGAGCTGGAGACGGTCGACGCCGAGCTCGCCCGCGTCGCCACCGCGCTTCCCAACCTGCCCGACCCCGACGCGCCGGAGGGGATGACCGAGGAGGACGCGGTCGTCGTCCGCGAGGTCGGCGCGCTGCCGACGTTCGACTTCCCGGTCCGCGACCACCTCGAGATCGGGACCGAGCTGGGCCTGATCGACATGGAGGCCGGGGCGCGGCTCTCCGGCTCGCGCTTCGCCTACCTGAAGGGCGACCTGGTGATGCTGGAGCTGGCCCTGGTCCGGTTCGCGCTGGAGCTGGTCCGCGAGGAGGGCCACGAACCGGTCGTGCCGCCGGTGCTGGTCCGCGAAGAGGCGCTGGAGGGAACCGGCTTCCTGCCCGGCGACCGCGACCAGATCTACGAGATCCCCAAGGACGAGCTCTTCCTCACCGGCACCTCGGAGGTCGCCCTGGCCGGCCTGCACGCGGGCGAGATCCTCGAGGCCGAGGCGCTGCCGCTGCGCTACAGCGGCTTCTCGACCTGCTTCCGGCGCGAGGCCGGCGCCGCCGGCCGCGACACCCGCGGGATCTTCCGCGTCCACCAGTTCGACAAGGTCGAGATGTTCTCGTTCGTCGAGCCGTCGCAGTCGGCGGCCGAGCACGAACGGCTGCTGGCGATCGAGGAGCGGATCCTCGGCGAGCTCGAGATCCCCTACCGCGTGGTCAACGTCGCCGCCGGCGATCTCGGCGCCCCGGCCGCGAAGAAGTACGACTGCGAGGCCTGGATCCCGAGCCAGGAGCGCTACCGCGAGCTCACCTCCTGCTCGAACACGACCGACTACCAGGCGCGCCGCATGGCCTGCCGCTACCGCCCCGCCGAGGGCGAGTCGCCGGTCCCCGTCCACACGCTGAACGGCACCGCCTGCGCCGTCGGCCGCACGATTATCGCCCTGATCGAGAACCGCCAGGAGCGGGACGGCGGTTTCTCCGTACCCAAAACTTTGCAGAATCTCGGAGCCCCTGAAACAATCGCGACTCTATGACGACCAGTGTGCGCGAGGCCAAGCGAGTGGTTCTCTGTGACGACCATGAGATCGTCCGCGAGGCGATCAAGGCGCGGATGTCCAACTCGAGCATCGTCGAGATCGTCGGCGAGGCCGGTAACGGCCGCGACGTGGTCGACGTGGTCAAGGAGCTCGAGCCCGACGTCCTGATCATCGACGTCGAGCTGCCCAAGCGCGACGGCATCGAGGCGACCAAGGAGGTCCTCAAGGCGCGGCCGCGGACCAAGGTCATCATCTTCACCGCCCACGCCCAGCCCGACCTGCTGGCGCTCGCCCTGCGCGCCGGCGCCTCCGGCTACGTGCTCAAGTCGGCCCCGGCCGAGGACATCGCCCGCGCGGTCAAAGCGGTGACCGGCGGCGGCACCTTCCTCGGCGGCGACTTCGCCGGCGGCAAGCCCTCCGAGGTCGAGAAGCTGCTCGACCTCTCGCCGCGCGAGCGCCAGATCCTCGAGCTGCTGGCCGAGGGGCTGCGGGTGAAAGAGATCGCCGAGCGCCTCGCCCTCTCCCCCGCCACCGTCCACACGCACGTGCGCAACGCGATCGCCAAGCTCGAGGTCGACACCCGCACCGAGGCGGTCGCGCTGGCGGTCCGCTTCAGCTACCTCGGCGCCGGCGGCGGGGCACTCTAGACGTCGTCCTGGCCGAGCCCGCGCTTGGCCCCGAACAGATCGTCGTCCGCACAGCCGAGCAGCCGCTCGGCGCTCTCGCCGTCGGCCGGGAAGGCCGCGATCCCGGTGGTGCCGGAGAGCGGGTGCTCGTCGTCGCTGCCGAAGCCGCGGCGGCCGATCCGGGCGCGGATCCGGGCGGCCACCCGGGCCGCCTGCCGGGCGTCGCTGCGCTCGACGATCACCGCGAACTCGTCGCCGCCCTGGCGGAAGACCGCGTCCTCGCCGCGCACCTCGTCGCGCAGGGCCGCGCCGACCTCGGTCAGCAGGCGGTCGCCCTCGAGGTGGCCGAGGCGCTCGTTGACCTGCTTGAACCCGTCGAGGTCGAGCAGGATCAGGGCGAAGCTCTGGTCGTGGCGGCCGTGGCGGGCGATCTCCTCGGCGAGGCGCTCGTGCAGGGCCCGGTAGTTGCCGACCCCGGTCAGCTCGTCGCGGCGCGCGAGCTGCCAGAGCGCCGCGTGGCTGGCCCGCAGCCGCCGCGCCATCACCAGCACCCCGGCCGCGACGACGACCACGCAGCCGAGCTCGACCACGGCGAGGATCAGCGCCTGGCGGTGCGAGAAGCTGCCGATCAGGAGCGGCAGCAGCAACCCGAGGGCGATCGCGGCGAGGCCGGCGACCAGCAGACCGGGACCGATTGGCAGGCGGGATGCGGGCTTTTCCTGTCGCCGTCGTCTCATCGTCAGTTTTAAGTACGAGGAATCACTTTACCCGGACGGCCGGGAACCGACGCAGACGCGGGCCGCACCGTCACGGAGCGTCACTACGATGGCCCGGTGCGCTACCCGGTAGAACAGTTCAGTCCGGCCGAGCAGGCGATCCTCGCGCCGCACTTCACGAACCTCGACCGCCCGGTCTTCGCCCTGGTCAACCTGCCGGAGACGGTGAAAGGGGCGCTCTTCGCCCGCTACTCGCGCTACTCGGGCACGGTCCGGCGCCTCTACCTGGAGGAGTTCGCGGCGGCCGAGCCGGCCGGCGGGCGGCCCTTCGACGCCGAGGAGGGCGAGCGCGCCGCGGGGCTCTACGAGCGCGTCTTCGTCGGCTACGGCGACGACTCGATTGCCCAGGTCGGCGGCGCCCACGTCGCCTGCGAGTGGGTCTCCAACGTGCTCACCAAGCTGCTGCAGCGCGGCCGCCTCGCCGCCTACCTCGAGCAGTCGACCCGCTACATCCCCTACGACCAGCCGCTGCCCGGCGGCGGCTACCGCTACTACTCCGACGCCGAGCTCGGCCCCGAGTTCGGGCAAGCGATGGATGAGATCTTCGCCTCCTACTCGCGCCTGCTGAGCGGGGTCGAGGAGTGGGCGGCGCGGCGCTGGCCGCGCAGCGAGGGCGAACCGGAGGGCCCGTGGCGGCGCTCGGTGAAGGCGAAGGCGCTCGACCTGATGCGCGGCCTGCTGCCGGCGGCGACGCTCAGCCACGTCGGGATCTACGCCTCCGGCCAGGCCTACGAGCAGCTGATCATGCGGCTGGCCGCCTCGCCGCTGCCGGAGGCGCGCGAGTACGGCGCGATGGTCCTCGCCGAGCTGCAGCGGGTGATGCCGAGCTTCGTCTCCCGGGTCGAGCGGCCCGACCGCGGCGGCGAGTGGATCTCCTACTTCGAGCGCCGCCGCGAGCTGACCGAGGAGTGGGTCGGCCGGCTCGGGCTCGACCGTCGCGCCGCCGAAGACGCCGGGCCTTCGGTCGAGCTGGTCCACGTCGACGGCCGCGAAGAGGACCTGCTGGCCTCGTGCCTGTACGAGGCGTCGAGCGCGCCGGAGGCCGAGATCCTCGCCCGGGTCGAGGAGCTCGGCGAGGCCGAGCGCGCGGCGCTGCTGGCCGCCGCGGTCGGCGAGCGCGGCAACCGCCGCCACCGCCCCGGGCGCGGCTTCGAGGCGCTCCGCTACCGCTTCGAGATCGTCTCCGACTACGGTGCCTTCCGCGACCTGCAGCGCCACCGCATCCTCACCTGCCAGTGGCAGCGGCTCGGTCCCGACCTCGGCGCCGAGGTGCCGGAGGAGCTCGCCGAGGCGGGTTTCGCGGCCGAGTTCGGCCGCGCCCTCGAGGTCTCGCGGGCCGAGCACGAGCGGCTGGTCGCGGCCGGTCACCCCGAGCTCGCCCCCTACGCGCTCAGCCTCGCCTACCGGATCCGCTACACGCTCGACCTCAACGCGCGCGAGGCGATGCACCTGATCGAGCTGCGCTCCGGCCGCGAGGGACACCCGACCTACCGCGCCGTCGCCCAGGCGATGCACGACCGGATCGCCGCCGTGCACCCGGGCGTCGCCGGTGCGATGGGCTTCGTCGACAGCTCGGCGGAGCCGCGCTTGGAGCGCATCCTCAGCGAGATCCGCACCCACCGCAAGCAGGTCGCGGCGGGCGGCTCCGCTTGAGCGCGGCGCTCGCGGCGGATCGGAAAACCTGCGCAAACGGTCTCGTAGCATCGCGGGTCCCCCCGATGCGTTTCCGCCCCCCACTCACGGCGCGCCTGCTGCTCCCCTGCTGTGCGCTGCTCGCCTTCTTCGCGCTCAGCGCGCCAGCCGTGGCCGAGGTCCGCAGTGGCTCGGCGACCGACCCCCAGGAAAGCTCGAAGCCCCCGGGCCGTGACCTGGTCGCGGTCAGCGCCAGCTACGACACGGTCAGCGGCGAGCTGCGCGCGGCGGTGACCACGGCCGGCGCTCCAACCACGACCGACACCTACCTCGGCGTCGTCTTCTACACCGTCGACGCCAGCGGCAACTGCACCACGCCGCTCGCCGTGATCGGCAGCGAGTACGGCCAGGCGAGCGCCAGCTGGCTCTACGGCAGCAGCGAAGGAGCCGGCGCGAAGTCCGTCGCCGCGACCGTCACGAACCTCTCCGCCGCGGCGCCGGCCCTCGCCGCGCAGGGCTTCGGCTGCGCCACCGCCCAGATCTTCGAGATCGTCGAAGTCGGCGGCAAACGCGAACTCGGCGACCGCGTCGACTACCTGGTGCGACCGTTCCCGCTGGCCGCACCGCCTCCGCCGCCGCCCCCTCCTCCGCCGCCGCCCCCGGCCCCGCCGAAGGTCGCAAAGCTCGGGCTCGCGCAGCCGGCGCCGCTGACCCTGAAGCGGAACCGCTGGCAGCAGGTCAAGGTCCGGGTCGCCAACGAAGGCACCGCGACCGCGGCCAAGGTGAAGCTGAAGATCGGCAAGGCGAAGGGCGTCGCGGTCAAGCCGAAGTCCGGGCAGCTGAAGCTGAAGGCGATCGGCTCCGGCAAGGCGAAGACGGCGAGCTTCCGCGTGAAGCTGGGCCCGAAGGCCAAGCGCAGCTCGAAGCTGGCGCTGACCGTGACCGGCGCCAGGGGGATGAAGGCGAAAGCGGCCCTGGTCCTGACGGTGAAGGCGAAGCCGAAGAAGAAGCCGAAACCCGCGCCGAAGGGCGGCGGCTCGCTGGCCGGGCGGATCTTCACTCGCTACGACACGACCGACTCGACCCGCTCGGCCTACCTCGAGGGCTACGCCTTCATCGACGCCACCTGGGCCTACAACGACATCCCCAGCGGCGGCTTCCCCAAGTGCACCGAGGTGACCGGCACCTCGAAAGAGCCCGGCTGCGTCAAGTACCGCTACGACCCGCGCACCGGCGCGGTCCAGGTCGGCTCGGTGACCGGCGGCAAGCTGACCAAGCAGGGCTTCGAGATCGAGGGTGAGGGCTACGAGGAGCTCTCGGTCCCGAAGGCCGGCGCGACCTACCAGGTCGCCCAGTACTACATGGGCTTCAGCGGCCTCTGCGGCCTGTTCACCGGCTGCACCACCTGGCGCGAAGACGCGACCCTGACCAGCGCCGGCGAGTTCGTCCTCACCCGCAGCTCGACCTCGACCAGCGGCGGCGCCGGCGTCCCCTTCGTCGCCGTCAGCAGCTACCCGCCCGACCAGCACGGCACCTACCGGATCGAAAACAACGCCCGCATCCGCCTCGCCTACGCCGACGGCACCGTCAAGACCATGACCATCGCGATCTTCCGCGACAAGTCCGGCAAGCCGGACCCCGTCAAAGAGGGCTTCATCCTCGACGACGACTACTTCACCTTCGCGGACTGAGATTCGGCAGCCCCAGCGCCGGGACGCTTCCACCTCGCGAGTCCGTCCCTGACCGCCCTATGCGCGGCTAACAGCAGACTCGTGAGCCAACGGAACTTCAGAGCGCTTCCGTTGGGAGGGGCAAACCCCCAGAAGCAAGCCCTCCTACCCGCGCTTCTTGCGCTTCCGCGGCGGCTCGTCGTCGCCGGACGGGAGGGTTCCCGCTTCGCCGGGATCCTCGGTCGCCTCGACGTCGATCGCGTCGGGGTCCGGGGGCTCCATTTCGGCGGCGGCTTTCTCGCCGGGCGTCGGCCAGGGCACGGCCTTGCCAGCCTCCCAGGCCGGGGGACGGCCGCCGGGCAGGATCCCGGCCAGCATCAGGCCGACGTAGATGAACCAGAGGAAGGTGAGCGGGGAGAAGCCGATGATCGAGGCGAAGCCGACGGCCATCCCGAGCGATCCCCAGAAGCGGGTGAGCAGGCCGGTGCGCATCGCCCAGAGGCCCGTGTAGAGGAGGCCGGCGACCAGCGAGAGGCCCCCGGCGAGGCCGGCGAACTGGCCGATTTTGAGCAGCGTCGAGTCGCGGATCGCGTTCGAGGCGCGGTCTTCCTCGGACTTTTTCTCTTCGCAGGCGGCGAGCGTGGTCTGGCCACCAGTGGCGGGGAAGTCTTCGGCGAACTCCTCGGCGCTGGAGTCCTCGCGGTCTTCGACGCAGTCCTCTTTGGCTTCGGCCGGGGTCAGCTTCAGCTCCGCCTTGCCGTCGAGGTAGGTGTTGGCCGCTTCCTGGGTGCCGCCGGAGATCAGCGGCGCCGAGAAGCCGAGCAGCAGCGGCCCGAGCAGGACCAGGCCGACCATCTGGTTGCGGACCCGCTCGCTGCGCGCCTTGGCGGCGAGGAAGAGGAAGAAGAGCGGCGCCGCGACCAGCAGGTAGCCGACGCAGGTGAGCACGCCGGCGATCCAGACGGTGCCGCCGTTGTTGTGAGCTTCGGTGAGGCTTTCGAAGTTGGCGTCGCCGCCGATCGAGCTCTGCAGCAGGACGAATCCGACCAGGGCGAACAGGCCGCCGAGGATGCCGGCGATCCCGACCCGGGTAAACCACGCGCTCTCGCGGGAGAGGATCTCCTTCCGGCTCACGGCGCGTACGCTATCCGACCATGACGTCCGCGCAGCACACCCCCGTCGTTCCGCTCGAGGCCGGAGCCGGCCCCGAGAACCCCCCATGCCCCGCCTGCGAGGAGCCGCTGTTCGGCTGGCTCTCGCCCCATGACGGTCTCGCCGGCGCCGTGCGCCGCTGCGAGAGCTGCGGGCTCGGCCTGATCGGCGAGGGCCCCGACCCCGACGAGGCCCTGCGCGAGCTCGACCGCCTGCGCGAGGGCGAGTGGATCCGGATCGCCGACCGCGCCGGCTGGGCCTGCTCGCTCGGCGGCGCCGGCTGGGCCGGCCTCACGCCCGGCGGCCGCTACCTGTTCACGGTCGAGTCGGTGCGCCGCCTCCTCGCCCGCCGCGACCAGGTCGTCGCCGCCCATCGCTGGGTCCCGGGCGCCAGCTTCGCGCTGACCTGGCAGACGCTGCTGAACAGCGTCACCCTCGGCCACAACGTCGCCTCCGGGGCGCTCGGCGACCGCGCGGTCGCTGCGCCCGCAGCGAAGCCGTGGCTGCGCCGCATCGACGCCCTCGCCAGCGTCGTCCTCGCGATCCCCGCCGCCCTCTTGGCGCTGCCGATCGAGCTGATCGCCGGCGCCACCGGGCGCGGCGCGGTCAAGCGGATCAAGACGCAGCTGCTCTAGGAGGGAGTGGCGGAGGTGGGTGGGTGGGGGCCGTCCGAGGCCGGGCCAGGACCCACACCTCGGCTTGGCAGGTAGGTGTGGGTCCTGGCCCGGCTGGTCGGGGAGGGTGGAGATCCGAAAGCGCCAGCCCACCAGGGCGGGGAGCCTCACGAGGGACCAGGCGCTCGAAGCGTCACGAAACGATCACGCCGACCCCTCCGTCTCACGAGTCTGCTCTTGAGCACTCATACGGTGCACAAATGCAGACTCGTGAACCACGGCCCCGAACTTCGACCCGGCCCGTCAGCCCCCAGCTGAATCACCGGACGCTTTCGTCACCCAGCTCGAACCCCAGGGCGCTTTCGAGCCAACGGAACTTCGGGAGGCTTCCGTTGGGAGGGGTCGGTGGTGTCCTTCGTACGAGCGGCGTTAGCGATTCGCACCACTGCGAATCTCGGACGGGAGGGTTGCGCCACTGGCGAATTCGCCCAGCGAGAGTAGAAGGACACCACCGACCCCTCCGGCGGCAACCCCCCGAAGCACCCCGTCCCGCGACCACCCGCCAACTCAGGCGGTCTTGCCGGCCGCCAGCGGGCGGGGGCCGAGGGGGCCGAGTGCCGGCAGCGCGCGAGCGAGCGCGGTCACGCCGTCCGTCAGCTCCGCCAGCTGCGCGAGCGCCGCGACGCTCGGCTCGCCGTCGGCGAAGTCGGCAGAGGTGAGGTAGGCGGAAACCGGCGTCGGCAGGGCGCCGAAGAAGGCGAGGACGTCGCGCAGGTGGCGGTCGGCGCCGAGGAAGTGGTGCAGGCTGGCGCCCATCGCGACCAGGCCGACCGGCTTGCCCTCCAGCGTCCGCACCGGCAGCAGGTCGAAGAGGTTCTTCAGGGCGCCGGTGATCGAGCCGCGATAGACCGGGGTGGCGAAGATCACCGCGCCGGCGCCGGCGACCGCCTCGGCCACGGCCCCCGCATCGCCCTGCTCGGTGTCCGCGGCGCCAGCCCAGGGGAGCCGCTGGGTCGCGAGGTCGAGCAGCTCCGCCTCGACGCCGTCGGGAAGCGCCTCCAGCGTCGCGGCGAGCGCCCGGTGCAGGCGGCCGGGCGGCGTCACGCTGCCGAGCACGACGAGCAGGCGAACCGGGTCGTCGCTCACGGCTCAGCCCACGGCCTGCAGCTCGGCCGCGGCCTCCTCGCCGAGCCGGGCGTAGCGGCCGCGGTAGAAGAGCAGCGGCGCGGCCTCGGCCTCGGTGCTGATCGCGAGCGCTTCGCCGATCACGATCTCGTGGTCGCCGGCGACGTGGACCGCGTCGAGCCGGCAGGCGATCGTCGCCAGCGAGTCCGGCAGGTGGGGAACGCCGGCGACCGCCTCGGCGAAGTCCACCTCGCCGGCCTCGGCCTCGGCGCCCTTCGAGGCGAAGCGGACCGAGTGGTGGCGCTGCTCGGCGGCGAGCACGTTGATCGCGAACCGCGAGGACTCGCGGATCGCCGCCAGGGTGAGGCTGTCGCGGGCCAGGCAGACGAGCAGCAGCGGCGGGCGCAGGGAGACCGAGGAGACGGCGTTGACCGTGGTGCCGACGGTCTCGCCGGCGCGGTCGCGGGCGGTGACGACGCTGACCCCGGTCGCGAACAGGCCCATCGCGCCCCGCATCGTCCCGCCCGGCAGGCCGCCGCCGGCACGGTGGGAGACCAGCTCGCCGACGTCGAGGCCGTTGAGCGAGTGGCGGGCGAGGAAGCGGGCGAGGGCAGGGCCGGTCGCGGTCGCGCCCTCCTCGTCGAGGATCGTGCAGACGATCGCCGCGCTGCCCCCCGCGAGCCGGGCCAGGTCGACCGCGGCCTCGGCCTGCCCGGGCCGCTCGAAGATCCCCCCCGGCCGGGCCCGCAGCGGCAACACGTGCCCGGGCTGGACCAGGTCGGCGGGACCGAGGGACGGGTCGACGGCGGTGCGGATCGTGCGGCTGCGGTCGTGGGCGGAGATCCCGGTGTCGACGCCGTCGCGGGCCTCGATCGAGACCATGAACCCGGCCTCCGGGTCCTCGCCGCCGGGCCGCGAGATCGGCGCCAGCCCGAGCTCGTCGCAGCGCCCGGCGCTGAGCGCGAGGCAGATCAGGCCGCGCGCCTCCTTGGCCATGAAGTTGATCGCCTCCGGCGAGCTGAACTCGGCGGCCAGGATCAGGCTCGCCTCGCCCTCGCGGCCGACCCCGCCCGTGACCACCGCCATGCGGCCGGCGCGGAGGTCGGCGACGACGGCGTCGACGCGGGCGCCCAGATCGCCTGCCGGCGTGGGCAGCGAGGCGCTCACGCGACCCTCGCCGGGCGTTCGACGGTGGCGAAGAGGGCGGCGGCGACGGCCTGGGCGTGGTCGCGGATCTCGGTCACGCCGATCGCCTCCCACTCGACCCCCTTGCGCAGCGAGCCGACCACGCGGATCCGTTCGGAGACGCGCCCGTGGGCGTCGACGAGGCCGCCGTCCGGGGCGACGTCGAGGCCGAGGCCGAGCGGCTCGGGCCGGGCGGTGCCCTGGGCGAGCAGGTCGCGGAGGAGCGGCGGGGCGAGGCGCTCGAGGTTGGCGCCGGCGCCGCTGCAGTTGATCAGGCGATCGACCTCGACGATCTCGATCCCTTCCCGGCCGACCGTGCGCAGAGAGGCGGCGACGCCGCCGGCCGGAAGCGGCTCCAGCGCGACGATCGAGCAGGCGTCGACGCGCAGTCGGCCGGCCACCTCGAGCGCCTCGAAGCGGTCGGCGACCGCCGGCGCCATGCGGAACCGGTGCACGTCCCAGAGCCGCTGCACGCCGTCGAGGAAGCGGCGCTTCTCCTCGACCCGCAGCGAGCGCCAGATCGCCGGCGTCGAGAGCCGCATCGAGTCGAAGACGTCGCGCCAGTCGCCGCCCTGCTGGGTGACGCGGGCGATCTGCTCGAAGACGGCGGCGATCACCGGCTCCAGGCGGCCGTCGTCGAGCGGCACGGGGAAGCGCTTGAGCTGGGTCAGGTCACGGCGGTGGCGGCGCGGCAGCAGGCCGTGGCGAGAGACGGCGTGGACGTGCGGGCCGCGCCGGCCCGGCCCGGTGAGGCTGAGCACGACGTCGACCATGGTCAGGCCGGTGCCGACGATCAGCACCCGCTCCTCGTCTCCGACCGGGTCGAGGGCGCCGCGCGCCCAGGGGTCGGAGATGTAGACGCCCTGCTCGCGCAGCTCCCCGGGCACCGGGATCGGGTCGCCCCCGGGCAGGGGGCCGAGTGCCAGCACCAGCTGGTCGGCCGCGACCGTGCCGCCGTCGGCGAGCCCCAGCCGCAGCGGCTCGAGCGGCGAGTGCGGGAC
Organism: uncultured Conexibacteraceae bacterium; assembly: GCA_964464285.1. Taxonomy (GTDB): domain Bacteria; phylum Actinomycetota; class Thermoleophilia; order Solirubrobacterales; family 70-9; genus VAYN01. The sequence continues at coordinate 21,541 of CAYXFL010000020.1, forward strand.
GCGGACCGAGACCACCTCGGCGACGCGGCGCTCCAGCCGCGCCCGCCGCGCACAGCCGGCCTCGGTCTCCTCGAGCAGCTCGCGCAGGTATGTGCCGAACAGCGAGCGGGGCAGGAACTCCTCCGGCCCGGCGCTCTGGCCGCGGCGGCCGACCCACTCGTGGAAGTGCTCGGGGTGGCCGGAGATGCCGCCCATGCGACAGGCCGGCACGTTGAGCAGGTGGCGGGGGTCGGCGGTGCCGTAGGCGAGGCCGGGGCCGAAGTCCCCGCGCTCGTCGATCAGCGTCACCTCGACGCCGCTGTCCTCGACCCGGCGCATCAGGTGCACGGCGCTGAGCGTGCCGGAGGCGCCGCCGCCGACCACCGCGACCTTGGTCCAGCCGGGTTCGCGGCGCAGCGGGATCGGCGGCGCCGGAGACGCCCCGTTGCTGGTCGCCGACGGCGTGCTCATCGCGCCCCCACCGCGAAGGGGACGGCGTTGCGCTCGCGGGCGCCGGCCAGCACCGGCTCCGCCCACGGCTCGGACCAGAGGCCGCGCCGCCGCAGCACCGGCAGCACGCCCTCGCCGAACCAGTAGAGCTCCTCCAGGTGCGGGTAGCCGGAGAGCACGAACTCGCGGATCCCGGCGCTGGCGTACTCCTCGATCCGGTCGGCGACTTCCTCGTGGCTGCCGACCAGCGCGGTGCCGGCGCCGCCGCGGCCGAGGCCGACCCCGGCCCAGAGGTTGGGCGCCACCTCGAGCTCGGCGGCGGAGCCGCCGTGCAGCTCCAGCATCCGCTTCTGGCCGACCGACTCGGAGCGGCGCAGTTTCTCCTGCACGCGTTCGATCGTCTCCGCGTCGAGCGTGCCGAGCAGCCGCTCGGCCTCCGCCCAGGCGTCCTCGGCGCGGTCGCGCGAGATCACGTGCAGGCGGATCCCGAAGCGCACGCGACGCCCGCGCTCGGCCGCCAGGGCGGTGATCCAGGCGACCTTCTTGGCGACCGCGCCGACCGGCTCGCCCCAGGTGAGATAGACGTCGGAGTGCGCCGCCGCGACCTCGCCGGCGAGCGGCGAGCTGCCGCCGAAGTAGATCCGCGGCGGCGGCTCCGGCAGGCGGTGGAGCGCGGCGCCTTCGACCCGCAGGTGCTCGCCTCGGAAGTCGACCGTCTCGCCGTCCCAGAGCCGGCGCACGATCTCGAGGAACTCGCCGGTGCGGCGGTAGCGGTCGTCCTTGGTCAGGTAGTCACCGTAGGAGCGCTGTTCGTCGCTGTCGCCACCGGTCACCACGTTGAGCAGCAGGCGACCGCCGGAGTGGGCCTGGAAGGTCGCCGCCATCTGCGCGGCCAGGGTCGGCGAGACCAGGCCGGGACGGAAGGCGATCAGGAACTTCAGCCGCTCGGAGGTCTCGCTGAGCATCGCGGTCACCATCCAGGCGTCGTCACACCAGCCCCCGGTCGGGGTCAGCGCCGCCTCGAAACCGAGGTCCTCGGCGGCGGTCGCGATCCGGGTCAGGTAGGAGATCGAGGAGTCGCGCAGGCCGCCGGCGACCCCGGTCGGACCGGTGCCGCCGGTCTCGATCAGCGCCCGGCCGTCACCCTGCGTGGGCAGGAACCAGTGCAGCTTGAGTTGATTGTCGAGTCGTTGGGTCATGAATACGAGGATGATCCGCCCAGGCGGCGCCGCGGTCAAATCGAAATCGCCTATCAAGCGATAATTGACTTAGTCGGTCAACAAAATAAGCTAAGCTGCAGATCCCCCATGCGATTCGAGCAACTCGAGTACGTCACCGCAGTCGCCCGCCACGGCTCCTTCCGCCGCGCCGCCGAGGAGCTGCACCTCTCCCAGCCCGCGCTCAGCGAGACCGTGCGCAAGCTCGAGGGCGAGCTCGGCGTCGAGATCCTCGACCGTGGCCGCGGCGGGGTGACGATCAGCGCCGCCGGCCGCGAGCTGCTGCCCCACATCCTCGAGACGATCGAGGCGGTCGACCGCCTGCGCGGCGCCGCCGACGACCAGCACCGCAACAGCCGCGTGGTCCGGGTCGGGACCGTGACCGCGGCGACCGCGCCGCTGCTGACGCCGACGATCCGCGACTACTCGCTCAGCCACCCCTCGACACAGATCGAGATCGTCACCGCCCAGCAGCGCGGCATCCACCGCGAACTGCTCGACGGCAGCCTCGACCTCGGGCTGGTCAACTACCTGGCCGGCGACGACCCGCCGCCGGACCTCGAGACGACCGAGCTGATCCGTGGCCGCCCGGTGGTCTGCGTGCGCTCCGACAGCGAGCTGGCGAAGCTCGAGCGGATCGGCCCCGACGACCTGATCGGCGTGCCGCTGATCGCGATGCGGACCGGCTACCTGATGCACCGCTACGTGCACCGGCTGCTCGACGACCGCGCGCCGACCTTCTCCTACTTCGCCGACGGCGCCGAGATGGGCAAGCTGATGGTCGCCGAAGGCCTCGGCGCCGCGATCCTCCCCGACTACAGCGTGGTCGGCGACCCGCTCGAGCGCAGCGGCCGGCTCACCATCCGCGAGATCGAGGACGAGACCGCCGTGCTGCTGGTGATCCAGCGCCGCCGCACCCGCCCCAACCCCGGCGGCGCCGCCGACGAGCTGCACGGGATGTTCGTCGAGCACGCTCGCGACCTGCGCGCCGCCGCCTGAGCCGCCGCTCAGGCCGAGACGACGATCTGGCCGTCCCGCTCCTCGACCGCGACCTTGCGCAGGCGCCGGCGCGGATCGAACAGGGCGCAGCCGGAGCTCGCGTCGTACTCGTAGCCGTGCCAGGGGCACTTGAGCACGCGCTCGCCCGCCAGCCGCCGGTACTCGCCGACCCCCTCGCCCTCGACCCCGGCCAGCAGGCGACCGCGCGAGAGCCGCGCGCCCTGGTGCAGGCAGCGGTCGACGAAGGCGCGCAGCTCGCCCTCCGGCGTGCGCAGAACGACGACGGGAAGCGAGCCGAGCTCGAGCCCGATCATCTCGCCGGCGCCGAGCTCGGCGGCCGGCAGGGTGAGCCGCTGGCGGTCTGCGGTCGCGCTCACGCGAGCGCGGCGGCGGCCGGCTGCTCGGCCGGCAGCCGCGAGTAGGTCGCCAGCGCGTTCTCGTAGAAGATCTTCCGCCGCAGGCCCTCGGGGAAGTTCGGCGGCAGCGCCTCGGCCGGCGAGTCGAAGTCCCAGTGCGGGTAATCGGTCGAGAGGCAGACCAGCTCGTCGGAGCCCATCTGCTCGATCAGGCCGAGCAGCGCCGGCGTGGTCAGCTCCTCGATCGGCTGGCTGGCGAAGCGGACCTGCTCGCGGATGATCCGGCTCGGCGCCCGCTTCACCCAGGGCACCTCGTGGCGCAGCTCGCGCCACTGCTGGTCGGCCCGCCACATCAGGTGCGGCACGTAGGAGAAGCCGCCCTCGATCAGGATCACCTTCAGCTCCGGGTGCCGGTCGAGCACGCCGTTGAAGATCAGGCTGACCGCCTGCGACATCGAGACCTGCGGGATCAGCGTGTGCCACTCCGCGTAGTAGCGGTGGCGGCCGAGCGCGGTCGGCGAGTTTTCGCTGTGGTGGAAGCCGACGACGAGGCCGTGGCGCTCGGCCGCGGCGAAGATCGGCTCGTAGCGCGGCGCCCCGTAGGGCTGGTCGCCGGTGTAGAGCATCACCTGGACCATGCGCGGGTGCGCGGCCATCCGCTCGATCTCCCGCGCCGCCCCCTCGGCGTCCCAGGCGTTGACCTGGATCGAGCCGTAGAGCCGCGGCTCGCGCTCCAGCCAGTGGGTCACCTGGTAGTCGTTGTAGGCCGACATCAGCGCCGTCTTGAACTCGCTCCAGCCCTCCTGCAGGGCCGAGGCGCTGAGCCAGCCGGTGAGGATCGCCTGGCCGATCCCGCACTCGTCGAGCAGCTGCTCGCGGAGCAGATCGAGGCTGGAGCCGGCGAGGCCGCCGCCCGCGGGCACCGCGTCGGCGCGGGCGAGCCCGCCCGCGGTCGGCTGGCTGTACGGGTTCATCCGCTCCGGCGTCCAGCCGTAGTCGGTGAGATAGCGGTGCCAGATCGCCGGCAGGTGCTCCAGCAGGTCCTCGAGCTCGGCCCGCTCGTGGACGTCGGTGTCGATCAGGCGCGGTGCGCTCATGCGGCAACCGGCTGGCGGCGGTACCGGGACGCCGGGTGGCGCTCGCAGGCGAGCGGGCCGTCGGCGCCGTCGGTGAGCTTCTCGCGCAGCGTGCCCGGCCGGTACTCGCTCTGCATCAGACCGCGCTCCTGCAGGACCGGGGCGACCCCGTCGATGAAGTCGACGAACGAGCCCGGGGTCGTGTGGTACATCAGGTTGATCCCGGTGACGCCGGCGTCGGCGTAGACCTGGAGGTCGTCGGCGATCTGCTCGGGAGTGCCGACGACGCGCACGTCGGCGATCCAGCGCAGCAGGTCGCCGAACGCCCAGGTCTTGTCCGGGGCGGCGTCGAGCAGCATCTTCATCATGCTCTGGCCGGCGTAGCGCTCGGGCAGATCGGTGATCGGCGCCTCGAGGTCGAGGTCGCTGAGGTCAACGCCGATGTTGCCGGCCATGTGGGCCGCGTAGCCCTCGTCGCTGGCCCGCTCGTCGATCTCCGCCTGCTTGCGCAGGGCCTCCTCCTCGGTGCCGCCGACGATCACGCTGAGCCCCTGGAAGAAGAGGATGTCGCCGGGCTCGCGCCCGTGGCGCGCCGCGCGGGCCCGCATGTCCTCGGTCTGCACCCGCGCCGCCTCAGGCCCGCGGGCGATGATGAAGATCGCCTCCGCGTTGGCCGCCGCGAACTCGCGGCCGCGCTCCGAGGAGCCGGCCTGGAACAGCACCGGGGTGCGCTGCGGCGAGGGCTCGGAGAGGTGCGGCCCGACCACGTGGCCGTAGAAGCGGCCGGAGTGCTCGATCTCGTGGATCTTCGCCGGATCGGCGTAGATCCCGCGCTCGACGTCGGCGAGCACCGCGTCGTCGTCCCAGCTGCCCTCGAACAGCTTGAAGAGGACCTCCAGGTACTCGTCGGCGCGGTCGTAGCGCTCCTCGTGCGGGGGCAGGCCGCCGTAGCCGAGGTTGCGCCCGGCGTCCTCGAGGTAGGAGGTGACCACGTTCCAGGCGACCCGGCCGCCGCTGATGTGGTCGAGGGTGGAGAGCCGGCGGGCGAAGTTGAACGGCTGCTCCTGCAGCACCGACTGGGTGAAGGCGAAGCCGAGGTTCTCGGTCTCATACGCCATCGCCGGGATCAGCAGCGAGGGGTCGTTGACGGGGATCTGCAGGCCCTCGCGCACCGCCGTCTCGCGGCCGCCGCGGTAGGTGTCGTAGGTGCCGATCACGTCGGCGAGGAAGAGCGCGTCGAACTTGCCCCGCTCGAGCAGCCGCGCCAGCTCGACCCAGGGGTCGAGGCTCTTGTACTCGAGCTGGCGCGTGTCCGGCCGCGTCCACTGGCCGTGGTGGATGTGGGAGACGCAGTTCATCGCGAAGGCGTTGAAGCGCAGGCGGGGCATGGTCAGTCCTCCAGGGTCGAGATGTCGATGACGAAGCGAAAGCGGACGTCGCCGGCGAGCATCCGCTCGTAGGCCTCGTTGATCCGCTCGATCGGGATCGGCTCGATCTCGGCGACGATCCCGTGCTCGGCGCAGAGGTCGAGCATCTCCTGGGTCTCGGCGATGCCGCCGATCGAGGAGCCGGTGAGCGTGCGGCGGCGGTTGACGAGGCCGTTGACGCTCGGCGAGGGGTGCGGTTCGGCCTCGGGCGGGATCCCGACCAGGACCAGGGCGCCGTCGCGCTTCAGCGTGTCCAGGTAGAGGTCGAGGTCGTGCGGCGCCGACACCGTGTCGACGACGAGGTCGAGGCTGGAGGAGAGCGCCGTGAGCGCCGCGGGGTCGGAGGAGAGGCACACCCCGTCGGCACCCAGCTCGAGCGCCTCCGCCATCTTCTCGGGCGAAGTCGTGAACTGGACCACCTCGGCGCCGAGCGCCTTGGCCAGCTTCACCGCCATGTGGCCGAGCCCGCCGAGCCCGACCACGCCGACCTGCGAGCCGGGCCCGACGCCGTGGTGGCGCAGCGGCGAGTAGGTGGTGATCCCGGCGCAGAGCAGCGGCGCGGTCGCCGCCAGGTCGACCCCGTCGGCGATCCGCAGGGCGAACTGCTCGTCGACCACGATCGAGCTGGCGTAGCCGCCGGCGGTCGGCCGGCCGGTCTGGGTCTCGGTGCCGCCGTAGGTGTAGACGGCGCCGTCGCAGTACTGCTCGAGGCCCTCGGCGCAGGCCTCGCACTCGCGGCAGGACTCGACCAGGCAGCCGACCCCGGCGTGGGCGCCGACCGCGAAGCGCTCGACCGCCGCGCCGACCGCGCTGACCCGGCCGACGATCTCGTGCCCGGGGACCAGCGGGTAGACGGTCCCGCCCCACTCGTCGCGCGCCATGTGCAGGTCCGAGTGGCAGACGCCGCAGTGGAGGATCTCGATCCGCAGGTCGTGCGGGCCGAGCGCCCGGCGCTCGAACGAGTGCGGGGCGAGCGGCGCATCGGGGGCGGCGGCGGCGTAGCCGCGGGCGGTGTGGGCGGCCGGCTCCGGGGCGACCGCCTGGCTGGAAGTGGACATCGGTCTCCTCCTAGAAGAACCAGGTCGAGGGCAGCGGCGTCCCGTTGATCTCGAGGTCGCCGATCGCCTGCGCCTTGTAGAGCAGCGGGTTGTGGGTCGAGAGCGTGCGCGCGTTGCGCCAGTGGCGGTCGAGGTTCTTGCCCGTCCTGGTCGCCGAGGCGCCGCCGACGTCGAAGATCCGCGTGGTCGCGCGGAAGGCGATCTCGTCGACCACCACCTTCGCCTTCGCCGCCTCCAGCGAGGCCCGGTGGGCGAGCTCCTCGTCGGGCAGCCCGTCGAGCACCGAGCCAGCCTCGGCGTCCTGCGCCTCGGCGGCGATCAGCACGGCGGCCTCGGCGGCGTAGGCGGCGCTGGCGATCTCGCCGACCGCCTCCTGCAGCAGCGGGTCGTCGGCCGGCCGCTCGGCCGGGGCGTGCGCGAACGGGCGCCCGGCGCGGCTGCGGACCAACGCCGCCGCGTCCTCGGCGGCGTTGCGGACGACGCCCGCGATCACCGCCGTGATGAACAGCTGCAGGACGCCGCAGCGCTGGTAGGAGCCGTCCTCGCGCATCCGCAGCTCGAGCACCTCGTCGGCCTCGACCAGCACGTTGTCGAGGCGGGTCGTGCCGGTGCCGGTGAGCCGCTGGCCGAGCCCGTCCCAGTCGTCCTCGAGGGTGACGCCCTCGCGGTCGGCGGGCACGATCACGGCGGCGATCTCGCCCTGCTCGTCGCTGGCGGTCAGCATCAGCCAGTCCGAGTAGAGGCTGCCGGTCGAGTAGTACTTGGTGCCGCTGATCCGCAGCTCGCCGCCGGCGCCCCGGGTCAGTTGCGTGGAGACCGCTTCGGCGCCGACCTTGGCGTTGCCGAGCTCGGTCGCGGCGCCGCCGAAGATCGTCCCGGCCGCGGCCTCACGCAGCCAGCGCTCGCGCTGCTCGTGGTTGGTCGAGCGCAAGGACTGCTCGACGAAGGCGAAGTGCTGCCGCAGGATGTGGGCGACGTTGGAGTCGGCGGCCCCGAGCGCGACCACGATGCGGAAGAGGTCGCGCAGGGAGCCGCCGGCCCCGCCGTACTCGCGCGGCACCCGCAGGGCGCCGAGCCGCGAGTCCTTGATCAGCCGGATCTGCTCGTAGGGCAGAACCCGCTCGCGCTCGCGCTCGGCGGCGCCGGCGGCGATCGCCTCCAGCAGCGCGGCGAGCCGCGGCGAGCCCGGCTCGAGCAGGTCGGCGGGCGAGATCTCCTGGTCGGTCAGCTGGACGCTCATCGGTCTCCTCGCTTTCAGGCCGCGGCCGCGGCCGGCGCGGCGGGCTGGGTCTGGCGGTGGCTGGCCGCCTGGTGGGTCTCGGGCAGGCGGGCGCCGCGGCCGAACAGCTTCTGGCGCAGGGTGCCCTCCTCGTAGGAGGTGCGGTAGCGGCCGCGCCGCTGCAGCTCCGGCACGACCAGCTCGGCGAAGTCGCGGTAGGTGCCGGGGGTGACGACGTGGTTGAGGTTGAGCCCGTCGGCGTCGGTGGCGTCGATCCAGGCTTCGATCTGGTCGGCCACCGCCTCCGGACTGCCGACCGCGGTCGGCCCGTCGGCGCCGAGCCCGAGGCCCTCGACCAGGTCGCGCACGGTCCACTTGCCGTCGCCGAAGGTCTCGTTGGTCGACTGCATCGCCTCGTTGGGCACGTGGCGCAGCGGCTCGTCGAGCTCGTAGGGCGAGAGGTCGAAGCCGAGCCAGCCCGACCACAGCGCCAGCGTCCCCTCGGGGTCGATCAGGCCGCGGTAGTAGGAGTGCTTCTCCTCCGCCTCGGCGGCGCTCGGGGCGACCACCACCGAGTAGCTGCTGAACACCTTGATGTCGCCGCCGTCGCGACCGGCGTCGAGCAGGCGCCCGCGCAGGTCGGCGACGTTGCCGCTCATGATCTCCGCGTTCGGGGCGCCCATGAAGACCGCCTCGGCGTGCTCGGCGGCGAAGGTCTTGCCGCGCTTGGACTGGCCCGCCTGGTAGAGCAGCGGCGTGCGCTGCGGCGAGGGCTCGCAGAGGTGGATCCCCGGCACCTTGAAGTACTCGCCCTCGTGGCCGATCGGGTGCACCTTCCCGGGGTCGACGTAGAGGTTTCGCTCGGGGTCCGCGACCACCGCGTCGTCCTCCCAGGAGCCCTCCCAGAGCTTGTAGAGGACCTCCATGTACTCGTCGGCGATGTCGTAGCGGTTGTCGTGGCGGACCTGGCCGGCGAGGCCGATGTTGCGGGCGCCGCTCTCCAGGTAGGAGGTGACGATGTTCCAGCCGACCCGGCCGTCGGTCAGGTGGTCGAGCGTCGACATCCGGCGGGCGAACGTGTACGGGTGCTCGAACGAGGTCGAGCAGGTGATCCCGAAGCCGAGGTGGTCGGTCACCGCCGCCATCGCCGGCACGACCAGCAGCGGGTCGTTGACCGGGACCTGGGCGGCGCCGCGCAGGGCGGCGTCGTTGGAGCCGCCGTAGACGTCGTAGACGCCGAGCACGTCGGCGATGAAGATGCCGTCGAAGAGGCCGCGCTCGCAGATCTGCGCCAGCTCGGTCCAGTAGGCGAGGTCCTTGTAGCCGGCCGCGTCGCTGTCGGGGTCGCGCCAGGTCCCGGCCACCAGGTGGGTCGGGCAGTTCATGTCGAACGCGTTGACGAGGATCTGCTTGGGCATCGCTCAGGCTCCTTGGGGTTGGGGGGTGGTGATCGGGACCGCGCCGGCCACGGCAGGGGCGGCGCGGCGCCTGCCCTCGAGCCGCGGCAGGGCGGCCAGCAACTGCTTCGTGTACTCCTCGCGCGGAGCTTTGAAGATCGCGTCGGCGCTGCCCTGCTCGACCACGCGGCCGTCCTTCATCACCAGCACCCGGTCGGAGACGTGGTAGATCACGCCGAGGTCGTGGGAGATGAACAGGTAGGCGAGGCCGAGCTCGGCCTGCAGGTCGGAGAGCAGGTCGAGCACCTGCGCCTGGATCGAGACGTCGAGCGCCGAGACCGGCTCGTCGCAGACGATCAGGTCGGGCTCGGGGGCGAGCGCGCGGGCGATCGCGACGCGCTGGCGCTGGCCGCCGGAGAGCTGCAGCGGCCGGCGCTCGAGCAGCTCCGCGCCGATCCCGACCTGGCCGAGCAGCTCCTTGACCCGGGCGGCGCGGCGCTCCTTGCCCTTGTAGTCCTCGACCGCGAGCGCGTCGTCGACGATCTTGTGCACCGACCAGCGCGGGTCGAAGGAGCTCAGCGGGTCCTGGTAGACGATCGAGATCCGCCGCCGGCGCTGGCGCCGGTCCTTCTCCTTCAGGGTCGTCCAGGGCTTGCCGCGCAGGGTCACGTTGCCGCCGTCGGGGTCGATCAGGGCGAGCACGATCCGCGCCGTCGTCGTCTTGCCCGAGCCGGACTCGCCGACGATCCCGAGCGTCTCCCCCGGGCGGATCTCCAGCGAGACCTTGTCTACCGCCGGGCGGTCGCGGCCGTCGGGGCCGCGGTAGACCTTGACCAGGTCGGTGGCGGTGATGATCGGCTCGCGGTCGGCGGGGGCCGGCGGCACGCGCGGCTCGCCAGCGGCGATGTAGGCGCCCTCGACCAGCGGCGCCAGCCGCGTGCCCTTCGAGTGGGCGGCGGGGACCGCGTCGAGCAGGGCCTGGGTGTAGGCGTGCTGAGGGTCGTGGAGCACCTGCTCGACCGGCCCCTGCTCGACGATCTCACCCAGCTTCATCACCGCGACGCGGTCGGCGAGCCGGGAGACGACGGCGAGGTCGTGGCTGATCAGGATCAGGCCGCGGCCGCGCCGCTTGGTCGCCTCGAGCAGGGCGAGGATCTGCGCCTGCACGGTGACGTCGAGCGCCGTGGTCGGCTCGTCGGCGATCAAGAGGCCCGGGTCGAGCGCGATCGCCGAGGCGATCAGGGCGCGCTGGCGCAGGCCGCCGGAGAGCTCGTGCGGGAGCTGGCGGGCGCGCAGCTCGGGCTCCGGCACGCCGGCCTCGCGGAGCAGCTCGATCGCCTTCGCCGCGCGCTTGCCGCGGTCGCCCCAGCCGTGCACGCGCAGCGGCTCGGCGATCTCCTTGCCGACCTTGCGCAGCGGGTCGAGCGAGACCAGCGCGTCCTGCAGCACGAAGCCGACCTCGGCGCCGCGGATCGCGCGCCAGCGGCGGTCGCTCAGCCCCAGCAGCGAGCTGCCGTCGAGCTCGACCCGGGCGGCGTCGACGTGCGAGCCGGCCCCGGTCAGCCCGACCAGGGTGCGGGCGGTGACGCTCTTGCCCGAGCCGGACTCGCCGACGATCGCCAGGCACTCGCCGGCCTCGACCGCGAAGGAGACGCCGCGCACGACCGGCTCGACGTGGCCGCGGGGGCCGAAGCCGACCGCGAGCTCCTCGACCCGCAGCAGCGGGGACACCGGCTCTTTGGGGGGAGTGCTCATCGGTCGCCTTCTCCTTCGATCCGTCGTTGCAGGTAGCGGCCGAGGCAGGTGGCCGCGAGGGTGAACGCGACGATCGCCGCGCCGGGGAAGAACTCGAGCCACCAGGCCGTCTGGATGTAGTCGCGGCCGGCGTCGAGCATCGCCCCCCACTCCGGCGCCGGCGGGGCGACGCCGAGGCCGAGGAAGCTGAGCGCCGAGGCCCAGACGATCGCCTGGCCGACCCCGAGCGTCGCCAGCACGACCAGCGGCCGGAACGCGTTGGGGAGGATGTTGCGGACCAGGGTGCGGCCCGGCGCGTGGCCGAGCGCCCGCGAGGCGATCACGTAGTCGGCGTTCTTCACCTGCAGGACCTGGCCGCGGATCATCCGCGCGTAGCCCGGGGCGGAGGCGATCCCGACCGCGATGATCTGGGTCGAGACGCCGCTGCCGAAGATCGCCACCAGGAGCAGCGCCAGGAGCAGGCCCGGGAACGAGAACAGCACCTCGAGCAGGCGGTTGATGCCGCCGTCGACGAGCCGGCCGCCGAGCCCGGCGGCGACGCCGAGCGCGGTCGCGATCAGCATCCCGACCGCGGTCGCGCCGATCCCGATCAGGACCGACTGGCGGGCGCCGTAGACGACCCGGGTGTAGACGCTGCGGCCCGACTGGTCGGTGCCGAACGGGTACTCGAGCGAGGGCGCCTGCAGGCTGTGGCCGAGGTTGACCTCCAGCGGGTCGCCTTTGGTCAGCAGGGCGGGCGCGATCGCCGCGATCGCGATCACGGTGAGGTAGAGGGCGGCGAGCAGCACCGCCGGGCGCAGCGCCCGCACTCGGCCGGAGAGCCGCGAGCCGGCCCCGGCGCCGCCGGGGAACGGGCCCTGGAGCAGATTCGGATCGGCGGTCGTCGAGGCCATCTACGCCACCGCCAGGGAGCTGCGCATGCGCGGGTCGACGACCACGTAGAGCAGGTCGACCAGCAGGTTGACGAGGATGTAGACGCCGGCGAGCAGCAGCGTGATTCCGACCACCACCGGCAGGTCCTGGGCGCTGACCGCGCCGACCAGCACCTGGCCGAGCCCGGGCCGGGCGAAGATCACCTCGACGATCACCGCGCCGCTGATCGTCGCCCCGACCGCCCAGCCCGAGAGGGTGATCCCGGGCAGCAGGGCGTGGCGGAGGACGTGGCGCCAGCGCACTTCGGTCTCGCTGACGCCGCGGGCGCGGGCCGAGAGCGCGAACGGCTGGCGCAGGCCGCGCTCGAACTCGTCGCGGGTGACCTGGCCGATGAAGCCGGCGAGCGGCAGCGCCAGGGTCAGCGCCGGCAGGACCAGCGCGTCGAGCGAGGTGCCCCCGGTGACCGGGAACCAGCCGAGCTCGAAGGCGAAGACGACCAGCAGAACCAGGCCGAGCCAGTACTGCGGCAGGCCGGCGAAGAAGGCCTCCAGCCCCGAGCCGAGCGAGGCGCGGAAGCGGCCGTGGCCGGCGCTGAGCAGCACCGCCGAGACCGAGATCAGCCAGGCGAGCGCGATCGCGACGCTCATCAGCACCAGGGTCGGGCCGATCTGCTCGCTGATCACCGTGGTGACCGGCTGCTTGAACTGGTAGGAGATCCCGAGGTCGCCCTGGGCGAGGTTGCCGAGGAACTCGCCGTAGCGGTCGAGCACCGGGCGGGTGAACCCGTACTGCTCGTTGACCGCGTCGATCTGCTGCTGGGTCGGGCGGGCGCCCGACCCGCCGAGCACCGAGAGCGCCGGGTCACCGGGCGAGACCTCCTGCAGGAAGAAGGCGATCGTCGCCGCGGCCCAGAGGACCGCGACCGCGCCGAGCAGGCGCTTGACCACCGACTGCCAGGGGAGCCGGCGCCGGGAGGGTGCCTCGAGCACCCCCCCGTGCGTGATCGACGGCGTCGAGCTCACCGTCAACCCTCCAGCCAGGCGTCGCTGAGCACCGGCTCACCCTCGGAGGGCTCGATCCAGACGCCTTTCAGCGCCGTGTTGATGCCGAGCACCGTCTGCTCCGGGTACATCGGGAGCGCGTACGCGTTCTCGACGATGATTTTCTGCGCCTTCTCGTAGAGCCGGGCCTGGGTGGCGCGGTCGTCGGGATCGGCAGCCGCCGCGGCGAGCAGCGTCTTGTCCAGCTCCGGGTTTTTGACCTTCGACATGTTCGCGAAGGGCGAGTCGTAGTTCTCGCTCGCGTAGACGATGTACATGACCATCGCCGTGGGGCTGTTCCAGTACGTCGGGTTGGCGTCGTACTGGGCCGTGTCGTTGGACGCTTCGTAGTAGGCGGCCTGCGGGGTCGGGGTCAGTTTCAGGTCGATGCCCGCCTCTTTCAGCGCCGCCTGGATGTTCTGGTAGAGGGTGAGCTCGGCCGGCGGGACGTCGCCCGGCTCCGAGGAGTAGATGAATTTGACCGCCAGCGGCTTGCCGTCCTTGACCCGGATCCCGTCGGCGTTCGTCTCCTGCCAGCCGGCCTCGTCGAGCAGTTTGTTCGCCCGCTCGACGTCGTAGGGGTAGGTGCCGTCGAATTTCTCGGTGTGGAACGGCGTGCCCGAGGAGATCGCGCTGGTCTGGGTCGGGTAGGCGCCCTGGTAGGCGCTCTCGACCGCGGCCGGCGCGTTCGCCGCCAGGGTGAACGCCTGGCGCACTTTCAGGTCGTCGAAGGGCGGCTCGCTGTTGTCGAGCACGATGTAGTGGCCGATGCCGGCGTGGATGAACTCCTGGACCTCCAGGTTGGAGTCGGCCTTGGCGGCGGCCAGGTGCTCGGGCGGGATGTTGAAGATCACGTCCGCCTCGCCGCTGGTCAGGGCCGAGTAGCGCACCGAGGAGTCCGGCAGGAAGCGCCAGGTGATCGCGTCGAGGTAGGCCGGGCCCTGGTTGTTGGCGTCGGCCGGCGGCGAGTTGTAGTCCGGGTTGCGGACCAGCTCGACCGACTGGCCCTTGGTCCACTTCTTGACGACGAAGGGACCGGTGCCGACCGGGGCGAGGCAGTTCTTCTCGAGGCCGCGCGCCATCGCTTTCGGCGACTCCATGCCGAAGAAGGCCTGGCCGAGCACTTCGAGGAACGGAGAGTAGGGCCGTTTGAGGTTGATCCGCACCGTGTGCTCGTCGAGCACGTCGGTCGATTTGTAGATCGGCGTCAGGTAGACGAGGTTCGTCGACGACTGGGTTTCGGGGTCCAGGGTCTGGACGAAGTTGGCTTTCACCGCCTCGGCGTCGAACGGCTCGCCGTCGGTGAATTTGACGCCTTTTTTCAGTTTGAACGTGTACTGGAGACCGTCCTCGGAGACCTCCCAGGAGTCGGCCAGCCAGGGGACCACGGTGCCGTCCGGCTGCATCGAGACCAGCGAGTCGAGGAACTGGCGCGCGATGTAGGTCTGCGGCATGTCCCCCAGGTTGTGCGGGTCGAGGCAGGTCGGCTCGCGGTCGGTCCCGTAGACGATCGTGCCGCCCTGGACCGGTTTGCCGGCCGGCGGCTCGGGCGCCCCGGCGCCGCTGCCGGCGGTCGGCACGTCGGCGGCGGTCGAGGAACCTCCCCCGCAGGCCGCCAGCGCGACCGCGGCCGCGCCGGTGACAACGAGGGAGAGAAGTCGGAAGAGGAAGCTGGGTCTCATTTGCGTCGGGATCTCCTGAGTCCGCCCTTGCCGGGCGCCTTTGGGTTTCTTGAGTCCTTTGGTCATCAAAGAACCGAGCCGGGAGAATGCGCCCTCTTCGCCGCCGCGTCAAATAGGGACTTCAGGTCGCCCGATAGCTATTGCCTATTAAGTCGATCAAGAAACCAGAGATTCGGCCGCGGGAGCAGCCGAGGCCCTTTCGCGCTCGCGACATCGAGGCCCCCAGAGGGGCCCTGATGTCGCGAGCGCTTGGGACCTCTCTCCGCCCGGCCTGGACGGCCCTGCGCTCTACCCCTCGAGCGCCGGCTCGGCCCCGCGCCCAACCCCCGCCAGGGAGATCAGCGAGGCGGCGCAGGCGGCGATCAGGGCGCCGTAGGCGACCGCGTCGCCGGCCTCCTGGGCGAGCGCCGCGGCGAGCAGGGAGCCGCCGGCGAGGCCGGAGCTCCAGGCGACCACGCTGGCGGCGAAGACGCCGGCGGGGGAGCGGCTGCGGTCGCCGGATTCGTCGGCGAGCAGCGCCGTGCCGAGCGGCCAGAGCGAGGCGATCGCGGCCCCGCAGAGGACCACCGTGGCGCCGAGCACCCAGGCGGAGCCGGTCAGCGCCTGCAGCGCCAGCATCGGCATCGCCAGCAGCAGGCAGCCGCGGATCGGCGACATCCGCCCGACCCGGTCGGAGAGATGGCCGGCGAACGGCGAGGCAACCGCCTCGCCCGCCGCGGCCAGCGCGAACAGCACCGAGATCGCGGCGATGCTGGCGCCGAGGTCGTCGAGTCGCAGCGGCGCCAGCGCCGCCACCGCGCCGAACACGGTCCCGCAGACGACGATCACCCCGAGCGGACGCGCCAGGCCATACCGCGGCCCGGCCGCCAGCGGGCCGGCCGGCTCCTCCCCGGCCCCGTGCTGCTCGTCTTCGAGCTCGCCGCTCGAGTGCAGGGCGGCGCAGAGCACCAGGGTGAGGATCCCGAGCACGAGCAGCGTCGCCTCGATCGAGAACACCAGCGTCAGCGCGGCGAGCGCCGGTCCGAACAGGGCGCCGGCGCCGGCGGCCGAGCCGGCGAGCCCGAGCGCCGCGCCGCGCCGCTCGGGCGGCGCCACGTCGCGCAGCCGCGCCAGCCCCCCGCACCAGACCAGCGCGGCGCTGCCGCCCTGGACGAAGCGACAGAGGGCGAGCAGGGCCAGCGAGGCGGCGAAGCCGAAGACGATCGTGCCGGCCCCGAGCGCGATCAGGCCGACCGTCATCGTCATCCGCGCCCCGAACCGCCCGACCAGCCGCGCCGCCAGCGGCGCGCAGATGACCGTGCCGATCGGGTGCGCGGCGAACAGCAGGCCGACCTGCAGCTGGCTGAGCGAGAGCTCGTCCCGGTAGTCCGGCAGCAGCGGCGTGATCAGGGCGAAGAAGACCGCGTCGGCAAACATCGCCGCCGTGACCAGCACCAGGATCCGCCGCCGCCGCCGATTCTTGACCGTTCCGAACAAGAAATCCAAGTTACTGACTCGCGCACAGCGCGCTGATCGGAATCCCAGATCAGCCCGGCGGTCTTTGAGAGCGACCGATTAGGACAAGCCTTCGCGGGCCTCGCGGACCAGCGTCACGGCCTCGGGGAACAGCACGCGGATCGCGTCGCGGACCTGCTGCGCCTGTTCGGGCGCGGTGCCCTGCAGGTTGAGCCGGTTGATCGAGGCGACGGTCATCTCGACCGCGAGCTTGATCGCGTTGTCGGCCCAGGCGACGCGCTGGGAGGACTGCATCTGCTCCGAGAGCTCCTCCATGCGCTGGCGGAACTCGTCGGGGTCGCCGAAGAGGTTGAAGGGGCTGCCCTCCATGTCCCAATCAAAGCAAAGTCGACACCTCGGCGGCCCGGACTTTTGAGCTTCTGCGCGCCACGCGTGCGCAGGGGCGGCCTAGCGTCGGGCTGGCGGTGAGACGGCTAGCGACGGAGGGGCGCGATGGGACTGGCTGGGTGGGGGAAGGAGCGCGGAGCCGCGGCGGTGGAGCACGTGGCGCTGGCGGCGCTCGTCGGGCTGGTGATCCTGGGGGTGGCGGCTGCCGTGGTCGCGGGCGGGGAAATCAAGGCGGGACGGGACCTGGCCGGGACGCTCGGGAAGCGGCTGGCCTGCGGGCCGCGGCTGCCGCAGGCGTGCCGCCAGCACGAGCTGGTGCCGGCGTACGGGTGGCCGCTGGCGCGGCTGGCGCGGGCCTGGGCCCCGGCGCCGCTGGCGCTGCCGGGGCCGTCGGGGCTGCCGCTGGTGCCGGTCGACTTCCGGCACTGCCGGCGCGAGAGCTGCGCGGTGTATGCGGGCGAGCGGGTGACGGCGTCGAACCGGCGGGTCACGGTCTTCACCGAGATCCGCGACCGCCGCGGCTCCGGAGGGTGGGTGGAGGTGACGTACTGGAGCTACCGCCCCACGCTCGGCTGGGAACGCCTCGTGCGCCGCGGGAGCACCGCCGACCTCGCGGCCGCCGCCGGCACCGAGGTCCTCGAGAGCGCCGTCCCCGCCCTCGTCCCCCTCGAGACCCTTCCCGGTCGCAACCACTACGAGTTCCCGCCGCACGAACGCCCCCCGTGGCAATGGAGCGTCCAGGGCCGCTACCCCGGGTGGTCCAGCTAGCCCGGTCAGCCGGGCTCGGCGGCGGGCTGCTTGCGCTCCGCGCCCTGCTCGCTCTCCGCTTCTTCTTCCGCGTGCTCGTCTTTCGCTTGCTGGATCAGGCCGCGCCAGTCCGTCGTACCGAAGACGAGCAGGATCGCGGCGAAGCCGAGGAAGACCGACCAGGCGGCCATCGCGATCTGGGTGCCGACCGAGAAGGAGAGGACGGCGGCGCGGGTCGGTCCGTGCAGGGTGGCGACGAGCAGCGCCTGCTGGGCGCCGGCGCCGCCGGGGGTGAAGGGGACGACGTTGGCGATCGCCTGCACGCTCATCACCAGCATCACGTTGCCGACCGAGCCGCCGATCCCGAACGCCTCGAGGAAGAACCAGAAGGCGCCGAAGCGGCAGAGCCAGCCGAGGCCCTGCCAGGCGAAGACCTCGCGCATGTAGCGGCGCGGCTCGGTGAGGATCACGACGCCCTGTTTGACCCGTGCCCAGAAGCGCCGCACGTGGTGGGCGAGCAGGAACAGGGCGAGCAGCAGGAGCGCCGCGACCACCCCGAGCGCCCACGGGTTTTCCGCCCAGAAGGCGATCTCGAAGGCGGGCAGCCTGGGGATCCGCGGCAGCGGCGGCAAGAGGCCCTGGGTGATCGCGTAGAACAGGACCAGCAGCCCGACGCTGGTGTCGAAGACGCTCTGCACGAAGAAAGAGGAGGTGACTGCCGGGTAGGAGGAGCCGGGGATCTGGCGTTTGACCAGGAAGACTTTGGTCACGTCGCCGGCCCGGGCCGGCACGATCGCGTTGATCCCGGCGCCGGCCAGGTAGGCGGCGGCGAGATGGCTGTAGGAGATCCGCTGCTCGGGATAGGCGGCCCGCAGCACGTTGCGCCAGGCGTAGGCACGGGAAAGCTGCATCGCCAGCAGGCAGAGCAGGGCGATCCCGAACGCGGTCCAGCCGATTTCCGAGAGGTTGCGGAAGAATTCCGCGCCCGCGTCGAAGAAGCGACGGAAGCTCGACTGCAGATCAGCGGCGGGCATCGCAGCTACACTAGCCCGCTCGTGCCGGATGCCCAGACGCACACGCCGCCCTCCCAGGCCACCCCGCACCCGACCGACGAGGCGATGTGTGCGCGCGCCCGCGAGCGCTTCACCGCGGACCGCAAGAGCCGCCTGCGCCGGCGCCGCAAACGCCACGCGGCGATGCCGAACCTGATCATCGTCGGCGGCCTCAAGTGCGGCACCACCAGCATCCACCACTACCTCGGCCTGCATCCGGAAATCCAGATGTCGAAGCCGAAGGAGCTCAACTTCTTCGTCGAGGAGATGAACTGGGACCTCGGCCTCGACTGGTACGCGAGCCGCTTCGACGCGCGCTCGCCGGTGCGCGGCGAGTCATCGCCCCACTACACGAACCTGCCCCGCTTCGATGGGGTCCCGCAGCGGATCAAGGAGCACTGCCCCGACGCGCGGCTGCTCTACATGGTGCGCGACCCGATCAAGCGGATCCTCTCCCACTGGGTGCACGCGACCGGCGCCGGCTACGAGACGCGCGAGTTCGAGCCGACCCTGGCCCTGCCCAGCACCCAGTACGTCAACCGCTCCAAGTACTGGATGCAGCTGCAGCCCTACCTGGAGCTCTTCGACCGCTCCCAGATCGAGATCATCAGCCAGGAGGAGCTGCACACAGACCGCGAGGGGACGATGCGCAAGGCGTTCGCCTTCGCCGGCGTCGACGAGAGCTTCGTCTCCGAGCAGTTCGACCGCGAGTGGGAGAAGTCGAGCGCCAAGCAGGGCGACAAATACCAGTTCATGGAGAAGCTGATCAAGCTGCCGGGCTTCCGCTCCTTCGACCGCAACTTCGACCGCCTGCCGGAGTCGCTGCGCTGGATCGTCGAGAAGGTCGTGCACGACCCGGACAAGCCGCCGGCCGAGAAGCCGGTCCTGCCCGAGGAGCTGTTCGAGACCCTGCGCGGCCGCTTCACCGAGGACGTCGCCGGGCTGCAGAAGTTCGCCGGCCGCGAGTTCGCCGGCTGGCACGACTACAGCTGAGCGCGCCGGGTAGCCTGCGCCCGATGAGGCGCCTGCTCCCCGATCCTGGCGAGACCACGGTCGCGGCGCAGCTCGAGGGCTACCGGCCCTGGGAGGAACCGCGGGCCGAGCGGCCGCTGGTGGCGATGAACTTCGCCGCCACGGTCGACGGGCGGGCGACGATCGAAGGCGTCTCCGGCCCGATCGGGTCGAGCACCGACACCGAGATGCTGGCGCGGCTGCGCACCCGCTTCGACGCGGTGATGATCGGCGCCGGGACGATGCGCGCCGAGCGCTACGGCCGCCCGGTCGCCGACCCGGCCAAACGCGAGCAGCGGGCGGCGCTCGGCCTGCCCGCCGACCCGCTGATGGTGATCGTCAGCGGCCGCCTCGACCTGCCCTGGGACGCGCCGCTGTTCAGCGCCGGCGAGGGCCGCGTCCTGCTGCTCACCGCCGCGGCGGAGGAGCCGCCGCCGACCGCGACCCCGCTGCGGGTGCTCCGCCACGAGGGCCGCGTCGACCTGGCGGCGGCGCTGCGCGAGCTGCGCGCCGAGCACGGCGTGCGGGCGCTGCTCTGCGAGGGCGGCCCGCGCCTCCACGCCGAGCTGCAGGCCGGCGGCCTGGTCGACGAGCTGTTCCTGACGATCGCGCCGAAGCTGACCGGCGCCGGCCCGGCGATCGTCGAGGGAGCGCTCGACCCGGCCCCGGGGCTGGAGCTGGCCTGGCTGCTCGAGCAGGAGGGCGAGCTGTTCGCCCGCTACCGCGTCCGCGAACCCGTATAGCTTTCCCGCCCTGGTGAGCGCGCCCTCCCCCCAGGCGCCGGCGCGGCCCCTCCCCGCGCCCGGCCACTACCCCGTCCCCGACCACCACGGTCGCCGGGTCGTCGAGCGCGGCTGGGACGGCGAGGTCTGGCTGCCCGAGTCCCGGCCGGCCCCCGAGGGCACCGCGCTGCCCGCCTACAAGCGCCACTTCTTCGGCTTCCTGCAGCACTGGAAGCTGCTGCTCGCCGTGCTGGTCCCCGCCGCGATCGCCTCTGCCCTCTGGGCCGGCGACACCAAGGCCGACTGGGTCAGCGGGGCGCAGCTGCTGATGCCGGCGCTCGCCTTCCTCGCCACCACGGCGGTGATGGTCGCGCTCGTCCTCTTCCTCAGCCGCCGCGTCGACTTCGACCGGATCGATGCCGAGCGGCGCCGGATCATCATCCGCTGGGGCGTGCTCTCGGCCGTGGTCGGCTTCGTCTTCGCCTTCGCGATCGAGCTCGGGGTGCCGGAGCTGCTCGGCGGCGACCCCAAGGAACGCGGCTGGTCGGCGCTGGCCGGGCCGGCCGAGGAGACCGGCAAGCTGCTGATCCCGGTCGTGCTCTGGCTTCGCGGCCACTTCCGGCTGCCGCGCGAGGGCTACCTGCTCGTGCTCGCCACCGCCGGTGCCTTCGGGGCGATGGAGAGCGTCGAGTACGCGCTCAACCCCGACCACTGGCAGCCCGCCCGCCTGGCGCTCGAGCTGATGCACCCGCTGCTCACCGGCTTCGTCGCCGCGGTCGCCTGGCAGGCGGCCTACCGGCGGGACTCGATCTTCACCGGCGCCGCGATCGGCGCCTGGGCGATCGCGATGCTCGCCCACAGCACCAACGACTTGATCGTGCTCGACAAGGACGCCGGCGGCGTGCTCGACTTCATCACGATCACCGTGGTCGTCGTGATGTACCTGCTGCAGAAGCACAGCGCCCGCCAGCTGGTCCCGCCCGACAACGTCGGCGCGGTCTCGCCGCACTGGCGCCCCCGCGCCCCGCGCTC
This sequence comes from uncultured Conexibacteraceae bacterium, assembly GCA_964464285.1. Classification (GTDB taxonomy): domain Bacteria; phylum Actinomycetota; class Thermoleophilia; order Solirubrobacterales; family 70-9; genus VAYN01. Next base: position 42,475 of record CAYXFL010000020.1, read on the forward strand.
GCTGTAGCGTTCGGCGCGTCCGAACGACTAGGGAGGGGATTGTGGACTTCAAGCCGAGCCCTGAGGTCGCGGCGCTGCGGGAGCGCGTGCTCGACTTCATCGACGATCACGTCTACCCGCAGGAGCGGGAGATCATGGAGGCGCTGGACGCCGAGGTCGGGCCCGGCGTGCCCTACCCGGCCAACCTGGTCGCGATCCGCGAGCGGGCCAAGCAGGAGGGCCTCTGGAACCTGTTCATGCCCGACAAGCGCTTCGGCCCCGGCCTCTCGAACTGGGAGTACGGCCTGCTCTGCGAGGAGATGGGCCGCAGCCCGGTGGCCGCGGCGATGGCCTTCAACTGCGCCGCCCCGGACACCGGCAACATGGAGATCCTCGCCGAGCACGGTACCGACGAGCAGAAGGACCGTTGGCTGGAGCCGCTGCTCGAGGGACGGATCCGCTCCTGCTTCTCGATGACCGAGCCCGAGGTCTCCGGCTCCGACCCGACCCTGCTGCAGGCGCGGGCCGAGCTCGACGGCGACGAGTGGGTGATCAACGGCCACAAGTGGTTCACCAGCGGCGCGATGGGAGCCGAGCTGGCGATCGCGATGGTCGTCACCGACCCCGACGCTCCCCCCTACTCGCGCGCCTCGATGATCTGCGTGCCGACCGACGCGCCCGGCTTCGAGCTGGTCCGGCCGCTCTCGGTGATGGGCCACTCCGAGGGGCCCGGCCACTGCGAGATCCGCTACACCGACTGCCGCGTGCCCGCCGCCAGCCTGCTCGGCGAGCGCGGCGCCGGCTTCGCGATCGCCCAGGACCGGCTCGGCCCCGGCCGCATCCACCACTGCATGCGCGCGATCGGGACCGCCGAGCGCGCCCACGAGATGATGTGCCGCCGCGCCAACGAACGCCACGCCTTCGGCGGCCCGCTGGCCGACAAGCAGTTCGTCCAGGAGTCGATCGCGACCTCGCGGATGGAAATCGACCAGGCCCGCCTGCTCACCCTGTTCGCCGCCTGGAAGATGGACACCGAGGGCAAGCGCGCCGCCCGCCAGCAGATCTCGGCGATCAAGATCGTCGCCGCCAACATGGTGATGGAGGTGCTCGACCGCGCGATCCAGATCCACGGCAGCCTCGGGATGACCGACGACACCCCGCTGGCGGCGCTCTGGCGCTTCAGCCGCATGCTGCGCCTCGCCGACGGCCCCGACGAGGTCCACAAGATGGTGCTGGCCCGCCGCGAGCTGAACCGCTGGGCCAAGCGCGAGGAGGCGGAGCGTGCCGGGACCCTCGAGCCCCGGCACGCCACGCGGATGGTCTGATCGCGCCGCGCGCCCGGGTGGGCGGCACAATCTAGCTAGTTAACTAGCTAGACCAGGTAGCATCCGCGCCGTGATCGAGGTAGGGATGCACGAAGCCAAGACCCAGCTCTCGAAGCTGGTGGAGCGGGCGCTCGACGGCGAGGAGGTCGTGATCACCCGGCGCGGCCGGGCCGCGGTCCGGCTCGTGCCCGAGCGACCGAAGGGGGGGTTCACGTCCTTGAAAGGCGTGTGGAAAGGCAAGGCCTCGATCGCCGACGACTTCGACGAGCTGCCCGACGACCTCGCCAGGGCGTTCGGGATGATCGATTGAGGCTGCTGCTCGACACCCACCTGATCGTCTGGTGGATGAACGGCGAAGCGAGCAAGATCAGCGAGAGGGCACTTGCCGCGCTCGGCTCCGAGGGCATGGAACCTGTGGTCAGCGCGGTCGCAATCTGGGAGACGGCGATCAAGCGCCGCCTCGGGAAGCTCGAAATCCCGGACGACATGCTCGGCCAGATCGAGGGATCGGGGGTCGAGCTGCTGCCGGTCACCGTCCGCCATGCCGACTTCGTCTCCTCCCTGCCCGCCCACCACTCGGACCCCTTCGACCGCCTGCTGGTCGCGCAGGCGATGGTCGAGGGCATCGCCCTCGCCAGCGCCGACGAGTCGATGCGGCGCTACGCCATCGAGGTCATCTGGTGACGCGCGTGGCGCCGGGACCTCGAGTCCCGGCGCACCACGCGGATGTCTCAGGCGATCAGCCGACCGCGTTGATCACGCCGCCGAACAGGCAGCCGGACTGGCGGTAGTTGAGGCCGAGCGCGATGCCCTCGCTGTTGGCCGTGAGCATCTTCCCTTCGGGGCCGATGACGAAGCCCTCGTCGATGTCGTCGCCGACATAGGTGTCCCCTTCGCCGGTGCTTTCGCTGACCAGCACGCGATCGCCGGCGGGCGCGTCGGTGTTGAGCAGTTCGACCGGGCTGCTGCCGTCGTAGCTGTCGTCGCCGGACGCGACGGCGCCGTTGACGGTCGTCGCGAAGAGGATGCGGGCGATATCGTCGCCTCCTTCGCGGCGGCAGTCGGCCACGAACGAGACCGCGCCGTGGCTGGCGAGCACCTGCGTCTGACCGAACCCGAGGCGGACGAAGAACGGCGTCTGCCCGGTCAGGTTGGTGGCGTTGGTCGCGTTCGTTGCGTTCGTTGCGTTGGCCGCGTTGGTGGCGCTGGGCACGGTGCCGAGGCTGGAGACGTTGACCTTCGCGCCGCCGATCGCGCCGTCCTTGATCTTCGCCGCGGTCACCGCGTTGTTCTGCAGTTTCGCCGTGCCGACCGCGTTCTTCTTGATCTTCGCGGCGGTCACCGCGTTCTTCTTCAGCTGCTTGGCGCCGACGCTGTTCTTGGCCAGCTGGTTCGCGGCGAAGGCGGTACCGCCGGCGAGGACGAGAAAGAGTGCGAGGGACGACACCACGTTGGCGTACGTGAGCCGCCGGCCGAGTTGCTTCAAGAGTGCTCCTTTGTTCGTTTACGAACAAAGGAGTCTTCCAGCGCGTCCGGCGTCCGGCGAGGAGCGCTGGACCGCAGGCCGGGCGGCTAGCGCGCCTCGACCTGCTCGGCCTCTTCGGCCAGCCGCTCGACCAGGCGGGCGAAGAACTCGACGCCGTCGCTCGCCTTGCCGTAGCCGCCGGCGATGCTGCGGGCGTAGACGCCCTCGAGGATGATCGCCAGCTTCCAGTAGCCGAGCGCGAGGTAGAAGTCGAGGTCGGAGAGGTCGCGGCCGGAGCGCTCGGCGTAGCGGGCGGCGAGCTCGGCCCGGCTCGGGAAGCCCGGCGCGAGGTTGGCCGGCTGGCCCAGCGACAGCATGTCGTCGCCGCGATCGGGCCAGTAGGCCATCAGCGTGCCGACGTCGGCGAGCGGGTCGCCGAGCGTGCAGAGCTCCCAGTCGACCACGGCGGCGACCTCGCCGGCCGCGGTCAGGATCATGTTGTCGAGCCGGTAGTCGCCGTGCACCAGGGTCGCCGGGCCCTGCTCGGGGATCCGCGCCGCGAGCCGCTCGTGGACGCGGTCGACCGCCGCCAGCTCGCGCGTCTTCGACTTCTCCCACTGGCCCTGCCAGCGGCGCAGCTGGCGGGCGACGTAGTCCTCCTTGCGACCGAGCTCGCCGAGCCCGACCGCGTCGGGGTCGACCGCGTGGATCGCCGCCAGGGTGTCGGCGACGCGCTCGCCGATCGCCCGCCGGTCGGCCTCGTCGGGGAACAGCTCGGCCTCGCCGAGCCCGCGCAGCACCGGGCCCTCGACGAAGCCCATCACGTAGAAGGGCGCGCCGTTGACCGCCTCGTCCTCGCAGAGCCCGACCAGCGGCGCGACCGGCACGTCGGTCCCGCTCAGCGCCGCGACCACCTTGTGCTCGCGCGACATGTCGTGGGCGGAGCCGAGCCGCTTGCCGAGCGGCGGCCGGCGCAGCGCCCAGCTCGCCCCGGCCTCGTCGCTGACCCGGTAGGTCAGGTTCGAGAGGCCGCCGGCGATCCGCTCGAAGCGCAGCGGCCCCACGACGCCGGGCACGTGCTCGGCAAACCAGGATTCCAGCGCGGAAACATCGATGCCCTCGTCCCCCCGGCCGGTAGCCTCGTCCCCCATCGCCGAGCAAGCATATTCAGGACGAGGGCGACGGCTGAGCCCGTCGCTCGCCAACCGGCTGCGGATCGGCTTCGCGATCGGCTTCGCGGTGCTCACCGCGATGGCCGTGATCGGCGTCGGGCGGTTCATCCAGCAGCGCCAGGACTTCGAGGACCAGATCGCCCGCTCCTACCAGGTGGAGATGGCGGCCCGGGTCGAGATCGCCGAAGGGAGCGGCTCGGAGGCGGCCCGCGAACAGGTCGCCGAGGAGATCGACCAGCGGGCCGAACTGCAGGACCAGATCTCCGACGGCACCCGCGACACCGCGATCCTCGTCGCCGCCGGACTGATCGCCGGCCTGACCGGCGCGCTGCTCCTGTTCAGCGGCCTGATCGCCTCGATGCGGCGCCCGCTCGAGGACCTCGTCGACGCCTCCGCGACGCTCGCCGCCGGCGACCTCAGCACCCGGGTCGAGGTCGGCGGGCTCTCGGAGACCGCAGCGCTCGGCGCCGCCTTCAACGAGATGGCCGACCAGCTCGAGAAGGACGCCGCCGAGCGGGCGCAGCTGGATCGCCTGAAAGACGAGTTCGTGCTCACCGCCTCGCACGAGCTGCGCAGCCCGCTGACCTCGGTCCAGGGCTTCGCCGAGCTGCTGATGCTCGAACGCGAGCGGCTCAGCCCGAAGCAGGCGGAGACGGTCGAGATCATCCTCGACAACTGCCGCCACCTCGGTCGCCTGCTCAACGACCTGCTCGACCTCGCCCGCTCCGACGCCGGCCGGCTGGCCCTGCGCCGCGAGCCGACCGCCCTCGCACCACTGATCGATGACGTGGTGCGTACGATGCGAGCCCAAACCGACGCGGCTGGACAGACGCTGACCGAGCAAGTGGAGTCGAATCTGCCCGCGGTCGAGGTCGAGCCCGGCCGCATCCGCCAGATCCTCGTGAACCTGCTCACCAACGCCCATGAGTACTCGCCCGAAGGCGCAACAGTCGAGGTCTCGGCGCGCGCGGTCGGGAACGCGGTGGAGATCGCCGTGCGCGACGACGGGCCGGGGATCCCCGCCCCGCAGCTGGAACGGATCTTCGAGCGCTTCGTGCGCGGCGACGCCGGCCTCACCCAGCGGGTCGGCGGCACCGGCCTCGGCCTGGCGATCTCGAAATCGCTGGTCGAGCTGCACGGCGGCACGATCCGGGCCGAGTCCGAGGCCGGCGTCGGCTCGACCTTCAGCATCCGGCTGCCGCTCTCCCCCAACCCCAGCGCCGCCCGGCCGAGCGTCGCGCCCGCGGAGCCGAGCTGATGGCCCGCGTCCTCGTCGCCGACGACTCGGAGACGATCCTGCTGCTGATGCGGACCCGGCTGGAGCTGGCCGGGCACGAGGTGCTGACCGCCGCCGACGGCCAGGAGGTGACCGAGCTGATCGACGGCGACCCGGACCGGGCGCCGGACCTGCTCCTGCTCGACGCGATGATGCCGCGCAAGTCCGGCATCGAAGCCCTGCGCGAGCTGCGCGCAGCCGGGGTCGAGGCGCCGGCCCTGATCGTCAGCGCCCACCAGAACCCGAACGACGCCGACGCCGCCAGCGAGGTCGAGATCAGCGGCTACGTGACGAAGCCGATCGACTTCGACCTGCTGCTCGAGGAAATCGCCGCCCTGACCGCCTGAGCGCGGTCAGCTCTTGGCGATCTCGAGCCGGATCTCCTTGCCCTTGATCTTGGTCCCGTCGAGGAACTCGACGGTCCGCTCGGCCTGATCCGGGGCGACCTCGACGAAGGAGAAGCGGTGCAGGACGCGGACGTCGTGGACGTCCTCGTCGGCGAGCACGGCGCCCTCGCGCAGCGCCCAGCGCAGGTCCTCCTCGGCGATCCCGCTGCGCTCGCCGCGGTTGACGAAGAGCTTCACGGTGTCGCGCTTGGGCGCCTCGTCGTCGGCGTCGCCGTTCCCGGCGGCCGCCGCGGAGCCGTTCTCGGCGGCAGCCGGCTGCTCGGCCTTCTCGACCGTGCGGCGGCGCTCGGAGCGCTCGCGACGGCGCGGGGGCGGCGCGTGCTCGAGCCGCTCCTCGGGGGTTTCCCACTCGCCGATCTTGGTCTTCACGTCGCGCTCGATGCGTGTGATCTCGTCGCGCTGGTCGGGGGTGACGAAGGTGATCGCGCGGCCGGTGCGGCCGACCCGGCCGGTGCGGCCGATCCGGTGCACGTAGGTCTCCGAGGAGTTCGGCACGTCGTAGTTGATGACGTGGGTGACGTGCTCGACGTCGAGCCCGCGGGCGGCGATGTCGGTCGCCACCAGCAGCTTCACGCGGTGGTCCTTGAACGAGATCATCACGCCGTCGCGGACCCCCTGGCTGAGGTCGCCGTGCAGCGCCTTCACGTCGAGGCCCTTGTCCTTCAGCGTCTTCTCCAGCTTCGAGGCGCCGATTTTGGTGCGGGTGAAGATGATCGCCTGCTCGGGTTCTTCGGTCTTCAGCAGCTCGACCAGGCGCGCCGCCTTCGCCTTCGCCGGAACCTCGACGAAGGCCTGGGAGATCTTGTCCACCGTCAGCTG
>CAYXFL010000021.1:0-46967 GCA_964464285.1 uncultured Conexibacteraceae bacterium
CAACCAGCATGGCACCCCGATGCGGATCGGGGTCAACTCGGGTTCGCTGCCGAAACACCTCCACGCCCTGGAGCGCGAGAATCCGACCGAGGCGCTGGTCACCGCCGCGGTCGAGTTCGTCGAACTGATGGAAGGGCTGGACTTCACGAATTTCAAGGTTTCGATCAAGTCGACCAACGTGCCGAACACGATCGCCGCCAACCGACTGCTCAGCGAGAAGATCCCCTACCCGCTGCACCTGGGGATCACCGAGGCGGGGACCAAATGGTCCGGCTCGCTGAAATCGGCGGTCGGCCTCGGCACCCTGCTCGCCGACGGGGTGGGGGACACGATCCGGATCAGCCTCTCGACCTTCCACGCCGAGGAGGAGGTCAAAGTCGCCTGGGAGATCCTCAAGGCGCTGCAGCTGCGCGAGAAAGGCCCGGTGCTGATCGCCTGCCCGACCTGCGGCCGCCTGCAGTTCGACATGGACTCGGTCGTCGCCGAAATCGAGCAGCGGCTGGAAAGCTACGAGGAGCCGGTCGAGGTCGCCGTGCTCGGCTGCGCGGTCAACGGGATCGGCGAGGCCAGCAACGCCGACTTCGGGATCGCCGGCGCCAAGAACGAGGGCCTGATCTTCGCCGGCGGCAAACCGCTGCGCAAGGTCCCGCAGGCGAAGCTGGTCGACACCCTGTTCGAGGAGATCGACAAGTCGCTCGACCGCGGCGGCGAGGTCGAGTTCGACGAGGCGGAGTCGCGCGAGGGGGCCGAGTGGGTCGCCAGCATCGAGCGCGAAAACGCCGGCGACCTGACCCCGGAGAAGATCGCCCAGATGGAGCACGAAGCGGCCGAGAAGGGCGAGTCCGACCGCGTCCTGCTCGACGAGCAGGCCTCGCCGACCGCCGGCCGCCGCTTCACCCGCGCCTAGGCCAGTAGGTTTCCCGGCGTGAGTCGGCAATCCCAGACCTTCGTCCCGACCCTCAAGGACCCGCCCGCCGACGCGGAGGCGCTCTCGCACAAGCTGATGGTGCGGGCGGGCCTGATCCGCCAGCTCGGCGCCGGGCTCTGGACTTACCTGCCGGTCGGCTGGCGGATCCACCGCAAGGTGGAAGCGATCCTGCGCGAGGAGATGGAGGGGATCGGCTGCCAGGAGATGCTGATGCCGGTGCTGCAGCCGGCCGACCCCTGGAAAGAGACCGGCCGCTACGCGATCGACGAGCTGTTCAAGCTCGAGGACCGCAAGGGCTCGCCGATGGTGCTGGCGATGACCCACGAGGAGGCGATCACCAACCACGTCGCCCGCGAGGTTCGCTCCTATCGCGACCTGCCGCTGATGGTCTTCCACATGCAGACGAAGGAGCGCGACGAGCCGCGCCCGCGCGCCGGCGTCCTGCGCACGCGCGAGTTCATCATGAAGGACGCCTACTCCTTCGACCGCGACGAGGAGGGGCTGGCGGTCTCCTACGAGGCCCAGGCGGGCGCCTACGCGCGCATCTTCGATCGCTGCGGGTTGCGCTGGTACCGGGTCGAATCGGACGTCGGGATGATGGGCGGCTCGGGCGCCGACGAGTACATGGCGCCCTGCCCGGCCGGCGAGAACGAGGTCGCGCTGGCGCCCGGCTACGCCGCCAACGTCGAGGTTGCCTCGGCCGCGCCGCAGCCGGTCGAGCTGCCGCCGGCGCTGGCCGCTCTGGAGCGGGTCGAGACGCCCGGCCTGACCACGGTCGAGCAGGTCTCGGGCGCGCTCGGCGTCGCTCCCGGCGCCCTGATCAAGGCGCTGCCGGTGGTGATCGAGGGCCGCGGCCTGGCGATGGTGCTGCTGCGCGGCGACCACCGGCTGAACGAGATCAAGCTGCGCAACGCGCTCGGCGCCGACTTCCGCCAGGCCCGCCCGGAGGAGATCGACGCCGAGATCGGACCGACCGGGTTCATCGGCCCGGTCGGCGCCAAGGTGCCCGTCTACAAGGACGCCGCGATCGCCGGCGCCGGCCTGATCTGCGGCGCCAACGAGCCCGACGTACATCTGCGCGGAGTAACGCCCGGCCGCGACTTCGCCTTCGAGGAGATCGACGTGCGCACGGTCGAGGCCGGCGACCTCGCGCCCGGGGGCGGCAGGATCGAGATCGAGCCGGCGATCGAGGTCGGCAACATCTTCAAGCTCGGCACCCGCTACTCGGAGCCCCTCGGCGCCACCTACCTCGACGAGAACGGCAAGGAGCAGGCGATCGTGATGGGCAGCTACGGGATCGGGCCGGCCCGGATCGTCGCCGCGGCGATCGAGCAGGGCGCCGACGAGCGCGGGATCGTCTGGCCGCCGGCGCTCGCCCCTTGGGGGGTCCACCTGGTCTCGCTGGCGAAGGCCGGCGAGCCCGAGCGCGAGGCCGCCGACCGCCTCTACGAGCAGCTCCAGGCCGCCGGCGCCGAGGTCCTCTACGACGATCGCGACGCCGGGCCGGGGGAGAAGCTGACCGATGCCGAGCTGCTCGGCTGCCCGCTGCGGGTCGTCGCCGGCCGCCGCGGCCTCGCCAACGGCGTGGTCGAGGCCGCCGAGCGCGGCTCCGGGGCCGAGCACGAGCTGCCCGTAGACGAGGCCGCCGAGCGGGCCGTGGCGCTGCTCGGAGATGGCTGAGCGCAACCCATTCGGTCGCGGCCGTCTGCGCCGCCGCTTCGGGCTCGACCGCTCTGCGCCGCCGCCGGCGCAGACGCGCAAGGGCGAGCCGCTCAACCCGTGGACGCTGCCCAATCTGGTCGGCTACATCCGCCTCGCCGCGATCCCGGTCTTCCTGCTGATGGCCTACAACACCGAGGACGGGACCTCGTTCGCCGCCGCGATGGTCTTCTGGGCGATCGCCGCCGGCGACTACCTCGACGGCTTCCTGGCCCGCGCCACCGGCCAGTACAGCCGCCTCGGGGCGCTGCTCGACCCCTTGGTGGACCGTCTGACGGTGCTCGCCGGCGCGGTCGTCTGCTGGAGCTTCGAGCTGCTGCCGCGCTGGCTGCTGCTGATCCTGGCGCTGCGCGAGCTGGCGATGCTCGGGATCGCCCAGTACGGGCTCCGTCACGGCGCCGACATCGAGGTCAACTGGCCCGGCCGGATCGCCGTCTTCCCGACCATGGGCGGCATCTGGCTGGCGCTGTTCGCGCCCGGCTGGGTGGCCACGGCGCTGGTTATCTGGGGCACGGCGATGGCGATCCTCGCGACGGTGCTCTACGCGCGCACCGGCAGGCGCGCCGCCCGGGCTGCAAGCTGAGTGCCATCCAGCGGCGAACCTTCAACCTTCAGTTGAACCTTGGGCGCGGGTCGATCTATACTCGGCGCTCGCGCAAACGGAGGCGTCAGCGCCCCCACTCGAGCTAGGAGCAAGATGGAGGACACCTTTCCCGATCTGGGGTCGCTCAGCGACAAGGAACTGAAAGACCTGATCGCCAGCCTGACCGAAGAGGAGAACGAGATCTCCTACAAGCGACGCGTCCTGCACGGCCGCATCGACATCCTCCGCGCCGAGCTGGTCAACCGGCTGCGCCAGAAGCGCGAGCACGGCGACACGCTGATCTCCGGCGACGACGTCGAGCAGCTGACCGAGATCCTCGCCGGCAAGGTGCCGCCCCCGGAGGACGACTCCGCCGCCTGAGCGCCGGAGCCCCCCGATGAGCGCAGTCCACTGTCCCGAGTGCGGGTTCGCCAACCCCGAGGGCGCCAACTACTGCCAGAAGTGCGGCGCCTACCTCGCCGGCCCGAAGGAGGGCGAGGACCCGACGACGATGACCTACCGGGTCGACGAGACCGGCGACATGCAGCCGGTCGCGATCGACGACGTGGTCGAGGAGTCCGGGGCGGCGCTGGTGATCCGCGCCGGCGGCGGCCGCGCCGGGGAGAGCTTCAGCATCGCCGAGGACCGCACCTCGATCGGGCGCAGCCCCGACGCCGGGGTGTTCCTCGACGACGTCACCGTCTCCCGCAACCACGCGCTGCTGGTGCGCCGCCGCGATGGCCTCTACATCGACGACCTCGGCTCGCTCAACGGGACCTACGTGAACCGGCGGCGGATCGAGTCGCACCGGCTCGCCGACGGCGACGAGATCCAGGTCGGCAAGTACAAGCTGAGCTACCTGGAGCGCTGATCCGGTGACCGTCTCCGAATCGCCGGCGCGCACGCCCGAGTCGCCGAGCCGCCCGCGCAAGGCGCTGACGATCGGCGCCGTCTGCAAGATCCTGCAGGGCGAGTTCGACGACGTCTCGATCTCGAAGATCCGCTACCTGGAGGACCAGAAGCTGCTCAGCCCGCGGCGCACCTCCGGCGGTTACCGCCTCTACAGCCAGTCCGACGTCGAACGGCTGCGCACGATCCTGCGCCTGCAGCGCGACGAGTTCCTGCCGCTGCGGGTGATCCGCCAGGAGCTCGCCTCGGGCGGCGACCTGGTGCTCGGCGGCGACGGCGAGCGCAAGCCGACCAGCGGCGCGGTGCGGCGGGCGACCCTGGTCGACACCGCGCGGGCCTACCTGACCATGGAGGAGATCGTCGAGGAGACCGGGGCGCGCGAGGAGCTGATCCGCGAGCTGGAGAGCTTCGGGATCGTGCAGCCGGAGAAACGCGAGGGAAAAATCGTCTACGACGAGACCGACCGCGAGATCGTCCGCGCCGCCAACGAGCTCTCGCGGGTCGGCGTCGGCGCCCGCAACCTGCGCGTCTTCCGCTCCTCCGCCGACCGCGAGGCGCAGCTGCTGGAAGCGCTGCTCGGCCCCTCGCTGCGCTCGCGCAACCCGGAGCGCCGCAAGGAGGCGCTGCAGAGCCTGGAAAGCCTGGCCGCGACCGTCTCGCACCTGAAGCACCTGCTGCTGGTGCGGGACCTGCGCCGGCTGGCCGGCGACTGAGGCGGGAGCATGGCGAAGGTGAGCCGGCGCCGCACGATCGAGGCGCCAGTCGAGGAGGTCTGGCGGCTGGTCTCCGATCCGCACAACCTGCCGCGCTGGTGGCCGCGCACCGCCCGGGTCGAGAACGTCGACCGCAAGGACGGCGGCCGCCGCAGTCAGTGGACGCAGGTGCTGGAGACCGCCGAGGGCCGCGGCGTGCGCGCCGACTACCGCTGCGTCAGCGCCGCCACCAACGAGCGCTACGTCTGGGAGCAGGAGCTCGAGGGCACGCCGTTCGCCAAACACCTCAAGCACTCCGAGGTGGCGGTGGCGATGCGCGCGAGCGGCGACGGCACCGTGGTCGAGATCAGCTCGACCCAGACCACCCGCGGCCTCTCCCGCCTCGGCTCGCCGATGCTGCGCAAGGGCCAGACCGGGACCGTCGACGCGGCCCTCGACGGCCTCGAAGAGGCCCTGTCGTGAGTATCGAGTTTGCTCGGAGGGGTCGAACAAGCTCGATGGCGGGAGCGTGATGGAGCCGCGACGCGACACGAAGTGGTGGGGGTGGGGGGATCCCGGGATCGCCCCGGAGCTCGATGCGGCGGCGCTCGGCGTGCTGCGCGAGCGGATCGGCGAGCCGGAGCCGTGGCCGCTCGCCGCGGAGCTGGGCGGGTATTCGCTGCCGGCCGCCGAGCCGCTGCCCCCGAAGCTGACCGAGCTGCTCGGCGCCGACCGTGTCTTCACCTCCGCCGAGGACCGGCTGCGCCACGCCAGCGGGCGCGGCTACGCCGACCTGGCGCGGATGCGGCTCGGCCGGCTCGAGGCCGCCCCGGACGCGGTCGTGCTGCCGGCCAGCGCCGAGCAGCTGCGCGCCCTGCTCGACCTCTGCGCGGCGGAGGGGATCGCGGTCGTGCCCTTTGGCGGCGGCACCTCGGTCGTCGGCGGCGTCGAGCCGCTGCGCGGCCCGCACCGGGCCCTGATCAGCCTCGACCTCGCCGCTCTGCGCGAGGTCGGCGTCGACCGCCGCGCGCTGACCGCGCGCCTCGGCGCCGGCCTGCGCGGTCCCGAGGCGGAGGCCGCGCTGGCCGCGCAAGGAGTCACCCTCGGCCACTTCCCGCAGTCCTTCGAGTACGCGACGATCGGCGGCTTCGCGGCGACCCGCTCCGCGGGGCAGGCATCGAGCGGCTACGGCCGCTTCGACGCCCTGGTCAGCTCCGTGCGCCTGCTCGCCCCGGCCGGCGAGCTGGAGACGCTGGAGACCCCGCACACGGCCGCAGGGCCGGCGCTGCGCGAGCTGATCGTCGGCTCCGAGGGCACGCTCGGGGTGATCCCCGACGTCACCGTCCGGGTCCGCCCGGCGCCGCCGCTGAAGCGCTACGAGGCCTGGATGGCGGAGAGCTTCGAGGCGGGGACGGAGATCGTCCGCGGCCTCGCCCAGGGCCCGGGCCTGCCGACGATCATCCGCATCTCCGACGAGGAGGAGACCGAGGGCTCGCTCGCGGTCTCCGGCCCGCGCGGCTTCGCCGGCAAGGCCTTCGAGGGCTATCTCGGGCTGCGCAAACGGCGCGGCGGCGCGCTGGTGATCGTCGGCTACGAGGGCGAGGAGGAGTCGGTTTCGCGCCGGCGGGCGCTCACGGTCCGCGGCCTGCGCGCCGGCGGTGCCGCCTATCTCGGCCAGGGCGCCGGCAGCTCCTGGGAGCACGGCCGCTACAACGGCCCCTACCTGCGCGACACCCTGATGGAGATGGGGGCGATGGTCGAGACGCTGGAGACCTCGCACACCTGGAGCCGGCTCGGCGAGCTGCACAAGGCGGTCGGCGGCGCGATCCGCGACACGCTCGGCGCCGGCGGCACCCCGTGCCTGGTCTGGTGCCACCTCTCGCACGCCTACGCTGACGGCGCCTCGCTCTACTTCACCTTCATCTCCCGCCGCCGCGCCGGCGCCGAGCTCGAGCAGTGGCGCGAGGTCAAGGCCGCCGCCTGCGAGGCGATCGTCGCCACCGGCGGCACGATCACCCACCATCACGCCGTCGGCCGCGACCACGCTCCCTACATGCGGTCCGAGGTGGGGGACACCGGCCTCGACGTGCTGCGCGCGGTCAAGGCGGAGCTGGACCCGGCCGGGATCATGAACCCGGGCAAGCTGCTGCCGTAGCTTCGGTCGGTAAGGGCTGCCTGGGGCCGTCCGAGGCCCAGCTCTCGATGGGTTATGGGCGCCATAGCGCCCTTAAGGCATCGAGCGCGTTGGGCCATCGCCAACGGAACTTCCGACCCCTCCGGCGGAAACCCCCGAAGCACGCCGTCCCGAGCGGCGCGCCCTGGCGCGCCCTATTTCTCTTTTTCTTCTTCGATCCGTTGCGCGGCGCCGATGATCGGGCCGACGACCTTGCCTTCGAGCACCGGCTCGCCGGTGTAGGCGGGGAAGTCTTTGTCTTTGTTGGCCCGTTCGAGCGAGCGGCGCAGGTCGCGGTTGCGCGAGAGGGTGATCACGAGATCCTCGAATTCGCCGCTGGCGAGGTAGACGACCGCTTCGGTGGGGACCGCGTAGGAGGCGTTGATGCGGCCGTTTTTGTTGGCGAGGACCGCGGTCAACGGCAGCATTTTGTTCGGGTTCTGGGCCAGCCAGACCATGTAGATGCTGCCGCGGGGGGCCGGTTCGAGGCCCTGCGCTTTGATCCCCAGGCCGAGCGATTCTTCGACCCGGCCGAAGGTCGCTTCGCCGCTGGCGTCGCCGCCGTCGACCGCGACCAGCTTGGCCGTGGTCGGGGCGCCGTCGCCGGTGCTGGCGGCGACGTTGGTGCCGTCGCCGGAGGCGCTGGTCGTCTCGTCGCCGTCCCCGTCGCTTCCTGAGATCAGGAGCACGGCGAGAACGACGATCACGATCGCGGCAAGGGTGCCGGCGCCGATCGCGATTAGCATGCCTTTGTCGCGCGGCCGCTTCGGCTTCGCCGGCTTGGCGGGCGCGGGCGGCTCCTGCTTGGCCAGCTTCGCGGGCTCTGGCGGCTTCGCGGGCTCGGCAGGGGTGGGCTTCGACTCGGCGGGGGGCCCGGGGGCCTTGGCGCCCGGCGCCTCGGGCAGCGTCGGCGCCGGGATCCCTTCCGCTTCCAGCTCCGTGACCGCGCTCTTCGCGCGAGCGATCACCTCGTCGACGCTCAGCCCCATCAGGGCGGCGATGTCGTCGTAGCTCTGGTCGCGCGCCAGCAGGCGCAGCATCGCTTTCTGGTCGTCGCTGAGCGGCATCCCCGGCGCAAACCCTACGCGGCGCGGGCGGCCTCCCGCCTCCTCCTCCAAACGCAACGTCAAGGCTTAACGTCGCCGCCGCTAGGGTTGGGCCCGATGAGCAGCGAGACCCGCGGGCCGATCAGTCACTTCGACCAGCTGATCGGCACCGAATGGATCAGCGACGACCCCGCCGACGCCCGCGCCCGGATCCCCCTGCGCGACGACCTGCGCCAGCCCTACGGCCTCCTGCACGGCGGCGTCGTCTCGACCCTGGTCGAGAGCCTCTGCTCGCGCGCCACCGCGATCGCGGTCTACCCGCAGGGCTCGATCGCGATGGGCCAGGCGATCGAGGTCAGCCTGCTGCGGCCGGTAACCGCCGGCGGTCCCGAAGCCCGCGCCCGCGCCCGCCACCGCGGACGCACCACCTGGGTCTGGGAGGTCGAGGTCTTCGACGGCGAGGAGAAGCTCTGCGCCTTGGCCAAGATGACCCTGGCCGTCCGCCCGCGGCCCGACGCCTGAGTCTTAACCGCTGAACCGGTTGGTGATCGGCAGGCGCCGGTCCTTGCCGAACGCCCGCGGCGTGATCCGGATCCCCGGCGCCGCCTGGCGGCGCTTGTACTCGGAGCGGTCGACCATCCGGATCACCTCGTCGACCACCCCGGCCGGCATGCCCTCCGCCGCCATCTCCTCGCGGCCGAGGTCGCGCTCGACGTAGGCCTCGAGGATGCGGTCGAGCAGGTCGTAGGGGGGGAGGGAGTCGCTGTCGCGCTGGTCGGGACGGAGCTCGGCGGAGGGAGCGCGGTCGAGCACGCTGCTCGGCACCAGCTCGCTCCCGGCCCGCTCGTTGCGCCGCCGCACCAGCGCGTAGACGAGTTCCTTGGGCACGTCCTTGATCACCGCGAAGCCGCCCGCCATGTCGCCGTAGAGGGTCGCGTAGCCGACCGACATCTCGCTCTTGTTGCCGGTGGTCAGGACCAGCCAGCCGTGCCGGTTGGAGAGCGCCATCATCATGTTGCCGCGGATCCGCGCCTGGATGTTCTCCGCCGCCAGGTCCGGCTCCGAGGGCCGCGCCGGGTCGTGCGGGGGCCGATCGTCCTCTCCGGCCGCCGGCGCCGCGCCCGGGTCGAGCAACCCGGCCAGGGCCCGCTCGTAGCCGTCCATCATCGGCTCGATCTCGATCTCGATCAGCTCGCAGCCGAGCTTGGCGGCGATAGTTCTGGCGTCCTCCTGGGTTTCGGAGCTGGAATGAGGGGATGGCATCACCACGCAGCTGAGCCGCTCGGGGCCGACCGCGTCGGCGGCGAGCATCGCGACCAGGGCCGAGTCGATCCCGCCCGAGAGGGCGACGCCGACGCGGCCGAAGCCGTTCTTGCCGACGTAGTCGCGGAGGCCGAGGACGAGCGCCTCGTAGACCTCGTCGACGTCGGCGAGCGGCTCGGCCAGCCGGGCCGGGGAGGAGGAGGGGACCTCGCAGAGCAGCAGCTCCTCCTCGAACTGGGCGGCGCGGGCGAGCACCTTGCCGTCGGGGCCGACCAGCAGGCTCTGGCCGTCGAAGACCAGCTCGTCCTGGCCGCCGACCAGGTTGCAGAAGGCGAAGTAGGTCCCGTAGGCGCGCGCCCGCTCGGCGAACATCTGCTCGCGCTCGCGGCCCTTGCCGCGGTGGTAGGGCGAGCCCGACGGGTTGGCGATCAGCTGCGCGCCCGCCTCGGCCTCCGCCTGCGCCGGCGGCCCCGGCGCCCAGACGTCCTCGCAGACGGTCAGCCCGACGCTGGTCTCGCCGACCGCGGTCGTCAGCGGCTCGGAGCCGGCGAGGAAGTAGCGTTGCTCGTCGAAGACCGAGTAGTTGGGGAGCCGGTTCTTGCGGTAGACCGCGCGCACCGCTCCGTCGGCCAGCACCGCGACCGAGTTGTAGGCGTGGCGGAAGTCGCCGCCGCCGGGGATCGGCTCGGCGAACCCGACCAGCGCCGTGACCCCCTCGATCCGCCGCGCCAGATCCTCGACGGTGCGCTGGTTGGCGGCCAGGAAGTGGCGCTTCAGATAGAGGTCCTCGGCCGGGTAGCCGGGCACGCAGAGCTCGGGGAAGACGACCAGCTCGGCGCCGTCATCGCGCGCCCGGGCGCTCCACTCGGCGATCTTGGCCGCGTTGCCGTCGAGGTCGCCGACGGTCGGGTTGATCTGGGCGAGGGCTACGCGCATTCCGGCAAGGATCGACTCACCGCCCAAGTATCTCTGTCCCAGGCGCCTGGGGGGCTGGAGCCCCGGTGCCGGCGGGCCGGCGTGAGTAGGCTGGGAGCGATGCGAGACCGCCGTCTGCACCTGGCCGGCCTCGCGGGGGCGGTTCTCTGCGCGCTCGCCGCGAGCCCGGCCGTCGCCCCCGCCTCGATCGAGGTCGCAGACGCCGTGCCCAGCCTGGCCTCGCCGTCGCAGAAGCCGTTCGTGGTGCCGCAGCCGCGGCCGACCGAAGCCTACGCGCGGCCGACCGACGATCCCGACCCCAACCGCAACGCCTACTCGGTCCCGGAGGCGCCGCGCTCGCCGGCCTGCTCACGCCACTTCTGCGTGCACTGGGTGGTCGAGGGCCTGGACGCCCCGAACCTGCTCGACAGCGACGGCGACGGGGTGCCGGACTACGTGCGCAAGGTGCTCGAGGTCGCCGAACACACCTACGAGGTGCAGAACGTGAAGCTGGGCTGGCGCGAGCCGAAGAGCGACGGCCGCCGCGGCGGCGGGGGAGTCGGCAAGACCGACATCTACCTCTCCCAGATCGGCGGCCAGCTGTTCGGCTACGCCGCCCCGGATCGCGGTCAGTTCGGCAACGGCAAGCGGATCCCGCGCCGCCTGCACGGCTATCTCGTGCTCGACAACGACTACAGCGCCTTCGAGTTCCCCGGCACCGACCCGATGCAGGACCTGCGGGTGACGATCGCCCACGAGTACAACCACATCCTCCAGTTCGGCTACGACGCCTTCCAGGACCCCTGGTTCGCCGAGTCGACGGCGACCTGGATGGAGGACCAGGTCTACAACGGGATAGACGACTACTTCCGCTACGTGCGCCGCTGGGTCCACCGCCTCTCAACCCCGCTGACGACCAGCTCGATCAAACAGTACGGCTCCGCCGTCTGGGCCCAGTGGCTGGCCCGCCGCTACGACCCGGCGATGATCCGCAAAGCCTGGGCGATGGCGATCCACACGCGGCCGGGCGGCTTCTCGCTCGGCGTCTACGACCGCGCGATCCGCAGCGCCGGCAGCTCCGACTTCAGCCGCGAGTTCACCCGCTTCGCCGCCGCCACCGCCGAGTGGCGGACCGGCCGGGGGTTCCGCGAGAGCCGCCGCTTCCCCGACGTGCCGCGTCAGGGCGAGCTGAAGCTGGACGCGCCGCCGCAGACGCGGATGCTCAACCACACGACCTTCGAACCGCTGCGGATCCGCGCCCCGCGCGGGCGCGCCGTGGTCGCCCGGCTGAGCGCACCGCTGGGCACCGCGACCGGCCTCGCCCTGGTCGGGCGGCTGGGGACCGAGCGCGGCGGGGCGACGATCACCCGCATCGACTTCAGCCGCCGCGGCGGCGCCCTGCGGGTGCAGCTGGGCGACCCCGGCCGCTTCTCCCGGATCACCGCGGTCATCGTCAACGCCGACGGCAGCGCCGACGGGTTCAGCCCGCGCCGGCTCGACTGGCTCTACCTGACCGACCGCGTCCCGTTCGAGATCAGCGCCAGCCTGATCCGCTAGGCCTGTCGACTTCCTCCCGCACGTCCGGGAGCAACTCGACAGTCAGGCGCTGGGCTCGACCGCGACCGGGCCGGCGCCGTTGCTGGCGGTCGAGGCCTTCACGCTGCGCAGCCCGCCGGTGGGGGTCGCGGTGACGATCTCCCCGGTCGCCGCCTCGAGGTCGAGCGCGAAGCTGTCGAGGTCGGCCATCGCGTCGTAGTCGCCGACCAGGCCGAAGTTGACCTGCCCGTTGTAGGACATGATCCCGACGCAGAGCGCCTGGCGGCGGGCCAGCGGCACCATCGGGAAGATCGACTCCATCTGACGCCCGAGCACGTAGAGCGGGAACTGCGGCCCGGGCACGTTGGTGATCACCAGGTTGAAGAAGCGCTGGGCGGGCTGCAGGCGCGCCGCCTGGGAGGCGATCGTGGTCGGCGCGAAATCGGTGATCCGGGTGAGGATCTCGGCCCCGACCGCCTGGCCGGAGCCCTTCAGGTCGCCCATCCGCTCGGTCACGATCCGCAGCCGCTCGACCGGGTCCTCGGACCAGACCGGCAGCGGCGCCATCATCGCCGAGATCCGGTTGCCGAGCGCCCCGTGCTCTTCTTCGGCGCGGATGCTGACCGGGACCATCGCGCGCAGCTCGAGCTCGTCGGTGTCGTGGCCGCGGGCGCGCAGGT
Organism: uncultured Conexibacteraceae bacterium; assembly: GCA_964464285.1. GTDB lineage: Bacteria > Actinomycetota > Thermoleophilia > Solirubrobacterales > 70-9 > VAYN01. The sequence goes on from CAYXFL010000021.1 coordinate 12,445, forward strand.
AGTTCCCGATCGCGCCGGTGACGATCGAGAGGATCACGTCGTTGACGGTGCCGCCGTGGGCGTCCTTGACCCGTTTCAGCTCGACCAGGTCGGCCTGGGTCATCGCGAAGCGCCGGTGCGGCCCGATCTCGACGTTGAAGGGGGTGTGGGGGGCGGAGATCCCGGCGCCGATCATCTTCGACGTGGCGCTGACGCCGCCCAGCACCTTGCGCGGCCCGCGCAGCGCCCGGCGGACGCCGCGGGCGATCTCGGCCGGGCTGGTCAGCCGCTCGCGCCAGGCGTCGGTGAACAGCTGCAGGTCGGTCGGTTCGGGGCGGGCGAGCCAGCGCGGCGCGCTCGCCGGGGCGCCCTGCGGCTCGCGGTCGAGGTCGAAGAGCACGGTGGTGATGTCCACCCCGGAGACTCCGTCGACCAGCGCGTGGTGGCTCTTGCCGATGATCGCGAAGCGGCCGTCGGCGAGGCCCTCGACCAGCCACAGCTCCCAGAGCGGCTTCGAGCGGTCGAGCTGCTGGGAGAAGATCCGCGCGGCGAGGTTGCGCAGCTGCTCGTCGGAGCCCGGCGCCGGCAGCGCGGTCTGGCGCACGTGGTACTCGAGGTTCAGGTGCGGGTCGTCGACCCAGACCGGGCGGCCCTGGTCGAGCGGCACCCAGCGCAGCTTCTGGCGGAAGCGCGGGACCAGGTGCAGGCGCGAGCCGATGTGGTCGCGGAACTGCTCGTGCGAGGGGGCCGGGCCCTCGAAGACGATCGTGCTGGCGACGTGCATGTGCGCGCCGGCCCGCTCCATGTGGAGGAAGGAAGCGTCGAGTCCGGTCAGTCGGTCAGCGGCCACTCGGTCATCTTTGCAGCCGGGCGCTCAGGAAGCCAGACCCAGTTGGAGCTGGCCGGCGGGTGGCTCGGCGGCGGCCGGCGCTTCGCCCTCGAACCCGGCGACGCGGACGCCGAGCAGCCGCACCGGGCGCTGCGGGTCGTAGGCGCGCAGCAGCTCCAGCGCCGCCGGAACCACCACCGCGGGGTCGGCGGTCGGCTGCTCGACGGTGTGCGAGCGGGTCACGTTGGTCCAGTCGTCGAGCCGCACCTTGAGCCCGATCGTGCGCCCGGCCAGCCCCTTGCGCCGCAGCCGCTCGCAGAGCTCCTTGGCCAGGCCCTCGACCTTGGCCTCGATCTCGCCGCGTTGGTTGAGGTCGGTGTCGTAGGTGTTCTCTACCGAGACCGACTTGGTCTCCCGCTCGACCGTGACCTGGGTCTCGTCCCAGAGCCGGCCGCGAAAGTGCAGCCAGGCGCCCGAGCGCGGTCCGAATGTCCCTTCCAGCTCCTCGCGCGGGCGCGCCCCCAGCTCGGCCAGCGTCCGCACGCCCATCCGCTCCAGCCGGGCCAGCGTCTTCGGCCCGATCCCGGGGACGAGGCCGGGGGACTCGCCGCCGAAGCGCTCCAGCGCCTGCTCGCGCGAGAGCGTCACCAGGCCCGCCGGCTTGCCCAGCTCGCTGGTGATCTTCGCCAGCAGCCGGCTCTCCGAGATCCCGACCGAGCAGGTCAGCCCGGTCTCCTCACGGATCTGCGCCGCGATCCGCCGCATCGTCGCCTTCGGCGAGAAGATCCCGGTCAGGTCCAGATAAGCCTCGTCGAGCCCCACCACCTCGACCACCTCGGCGTTCCGCCGCAGCGCTTCCATCACCCGCGCCGAGGCCTCCCGGTACGCCGGAAAGTCCGGCGTGATGTAGACCGCGTCCGGCAGCCGCCGCCGCGCCGTCGCCGCCGGCATCGCCGAGTGGATCCCGGCCAGCCGCCGCGCCTCGTAGCTCGCCGTCGTCACCACCGCCCGCGGCCCCGACCCGCAGACGACCACCGGCTTGCCGCGCAGCTCCGGCCGCCGCCGCAGCTCGACCGACGCGTAGAACGCGTCCATGTCGAGGTGGGCGATCGTGCGCTCGAAACTCACCGCCCGGGATCGTACGCCGCCTGGGGGACGAAGCGAACGTACGTTCGGGCAAGCGCACGATACCCTGAGGGCCAGTGGCTTCCCCCGAGGCGAAGAACCTGGAGGCGATCTCCAAGGCGATCGACCAGCACAACGCCAACTGCCCGTTCCCGGCGGCGGAGGTGCGGATGAACCCGTTCGAGGTCGAGCGGCTCGGCTGGGACACGATCCGCGGCCTCCCGGTCGTCCCCGACGGCGCCGTCGGCACCGGCCGCTTCCGCATCGTCTGCTCCCGCGACCTCGAGGACGACGGCCTCGAGATCACCGAGGCGGTCGGCAAAGAGCTCGAGACCGTCGGCCCGGTCCAGAACTAGACCGAGTTCCAGAAGTCCAGGCCGAGGCTTTCGGCCCAGCGCTGGACTTCGACGTTGAGCTTGAACAGCTCGCCGGTCAGGATCAGGATGCCCATCGCGATCAGGATCACGCCGCCGATCGCGACGATCAGGGCGTAGTGGCGCTTGACCACGGCGAAGGCGGTGGTCATGCGGGAGAAGGCGAGGGCGGTGGCGATGAAGGGGATCGCCAGGCCGGCCGAGTAGACGGCGAGCAGGAGGGCGCCGCGGCCGGCCGATTCGGAGAGCGAGGCGGCGGTGAGGATGGCGCCGAGGGTGGGGCCGATGCAGGGGGTCCAGGCGATCGCGAAGGCGGCGCCGGCGACCACGGGGCCGCCCTTGCCGGCCCGCTCCAGCAGCGCGTCGACGTGCCACTCCTTGTTGAGGCGGGGGACGAACAAGGAGGCGACGAAGAGGACGCCGAGGAGGATGATCAGCACGCCCGAGAGCGTTTCCAGCAGCTCCATGTTTTCGTCGAAGAAGGAGCCGATCTTGGTCGCGGTGAGGCCGAGCAGGATGAAGATCAGCGAGAAGCTGGCGACGAAGACGAGGCTCGGCCCGAGCACCCGCCGCCAGTTGGCGTTTTCGAGTTCGCTGGCGGAGACGCCGGTGACCGCCGAGAGGTAGCCGGGGACGAGCGGCAGCACGCAGGGGGAGAGGAAGGAGACGACCCCGGCCGCGAGGGCGGCGAGCAGGCCCACTCCTGCGGCGGGATCGGAGCTGATCACGGCGTTTACCACGGACGCTGAGGTTACCCTCACGGCCGTGTCCAGCCGCTCGCCCTCGCACCCGCCCCCGGGGCTGTTCAACGCGGCCGGCACCGCGCGCTACCTGCGCGCCTCGCCGCTGTTCGCGATCGGGCCGGCGGCGCCCGGCCCGGCGATCCGCCGCGGCTTCCTGATCGCGGTCCCGATCGGGATCTGCCTGGCGATCGAGTTCGGCTTCGACGCCCCCACCCACGGGGCGATCGGGACCGGCGCCCTGTTCGCCGGCTTCGTTGGGATGGACGCACCGGCGCTGCCGCGGGCGGCCTGGCAGGCGGCGGTCGCCCCGGCGGTCGGGGTTGCGGCGGCGCTCGGCATCCTCAGCAGCCAGTCGGCGATCGCCGCGGTGCTGGCGATGGCCGTAGTGGGGGCGCTCGCCGGTTACCTGTTCGCCTACTCGCTGCGGCTCGCGATCTTCGGCCTCTCGGTGACCCTGGCGCTGATGATCGCGCAGGGGTTCTTCCTGCCGGTCGACGAGGCGCTGCCGGCGCTCGGCTGGGTGACGCTCGGCGCGCTCACCCAGGTCGCCTGGTCGCTGCTCGTCTGGGTCTTCGCCGAGCGCCGCGCCCGCGGCGAGCCGAGCGGCTGGGACGGGCCCGCCTTCCGCGCCGCGATGCGCGAGAACCTGACGCTCCGCTCCGCCGCCTGCCGCCACGGGATCCGCTTCGGCGCGGCGCTCGCCACCGGCGTCGCCGTCTACCGGATCTTCGACATGGACGACCACGGCTACTGGATCCCGCTGACGATCCTCTTCGTAATGCGGGCCGACCGCGACGAAACGTACCTGCGCCTGGTCCTGCGGGCGGCCGGGACGGCGCTCGGCCTGGTGCTGGCGACGGTGGCGGCGGAAACGATCCAGAGCGACGCGGTGACGGTCGCGATCCTCTTCGTCGCCGCCGGCTTCTGCTTCGGCCTGCTCACCGTCCAGTACGCGCTGTTCACGACCGCGGTCACCGTCTACGTGGTGCTGCTCACCGACACGCTCGGGGAGAGCGCCTGGGAGGCCGCCGAGCTGCGCGTAATCGGGACCGCCGTGGGCATCCTGATCGCCTTCCTCGCCTGGGTCTTCTGGCCCGATCCGAAGCAGGGGAGAGGGCTCGACTTCCAGGCGCTGCGCCCGCCGCCGACCCCGCCCGACGGCCCAGCGCGCTAGATTCCTGGCTAGTCAGCCAAACAGCCGCGTGGGACGCGGCGGACTTAGGGGAGCAGACTTGAGCAACAGGACCTACGTGATCGGTGTCGGCATGACCAAGTTCGAGAAGCCGGGCACCAAGGAGGGCGACTACCCCGACTGGGCCAAGGAGGCAGGGGAGAAGGCGCTCGCCGACGCCGGCATTCCCTACGAGGACGTCGAGCAGGCCTACGCCGGCTACTGCTACGGCGACTCGACCTACGGCCAGCGGGCGCTCTACCAGCTCGGCCTCACCGGGATCCCGGTCGTCAACGTCAACAACAACTGCTCGACCGGCTCCTCGGCGCTGTTCCTCGCCCGCCAGGCGGTCAAGGGCGGCGTCGCCGACTGCGCGCTGGCGCTCGGCTTCGAGAAGATGGAGCCGGGCAGCCTCGGGGTCAAGTACACCGACCGCACCAACGCGCTCGACAAGCACGCGATGCGGATGTTCGAGATCCGCGATCCGGAGCAGTCGCCGCCGGCCCCGCAGATGTTCGGCAACGCCGGCCGCGACCACATGGCCAAGTACGGCTCCAACCCCGACCACTACGCCTGGATCGGCTGGAAGAACCACAAGCACTCGGTCAACAACCCCTACGCCCAGTTCCAGGACGAGTACTCGCTGGAGGACATCAAGGCGGCGAAGGTGATCCACGATCCGCTGACCAAGCTGCAGTGCTCGCCGACCTCCGACGGCTCGGCCTGCGCGATCGTCGCCTCCGAGCGCTACGTCGAAGAGCACGGGCTCGGCGACCGGGCGATCGAGATCGTCGGCCAGTCGATGGTCACCGACCTCAGCTCGACCTTCGACGAGGCGGCCGACTGCATGACGATCGTCGGATCCGACATGTCGAAGACCGCGGCCGACCGCGCCTACGCGGAAGCCGGCGTCAGCGCCGCGGAAGTCGACGTGATCGAGCTGCACGACTGCTTCAGCGCCAACGAGCTCATTACCTACGAAGCGCTCGGGATCGCGGCCGAGGGCGAGGCGCACAAGCTCATCGAGGCGGAAGCGACGACCTACGGCGGCGAGGGCCCGGTGGTCAACCCGTCCGGCGGCCTGATCTCGAAGGGCCACCCGCTCGGCGCAACCGGGCTGGCGCAGTGCTCTGAGCTGACCTGGCAGTTGCGCGGCGACGCCGACAAGCGTCAGGTCGAGGGCGCCAAGGTCGCCCTCCAGCACAACATCGGCCTCGGCGGTGCCGCCGTGGTCACGGTCTACAAGCCGGCGGGCTGAGGCCCGTCCAACGAGGGTAGGAGGAAGGCAAGATGGCGAAGGAGCGGCGGTCCCTGAACGGCAAAGTCGTGGCGATCACGGGCGGTGCCCGTGGGATCGGCGCGGCGACGGCGACGGCGCTGTCCCGGCGGGGCTGCCGGGTGGCGCTCGGCGACCTCGACCTGAAGCTGGCCGAGCAGACGGCCGCGGGGCTGGGAGGCGGCTCGGTCGCCCTGCCCCTCGACGTCACCGACCGCGACTCCTTCGCCGCCTTCCTCGAGGAGGCCGAGCGCCAGCTCGGTCCGATCGACGTGATCGTCAACAACGCCGGGATCATGCCGGTGACCCCGTTCGTCGAGGAGAGCGACGCCTCGCTGCGGCGCCAGATCGAGATCAACTTCTACGGCGTCATCGTCGGCTGCCAGCTGGCGATCGAGCGGATGGCGCCGCGCCGCAGCGGCCACATCGTCAACGTCGCCTCCTCGGCGGGCAAGACCGGCGTGCCCGGGATCGCCACCTACTCGGCGACCAAGCACGCCGTGGTCGGGCTCAGCGAGTCGATCCGCGCCGAGCTGCGCGGCTCCGGCGTCGACGTCTCCTGCGTGATGCCGGTGACCGTCGACACCCAGCTGACCGAAGGCCTTGCCGACCAGCGCGGCGTCAAGCAGGTCACCGCCGGGGACGTCGCCAAGGAGATCGTCGACGCGCTGGAGCGCAACCGCTTCGACGTCTTCGTGCCGCGCTCGCTGCAGGCAACGATCATCGGCGGCTCGCTGATGCCGCGGCGGGCCCGCGAGGCGGTCGGCCGCTTCATGGGCGTCGACAAGGTGATGACCGAGGTCAACCCGGCCGCACGCCGCGCCTACGAGGAGCGCACCAAGACCGCCGGCGAGCACAGCGCGGAGGCGCCCGGCGAGGCCCCCGAGCCCGCCCGCCACGACGCCGGCTGAGCCGCCGGCACCAGCCGGCGCGCCGCTCGACGCATTGAGCCGGCCAGAGCCGGCACAATGCAACAAGCGATGGGACGGATCTACGACGCCACCTGGGGCCGCTTCTTCTCGGCCATCTACGACCGCGGCCTGCAGGCCTCCGAAGACGCCGGGCTGCGGCAGATGCGGCGGGAGCTGCTCGCCGAAGCGCGGGGGAGGGTGGTGGAGCTCGGAGCCGGGACCGGTGCCAACACCGACCTCTATCCCGAGGCGGTCGAGGAGCTGATCCTCGCCGAGCCCGACCCGCACATGACCAAGCGGCTGCGCGAGCGCCTTGCCGCCTCCGCCCGCGAGGCGACGATCGTCGAGGCGCCGGCCGAAGCGCTGCCGGTCGAGGCCGGCAGCTGTGACACCGCGGTCGTGACCATGGTCCTCTGCACGGTGCCCGACCCGCGCGCGGCGCTGACCGAGATGGCGCGGGTCCTGCGGCCCGGGGGCAAGCTGCTCTTCCTCGAGCACGTGCGCTCCGAGGAGCCGGGCCTGGCCCGCTGGCAGGACCGCTTCGAGGTTCCCTGGCGCTACTTCGCCGACGGCTGCCGCTGCAACCGCGACACGCTGACGGCGATCTCCGCCGCCGGGTTCGAGCTGGGGGAGTTCCAGCGCGACGAGCTGCCGAAGGCGGCGCCGATCGTCAAGCCGCTGGTCCGCGGCAGCGCCGTGCTCGGGGCTGCACCCTGAGAACGTAATCTTAAGAAGTTTTAAGATATAGTCATTCGCCGATGGGCGAGACGAAGACAGTCACCGGCCCGGCCCGGCCAATCCACCAGGTCAAGGCTGAGTTCTTTCGCACTCTCGGCCACCCGAGCCGGGTGCGCGTGCTGGAGCTGCTGAAGGACGGCGAGATGACTGTGGGGGACCTCCAGGCCGAGCTGGGGATCGATTCGAGCGGCACCTCCCAGCACCTCGGCGCGATGCGGCGGCAGGGGATCCTCGAGGCGCGCAAGGCGGGGACCAGCGTCTATTACAGCGTGCGCGACCCGCGCGTCTTCCAGATGCTGGAGAGCGCCCGTCAGGTGATCGGCTCCCACCTCGAGCAGGCGAACGCGCTGCTCGGGGAGCTCGGCGCCGAGCCGGCGAAGTCGCGGTAGCGATCGGCAGCCGGGGTTGAGCGGTTCGGAGTCGCTGGCGCTCGCCGGCGCGGCCCTGCTCGCGGCCGGCACGCTGGCACCGCTGCTGCGCTGCGGAACGGGCGCCGGCCTCGCCCTGCAGGGACTGGGCGCGGCGCTGCTCGGCCTGGCTGGGGCACTCGTGCTCTTCGGCGAGCCGCCGCTCGGCGCCGGGTTCGCCGACGGGCTCGACCCGCGCCTCGGCGTCGACGGGCTCAGCGGCTTCTTCCTGGCGACGATCGCGGTAGTCGCCGTGCCGGCGCTGCTCTACGCCCGCGACTACCTGGCCGGCGCGCCCCGCGAGCGCCCGCTCGTCTTCCTCTCCGGCCTCTTCCTGGTCGCGCTCGCCGGCGTCGTCTGCGCGCGCGACCCGGGCACCTTCCTCGCCGGCTGGGAGCTGATGACCCTGGCACCGGCGGCGGCGATCCTGGTCGCGCGCAGCGACGCCGGCGTCCGCCACGCGGTCTTCGTCTACCTCGCGGTGACCCATCTCGGCGGCGCCGGGGTCTGGATCGCGCTGCTGGCGCTCGCCCACTTCGGCGCGCTCGGCGATCCCGGCGCGCTCGCCGCCGCGGGCGCCGGACCGCAGGCGCTGGTGATCGTCGCCGCGCTGGTCGGCTTCGGGACCAAGGCCGGGCTTATGCCGCTGCACGCCTGGCTGCCGCGAGCGCATCCGGTGGCGCCGAGCCACGTCTCGGCGCTGATGTCGGGGGTGATGGTGAAGGTCGCCCTGTACGGGCTGATCCGGGTGCTCTTCGAGTGGGCCGCGCCGGCGCCGCTCTGGGCCGGCCTGACGCTGCTCGGGCTGGGGTTGCTCTCGGCCCTCGGCGGGGCGCTCTACGCGCTCACCCAGCGCGACCTGAAGCGGCTGCTCGCCTTCTCCTCGATCGAGAACGTCGGCATCGTCGCGCTCGGGCTCGGCGCCTCGCTCGTCTTCGCCGCCGGCGGGGAGGAGGGGTGGGCGGCGCTCGCCTTCGCGGCGGCGCTGCTGCACGCGCTCAACCACGGAGTCTTCAAGGCGCTGCTCTTTCTCGCCGCCGGGACGATCGAGCGCGCCGCCGGCGGCCTCGACCTCGACCGCCTCGGCGGCCTGCTGCGGCGGATGCCGTGGACCGGCGGCGCCTTCCTGGTCGGGGCGCTGGCGATCGCCGGGGTACCGCCGCTGAACGGGTTCGTCTCCGAGTGGCTGACCCTGCAGGCGCTGGTCCACGCCGCCTTCGGGCCCGCGCCCGGAACCGGCATCGCGGCGGCTATCGCCGCCGCCGGCCTCGCCGCGACGGCGGCGCTCGCCGCCTTCGCCTTCGTCAAGGCGAGCGGCCTGGCCCTGCTCGGCGCGCCCCGCCGTCCCGAGCCGGCCGCGGCGCGCGACCCGAACGGCGGGATGCGGCTGGCCCCGGCTCTGCTCGCCGTGCTCTGCCTGGTCCTCGCCGCCGTGCCGGGGCTGCTCCTGCCCTCGCTGGCGGGACTGGCTCCACAGGGGAGCGAGCTGGGCGCCGCGCCCGGCCTCGAGATCCCCGGCACCGGGAGCCTGCCCTCACCGTGGCTGCTGCTCGGGATCGCGGCGCTGAGCGGGCTGCTCTGGCTGGCGCGAGGCTCGCGCCGCGCCGCGCCGGTGCCGTCGTGGGCCTGCGGGCAAGAGGTCGAGCCCGCGCTCGGCTGGACCTCGGCCGGCTTCGCCAAGCCGCTCCACCTCGTGCTCGAGGCGGTGCTGCGCCCACGCCGCGAGGTCACCGTGGTGCGCGCGGACGGGCTGGTCCGCTCGGTCGCCTACAGCGGCGAGGTCCCGCACCTGTTCGACACCGCGCTCTACCGTCCCGCGCGCCAGCTCGCCCTAAGCGGCGCCCGGGTGGCACGCCGGATCCAGTCCGGCAGCGTGCGCGCCTACGCGGCCTACCTGCTCACCCTGCTGCTGGTGCTGCTGGCCCTGGTCCGGACCGGGGCGATCGGGTGAGCGCCGCCGCGGCCGCGATCCAGCTCGGCGGGCTCGTCCTGGCGCCGCTCCTGCCCGGGGCGATCCAGTCGTCGAAGGCGCGCCTGCAGGGGCGCCGCGGGCCCTCGCCGCTACAGCCCTACCGCGAGCTGCGCCGCCTCTGGGGCAAGTCGCTGGCCGACCCGCAGCCGACCACGATCGTCTACCGGCTCGCCCCCTGCGTACTCGCCGCGGCGACCGCGCTGGCACTGCTGCTCGTCCCTGTCGCGGGGGTCTCCCCGGGCTGGTGGGGGCTCGGCGACGACGCCCTCGTCCTCGTCGGGCTGCTCGCGCTCGGCCGCTTCGCGCTGGCGGCGGCGAGCTGGGACACCGGCTCCGGGTTCGCGCTGATGGGCGCCAGCCGCGACCTCACGCTCGCCGTCTTCGCCGAGGCGCTGCTGGTGCTGGCGCTACTGCTCGCCGCGCTACCCGCCGGCAGCACCGGGCTGGCGGCGATGAGCGCGGCCGCCAGCGGCTCTGCGGTCTGGGGCGAGCCGGCGCACTGGTGCGCCGCCGCAGCCTTCGCCCTCGTCGTCCTGGTCGAGACCGGGCGCCAGCCGATCGACAACCCCGACACCCACCTGGAGCTGACGATGATCCACGAGGGGCCGCTGCTCGAGTACGCGGGCCGCGACCTGGCGCTGATCCAGTGGAGCGCGGCTGCCCGCCACTGGATCGTCCTGGTCCTTGCCGCCGGGCTGTTCGGGCCGCACTGGGGCGGCTTCGGGGCGCAGCTGGCGACCACGGCCGTGGTCGTCGCGCTGCTCTGCGTCCTCCTCGCCCTGACCGAGACGGCGCAGGCCAAGATGCGGATCCTGCGCGTGCCGGGACTGCTCGCCGGCGGCTGCCTGCTTGCTCTGGCCGGTCTGGCCAGCGCCCTCGCCGGGGGGTTGGTATGAGCGAGGCCGCGATCGCGGCGCTGGTCGCGCTCGGGTTCGGGGTGATGCTGGTGCGCCGCCGCAGCCTCGCGACCTGGCTGCTCTCGGCCCAGTCGCTGCTGCTCGGGGCGGTCGCGCTGAGCGTGGCCGAGGGCGGCACGGGGCTGCTGCTCGCCGCCGCCTTCCTCGGCGTCCGCGCCTGTGCGCTGCCGGGGCTGCTCGTCGTCGCCCGCCGCCGCACCCCCGAGCCCGGCCCGGTGGCGCCGGCGACCACGGTCCTCGTGCGGCTGCTGGTCGCGACCGCCGTGGCGCTGGCGGCGATCCTCGCGGTGCCGCCGCTGGGCCTCGGCGAGCCGGCCGCCGAACGCGGCGCGATCGTGCTGCTCTGCCTCGGGATCGCGATCGTGGCGATGCGCCGGCCCGCCCTGCTGCAGGTGCTGGGGATCCTCGTCGCCGAGAACGGGATCTATCTGCTGGCGCTCGCGGTCGAGGGCGGGATGCCGCTTGCGATCGAGCTCGGCGTGCTCTTCGACCTCGCCCTCGTCGTCACCGTCGCCGCCGCCTTCGCCCGGCGGATCCACGGCGAGCTCGGCAGCGGCGACACCGACCTGATGAGGCGGCTGCGTGACTGAGGCCCTCGTGATCGCCGTGCTCGGGCTGCCGCTGGCCGCCGCGGCCCTGGCCTGGGCGGTGCCGTCGGCACGGGCCGCCGACCGGCTCGCCCTGGCCGCCGCAGTCGCCACCGCGGCGCTCGCCCTGCTGCTGGCCGCGATCGCGCTCGCCGCGGCGCCGCAGCGGGCCGGCGGCGGCGGCTGGTTCGTGGTCGACGCCGCCGGCGGCGTCTTCCTGGCGCTGATCGCGACGACCGGCCTGGCCAGCGCCGCGGTCTCGCCCGCCCACCTGCGCCACGCCGGTCGCGGCTGGTTCAGCTCGCGGCGCTCGCACGCCTGGTACTACAGCGCCTTCTTCCTCTTCTGGGCGGCGCTGCTGGCGCTGCCGCTGGTCGACAACCTGGCGCTCGCCTGGCTGCTGATCGAGGCGACGACGGCGGCATCGGCGCTCCTGGTCGCCTTCAGCGGCAGCGCCAAGGCGCTCGAGGCGGGCTGGAAGTACGTCGTCCTGACCACGCTCGGGCTGGCGATCGCGCTGCTCGGGATCGTCGTCCTCTTCGTCGCTGCGGACGGGGCGGAGGGCGGGCTCGGCAGCCTCGACTGGAGCGCGCTCGCCGACGCACCGGGGCTGCCGGCCGAGGCGACGCTGGCCGCCTTCGTCCTGATCGTCGTCGGCCTGGCGAGCAAGGTCGGCTGGGCCCCGGTCCACAACTGGCTCCCGGACGCCCACAGCGAGGCGCCGCCCCCGGTCAGCGCCCTGCTCTCGGCGGCGCTGCTGCCGACCGTGCTGCTGATCGCCTGGCGGACCAAGCTGGCGCTCGAGCCGGCGCTCGGAGCGACCGCGGCGCAGCAGCTCTTCGTCGGCTTCGGCCTCGCCTCGCTGGCACTCGCGGTGCCGTTCCTCTGGCGGCCGCTGCCCTGGAAGCGCCTGCTCGCCTACTCCAGCCTCGAGCACATGGGAGTCCTCGCGCTCGGGATCGGGATCGGCACGCCGCTGGCGATCGCCGGCGTGCTCGTCCACGTCGCCGGCCACGGGATCGCCAAGGCGCTCGGCTTCTACACCGCGATCCCGCTGCTGCGCCAGCATCCGGCCGCGGCGACGGCACCGGCCCGGGGCGTCGCCCGCGACAGCCGCCCGACCGCGGCGGCGATGGCGATCAGCCTGCTCGCGCTGGCGGGGTTGCCGCCCTCGCCGCTCTTCGTCTCCGAGCTGATGGTGCTGCTGGGCGGGTTCGAAGCCGGCCTGCTCGTCGTCTCCTCGCTGGCCGCGGTGCTGCTCGCGCTCGGCTTCATCGGGCTCGCCCACGCCCTCGTCGAGGGCCTGCTCGGTGAGCAGCGCGGAGGGGGGCGGCGACCCAGCCGGCGCTCGGCCCGGGCGCTCGGCCTGCTGGCCGGCGCCGCGGCGGTCGGCCTGCTGGCGCTCTCCGCCGTCGCCTTCGCGCTGCCCGACTCTGGCATCGTCGAGGCACTGACCGGAGGCGCCGCGTGAGCCGGGCCACCCTGCCCCGCCAGGAGACCGAGCCGGTCGCGGTCGAGCCGGCCAGCTGGCTCGCTGCCTGCCGGCGTGAGCTGGAGCAGGGGGGACGCTTCTGCGGCGCCCACGCCAGCGGGGCCGGCGGCGCGCGCCGCTGGAACGCCCTCTTCGCCCGCGGCGCGAGGACCCGCGTGCTGAGCACCGATTACTCCGGCGACGGGGTGGACTCGATCCTCCCCCTGGCGCCCGCGGCGCAGTGGGACGAGCGCGAGGCCCACGACCTCCACGGCTTGCGCTTCGCCGGCCACCAGCCGCTGCACCCGCTGCTCGAGCACACGCAGCCGACCGCGAGCTGGACGACGCCGGTCGAGGGTGGGGGAGTCCACCAGGTCGCCGTCGGGCCGATTCACGCCGGGGTGATCGAGTCCGGCCACTTCCGCTTCCACGTCGTCGGCGAGCGGATCCTGCGGCTCGACCCGCGGCTGTTCTACAAGCGCCGTGGCCTCGAGCGGGCCGCGCTCGGCCGCACGCCGGCGGCCGGCCTCGCCTTCGCCCAGCGCGCCTGCGGCGCCTGCGCGGTGACCAACTCGGTCGCCTACGCGCAGGCTTGCGAGAACGCACTCGGCCTGCTCGCCCCGCGCGACCTGCGCCGGGCGCGCACCCTGCTGCTCGAGCTCGAGCGTCTCTACAACCACCTCAACGACGTCGCCGCGATCTGCGCCGGGGTTGGCTTCGCGACCGGCAACATGGCGTTCGCGGCGCTGAAGGAGCGGGCGCTGCGGCTGAACGCCGAGCTCACCGGCCACCGCTTCCTGTTCGGGACGGTGGCACTGGCCACCAGCGAGCTGGAGCTCTCCGCCGCGCAGGCCGACCGGGCGCGGGGCGGGCTGCGCGAGCTGCGCGCGGACGCCGAGCGGGCCTGGCGCGAGCTGCGCTTCTCGGCCTCGGTCGAGGCGCGGCTGGGCGCCGTCGGCGTGCTCGATCGCGACTCCGCGGCGCGACTCGGCGCGGTTGGCCCCGTCGCCCGCGCCGCCGGCATCGCCGCCGACGCCCGCGCCGACTCCGCCGCCCTCTGGTACGGCGCCTCGTTCGCGGCGGCGATCCCCTCCGAGCCGAGCGGCGACGTCGCGGCGCGGCTGCAGATGCGGCCGCTGGAGCTCGCGGCGACCTTCGAGCTGCTCGACGACTTGCTGGGCGAGCCGCCGCTCGCCGCCGCTGCCGAGCCAGGCGCCGCCGCCGGCCCACTCGGCGTCGCCCGGGTCGAGAGCCCGCGCGGCGAGACCGTCTGCGCGGTCGAGATCGCGGCCGGAAGGCTGCTCGAGATGCGGCTGCGGACCGGCTCCTTCGCCAACTGGCCAGCCCTTGCCGAGGCCTGTGCGGAGAACCTCCTGCCGGACTTCCCGCTGATCAACAAGAGCTTCGAGCTCTGCTACGCCTGCGTGGACCGCTGAGCCGTGTTCGTCCTGCTCCGTCACCTGCAGCGAGTCCGCCGCGAGGCCGGGCTTCCACGCCGTGGCGGGGCCCGCTCGCTGGCGCTCCGCCACGTCGACGCCGGCTCCTGCAACGCCTGCGAGCACGAGCTCAACGCGACCCTGGCCCCGCAGTACGACCTGCAGCGCTTCGGCCTCGACGTCGTCGCCTCACCCCGCCATGCCGACGTCCTGCTCGTCACCGGCGCCGTCACGCGGCGGATGGAGGCGGCGCTGCTGGCCGCCTACGAGGCGATGCCCGAGCCGCGGCGCGTCGCCGCCCTGGGCGACTGCGCGCTCGGCTGCGGAGTGCTTGCCGAGGCGGCCGAGCTGGGGACCCCGCTCGAGCGGCTGCTCCCGGTCGACCTGCGGATCCCGGGCTGCCCGCCGACGCCGCAGGAGATCGCCGAGGCGGTGCTCACGCTGGCGCCAGCGCGCGGCCGCTGACCGGGGTCTCGCCTCAGCGGCGCTCGAGCAGACGTCCCGCCAGCTCGGCCGCGGTGACGCCGATGAAGGCGCCGGCGAGCACGTCTGCGGGATAGTGGACACCCGTATGCACGCGCGAGTAGCCGACCAGCGTCGCCAGTGCCCGCAGCGGCACCGAGAGGGCCGGCTGGGAGCGGCCGGCGCCAGTGGCGAAGGCGAAGGCCGAGGCGGCGTGGCCGGAGGGGAAGGAGCTGGTCCGCGGCATCGGCACGTGGCGGCGGGAGAGCAGCTCGGCCTCCTCGCGCTCGGGACGTCGGCGCGTGGTCAGCGGCTTGCCGACCAGGTTGGCGAAGGCGGAGGCGAGTCCGAGCGAGAGCAGGCCGCCGAGGGCGGCACGGCGCCCGCCGCGCCCGCCGGCCAGCGCGAGCAGCGCCGCCGTGCCGAGCCAGAGCTTGCCGTGGTCGGCGCTCCGCGAGAGCCGCTGCATGGCGACGTCGAGGCGCGGCGTCTCGGTGCCGGCGACGGCGGTGTAGAGCGCGGTGTCGACCTTCTTCGCCTCGCTCAGCCAGGACCTCATCGGGCGATGATATGAGCCGCCGCGCCGGTGCCATCGTCGCCCTGCTCGCCGCCCTGGCGACGATCGGGCTCGGCTGCTTCGTCTTCGTCGACGAATTCCCGCTCGGCCTGATCGTCCTCGCCTGCGTCGCCGGCGCCCTCGGGGCCGCCTGGTTCGGCCTGCTCCACCACGGCGTGCCCAGGTGGACGGCGGCGGCGGTCGCCCTGGCGCTGAGCGCGGGGACGCTCGTCGCGATCGCCTCCGGCGAGAACCGCGGCGTGCTGCCCCTGCTCGCGGTCGGCCTCGCGGTCGGCGTCTACGGCGCCCGCCGCGCCTTCAGGCCGAATCGCCAGCTGCCCGCGGCGCCCGCGCCGCGCCACCCGGTCCTGTTCGTCAACCCGCGCTCGGGCGACGGCTGCGCCGAGCGGGTCGGCTTGGTCGAGGCGGCGCGCGAGCGCGGCCTGGAGACGGTCGTGCTCGGACCCGACGACGACCTCGAGGAGCTGGTGCAGGAGGCGGTGGGGAAGGGGGCCGACGGCCTCGCGATGGCCGGCGGGGACGGATCCCAGGCACTGGTGGCCGCGATCGCCGCCGAGCACGATCTGCCCTACGCCTGCATCCCGTCAGGCACCCGCAACCACTTCGCGCTCGACCTCGGCGTCGACCGCGACGACGTCGTCGGCGCCCTCGACGCCTTCCGGGACGGGGGCGAGCGTTATGTAGACCTGGGCGAGGTGAACGGGAGGGTGTTCGTCAACAACGTCTCGCTCGGCGTCTACGCCGAGGCGGTCGGCCAGGACCAGTACCGCGGGGCGAAGATCCGCACGCTGCTGGAGACGCTGGTCGAGACGCTGGGCGTCGAGGGAGAACCCAACGAGCTGCGCTGGCGCGACGGGGACGGCGAGGTGCACACGAGCACCGCGCTGATCCTGATTTCCAACAACGTCTACCGGCTCGGCCCGACCGTCGGCTCCGGAACCCGGCCGCACCTCGACCGCGGCGTGCTCGGCGTCGTCGACTTCGAACCGCCGATCCCCGGCCCGGAGTCCTCGGCCGGCCGCTACCGCGAGCTGGCGCTGCCCGAGCTCGAGGTCGAGTCCGACGTCCCGATCCCACTCGGCGTCGACGGCGAGTCCCTGGCCATGGAGGGCCCGCTGCGCTTCCGCATCCGTCCGAAGGCCCTCCGCGTCCGCGTCGCCCACGACCACCCAGGCGCCTCACCGTCCGCCGAGGTCCCCAGCGGCGTCCTGGGAGGCCTCAGAGCGCTACTGCGGATCGCCCTGGGCGGTTAGTCGTCGTCCGACAGGTGCGTCAAGGCCGGGTGGATGACGATCATCAAGCCAAGCAGCAGCAGCGCCAGGAAAGACCACCACAGGAAGAAGTCGTCAACGGTCAGCCGCGGGGTGGCCCGCTCGCTCTGCACGAGGATGTAGACGATCCCCATCAGACCGCAGACCGCGAATCCGGTGAGCAGGCCCATGAACGACTCGCCGTCTTTGCCGCGCTTCCCCAAGCGGGAGACCATCCAAGCAGCCTCGATCACGAAGGCGAGAAGGAAACTGGCACCGACTCCGGCCGCCGTCCTAAGCAGTTCGGCGCTGGGGTCGAGGTCTCGCTCGAGGGCAGTCGCGATTGCTGCGGCGGCAGAGATCCCCGCCGCCGCCCTGAGGATGCCGCGCTGGGGCTCTTCCCGAATCCAACGCACGATAATGATTGTTATGTCAACTCAGCCGAGGAGAGGCCGCAGGAGGCCGCCGGCCGCGGCTGTTGCCGGGCCGGCTGCCCTCTGACGGGCTCTCAGCTGGCGGCGTTGATCGCCGATTCGAGATCGGCGGCCGAGGCGACGTTGCCGAGGAGTTCGATGTCTTCGGTGCTCGGGCCTTTGACCGCGAACGACGGCGTGCCTTCGAAGCCGAGGCGCAGCGCCTCTTCCTGGTCGGCTTCGACCTTGTTTTTGACCTCGCTGCCGTTGCGGGCTTCGTTCCATTTCTGGATGTCCGGGACGCCCGCGCCTTCGGCGATCGCGGTGAGGAACTCGTCGGTGACGTAGCCGGAGCCCTCGCGGCCCTGGTTGCGGTAGAAGAGCTCGACGAAGTTCCAGCCACGGCCCTGTTCGCCGGCGGCGATCGCGGCGGCGCCGGCGGTTTCGGACTCGGCGCTGATCACGACGAAGTTGCGGAAGGAGATCTTCGCCTGCCCCTGGGCGACCGGGCCTTCGAAGAGGTCCGGGAGGATGTTTTCGGAGGCGCTTTTGCAGACCGGGCACTGCAGGTCCCCGAACTCGATCAGTTCGACCGGTGCGTTCGGGTCGCCGAGCACCATGCCGGTCTGCTCGAGGCCGCTCAGCTCCTGATTGACCGTGCTCGCGTGCTTGACGTTGCTGGCGTCGCCGCCGTCATCTCCACCCGACGCGATCACGATCAGCGCCGCGACCACGACCACGGCGAGGAACGCCGCGCCGGCGCCGATCTGCAGCAGTCTTTTGCGCTTGTCCCGGCTGTCGACCTTGGTTTCCGCCGCCAAGCGCTCCTGACGCCGCTTCTCCCGCTCCTGCTTGCCGCTCATCTCTCCTCCACGTGGTCGTTTCTCAGTTCTGCAGCTGCTCGGTAGCGGCCGCCGGCCCATCGGTCCCCGCGTAGGCGATCAGACGCACCGCGCTGAGCACGAAGAGGATCGTCATCAGCACGGCGCTCGCCACGCACCACTGGCAGATCGCTTCGATCTCCCAGATCTCCAGGTAGGTCAGGTAGATGCTGAAGCCGAAGCCGCCCAGCGCCAGGGCGAAACCGCCGAGGCGGGCCCAGTCGGCGGCGAAGAACGCGGTCGCGAGGATCAGCACGTAGCCGGCGATCCCGAAAATCGAGACGTTGATCCCGGCGACCTCCGAGTACTCGCTTTCCGCCACGGTCGCGCAGCCGTGCCCGCCGGCCACGCAGGCGGCCGCGCCGCCCCCCGCCTCGGCGATCGTGATGTAGGTCGCGACGCCTATCCCCAGGGTCGCGACGAAGGCGATCGCGGCGCGCAGAAAACCTTCGGTCGGAAATTTCATAGTGATGGAAGATAAACCCTGTGTTTAAGTCGCGCTTGAAGATCCGAGGCGCTCGGCAACGGCCGGCTCGGCGGCGAAGGCGGCCAGCTCGCGCGAGAGCCTGCCACCCTGCCAGGCAAGCGGCGACTCCCCCGGGCTCTCGCTGATCAGCCGTGCGCCGGGGATCGCCTCCGCGTAAGCCCGGGCCACATCGTAGGGATGGCCAGGATCGGCCTCGTCGTGACTGGCGACGACCAGGGTCGGGACCGCGAGCTCGCCGAGCTCCTCGAGCGATGCGAAGGGCCGCGAGCGCGGCAGCTCGCGCAGCGCCGCCGCCAGCGCCTCGGGGTGCCGGTGGCGGCCGATCCGGTCGCGGGTGAAGCGCAGGACCGAGTCGCGGAAGGCCGGGTCGATTCCCTGGTTGGCCTCGATGTAGGCGACGAAGCCGTCGACGCCGCCCTCCTCGAGCGCCGTCGCCAGCCCGTCCCAGTAGGCGACCGACTCGGGGCCGGCCTCGCCGTCGTAGGCCGGCCCGATCACGACCAGGCCGGCCAGCCGCTCCTGGTTGCGCAGCGCGTAGGCAACCGCGGTGTGGGCGCCGAGCGAGTGCCCGGCGAGCACGAACCGCCCGGCTCCGACCTCGGCCGCGACCACCCGCTCGAGGTCGTCGACCAGCAGCGGGTATCCATAACCCTCCCCCGGTGGGGCGGGGTCGGACTCGCCGTGGCCGCGGGCGTCGTAGACGACCACCCGGTGCCCGGCGCGCTCCAGCGAGCGCGAGCCGTGGACGACGTAGCGGCGCGTTGCGGTCACCCCGTGGCAAAGCACGACCGGCGATCCCTCCCCTGCGCTCTCGCCGCGCAGGACGGGCGCCGGTCCAAGCTCGAAAGGCTGCGCGGCCTCGGCCATCAAGCGAGCGTGGCGAGTGCCTGCTCGAGGTCGTCCACCGTCTCGAAGGTGAGCCCGGCCAGCGTCACCTTGCGGTGGCGGACGATGCCCTCCTCGTCGAGGATGAAGATCGCTCGCCGCACCATCGGCCCGGCAAGCACCCCGTAGGCCCGCGCGACCGACTTGTCCTCGTCGGCCAGCAGCGGCACGTTCAGCCGTTTCTCCTCGCTGAAGCGCTCGTGCGAGTCGACCGACTGCGGCGAGATCCCGAGCACGTCGGCGCCGAGCTGGTCGAGCCGCTCGCCCTGATCGCGGTAGGAGCAGAACTGCTTCGTGCAGACGGCGGTGAAGTCGCCCGGATAGAAGGCGAGGATCAGCTTGCGACCGCGGTAGTCGGCCAGCCGGTAGGTCTTGCCCCCGGTGCCGGGAAGCTCGAACTCGGGGGCCGGATCGCCTACCTGCAGCTTGGCCATCCGTGCCCCAGCGCTAACCGCGCTCGACCGTGGCGCTTTCGATCAGGACCGTCTGTTTCGGCGATTCCGACCCGGGTTCGGCCTGTTTCTCGATCTTTTCGACCGTGGCCATGCCGTCGGTGACTTCGCCGAGCAGCGCGTATTCGGGCGGCAGGCCGACGTTGTCGCCGGTGACGACGTAGAACTGGCTGCCGGAGGTGCCCGGAGCCTCGGCTTCGGTCTTCGCCATCGCGACCAGGCCCTTGGTGTATTCGAGGTCGCTCGGCGGCGCCTCGACCACGCTGTAGCCGGGTCCGCCGGAGCCGGTGCCTTCCGGATCGCCGCCCTGGATCACGAATTCGGGGACGATCCGGTGGAAGGTCGTTTCGTCGAAGAAGCCCTCTTCGGCGAGGAAGGCGAAGGAGTTGCTGGTTTTCGGCGCCCGCTCGGTGTCGAGCGCGATCGTGAACTCGCCGCAGCTGGTCGCCACCACGACGCTCACTTCCTCGCCCTGCTCGAGCACCTGGTCGGCTTTCGGGAAGCTGACGTTCTTCGGCGCCGGCGCGTCGACCTGCTTGCAGCCGCCTTTCGAGCCGCCGGAGGCCGCGGTCGAGTCGCCACCGTCGTCGTCCCCGCCGCTGCGCGAGATCAGGATCGCCCCGACCACGACGACGGCGAGCAGGGCGAATACGCCCAAGATGATCCAGCGGCGATCTGGCTGCTGCCCCTCCACGGCCGGGGAGACTAATGCACAGCTCTACGATCCCGCTATGTCGGTGCCGCCGCTGACCCCGCTCGCGACCGCGACCCTCGCCGTCGGCCGCCCCGAGAGCGCCCTGGTGGTCGAGTGCGGAGAGGGCGACGCGGCACTCTTCCTGGCCCGCGAGTTCCCCAGCGCCCGGGTCCGCGGGGTCGACACCGACGCGACGGCGATCCGCCACGCGACAGCGCGGATCGGCCTCGACCCGGAGGGGCGGATCGCGTTCAAGGTCGGCGGCCCGCGCGAGCTGCCCTTCCCCGACGACCACTTCGACCTCGTCGCCGTCCTCGACGGCCGGCTCGGAGTCGCCGAGACCGCGCGCGTGCTGCGCCCCGGCGGCTTCCTCGTGATCGCCTACTCCGACCGCCTGCACGCCCCCTCGAAGCTCGGCGCGCGGCTCGGCCGACGACGCTTCGCCCGCCGTGGTTTCGTCGCCGTGGAAGCCGCGGAGGCCGGCGACGGCAGCTTCTCTGTCGCCCGGCTCGGCACGCCCGGTCAGAACTCCTCTCCCGATTAGGCTCACGGCATGTCCATCGACGGCATGCCGCTGGCGATCTTCGTCAACCCCTCCTCGGCGGGAGGCAGGACGATGCGCCTGCTGCCGCGGGTCGAGCAGGTGCTCGACGAGCGCCGGGTCGAGTTCCGGGTCCAGCGCACGAAGGGGCTCGAGCACGGGGTC
This sequence comes from uncultured Conexibacteraceae bacterium, assembly GCA_964464285.1. Lineage (GTDB taxonomy): Bacteria > Actinomycetota > Thermoleophilia > Solirubrobacterales > 70-9 > VAYN01. The sequence continues at coordinate 33,188 of CAYXFL010000021.1, forward strand.
GAGGAGGCGCTGCTCGCGGTCGAGGCCGGCGAGGTCCCTGTGGTGATGAGCGGCGACGGCCTGGTCGGCGCGATCGGCGGCGCGATGGCGGGCGCCGAGACGCCGCTCGGCATCGTCCCCGGCGGGCGCGGCAACGACCTGGCCCGGGTGCTCGGCATCCCCACCGACCCCGAGCGGGCGATCGAGGTCGTGCTCGGCGGCCACAGCCGCCGGATCGACGTCGGCGAGGCGAACGGCAAGCGCTTCCTCGGCATCGCCAGCACCGGCTTCGACTCGGAGGCGAACCGCCGCGCCAACGAGAACCGCTTCCTGCGCGGCAACCTCGTCTACGCCTGGGCGGCGCTCGCCACCCTGGCGAGCTGGAAGCCGGCCCGCTACACGGTCACGATCGACGCCGAGCGAATCCGGCTCAGCGGCTACTCGATCGCGGTCGCCAACAGCAGTTGTTACGGCGGCGGGATGCGGATCGCGCCCGACGCGCAGCTCGACGACGCCGAGCTCGACGTGATCGCGATCGGCGACGTCGGCAAGTTCCGCTTCCTGAGTAACCTGCCGAAGGTGTTCAAGGGCACCCACGTGGAGAAAGACGAGGTCCGCGTCTTCCGTGCCAAGCACCTCGAGCTGAGCGCCAGCCGCCCCTTCGCGGTCTACGCCGACGGCGAGCACCTGACCGACCTGCCGGCGACGCTGCGGGTGCTGCCGCGGGCGCTGAGCGTGCTGGTCCCGGGCGCTTGAGCGCCGGCTTCTCCAGCAAGGTCGCGCTCGCCCGGGCGATCGGCAGGGCGAGCCGCGCGAGCGGGCGCGGCGGCGGCACGACGCTGCCGGGACGGGTGCTGCTGCGGCTGGAGCCGGAGGCGATCGCGGCGCTCGGCCGCCGGCTCGGGGACGGCTCGACCGTGATCTCGGCGACCAACGGGAAGACGACCACGGCCGGGATGCTGGCCGCGATCCTCGCCGCCGACGGGCGCCGGCCGGTCCACAACCGGGCCGGCTCGAACATGACCTGGGGCGTCGCCACGGCGCTGCTCGAGCAACGCGGCAAGGAGGGCCTGTTCGAGGTCGACGAGGCCTGGCTGCCGCGGGTCAGCGAGCAGCTCGGGCCGAAGCTGATCGTGCTCGGCAACCTGTTCCGCGACCAGCTCGACCGCTACGGCGAGATGGAGGCGCTGGCCGACGAGTGGGCGAAGACGGTGGCGGCCCGCGAGGGCGCCTCGGAGTTCGCCCTCAACGCCGACGACCCGCTGATCGCCGACCTCGGCCGCGACCCGGAGGGGCGCCCGCGCGCGGGCGTCACTTACTTCGGGATCGAGGACCCCGCGCAGGCGCTGCCGGAGCTGCAGCACGCCTTCGACGCCAAGCACTGCCGCCGCTGCGGCCACCCCTACGAGTACGAGCGCGCCTTCGTCGGCCACCTCGGCCACTACTCCTGCCCCGGCTGCGGCGCCCAGCGCCCGCGCCCCGACGTCGCCGCCACCGAGATCGAGCTGCGCGGGATGGACGGGTCTCGAGCGCTGGTTCGAACCCCGTCCGGCGAGATCGAGCTGGAGCTGCCGCTGCCCGGCCTCTACAACGTCTACAACGCGCTCGCCGCGATCGCGGCGGGGCTGCGGCTCGGCGTCGCACCGGAGCGGATCGGCGCTGCGCTCGGCGAGATGCGGGCCGCCTTCGGCCGGGTCGAGACGATCGCGGTCGGCGAGGTCCCGGTCTCGATCCTGCTGATCAAGAACCCCGCTGGCGCCAACGAGGTCCTGCGCACCCTGCGCCTGGAGGCTGAGGGCGGCGACCTGGGCGAGGGCATCGACCTCTGGATCGCGCTCAACGACCGGATCGCCGACGGCCGCGACGTCTCCTGGGTCTGGGACGCCGACTTCGAGCTGCTCGCCAGCTCGGTGCGCCGCGTCGTCTGCAGCGGCACCCGCGCCCCCGAGATGGCCCTGCGCCTCAAGTACGCCGGCTTCCCCACGGAGCGGATCGAGGTCATCGGGGGCATCGAGCCCTCCCTCGACGCCGCCGTCGAAGGTGTGTCTGACTTAAGGGGTCCGATGCGACCCCCTAGGTCAGACACCCCGCCTGGGGCACGGCTGTTCGCGCTGCCGACCTACACGGCGCTGCTGGAACTTCGCAAGCTGCTGGCGGATCGAGGGCTGGCAAAGGAGTTCTGGCGATGAGCGCGCCGAGCGTCGAGGCGATCTGGCACGACGTCGAGTGCGGCTCCTACGGCGCCGATCTCGATCTCTGGGAGGACCTGGCGACCCAGGCCGCCGGCCCGGTGCTGGAGCTCGGCTGCGGGACGGGCCGCGTTGTCCTCCACCTCGCCCGTCGCGGCTTGCAGACCTACGGGCTCGATCGCGACCCCGAGCTGATCGCCGCGCTCCGGCAGCGCGCATCCGGGCTTCCCGTCACCCCGGTGCTCGCCGACGCCCGCGAGTTCGCCCTCGATCACGAGGTGGCCCTCGTCCTCGCCCCCACCCAGATGCTGCAGCTGCTTCCCGGTGCCGACGCCCGGCTCGCCTGCCTGCGCAACGTCGCCGCCGCGCTGCGCCCCGGCGGCCGCTTCGCCGCCGCGATACTCGAGGGCATGCCCGAGCCCGACGGCGCCCCTCCCCCGCTCCCCGACGTGCGCGAGGTCGACGGCTGGGTCTACTCGAGCCTCGCGGTCGAGGCCGCGGTCGGGCCAGAGGAGATCGTCGTCCACCGGCTGCGCCAGACGGTCTCCCCGGAGGGCGAGCTCAGCGAAGAACCGAACCAGGTGCGGATCGCGACCTTCCCGGCCGCCCAGCTCGAGCAGGAGGCTGCGGCGGCCGGCCTGCGCCCGCTCGAACGCCGTGAGATCGGCCCCACCGACATCCACGTCGGCTCGCTGGTCGTCGTACTGGAGAAGGAGGCCTGAGATGGAGCTGCGGGTGCTCAGCCTCTACCCCGAGCAGATGAACATCTACGCCGACCGCGGCAACATCCTCTTCCTGCAGCGCCGCTGCGAGTGGCGCGGGATCGGCTTCAGCCACGCCGGCGCCGGCCCGGGTGACCCGGTCGACCCCGCCGCCCACGACCTCTTCTACGTCGGCGGCGGCCAGGACCGCGACCAGCGCATGGTCGCCGAGGACATGGTCGCGACGAAGCGCGAGGCGCTCGCCGGCGCGGTCGGCGACGGCGCCGCGCTGCTCGCGGTCTGCGGCGGCTACCAGCTGCTCGGCCACAGCTACCAGCTCGGGGAGGAGAAGCTGCCGGGGCTCGGCCTCGCCGAGCTGGAGACCGTGCGTGAGCCGGGGCCGCGGCTGATCGGCAACGTCGCGATCGAGGTCGACCTCGGCGCCGGGCCACGGGTGCTCGCCGGGTTCGAGAACCACGGTGGCCGCACCTACCTCAAAGCGGGGGCCGAGCCGCTCGGCCGCGTGCTCGAGGGCCATGGCAACAACGGCCGCGACGGCCGCGAGGGCGTGCGCCGCGACAACCTGATCGGCACCTACCTGCACGGCCCGCTGCTGCCGAAGAACGCCTGGCTCGCCGACCACCTGATCGCGACCGCGCTGGAGCGCCGCTACGGCACCCGCCCTGCGCTCGATCCCCTGGACGACGCCTTCGAGCGGGCCGCCCACGCGAGCGCCCGCAGCGCCGCCGGTACCTGAACCTCAGCGGCCGCTGGAGCCGAAGCCGCCGGCGCCGCGCGCCGACTCGGTCAGCTCCTCCGCCGCGACCGGATCGGCGAGCGCGATCGGAGTGAGCACGAGCTGGGCGATCCGGTCTCCGGGCTCGACCCGGAAGATCTCCGCCGGGTCGGCGTTGAGCAGCAGCACCCGCAGTTCGCCGCGATAGCCGGCGTCGATCAGGCCGGGGCTGTTGACCAGGGTGATCCCGTGTTCGCGGGCCAGGCCGGAGCGCGGCAGGACCAGGCCCGCATAGCCCTCGGGGATCTCGACCGCGACCCCGGTGCCGATGCCCCAGCGCTCGCCGGGACCGATGTGGGCGGCCTCGCAGGCGTAGAGGTCGAGCCCGGCGTCGCCCGGATGGGCCCGGCTCGGCAGGATCGCCTCCTCTTTCAGCTTCGCGAACGGCAGCTGCACGGAACGGGACCTTAAGCGACGGCGAGGTCGGCGAAGCGGTGGAGCTCGGCGGCCGGCACTCGCGCGTGGACGAGCACGCCGTCCTCGCGCTCGGTGCGCTCGAGCTCCCCGGCCACCTCGTGCAGCTCGTGCAGGCGCCCGCCCTCGGCGTAGGGGATCAGCAGCTCGACCTCGGTCAGGGTCTCGACGAACGCGGTCTCGACCTGCTCGCGCAGCTGGTCCAGGCCTTCGTCTGCGAGCGCCGAGACCAGTACCGCGTCGGGATGGGCGATCGTCACCTCGTGGCGGGCCGCCTCGTCGAGCAGGTCGGCCTTGTTCAGGACCAGCAGGCGTCGCTTCTCCCCGGCGCCGATCTCCTCCAGCACCTCGTCGACCGCCCTGATGTCGAGCAGCCGCCGCTCCTCCGGCTCGGAGGCGTCGACCACGTGCAGGATCAGGTCGGCGAGGGTGGTCTCCTCGAGCGTCGCCTTGAACGCCTCGACCAGCTGGTGCGGCAGCTTCTCGATGAAGCCGACGGTGTCGGTCAGCAGGTAGTCGCGGCCGGAGAGCTCGAAGGTGCGCGTGGTCGGGTCGAGGGTGTGGAAGAGCCGGTCCCCGGCCCCCACCTCGGCACCCGTGAGCGCGTTCAGCAACGTCGACTTGCCGGCGTTCGTGTAGCCGGCAAGGGCAACCCGCGGCAGCGAGGAGCGGTCGCGCTCGGCCCGCATCACGCCGCGGTTCTGCTCCAGCCGGGTCAGCCGGCGGCGCAGCGCCGCGATCCGGTTGCGGGCGAGCCGGCGGTCGGTCTCGATCTGGCTCTCGCCCGGGCCCCTGGTGCCGATGCCGCCGTCCATGCGCCCGGCGCCGAGGCGCTCGAGGTGGGTCCAGAGGCCCCGCATGCGGGCCATGTTGTATTCGAGCTGGGCCAGCTCGACCTGCAGCTTGCCCTCGGCCGAGTGGGCGTGGTCGGCGAAGATGTCGAGGATCACCGCGGTGCGGTCGATCACCGGCACGCCGAGTGCGCTCTCCAGGTTGCGCTCCTGGCGCGGCGCCAGTTCGTCGTCGCAGGCGACCAGGTTGGCGTCGCAGGCCTTGATCTCCTCTTTCAGCTCCTCCAGCCGGCCGCGGCCGAAGTATCGGTCCGGATCGGGCTCGGGGCGCTGCTGGGTCGCCTCGCCGGCGGTCGCGACGCCGGCCGTGCGCAGCAGCTCCTTCAGCTCGGCCAGCGGGTTGTCGCCGTGGGCGCCGTCGACGATCCCGATCGCGAGCGCACGCTGACGCGCGCGCCGGTTCGTGACCCCGCCGCTGTTGCCGCGCTCAGCGCTGTAGCGCGTCTCCGTCTTGCGTCCGTTCCGTGAACGTTGCACCGCCTTAATAGTAGGCATCACGCTGGGTGGCTAGGGTTCGGAAACCGTGAAGGTTTTCGTAACCGGGGGGACGGGGTTCATCGGGGGCGAGCTGGTGCGCCAGCTACGCGCGCGCGGCGACGAGGTCGTCTGCCTGGTCCGCAACCCCGAGAAGGGCGAGGAGGTCGCGGCGCTCGGCTGCGAGCTGGTCGCCGGCGACCTCGGCGACGAAGGAGCGATCCGCGCCGGAATGGCCGGCTGCGACGCGGTGATCCACGCGGCGGCGGTCTACGAGGTCGGGATCCCGGCCTCGCAGCGGGCGGCGATGAAGGAGGCCAACGTCGGCGGCACCGAACGGGTGCTCGGCGCGGCGCTGGAGGCGAAGATCCCGAAGGTCGTCTACGTCTCCACGGTCGGCGCCTTCGGCGACACCGGCAGTCGGATCGTCGACGAGAGCTACGAGCACCCGGCCGAGGACTTCACCTCCTGCTACGAGCAGACCAAGTGGGAAGCCCACCAGGTCGCCAAGCGGCTGATCGGCGAGGGGCTGCCCTGCGTGATCGTCCAGCCGGGCGGCGTCTACGGCCCCGGCGACACCTCCTCGATCGCGGTGATGCTGAACGAATTCCTCAAGGGCCGGATGGTCGCGATCCCCTTCCCCGACCTCGGCATCTGCCTGACCCACGTCGAGGACATCGCCGGCGGCATCGTGCTGGCGCTGGACAGGGGCCGGCCCGGCGAGGCCTACATCCTCAGCGGGCCGGCGACGACGGTGCGCGAGGCGATCGGCGCGGTCGCCGCCGTGACCGGCAAGAAGGCGCCGAAGCGGGCGCTGCCGACGCCGCTGATGAAGGCGCTGACCCCGATCGGGCCGCTGGTCGGGAAGCTGATGGGCCAGCCGCCGAACCTGCGCGAGCTGATCTCCTCGGCCGACGGCGTCACCTTCTGGGCCAGCTACGAGAAGGCCCGGCGCGAGCTCGGCTACGAGCCGCGTGGGCTCGAAGAGGGCTTCCGGGCGATGCTCGCCGCCGAAGGAAAACTGCCCGACCGCGCCGCCGCCTGAACGCGCGTCTCCCATAGTCTCCGCCCCCATGCGCGTGATCGACGTCATGCACCTCGGGCGCCCGCACGTGATCGGGTGCTGGGAGGTCGACGGGATGCTGGTCGATCCCGGCCCGGAGTCCTCGCTGGCGACGGTGATCGAGGCGATCGGCGACGAGCAGCCGCGAGCGGTCCTGCTCACCCACATCCACCTCGACCACGCCGCCGCGACCGGCGCGATGGTGGAGCGCTGGCCGGAGCTCGAGGTCTACGTGCACGAGCGCGGCGCCCCGCACCTGATCGACCCCTCGAAGCTGCTGGCCAGCGCCGAGCGCCTCTACGGCGACGACATGGAGCGCCTCTGGGGCCGGATCGTCCCCGTGCCCGAGGCCAACGTCCGCGTCCTCAGCGGCGGCGAGACCGTACAGGGGATGCGCGTCGCCTACACCCCCGGCCACGCCTCCCACCACGTCTCCTACCTGCACGAGGAGAGCGGCACCGCCTTCACCGGCGACGTCGCCGCCTGCCGCATCCCGCCCTCTGAGCTGGTGATGCCGCCGACCCCGCCGCCGGACATCGACGTCGAGCTCTGGGAGCAGTCGCTCGACCTGCTCGCCGGCTGGAGCCCCCAGCGGCTTGCCCTCACCCACTTCGGCGCGGTCGACGACGTCCCAGCCCACATCGAGACCGTCCGCGAGCGCCTCCGCCACGAGGCCGAGTTCGCCCGCGACCTACCCCAGTTGGCCTACGAGGCCAACCTGCGCGAGCGGATCCGCGGCCAGCTCGCGATCGAAGAGATCGGCGGCGAGACGCTCGAGGAGATCCTCCAGGCGGTCCCGACCGCCTACCAGTGGCCCGGCCTCGACCGCTACTGGCGCAAGAAGGCCGAGCGCGACGCGGTGGGCCAGGGGTAGCGCGGGTCCTCCCCCGGCTTCACCCGCCGCGGCGGGTAGGTCGAGCCGTCGAAGAGCTTGCGGTCGCCCAGTGGTCCGGGCAGCTTCAGTTCAAATCGCCCGATCGGGTTCGCCGGACAGCTGTGGATGCCGTCGCCGAGCGGCTTCGTCCAGAAGGCCACGACGATCGCCCGCTTGCCGTACCGAACGTAGTAGGGCCGTTCGAGATTCCGGACCGGATCGCGCCCGCCGGCACAGGCGAGCTCATGGATCGCAACGACGACACTCTTCGTCGATGGCTCCGGCGCCGGCAGACCGGGATAGAGGAACCACTGCTGCGCTGGATTTCCCTCGCGGAAGCTCCGTGGCTCGCATCTCTGCGGCCCAGAGCCGATCCAGGTATAGGAGCGCAGATCGAGCCCAAGCCAGATCAGGTTTCCGTCAAGCCGCCCGTGCACGAACTCGGCCCGGTCATCGGTTTTCACCAGCAGCCGCCACCCGCGCTTGGGAACCCCGTCGGCAGTGGCGACGAAATCGCGCAGCGCCGCTTCCGGGGCGCCCTTCCCGCGCTCGGCCGAGGGCGCCTTCGAGAAGGCCGCGACGGGGTCGACAGTGCGGTCCGAACAGCCGACCCGGTGGGGCCAGCTCGGCCAGCGCTCGATCGCGGGATCCGGGCGTACGGTCCCCAGGGCGGTCGCCGCGACGGCGGCCAGCGTCAGCGCGCAGGCCACTGCCAAGAACCCCCGCCGTACCAACATGAGAACAGTCTAGGGGCGCGTCAGGAGAGGTGCTCGCGCATCCGCTCGACCGCCTCTTCGATCCGCTCGTCGGGAGCGGTCAGGGAGATGCGGAAGAAGCCCTCGCCGCTGGGCCCGTACATCGAGCCGGGCGAGATCACCACGGCGGCCTCCTCGAGCACGGTCTCGCAGAAGGAGGTCGAGGTGTGGCCCTCGGGGACGGGGGCCCAGACGTAGATCGTGCCCTTCGGGGCGTTGACCTCGACGCCGATCTCGCGCAGGGCGGAGACGACGAGGTCGCGGCGGCGGGCGTAGGTCTGGTTCATCCGCTCGAGCGGGCCGGTGGGGCCCTCGAGCGCGGCGGCGCCGGCGATCTGAACGGCCTCGAAGAGGCCGGAGTCGACGTTGGTCTTGAGCCGCCAGTAGGTCTGGATCGCCTCGGCGTTGCCGAGGATCGCGGCGCAGCGCCAGCCGGTCATGTTGTAGCCCTTGGAGAGCGAGAAGACCTCGACGCCGACGTCCTTGGCTCCCGGCGTAGAGAGGAAGCTGGGCGCGACGTAGCCGTCGTAGGTCGTCTCCGAGTAGGCGTTGTCGTGGACGACGAGGATCTCGTGCTCCTTGGCGAAGGAGACGACGCGCTCGAAGAAACCCTCGGGGACGATCGCCCCGGTCGGGTTGTTCGGGTAGTTGAGGAACATCAGGCGGGCCTTCGCGGCGACCTCGGCGGGGACCGCGGCGAGGTCGGGGACGAAGCCCAGCTCGGGGACCAGCGGCAGCAGCTCCGGGGTCGCGTTGGCGAGGATCGGGCCGCCGGTGTAGACCGGGTATCCGGGGTCGGAGGCGAGCGCGACGTCGCCCGGGTCGAGGAAGGCGAAGCAGAGGTTGTAGATGCACTCCTTGGCCCCGATCGCCGGGATCACCTCGCTCGCCGGGTCGATCTCGACGCCGAAGCGGCGGTCGTAGAAGTCGGCGAACGCCTGCCGGAACTCCTCGCGGCCGCGGTTCGACGGGTACTGGTGGTTGGCCGGGTCGGCGACCGCCGCCTGCATCGCCTTGACCACGTAGTCGTAGGTCGGCGAGTCGGGATCGCCGATGCCGAGGCTGATCACGTCGATGCCCGAGGCGCGCTTGTCGGCGATCTGCTGCTCGAGTTCCTGGAACTTGTAGGGAGGCATCGCCTCCAGGCGCTTTGAGGGGTCTGCGAATCCCATCGGCGCGCAACCCTAACGATTACCCGTCAGTCCAGGTCGGCCAGGGCTTTGACGAACTCCGGCGCGAGCTCGCCCGCGTAGACCGGCTCGGCCCAGCCGGTCAGCCGCACCGCGAGATCCTCGCCGATCTCGACCTCCAGCTCGCCGCCTTCGAGCTCGACCAGGATCGGGCTGGCGGCGCCGCGCAGGAAGGCGGTGACCGCGGCGCCGCTGGCCCCGGTCCCGGAGGAGAGCGTCTCCCCCACCCCGCGCTCGAAGATCCGCGCCCGCACCTTGCTGCCGTCGATCTGCAGGAAGGAGACGTTGGTCCGGTTGGGGAACAGCTCGTTGCCTTCGATCCCCGGGCCGATCTCGCCCAGGTCGAGCTCGTCGAGCTCCTCGCCGACCACGATCGCGCACTGCGGGTTGCCGATCGAGACGTGCTGGAACTCCCACTCACGTCCGCCCGCGCTGAGCTTGCCGACCCCGTCCTCGCCGCCCGAGGGGAAGTCCTTGGAGGTCGTCGAGGCGTTGCCCATGTCGACCGCGCAGGTCAGTGCGCCGGTGATCGTCGGCGTGATCGGCCCGGCCACGGTCTTGATCGTGAACACGTCCTCGTCGGTCCAGCCGTGCCGGCGCAGGTAGAGGATCGCCTCGCGCGCCCCGTTGCCGGAGAGCTCGGCCTCCGAGCCGTCGGGGTTGAAGATCCGCAGGTCGGCGACGAACTCGGGGTCATCCGACTTCGCGAGCAGCAGGACCCCGTCGCCGCCCGGGCCGAAATGCGGGTCGCAGAGCCACTCGATCCGGTTCTCGGTCAGCTCCCACGGCAGGTTCTCCCGCTCCAAGATCAGATAGTCGTTGCCGAGCGCCTGCCACTTCTCGAATCTCACGGCCGCCAGCCTATTCATCCCCCGACGTGTCTGATCCAACGGGTCGATTCGGACCGGTTAGCTCAGACACGATCGCGGCCGCGGCCTGGGTGTCGCTCAGGCCGGTGCGGTCGATCGGCGTCAGGTTGGGGATTTTCCGCATCCAGGTGAGCTGGCGGCGGGCGTAGTTGCGGGAGCGCTTCTTCATCGTCTCGAGGTCGCCGGCGAGCAGCTCGTCGAAGCCGAGCGCTTTGCGGGCGCTGCGGCCGGGTCCGAGCGCGTCGGCGCGGCGGGCCTCCGCGGCGGCGCCGGCGGCGACGATCGCCTCGGCCCGGGCGTCGATCCGCGCGTAGAGCTGGGCCCGGTCCATGTCGAGGCCGAAGATCCGGGTCGGGTGGCGCGTCCGCGGCGACCAAAGCTCCGACTCCCCGGAGTGAGCCGGAACCTTGCGCAGTGAGAGATCGGCCAGGGCGGCGCGCAGGTAGAGCCCCGTGCCCCCCACCACGATCGGCGTCCGCCCGGTACCCAGCGCCGCATCGATCTCCGCGTGCGCGAGCGGCATGTAGTCCCCGATCGAAAAGTCGCTGGTGATCGGCACGAACCCGAGCAGCCGGTGCTCCAGCCGCTCACGCTCCTCCGCGGTCGCAGCCCCGGTCAGCGCATCCAGCCCCTCATACACCTGCAACGCATCGCAGTTGATCGCCACCGGATCGTGCCCCAGCTCCCGCAGCTGGCCAGCAAGCGCGATCGCCACCCCGGTCTTCCCGACGCCGGTCGGGCCGAACACCGCAAGAACATTCATCGGGGTGTCGGCAAAGCCCCGAAAGGCTTGTACTTTTTCGGCGCCAGGCTCGCGGCCAGCCGTGGCGTCCTCACCGAAAAAGTTGAGTGAGGGGCTTTGCCGACACCCCGCCCAACGTTTGTGAGGTAGCCGACTCGATCACCACGTCGACCAGATCTCCAGGGCTGGCGATCCCGTCGAAGTTGACCGCCTTGTTGTGGCGGGTGCGGCCGCGCAGCTTGGTCTCGTCGGTCCGGCTGGTGCCTTCGACCAGCACCTCCATGGTGCGGCCGATGAAGCGCTGGGCGCGCTCGCTGGCGCGGCGCTGGACCGCCTCGACCAGGCGTTCCATGCGCTCGACCTTGAGCGGGTGCGGGAGCTGGTCGCCGAGGGTCGCGGCCTCGGTTTCGCGACGGGGCGAGAAGACGAAGGTGAAGGCGCCGTCGTAGCCGACCTCCTCGACCACTTCCATCGTCTCCTCGAAGTCGGCCTCGGTCTCGCCGGGAAAGCCGACGATGATGTCGGTGGTGATCGCGCAGTCCGGGACGTGCTCGCGGATCAGCGCGACCCGGTCCATGTAGCGCTGGCGGTCGTAGGTGCGCCGCATCCGTTTGAGCACGGCGCTGGAGCCGGACTGCAGGGGCAGGTGGATCTGCTCGCAGAGCGCCGGCAGCTCCGCGTGGGCGCGGATCACGTCCTCCTTCATGTCCTTCGGGTGCGGGCTCGTGTAGCGGATCCGCTCGATCCCGTCGATCCCGTCGACGGCGCGCAGGAGCTCGGCGAAGGTGATTCGGGCCTCCTTCGGCAGGTCGCGGCCGTAGCTGTTCACGTTCTGGCCCAGCAGGGTCACCTCGCGGACGCCGTCGGCGGCTAGGTTGCGCACCTCGGCGATCAGCTCGCCCGGGTCGCGGCTCTGCTCGCGGCCCCTGGTCGAGGGCACGATGCAGTAGGAGCACTTGCAGTTGCAGCCCTGGGAGATCTGCAGCCAGCCCTGGAACTCGCGCTCGCGGCGCGCGGGCAGGTGGCCGGCGAAGTCCTCGAACTCGAAGTAGCCCTGGGCACTCAGCGAGTCGGAGTTGAGGAACTCGGCCAGCTTGTGGATCTGACCGGGTCCGAAGGCGACGTCGACGAACGGGAAGCGCTGGAAGACCTCGTCCTTGACCGACTGCGCCCAGCAGCCGCCGACGCCGACCACCCGCGCCGGGTCCTCCCCCTTCAGCCGCTTCGCCTCGCCGAGGTGGGCGATGAAGCGACTATCTGCCGACTCACGGATCGAGCAGGTGTTGAACAGGATCACGTCGGCCTCGTCCCGGCTCGCCGCCTCGGCATAGCCGAGCGAGGCCAGCATCCCCCGCATCCGCTCGGAGTCGTGCACGTTCATCTGACACCCGAACGTGGTGACGTGAAAGGACTTGCCCATCCTCGTCAGGCTACTGACGGTTCGGGAATCAAGCGAATCAAGGATGCAAGGAGCGAGGCGTGCTCTGCACGTGAGCGACTGAGGACGCCGAGTCGCGCCGATTACCGGACCGTCAGTGGGCCTTCCATGCCGGCCTCGCGATGACCCGGGACCGTGCAGAAAAAGACGTATTCGCCTTTTTCGAGCTCGACCGTGGTCGAGTCTTCGGCCTGGGCGATCACCTCGGTGGCGCCGATCTGGTCGCCGTCCTGTTCGATCGCGACGTCGTGCGGGATCGACGACGGGTTGTTGAAGTCCACCTCGACCTCGCCAGCCTCGGTCTCCAGGCTCGACTCCTGGTAAGCGAGAGCGCTTTCGTCAGCGGTCACCATCAGGGCGCCGCCTGGGCCCGCGGCCTTGCCACCGGCTTCCTCGCCTTTGCCGTCGGCACCGGACTCTTCTCCGCCTTCTTCTTCGTGCTGGCGCTTTTCCTCTTCTTCGAAGGGCTCGCTGCCCGACTCCGCCTCATACACTTCGTTGGCGTGCTCGTTGGCATGCGCGCGGTGCTCGGCGTGTTCCTGCGAGTAGAGCACCGCGAAGGTGGCAGCGCCGATCGCCAGTACGCCGAACACGACGATCACCAGCCCCGACAGCTTGCCGGGGAACTTCTCGGCTTTGAGGCCGATGAAGCTGACGATGACGGCCGAGATCGCGAGCACGATCCCGATTACGTAAAAAGCGGTCTCCTTCATTGAGCGAGCGTGATCCTATCCACTGAGGACGCAGGCGGCTTTATGCCGCTTGCGCCTCCGGGAGATCCGCATCTGAAGCGGCATCCGGCTTCACCTCGCCGTCGATCCCAAGTGCGCTGCGCACCTTGGTTTCGATCTCGAGCGCGATCTCCGGGTTGTCGGCGAGGAACTGCTTCGCGTTGTTGCGCCCCTGGCCGAGCCGGGTGTCGCCGTAGGAGAAGAAAGAGCCCGATTTCTGCACCAGGTCCTGCTCGATCCCGAAGTCGATCAGGCTGCCCTCGCGCGAGATCCCGGTGCCGTACTCGATGTCGAATTCGGCCTGGCGGAACGGCGCCGCGACCTTGTTCTTGACGACTTTGACCCGGACCCGGTTGCCGACCGCCTCGGTCCCTTCCTTGAGGGTCTCGATGCGGCGGATGTCCAGCCGCTGCGAGGCGTAGAACTTCAGCGCCCGCCCACCCGGCTGAGTCTCCGGCGAGCCGAACTGGACGCCGACTTTTTCGCGGATCTGGTTGGTGAAGATGCAGACCGTTTTGGTGCGGTTGAGGTTGCCGGCGAGTTTGCGCATCGCCTGCGACATCAGCCGCGCCTGCAGACCGACCGTGGTGTCGCCGATCTGGCCGTCGAGCTCGGCTTTCGGGGTCAGGGCCGCGACCGAGTCGATCGCGACCACGTCGACCGCGCCGGAGGCGATCAGGCGGTCGGCGATCTGCAGCGCCTGCTCGCCGTAGT
>CAYXFL010000022.1:0-46747 GCA_964464285.1 uncultured Conexibacteraceae bacterium
TGAGCGTCTGCTCGCGCTCGTCGTGGCCGCCGCCCATGCCGGCGCCGCGGTGGCGGCCGACGGCGTCGATCTCGTCCATGAAGATGATGCAGGGCGAGTTCTGTTTCGCCTGCTCGAAGAGGTCGCGGACGCGGCTGGCGCCGACGCCGACGAACATCTCGACGAAGTCCGAGCCGGAGATCGAGAAGAACGGGACCCCGGCCTCGCCGGCGACCGCGCGCGCGAGCAGGGTCTTGCCGGTGCCGGGCGGGCCGTAGAGCAGGACGCCCTTCGGGATCCGCGCGCCGAGCGACTGGAACTTCTTCGGGTTCTCGAGGAATTCCTTGATCTCCCCGAGCTCCTGCACCGCCTCGTCGGCGCCGGCGACGTCGCGGAAGGTGATTTTCGGCGCGTCCACGGACATCCGTTTGGCTTTCGATTTGCCGAAGTTCATCACCCGCGAACCGCCGCCTTGCATCTGGTTCATCAGGAAGATCCAGAAGCCGAGGAAGAGGATGAACGGAAGGATGTAGGTCAGCATCGAGAGCAGGCTGGAGCCGCCCGAGCCCTTGACCTTGGTTTCGACGTTGTTGGCGACCAGCGTGTCGAGCAGCGTCTGCTCGGTGTCCAGCGGGTAGCCGGTGGAGAACTTTTCTTCGTTTTTCAGGTCAACGTCGAGGGTGTTGTCCTTCGTGTTGACCGTGACCTTCTCGACTTTGCCTTCGGCGATCAGCCCGGTCTTGGGCGCGATCAGGTCGTTGTAAGGGGGGGCCTCTTTGCCCGTATCGCTCGTAATCACGCGCTGCGCGATGAACGCCAGGATGACGACGAGGAGGATCGGGAAAGCCGCGCTTTTGAAGAAACGCCTCAAGGGTAAAAATCAGCGTACCAGGGCGATTTTCTCGCCTAGTCCGTGAGCGCGGCGACGTAACCGAGGTTGCGGTAGCGCTGACCGTGGTCGAGGCCGTAGCCGACCGCGAACCGGTTGGGGATCTCGAAGCCGACATAACGGGGCGAGAGGTCGACCCGCAGCCGCTCCGGCTTGGTCAGCAGCGCGCAGACCTCGAGCGAGGCCGGTTCGCGGGCGCGCAGGTTGCGCATCAGGTACTGGAGGGTGAGGCCGGAGTCGATGATGTCCTCGACGATCAGCACGTGGCGGTCGGCGATCGAGGCGTCGAGGTCCTTGAGGATCCGCACCACGCCCGAGGAGTCGGTCTGCGAGCCATAGCTGGAGACCGCCATGAAGTCGATCTCGCAGGGCACGTCGATGTGGCGCATCAGGTCGGCGAGGAAGAGCACCGCGCCCTTCAGCACGCCGACCAGGATCAGCTCGCGGCCGGCGTAGTCGCGGCTGATCTGCTCACCGAGCTGCGCGACCCGCGCCTGCAGCTCCTCGCTGGCAACCAGTGTCTCGCCGATGACGCGTTCGTCGGGATCAGTCACTCGGCGCCCAGTCTATTGACGCTTGGCGCGCAGCACGCCGCGCTCGACCACCGCGCGCACGTTGCCGCCGAGGTCCAGCATCGCGGTGCCGGTGCGGCGCAGCCCGGCGACCTGCTCGGCGTGGTTGGCGGCGCCGGCGACCGGGCGACCGGCGGCGGCGTCGGCGAGCCGCTGCACGACCAGGCGCCGCAGGGCCGGGGCCAGCTCAGCGAGCCGCTCGAGCTCGATCGCCCCGCGCGGGGCGCCGCGGCTGCCGTCGAGCTCGGCGGCGACCAGCGCGTCGAGCACCTCGGCCTCGTCGCGCAGCAGCGCCGCGGTGCGCAGGACGTTGGCGGCGGCGGCCGGGTGCACCCGTTCCAGCTCCGGCAGCAGGCCGTGGCGGATGCGGCTGCGGGCGAAGGCCGGGTCGGTGTTGCTCTCGTCCTCGCGCCAGGCCAGCCCGCGCTGCTCGCAGTAGGCGGTGGTCTCGGCCCGGGTCGTGCCGAGCAGCGGCCGCGCCAGGCGCCCGTCGCGCGGGCGCATGCCGAGCAACGCCCGGCGGCTCGGCGAGGAGGCGAGCCGGTAGAGGATCGTCTCGACCTGGTCGTCGGCGGTGTGACCGGTGACGATCGTCGCCCCCCCGGGCTCGGCAAGGCGGACCGCCGCCGCGTAGCGGGTGTCGCGGGCCCAGGCCTGCAGGTTGCCGGCGTCGTGCGGGCGGACCGGGCGCTCGACGCTCAGCTCGACCCCGAGCTCGGCGCAGAGCTCGGCGCAGAGCCGCTGGTCGGCCTCCGCCCCCTCGCGCAGGCCGTAGTTGACGTGCAGCGCCCGCACCTCGGCGCCGCCCCGCGCGCGCACCGTGAGGTCGAGCATGCAGACCGAGTCGCGGCCGCCGGAGAGCATCGCGACGAGCGGGGCCGGCGGGGCGATCAGGCCGCCCTCCCGCACCCGCTCGAGCAGCTCCTCAGTCGGCGCCACGGACGACGAAGAGCTCGGTCGGGTCCGGGAAGCCCTTCAGCGCGACCTGGCCGATCGGGTCGAGGGCGAGGCCGTTGCGGCCGTCGATCGCCTCGGCGACCCGGTCGGTGATCAGGATCTCGCCGGCGAGGGCGCGGTTGACGATCCGGTGGGCGAGGTTGACCTGGCTGCCGAAGTAGTCGCCGTCGCGGTAGACGGCCTCGCCGAAGTGGATGCCGACCCGCGGCTGCGGGCGCCGCGCGAAGCGGTCGAGGAAACCGACCGCCCACTCGGTCAGCGAGGCCGCGTCGGGCGAGACGACCATCACCTCGTCACCGATCGTCTTCACGATCGTCGCCTCGCGCGGCAGCGTCGTCTCGACCGTCTCGACGAAGTCCTCGACCAGGTCGAGCGCCTCGATGTCGCCCTCCTCCTCGGTGAAGCGGGTGAAGCCGGTGAGGTCGATGAAGCAGAGCGTCACGCTGACCTGTCCGAGCGCGATTTCGGCGGTGTCGGGACCGGATTCGGACTCCATGTGGCCGACCACGTCCTGCTCGATGAAGTAGCGCAGGTAGCGGTTGTGCAGGTACTCGGTGAGCGGCGCCGCCAGCGGCATGATGCTGGCGGCGAGGTCCCCCATCTCCTCCGCCATCTCCAGCTCGGGAACGCCGTCGCGGATCATCGGTTCGTGCACGTACAGGTGGAACAGCCGCACCTCGGCGTCGGCGATCCGGCGGATCGACTGCGCGTAGACGCGCACGAGCTGCAGGAAGGCGACCAGCGGCAGTCCGGCGGCGAGCACGCGGGCGCAGTGGCGCATCGCCGCCGCGTCCTCCGGCGTCAGCTTCGTCTGGTGGCCCTTCGGGGTGCCGAGGATCGCGAGGATCCGTTCGATCAGCTCCGGCTCCAGGCCGGTGTCGGCGGCGATCATCCCGACCGTGATCTCGCCTTCGCTTTCGGAGAACAGCTCTTCGGCGAAGCCGAAGGCGAGTTTGCCCTCCTTGCCGGCGCTTTTCAGGTCCTCGAGCGAGTAGCCGCGCTCGCGCATCCGCGCCACCACCCGCGCCTGCGCCGCCGCCGTCGCGGTCCAGCGGCCGCGCCGCACCGGCACGATCTTCTCCTCCGCCCACCGTTTCAGGGTGCTCGCCGGCACGCCGGAACGGCGCGCCGCCTCGGTCAGGGAGATCCGCTCGTCAGCCACGCCGACGAGGCTAGTCGCCGCAGTGGATAAACAGCGAGCGGGGCGGCCCAGGGCCGCCCCGCTCGGAACCCCGCTACTCCGTAACCGCCTTAGGTGGGGATCTCCGACTCCTCGTGCAGCTGGAGGACCTCCTGGCCGCCCTCGCCGGTGCGGATGCGGATCGCCTCCTCGACCGGCAGCACGAAGATCTTGCCGTCGCCGACCTCCCCCGTGCGGGCGTGCTTGAGGATCGTGTCGACCACGACCCCCTTGTCTTTGTCCTCGACGACGACCTCGAGCTTCAGCTTCGGTCGCACGTTGACGGTCAGCGTCGAACCGCGGTAGCGCTCGACGATGCCTTTCTGGCGGCCCGAGCCCTTGGCCTCGATGATCGACAGGGACGGGAATCCCTTGTCGAGCAGCTCGGCGCGGATCGGCTCGAACGCCTCGTGGCGAATGAACGCCTCTATCTTCTTCATGCGCTCGTCCCTCCTAGGACTCGGTCGCGGTCATTGACGTGGCTGCGGCTGGTACCGAAGCCGGACTTGCTGCCGGGGCGCCCGTGCCCGGCAGGCCGGTCGAGTACTCCGGCTGCGGGATGAACACCTCGGGGTATCCGTACATGCCGTGCGAGCTGATGTCGAGGCCCGCGTCCTCCTCCTCGGGCGGAACCCGGAGGCCGATCGTCGCTTTGATCGCCGCGAAGGTGGCGAGCGAGATCACCAGGACCACCACGAAGGTGAAGACCACGGCGAGCGCCTGGACTCCCAGCTGGCCGAGCGCGGAACCGAATTCGGCGTCGCCGAAGATCCCGTACCAGATGCCCGGACCGGCGCCTTCGGCGATCAGTCGCGGCGAGGCGAAGATGCCGACCGCGATCGTGCCCCAGATGCCGGCCAGGCCGTGCGCCGAGAGGGCGCCGACCGGATCGTCGAGGAGCTTGTCGATGGCGAGCACCGAGAAGACGACGAGGAACCCGGCGACGATGCCGATGATCGGCGCCGCCCAGTACTCGACGAAGCCGGCCGGAGCGGTGATTCCGACCAGGCCCGCGATCGCGCCGTTGCCGGCCATGCCGACGTCGAGCGCCTTGCTCTTCAGGTAGACCGCGATCGAGGCGCCGATGACGCCGGCCGCGGCCGCGAGCTGGGTGTTCAGCATGACCTCGCCGAACAGGTTGCCTTCGGTGCCGAAGGTCGAACCGCCGTTGAAGCCGAACCAGCCGATCCACAGGATGACGACGCCGAGGCCGACCAGCGGCATCGAGTGCCCCGGGATCGCCCGCGGCTTGCCGTTCGCGTCGTACTTCCCGATCCTCGGGCCCAGCAACAGCAGCGCTGCGAGGGCGCCGGTCGCGCCGGTCAGGTGGACCACCGAGGAGCCGGCGAAGTCCATCACCGGCTTGCCGCCGATGTCACCGAGGAAGCCGCCGCCCCAGACGCCGTGGGCGATCAGCGGGTAGATGATCGCGCCGAACACAGCGGCGTAGATGACGTAGGCGCCGAACTTGATCCGCTCCAGGGTCGTGCCCCAGACGATCGCCAGCGAGACCGCGCAGAAGGCGAGCCCGAACAGCATCAGCATCGCCGCTTCTCCGCTCACCGCTTCTCCGGCCACCATCTGGTTGAAGTGGAAGAAGAACCCACTGCCGCCGAAGATCTTGTTGCCGGGCAGCCCTTCTTCGCCGTTGCCGCCTTCGGCGATGCCGTAACCAACGGCCCACCAGGCGATCGTCACGACCGCGAGGTTGACGAAGATCTTGGCGACCCCGGTGCCGGCGTTCTTCTGACGCGAGAAGCCGATCTCCAGGAACATGAACCCGGCCTGCATCAGCAGCACCAGGATGCAGGCGATGCCCACCCAGACCATGTTCAGCTCGCTCGCCTTGGTGGCGAGTTCGCCGCCCAACTCGTCAATCGTCGCCGCCGACGCCGCCGCGGGCGCCAGTAGCGCGGCGGTCGCCGTGAGCAGCGCGGCGATCCCCATCTTCTTTCTCATCGAACGTTTCCTCCTAAGCCCACCGGGCACGCAGGCCTCGGCAGTCGCGGGTTTGGCGATTCGATTCGGACCGTAAATTCGCGCTGTCGCGATGTATTTAGACGGCTGGAGGAAATCCGCCGGAGCCCGTTGTGCCGATTGGAATCGCCGGCCGTTAGGGTGCCCTAATACAAGCGAAGGGCGCCCTCAGTAGGCTGCCCTAATAACCAGGAGGTCTCGTTCCATGAAGCTCCGACCGACCATCGCCTTGCTCCTGACCATCGGGCTCGGCACGGCACTGCTCGCCGGCTGCGGCGGCGGTGACGACAGCACCGGGGAGAACGCCGGCGGCGGCGCGGGGACCGCCGACCTGGCGCCGGTGAAGCGGTACCTGACCGACCACGCCGCGCAGCTCGAAGAGCAGGTCGGCCTGCTCAAGGAGCAGGCCGACGCCTACTACGACCTGGCGAAATCGGTCGACTTCGACTACGCGCGTCTGCTCAAAGAGCACGGCGACGAGGTCGAGCGGATCCTCGGCACCTCGAAGGACGTCTTCGTGGTCGCCAACCCGGCCTACGAGCAGATGGAGGGGATCGTCGCCGGAGTGCCGCGGCTCGCCCACTACGACGTCGACATCGACGCCGGCTCGGACGCCTCGAGCCCCGAAGACGCCGTCTCCTTCACCCTGACCACGCCCGACGACAGGGAGCTGAAGCAGCCGGGCAACCTCTTCTTCCTCACCGAGACCGCGCTCTACGGGACCAACCCCGACCTGCTCGCCAAGGGCGTCGAGGGAGACGTCGACGGCAGCGGCAAGGTCGAGTTCGGCGAGGGGCTGCCGGACGCGAACGTCTACAAGGCGACGCTCGACGAGTTCGACCGGCAGGCGAAGGCGCTGAACGAAGACGCGCAGGCCTTCGAACCGACGCCCTCCGACGCGATGACCTCGATCGTGATCATGACCCCGACGATGAGCGAGTACTTCGAAGCGTGGAAGAACTCGCGCTTCATCGCCGGCGAAGGGGCCAGCGAACTCGGCTTCGTCGCCACCTCGCGGCTCTCCGACATCGCCGACATCCTCGGCGGCATCCTCGTCACCTACGACGGGATGGAACCCGAGGTCGCGACCGAGAACCCCCAGCAGGCGGCGCAGACCAAGAAAGAGCTGGAAAGCCTGGTCGCCTTCGCCAGCGACCTGCGCGACCGCGAGGCCGACGGCGAGCAGTTCACCGCCAAGCAGGCCGACGCGCTCGGCGCCCAGGCTCAGGCCCAGGCGGAGGCGATCGCCGGCCAGGTGACCCAGGCGGCGAAACAGCTCGGGATCGAACTCCAGGAAGGCTGAGGGGGCGGGAACGGTCGAGGCCAAGCCACTGCCCCGCTCGATCAGGAAGGCCGCCAGCGCGATCGTCTTCGCGCTGGCGGCCTTCTTCTGCTTCACCGCCGGCGCCCTCGCCGCGCCGCCGTGGCAGGCGGCGCGTGAGATCGACGCCGGCCTCTCCGCCGCCCAGACCAAGGTCATCCTCGAGGAAGGCAGCGGCGGCGACGTGGCGCGGGCCGCGGGGCGGCTGACCGGGCCGCTGCGCGCCGGGCTCGCCGCCGAGGCCGCGGCCGAGCTGGGCCAGATCGAAGCCGAGCTCACCGCCGCCCGGCGGGCCGCCGCGAACGAGGACGAAGCCGCGCTGGCGGCGGCGCGCGGCCGCGTCCTCTCCGCCCTGCGGCGCGGCGCGATGGCGGTCGCGATCGCCGCCGCCGAGGCCCGCGAACCGGCCAGGGCGCGCGCCTGGCTGCAGATCCGCGACTTCCGCAAGACCACCCGCTTCACCCGCCCCGGGGTCGACGGCACGACCGCGATCCAGGAACTGGGAGAAGGCGAGATCCCGCCCCACGAAGCGGCGCTGAAGATCGAAAAAGACCTGCTCGACACCTTCCAGGCGCGCCTGCTGACCAACCTCGACGAAGCCACGCAGGCGGCCGAGCGCGACTTCGACGGCCGCTTCGCGGAAACCACCGCGGTGGTCAACGGCTACTGGCGGGCGATCGCGGCCGAGTACGGGCAGCAGCGCGGCGCCGCCGAGCGGCGGGCGAGCGACCGCGACTTCGCGCGGCTGGCCGCGGCCGGCGCGGCCGGCGACGAGGCCGCCTTCGCGCGAGCGCGGGCGCGGGTCGAAGCCGACCTCGAGGGCTTCACCGCCGCCCCGCTCACCCCTGACGAGCAGGTCAACCGGGCGAGCCAGTTCACCCGCTTCATCGAGCTGGTGCCGAAGGAGTACGACAAGGGCACCGCCGACGGCCACGTGACGATCCCCTTCGAGGTGCAGGAGGCGGTCGCCTTCATGGACGGGGTCGAAGCCGCCTTCTCCGATCTGGAGTCGGAGCTGCTGCGCCGCGATCCGCGCGCGGTCGCGCGGATCGAGCGCACCTTCGCCGAGCTGCGCCGCGACGTCGACGACGCCCAGCAGGGCAAAACGGTCGCCCCGCAGGAGGAGCTCGATTCGGCCGGCGAACGGGCGCAGGAGGAATTCGAACGGATCTCCCCCGACGAGTGGCTCGAAGGCGGCGACGAAGCCGACTACGAACTCGTCGACATCTCGCTCGACCAGCTCGAAGCGGCGGTCGGCGCCGGTCGCTACCAGGAGGCCGAGCAGGCGCGGCTCGCCGCCTACGGCTTCTTCGAGTTCGGGCCGGAGCTGAAGCTGCGCGCCTTCGACACCGGCCTGGCGCTCACGATCGAGGGGTTGATCTGGTACGGCGCCGACGGCGAGAAGGGCCTCGCCAACCTGATCGCCGACAACGCGCCGCTCGACGAGATCCGCGAAACGCGGCTCGACCTCGACGAAAAGCTGGGCGACGCGCGGGCGATCACCGGCGACGGCGCCAGCACCATGACCACGATCACCAACTCGGCCCTGATCGTCTTCCGCGAGGGGCTCGAGGCGATCCTGATCATCGCCGCGATCACCGCCAGCATGATCGGCGCGCGGCGGCCGCTGCGGCGGCCGATCTACCGTGGCGCGCTGCTCGCGATCCCGGCCAGCATGGCGATGTTCGCGCTTGCGGTCCTGCTGCTCGACTCGCTCTCCAAATACGGCGAGAAGCTCGAGGCGGTGGTCGGGATCGTCGCGATCGGGGTGCTGCTGCTGGTGATGAACTGGTTCTTCCACAAGGTCTACTGGACCGAGTGGATCAAAGGCCACCGCGACCGCGGCAAGGTGCTCACCGGCGCGGCGCTGGCCGCCGGGGCCGGCGCCGCCACGGTCGCCGGCCTCTACACGCTCGGCTTCACCAGCGTCTTCCGCGAGGGCTTCGAGACGGTGCTCTTCCTGCAGGCGCTGCAGCTCAGCTCCGGCACCGGGGTGGTGCTCGCCGGGGTCTCACTGGGGCTGGTGCTGACCGGGATCGTCGGCGCGCTCACCTTCGCGCTCGAGCGCAAGCTCCCTTATAAGAAGATGCTGATCGTCACCGGTGCCCTGATCGCACTGGTCCTGGTCGTCCTGGTCGGCAACACGGCGCGCACGATGCAGGGGGTCGGCTGGCTCTCGATCCACCCGATCGACCTCGAATTCCCCCTCTGGATGGGTACCTGGCTCGGCATCTACCCGACCGTCGAGACGCTGGTCGCGCAGCTCGCCGCGTTCGTCTTCGTGGTCGGCTCCTACTTCGCCGCCGAGTGGATGCGCAAGCGCGAGCTGCGCATGGCGATCGCCGCGCACGAGGCCTCGATGACCGCGACGGCGCCGGCGCCAGGCAACGCCTCGAGCAACGGGGCCGGAATAGAGTCGGCCGACGATGCCGTCCCGACTTCGCCCGGTCGCGCCGGTCGCCGCTGAGGCGATCCTCGTCGGCGACCCCGGCCGCGCCCTGCTGCTCGCCCAGGAGCTCTACGAGCAGGCGCCGAAGATGAGCAACCACGCGCGCGGGCTCTGGGGCTACCACGGCACCACCCCGGCCGGCCGCGAGCTGACCGTGCAGGCGACCGGGATGGGTGGCCCGAGCGCCGCCCTGGTGCTCGCCGACCTCGCCGAGCTGGGCGTGCGGCGGGCGGTACGGATAGGGACCTGCGTGGCGATCGCGCCAGAGCCCGGGCCGGGCGATCTGCTGCTGATCGAGCAGGCGCACGCCTGGGGCGGCGGCGGGGGCGGCGAGGCAATCCAGCCGGCAGGCGGGCTGAGCGCGGCGCTGCGGGAGCAGCTCGGCGAGGCGGCGCAGGCGACGGCGGTCGCCAGCCTCGACTTCATCCACCGTCCCGGCGGCGAGCACCCGGCCGGCTACGCCGAGCATGTCGGCGCCGCCGACATGCAGACCGCGGCCCTGTTCGCGGCGGCCGCCGAGCACGGGGTCGAGCTGGCCGCGGTCCTGGCGGTCGCCGAGACGGCCGCCGGCGACCAGGCCGGCGACGAGATTCTCGAGGCGGCGGCGAAGCGGGCCGGCCGGGCCGCCGCGACCGCGCTCCAGGGCTGAGCCTAACCCTCGACTTGAGGCTCAGGCTTAGCCTTTTTCGAGGCTTTTTTCGGCTTCGGCTCTTCCTGTTTGGCGAGCTGCCGCCGCAGCGAGCCGATCTCGCGGTTGAGATCGTCGAGCTGCTCCTCGACCTCCTCCAGGCGCTGCGAGGTGGAGCGCAGGCGGCGCTCCACCCGTTCGAGGTCGGTCCCAGAGGGGATGTCGAAGGCGTGCATCGCCGCCCGCTGGGCCTCGATCGCCTTCTCCCGGGCCCCCAGCGCGGCGGTCACCGCGTTGTGCAGGGTCGGGTTCTCGATCAGCGCCTGGGCGAGCTCGCCCAGGGCCTGCTCGGAGCGGGATCGCAGGCTCTCCTGCCCGTCGTCATGCCCATCTCGGTCCTGAAACTCGTCCATCCGCGCCTCCATCCCCTTTTTACGTCTCTTTCACTTGAGGTTAACCAGCGCATCCGGCTCGCCTGAAACGCTGCCGCCGCCGGTATGACGCGTTGCAGATTAAGGGCAGGTTGGGGGGCGGCGATGTCGTTGCACCCCTCCGGGCGAGTGAGTACTTTTGGCACTCCTGACGCTCTGGGAGGGGACAGTCGCGGCTGCGACGTTCCGCAGAGTCGAGCGAAGGTAATTAGAGGCGCACTGGGATGAGAACCAAGATCGGAATGATCGTCGCGCTTGCCAGCTTCCTGGCAGTGGCGTCGCTGAGCGCGGCCATGGCCGTGGCGACCTCGGCCGGCAACTCCGTCACCGACGGCACGCCGCTGACTCCGGTGGTGCCGTCCGCGGCCCAGGTCCCGCCCGCCTGCTCCAACGGCATCGACGACGACGGCGACGGCCTGATCGACCTCGAAGACGACATCTGCACCACGCCGGAGTGGACCAGCGAGGAAGTCGCCGCCCCAGCCGAAGCCTCGACCCCGGCTTCAACCCCGGCCCCGGCCCCGGCCGAAGCGAAGACCGAAGCACCCAAGGACGAGACGGCCGGCAAGAAGAACTCCAAGAAGGTCGTCGAGGGCGACTCGATCGGCGGCGACGCGGCGAAGCGCAAGCGCGGCGGCGCCACCGTCAACGAGAGCCTCGGGGACACCAGCGGCGGCGGCAGGTCCGACGGCGGCGTGAAGGCGCCGAGCGCGACCGGCGAGGGCGACCAGCCGGCCAGCGGCGACGGCGACGGCGGCGCCCAGTTCAACCCGACCGGCGCCCCCACCCTCGGCAACCCGACGACGACGATCGCCGCCTTCGGCCCGGCCCCGATCGGCGTCCCCAACTTCATCATCGACTCGTTCGAAATCCCGCCCTTCCTGCTGCCGATCTACCAGGCCTGCGGAACCGAATACGGGATCCCCTGGGAGGTGCTCGCCTCGATCAACAAAATCGAGACCGGCTTCGGCACCAACCTCAACGTCTCCACCGCCGGGGCGATGGGCTGGATGCAGTTCCTGCCCTCCAGCTGGGAGGCCTTCGGCGTCGATGCCAACGGTGACGGCAAGAAAGACCCCTACAACCCGGTCGACGCGATCTGCGCCGCGGCCAACTACCTCGAGATCGCCGGCGCCAAGAAGAACCTCTACGACGCGATCTTCGCCTACAACCACGCCGACTGGTACGTGCAGGAGGTGCTGCTCTACGCACGCGCCTACGGCCGCCTGCCCTCCGACCTGGTCGGCTCGCTGACCGGGCTGACCGAGGGCGCCCACTTCCCGATCGCCGCCGACGCGCGCTACGCCGACGAAGTCGCCGCCCGCGCCTCGAGCTCCGAGCAGGTGCCGACCTCCTCCCCCACCCGCCGCGGGATCAACGTCTTCGCCGCGGCCGAGTCGCCGGTCGTCGCCGTCAACGACGGGATCGTCCGCAAGATGGGCAACTCGGAGAAGCTCGGCAACTACGTGGTGCTCGAAGACACCTACGGCAACCGCTACACCTACGCCAAGCTCGGCAACCTGATCCGCAACGAACGGCTGATCGTGATGCCGAGCGGCAAGGAGAAGCGCCTGCCGGTCGAAAGCGAGGACCTGCGGCCGCGGCTGCGGGCGCTGCCGGGTCGCGTCGAGGACGACGGCCTCGCCCACGCCGAGGGTCGCCCCGGCAGCGGCGAAGGCAAGCTCCAGCCGGACGACAAGATCTCCAGCGGCGGCGCCGAGGACGAGGGCAAGAAGGGCTCCGGCGACGACAAGCAGGCTGACGACAAGGCCAGGGGCAAGGGCAAGGACGAGTCGGAGCCGGCCGCCGCGCCTGAAGAAATCCGCAACGACGGCCGCATCCGGGTCGGCTCGAAAGTGATCGCCGGCACCGTCCTCGCCCGGGTCGCCAGCCGCCAGGACGACATCGACCCGCACATCAACTTCTCGATCCGCCCCGCCGGCAAAGGCGCGCCGCGGATCGACCCGAAGCCGATCCTCGACGGCTGGAAGCTGCTCGAGGCGACCGCGATCTACCGGGCCAAGGGCAAGAACCCGTTCGCCGCCCGGCTCAGCGGCGCCGGCGTCCTGCTGCTCTCCAAGGAGGCGCTGATCAAGCGGGTGCTGGCCGACGAAGGGCTCGAGATCTACGGCTGCGGGCAGGAAGACATCGCCGCCGGCGCGATCGACCGCCGCGTCCTCGCGATGCTCTCCTACGTGCGCTCGAAGGGCTACGCACTGACCGTCACCTCGCTGCGCTGCGGCCACGGCGTCTTCACCAGTTCCGGCAACATCTCCGAGCACTCGACCGGCGACGCGGTCGACATCGCCGCGATCAACGGCATCCCGATCCTCGGCAACCAGGGCCCCGGCTCCTCGACCAACAAGGTGATCGCCGAGATCCTGCGCCTGCAGGGGACGATGGCGCCGCACCAGGTGATCTCGCTCGAAGACTTCCCCGGTCCGGTCAGCTTCCCGCTCGGCGACCACGCCGACCACATCCACGTCGGCTACCACGCGGTCGACAACCCGCTGGAAGCGCGCTTCTCGCCGCTGCTCAAACCGAACCAGTGGGAGCGGCTGGTCAACCGTCTCGGCGAGATCGAGAACCCGGAAGTCGCGATCCGGCCCTCCTCCTCCTCGCTGCCGGCCGACGCGCCCGACGGCGGCAACTCCGCCGACTAGCCGAGCCGGCGGCCGGATCTCCGCCGACCGGGGAGAATCCGCGCCGTGTCCAAGCTCTTCGGGTTCGCCCAGTTCGACTTCGCCGGCCGGCTGACGCTTGCCGACGGCCGCTACCTGGGCCGCGACCCGTTCGCCGACGGGGCAGAGAGCGTCCTCGTGATCGGCACGCTCGGCGCCCCGCGGCCGCCCTCGCGGCGGCGCCGGCGCCCGCGCCAGGCCGAGCCCGCCGCCGAGCAGGGGCCGCTGCCGCTGAGCCGGGCGACCGCGATCCGCGCCTTCGCCCCCTTCGAGTCTGTTGCAGAGGCGGAGCGCTGGCTCGAGCAGGCGACCGAGGCCGAGGACACCGTCGACGCGATCGTCGACGACGGAATCGCGCTGCTCAACCGCGCCCTCTACGCGCAGGGCGTCGCCGCCGCCGACCCCCACGCCGAGGAGCTGGTCCCGGAGCGAGCGGTGGCGGTGCGGATCGGCTTCGGCAGCGGCGAGGAGACCGCCGACGGCCGCTACACCGCCGCCCGCGAGGTCGACGTCTGGGCCAGCGGCTCCTCGAAGCGCCGCCGGCGCGAACAGGACCTGCGCCCGCAGGAACGGGTGGCCGCCGTGCTCGGCGGCCGCGAACACCTCGACGCCTGCGAGATACTCCTCCTCCGCTGCCGCGCCGACCTCGACGCCGGCCGTGAGCGCGAGGCGGCCCTGCAGCTGCGTGTCGGCCTCGAGGCCCTGCTCGCCGAGCTACCCGGCGCCGTCGCCGACCCCGGCCACGAGGAGGACTTCGGCACCCTGCAGGGGCGCCGCGGCGAGGCCGGCGAGGCCGCCAACCAGGCCCTTAACGGCGATATCAGCGAAGAGAGCGCCGCCTCAGTCCGCGAGCTGCTCGAGCTCAGCGAGCGCATCCTGCGGCGTCGCCGCGTGCTGCGCGGCTGAGGGACGGCCTGCTTCGGCGCGCTTCCGTTGGCTCACGAGTCTGCTCTGGCCCGTCCCCAAGACGGGTAAGTGCAGACTCGTGGGGATCACCCGGATCGAGACGTCAATTCGACCGCGTATGGGGGCTCAAATGACATCTCGATTTCTCTCCCCCTTGAATCCCCGCTTCCGTCCAGCCGGGTCAGGGCCCACACCTACCTGCCGAAGTGGGTGTGGGTCCCTGGCCCGGCTGGACGGCCCTACAGCGGGCGAAACTCCGCCTATCCTAACCCTGAAGTCGAGGGTTAGAGTTGGAGGCGATCGGCGACGATCGCGTCCTCCAGCGAGGCGGCGATGTGGTGGGCTTCCTCGAGCGCGACGCCCTCGACCGAGGGGATGCCGATCACGGTGAGGCCGGCGGCGACGGCCGCGGCGACGCCGGAGGGCGAGTCCTCGAGGGCGACGACGGCGGGGCCGGGCTCGATGCCGAGGCGGCGACAGGCCTCCAGGTAGGGGTCGGGGGCCGGCTTTGGTGCGGCCACCTCGTGGGCGCTGAGGACGACGTCGAACTGGTCGACGAAGCCGACGATCTCCAGCGAGCGGCGGACGAAGACGAGCGGCGAGTTGGAGACGAGGCCGATCGGGGTGCCGCGCAGCTTCAGCGCGTGCAACAGGTCGCGGGCGCCGATCATCGCCTCCACCCCGTGCTCGAGCTCGGCGACGACCAGCTCGTTCAGCTCCTCGATCAGCTCGGCCGCCTTGCCGGGCTCGCCCAGGCGGCGCTCGAGGATCGCGCCGGCGATCTCGGCCGAGGTGCCGACCAGCTCCAGCTTGTCGGCTGGCGTGAAGGCGGTGCCGCGGCGCTCGAAAAGGTCCTGCTCGGCGCGGGTCCAGACCGACTCGGTGTCGAGCAGCAGGCCGTCGTTGTCGAACAGGACCGCGACCGGCAGCCCCTCTCCCGGCAGCGTGCTCACCGGTCCAGCGCCTCGACCAGCGCCACCAGCTCCTCGTCGACCTCGCCGCCGAGCCGCAGCTCCGCGTCGCTGTCGTAGGGGGTCTCGCCCTTGGTCACGATCGCCAACTTACCGCCCCGCCCCAGGGTCACCTGGGGCAGCCCGGCAACCGGGTGGACGGCGAGCGAGGAGCCGACGCAGAGCATCAGCTCGGCCCGCTCGGCCAGCTCCTGCGCCCGCGCCATCGCCGTCTCCGACAGCAGCTCCCCGAAGAGCACGACATCGGGCTTGACCGGACCCTCGCAGGCGGAGCAGCGGGCCACGCCTTCGCCGTCGAAGAGGTCCTCGACCTGCTCGACTGCGAACTCGGCGCCGCAGGCGCGGCAGCTGGAGGTGGCGATCGAGCCGTGCACCTCGACCACCTCGCGCGAGCCGGCCGCCCGGTGCAGGCGGTCGATGTTCTGGGTGACCACGCCGTCGAGGAGGCCGCGCCGCTCGAGCTCGGCAAGCGCCTCGTGGGCGCGGTTCGGCCGTTTGTCGCCGAGCGCCTGGAAGCGCGGCCGGTAGTAGGTCCAGAAGCGCGCCGGGTCGCGCTCGAAGACGTCGATGTGGGCGACCTCCATCGGGTCGACGTTCTCCCAGAGCCCGGTGCCGGGGCTGCGGAAGTCGGGGATCCCGGAGGGCACCGAGATCCCCGCCCCGGTCAAGACGACGGTGCTGCGCGACTGGCGGACCAGGTCCGCCAGTCGCTCCACCTGCGGAGAGGGCGCTACTTGCCGCTCCACTTCGGGGTGCGCTTGCCGAGGAAGGCGCTGATGCCCTCCTTCGCGTCCTCGCTGCCGAAGGCGACCGCGAAGCCGGCGACCTCCGCCGCGATCCCCTCGTCGAGGTCCCCCTTGGCGGAGACGGCCTTGATCTGCGCGCGCGAGATCGGCGCCTGGCCGGCCAGCTTGCGGCCCCACATCAGCGCCGTCTCGAACAGCTCGTGGTCCGGCACGACCCGGTTGACGAGGCCGATTTCGAGCGCCTCCTCGGAAAGCACCGCATCGCCAACCAGGTTCATCTCCAGGGCCTTGGCCTGGCCGACGAGGCGCGGCAGCCGCTGCGTGCCGCCCCAGCCGGGGATGATCCCCAGTTTCACCTCGGGCTGACCGAACACGGCCGCCTCGGCGGCGATCCGCACGTCGCAGGACATCGCGAGCTCGCAGCCGCCGCCGAAGGCGAGCGAGTTGACCGCGGCGATCGTCGCCACGCCGTCCTTGCCGAAGTCGCGGAACAGCGCGTGCGCGGCTTCGATCAGCTCCTTGCCCTCAGCCTCGTCCATCGCCGTGAACGCCTTGATGTCGGCGCCGGCGGCGAACACGATCGGGACCGAGGAGGCGATCACCATCGCGCCCACGTTCTCGTCGGCCTTGACCCGCGCCCACACCGCCTCCAGGTCGCGGATCACCTGCGGCGAGAGCGCGTTCATCGGGGCGTTGGCGAGCCAGGCGATCGCGACGTCGCCGCGCGTCTCCAGCTTCACCGTGTCCGCCTGCTCGCCCTCGTCCGGCTGCGGGTAGGGGTAGAAGCCCTGGCCGCTCGCCAGCCCGAGCCGGCCCTGCGCGACCAGCCGCTTCAGGGTGACCGGCGGGGTGAAGCGCTCGCCGTACTTCTCCTCCAGCCGCTCGAGCGTCTCCAGGGCCTTGCCGAGCCCTTCGACGTCGGCTTTCCAGAACGGCGGCAGCAGGCCCCGGCGCGGGTCCAGACCGGCCCCGGTCATCATCCCGAGGTCGATGTCGCGGACCGAGCAGACGCCCTCCTCGACCAGCAGGCAGGCCTCGATCAGGGCCCTGCTGGTGAACATCGCGATCAGCTCCTCGGCGTCGGGCTGGGCCTCGCCGGGGATCGTCTGCTGGCCGTCCTTGAAGAAGCCCTCGCCGCCGCTCTTGGCACCGAGCTTGCCTTCGGCGACCAGGCCCTGCAGGCCCTTGTGGACGTAGAAGTCCTCGCCGTAGGACGCGTTCAGGTGTTCGGCGACGTGCAGCACGGTGTCGAGGCCGAGCAGGTCGGTGAGGAAGAACGGCCCCATCGGCGCCAGCTTCGCCTCGGCCAGCGCCGCGTCGATCGCCGCCAGCGAGAGCCCGTGCTCCTCCTGGGCGCGCCAGATCTCGCCGATCGTCGCCATCAGGATTTTGTTGACGACGAAGCCGGGGACCTCACCGCAGACGATCGGCTGCTTCTTGATCGCCTGGGCGAAGTTGAAGGCGGCCGTGGCGGTCTCCTGCGAGGTGTCCTCGCCGACGATCACCTCGACCAGCGGCATCACCGAGGCCGGGTAGAAGAAGTGGAAGCCGACGACCTTGTCGGCGCGCAGCGTCGCCTCGCCGATCTCGGAGATCGAGAGCGAGGAGGTGTTGGAGGAGAGGATCGCGTGACCCGGCGTAGCGGCGTCGATCTCGCGGAAGACGGCCTGCTTGATCTCCATCCTCTCCGGCACCGCCTCGATCACGAAGTCGACGTCGCCGAACTCGTCGTAGCTGGTCGTGCCGGTGATCCTGCCCATCACCTCGGCGAGCCGGTCGTCCGCCTGCTCCTGGGTGATCCGCTCCTTCTTCACCTGGCCGGCGAGCTGGCCCTGGGTGACGGCGCGGGCCTTCTCGACCGCGGCATCGACGAACTTCTGGTCGATGTCCTTGACGACTACGTCGATGTCGGCGGCGGCGATCGCCTGCGCGATCTCGCCTCCCATCGTGCCCCCGCCGACGACGGCGGCCTTGGAAACGAACATTGGCGGTAAATCCTCCCGGTTTCGGCTTGCTTATGCGGCCGGGAGGCTATCCGTTCAAGTGCGCCGGCGACCGATACGGGAAACCTCCTCAAAACTGGGTGTGGTCGCCATTTCGTCCGCATACGGGGTGAAATGGCGACCACCCGGCCGGCGACAGCGCGGATAAACGGCCCGGGGCGAACCTTGTACCGGCGTATAACCGCGGGGGGAACGGGGCCGCGTTAGGCTTTTTTGGCTCTTTATCGGGGGTGAGACCCGCAATCGACGCGCTTGTGCGCGCGACCAAGTGAGGAATTGACCAAGCGATGACTCGTATCCGGCAGCAGAACGTAACCGCAGCGCAGTGGAGCGCCAACGGGGAGTCCCTCGGCGCCCCCGACCTGACGCTGCCCGAGAACGACAACTTCGGCGAAAACGTCTTCGGCACCGAGGTGCAGATGGAGCGGCTCTCCCCGGAGGCGTTCGAGAAGCTGCAGGCGACCCTCAAGGACGGCGAACCGCTCGACCCGAGCCTCGCCGACGACGTCGCCACGGCGATGATGGAGTGGGCGCTGGAGAACGGCGCCACCCACTACACCCACATGTTCCAGCCGCTGACCGGCTCGACCGCCGAGAAGCACGACGGCTTCTTCGAGCCGAGCGGCGACGGCAAGGTGCTGGCCGGCTTCTCCGGCAAGGAGCTGATCCAGGGCGAGCCCGACGCCTCCTCCTTCCCGACCGGCGGCATCCGCGCCACCTTCGAGGCCCGCGGCTACACCGCCTGGGACCCGACCAGCCCCGCCTTCCTGCTCGAGAACCCGAACGGGATGCTGCTCTGCATCCCGACCGCGTTCGCCTCCTGGACCGGCGAGGCGCTCGACGCGAAGATCCCCCTGCTGCGCTCGATGGACGCGCTCTCGCGGGTCGCGATCAAGGCGCTGCGGCTGCTCGGCGACGAGCAGGCCCAGCGGGTCTTCACCACGGTCGGGCCCGAGCAGGAGTACTTCCTGATCGACGAGCAGTATTTCTACGAGCGGCCCGACCTGCTCGCCACCGGCCGCACCCTGTTCGGCGCCAAGCCGCCGAAAGGCCACGAGCTCGACGACCACTACTTCGGCTCGATCCCGGAGCGGGTGCTCGCCTTCATGATGGATTCGGAACTGGAGATGCGCAAGCTCGGCATCCCGGTCAAGACCCGCCACAACGAGGTCGCGCCGGCCCAGTACGAGATCGCGCCGATCTTCGAGAACTCGAACGTCGGCTCCGACCACCAGCAGCTGCTGATGCAGACGCTGGAAAACGTCGCCCGCCGCTACGGCTTCGTCTGCCTGCTGCACGAGAAGCCGTTCGCCGGCGTCAACGGATCGGGCAAGCACAACAACTGGTCGATGGGGACCGACACCGGGGCGAACCTGCTGAACCCGGGTGACACTCCTGCCGACAACATCCACTTCCTGTTCTTCTGCACGGCGGTGATCCAGGCGGTGAACAAGCACCAGGGCCTGCTGCGGGCCTCGGTGGCCAACATCGGCCAGGACCACCGCCTGGGCGCGAACGAGGCGCCGCCGGCGATCATCTCGATCTTCCTCGGCGCCGAGCTCGAAAAGGCGTTCGAGGCGATCGCGACCGGCGAGGGCGACCCGAACACGCCGGCCTCCTTCCTCGAGCTGGGGACCGACGTGCTGCCGCCGCTGCCGATGGACGGCGGCGACCGCAACCGGACCTCGCCGTTCGCGTTCACCGGCAACAAATTCGAGTTCCGGGCACTCGGGTCGAGCATGTCGCTCGCCTTCCCGAACACGGTGCTCAACACGATCGCCACCGAGGCGATCGACGAGCTGTCCGGCAAGCTGGAGGAGAAGCTCGCCGCCGGCACCGGCATGCCCGAGGCCGTGATGGAGATCGTCAAAGAGTCCTACTCGGCGAACAAAGTCGTCTGCTTCAGCGGCGACAACTACTCCGAGGAGTGGCACGCCGAGGCCGAGCAGCGGGGGCTGAAGAACCTCAAGACCACCCCCGACGCGCTGCCCGAGGTGCTCGCCGACGACACCGTCGCCGCCTTCGAGAAGTACAGCGTGCTCAGCAAGCGGGAGCTCGAGTCCCGCTACGAGGTCTGGATCGAGCAGTACGCGATCCGCGCCAACATCGAGGCGGAGACCGCCTTCTCGATCGCGCAGACGATGCTGCTGCCGGCCGGCCTGCGCCACCTGGCGCTGATCGGCGAAGCGGGCGTCTCCACCCTCGAGGGCGAGGTCCGCGAGCTGGTCGACGAGCTGATCGCCGCGCTCGGCGAGCTGAAGGCAGCGAACGCCTACCCCAGCGAGCTCGAGGGGCTGGAGCTGGCGACCTACGCCCGCGACAACCAGCTCTCGGCGATGGGCCGCGTCCGCGAGGCCGCCGACAAGCTGGAGAAGGTCGTCACCGACGACCTCTGGCCGCTGCCGAAGTACGAGGAGATGCTGTTCATCAAGTAGCGCGACGCGCGACCCGATGCCGAAAGGGCGCCCTCCGGGGGCGCCCTTTCTAGTTCGGCGCCGACCCGTTCTGCGGGATCAGGATCTCGGTCGAGCCGTCGGAGTAGGCGAGCACCACGGCATAGCCTTCCCTTGCGGCCCGCTTGATCTTCTCGCCGAGAACAGGCGAATCCGCGTCGACGAACATCGAACTTTCGGGGTACGGCGACCGGCCTTCGAGATCCAACTCGATCGCTTCGTTCATCACCCTGAATGACGGCGACTGCCCAAGGTTGCCAGTCATCGATCCCGCCCCTCGATCATCTGCAAGTACCGATCTGCGATCTCAATCATTGCGGCGCGCATGCCTTCGCCGAGCGTACCGTGATGAAAGCGCACCGCTGGTTGCTTTCCGGTTGTGCGCGCGTATCGGTGCATCTCGTTGACGCTGTGCGCGCCGTCGTAGACGCGGATCGTGACGAACCCGTTTCCGTCATCCGCAACGAGCACGAGGGAGTAGTCGACGACATCGGGGCCATCGGTGACGAACTCGACCTTGAGCACCACCCGGCCACATTCATCCAGATCGTTCTCGTAGCTCGCGGACACCACCTCCCAAGCCCTGGAGGCGGGTATCTCTCCCCCCGGGGACTTTCAGCCGGTCGGCGGGAGCGGGAGTCCGGGGCCGCCGCTCAGTGGATTGAGGTCGGCCATCAGCTCTAGCAGGCGGGGCTGGGGCTCCTCGTCGTCAATCACGATCGCGGTGCCGGGCCAGGCGAAGCGGAGGTAGCGGGCGTAGGCCTCGCGGGAGCTGAGCTCGGGCTCGTAGATCCAGGAGCCGGTGTTCCAGTAGCGCGTCTTCGAGCCGTGGTCGGCGCGGACGTCGGCGAGCGGCTGGTGGGTGTGGGCGAAGACGATCTTCTCCGCCTCGCCGTCCCAGCCCAGGTTGCCGACGACCTGGGCGAAGGCCTCGAGCGCCTGCTCGGAGGCGTCGCTGCGCGAGATCACCGTCGGCTCCGGGTACAGCGGCACCGACCAGGGCGGGCCGCTGATCGGCTGCTCGCGGGCCTGGCGGGCGGCCTCCTCGCGCACGACCGCCTCGAAGTGCGCTTCGCTCGGCAGGTGGTGGCTGGCGGCGCTGCGCGAGCGCAGCCCCTCCCCCAGCCGCCTGACGCCGCGCAGCGGCGCCCCCAGCGCGCTGGCGACGCGGCCGGCGCGCTGGGCGGCGCGGAAGACGTTCTGCTGCGCGTGCGTCCCGTGCGGCATCTGCGCGGCGATGTAGAGCCACTCGGTCAGCAGCGTCGTCACCGACTCGTAGTCCTCGATGCACTTCGGCTCCTCCGGCCCGCCGGCGGCGATCGCCCAGAGCGTGTGGGTGAGCAGGCGGTCGGCGCGACTGCCGCTCAGCCTCGCGTGCGGGTCGAGGTAGTGGCCGTGGGTGAGCAGCACGTCGGCGAAGCGGTAGGTCGGGTAGGCGATCTCGACCTCGACCCCCGGCAGCTTGCGCTCGAGGAACGCCTGGAAGAAGCCGGGTCCTGCCCCGCCGGCCGGCGGCGCCGCGCCGTGCGCGAGCTTCGCCTCCAGCCGGTCCTCCTCGTCGCGGTGGACCAGGTGGTGGTCGTGGTTGCCGGCGAGGAAGACCAGCCGCTTGCCGGCCAGCTCCGAGGCGATCAGCGCCAGCAGCCCGTCGGCCGCGTCGACCGCCTCCTCGACCGCGCCGAAGAGAAAGTCGAAGAGGTCGCCGAGGAAGATCAGCTCGTCGACACCCTCCAGCGCCGGCGCCAGCCGCTCCAGCGCGAACTCCTCGCTGAGCACGTCGCGCCCGGTCCAGGCGCCGAAGTGGGTGTCGGAGATGACCAGGGCCCGCATCAGCGGACGATCATCGCCGATTCGGCCGCTTCACCTGCTTGCGGATCTTCAGATGGCGAACCGCGCTGACGGGTTCGCTGCGCTTGGACGTGAAGGTGGCGTTGACGGTCGCGGACGCCACGCCCTTGCGCTTCAGCTGATTCCTGATGCGCAGCCCCGCACGGCCCTTCAGGGGCTTCAGGAAGGCGCGCCAGCGCAGGTACCCGCCCTGCTCGGGATTCGGCGTGGTGTCGGCGATCACCCGACAGCGCAGCCCCGGGCAGCCGACGTCGAGCGTGCCCCAGTCGGGGACCCAGACGTCGAGCACGACGGTGCCGGCGCGGGTGTGGTGCTTCGCCTTGCCGAACCGGATCGGCCGCCCCGGCAGGATCAGCGGCGGGGGCGTGGGCCGGGCGTCGACGGCAACGCCGAGGATGCTGGACTGCATCTCGGTAGCGGCCGGTATCCAGGTGGGCTGCGACTCGGTGCCGTCGAGCCTCGCCCGCCCGATCGTTGCCGGCGAGGACCCCGAGGGACGAGCGGCCCAGTAGATGTGCGAAGCGTCGGTGGCGATGTCTGAGACCCCTTCGGCCGCGGCGACGAAATCCGGGTCGTACTCGGACCCGTCGAGGCTGGCGCGAGCGATCCCCCTGCCGACGCCCCAGTAGGCGTACGCCCCGCGGATCTCCAGCGCGCAGCCGGACGCCGGGGAGCCGGGCAGGAAGTTCCGTTTCAGCCCCGAGCCGTCGAGGTTGACCCGGCCGATCGTCCCCGCTTCGACCCAATAGAGACTGCTGCCCGAGAGGGCCACGGCGCAGGGCCTACGCAGGCCGGTGAGGAAGGCCGGCTCGACCGCCGTTCCGTCGACGGCGGCGCGGCCGATCGAGCCGCTGCCCGCATCGGCCCAGTACACGTGGGTCTGGTCGGTCTCCACCCCGCAGGGACCGTTCAGATTGGGGACGATCGTCCGCGGCACCGCCGGGCCGTCGAGGTTGACCGCTCCGATCCCCCGATCACCCGCCCAGAACAGGTGGGTCGCGGTGACGGCGACGCCGCAGGCCGACCCCGTCGAGCCCGGCGACTCGAGGTCCTTCAGGTAGTCGCCGGTCCACGCGCCGCCGTCGAAGCTCGCGGCCCCCACGGCAGCGACTCGGGGCTGAAACGACCACTCGTTCACCCCCCAGTAGACCGCGGCCGAGGCCGAGCCGGCCAGGGCCAGGCAGGCGAGCAGCCCGACCGTCATGGCGAGGCCGAGCGCGCGAGCACGAAGAAACACGGCGAGCATCCTAATCAGGGGAACCCCGAGAGATCAGCCGGGTTGCGGAGCGCTCAGGCGCGCGGCAGGACGCGCATCCGCAGGCCGCCCTTGGGCGAGAGGGTCGGCATCTGGCGGATCGTCATCGTGCGGCCGGGGAGTGCGTCGAGACGGAGGCGCTGGAGCAGCATGGTGGCGACCAGCTTCACCTCGGTCTGGCCGAAGCGCTTGCCGATGCAGATGCGCTGGCCGCCGCCGAAGGGGACGTAGGCGCCGCGCGGGAGGGCGGCCTTGCGCTCGCGGGTGAAGCGCTCGGGGATGAAGGCCTCGGGGTCGGGGAAGACCTCGGGCAGGCGGTGGCTGGCCCAGGAGCAGTAGTTGACGAAGGCGCCCTTGGGGACGGAGTAGCCGCCGAACTCGAAGTCGCGGATCGCCCGGCGGGGGCCAATCCAGGCCGGCGGGTAGAGGCGCAGGACCTCGTCGACGACCATGTCGAGGTAGGGCAGCTCGCGCTCCAGCTGGTCGATCGTCGGGACCTTGCCGCCGAGCACCCGGTCCTGCTCCTCCTGGAGCTGCGCGACCACGTCGGGGTGGCGGGCGAGCTCATGGAACATGAAGGTGACGGTCGAGGTCGAGGTGTCGTGGCCGGCGAACATCAGCGTCATCAGCTGGTCGCGCACCTCGCGGTCGGTGAACGCCTCGCCGTGCTCGCCGCGGACGCCGACCAGGAGGCTGAGGATGTCCTTGCGCCCGGGGTCGGGGTTGGCACGGCGGCGGTCGATCTCTTCGAAGACGATCCGGTCGAGGACGGCGCGGGACTCGAGCAGCTTGCGCCAGGGCGAGCCCGGGCCGCGCAGCAGCCGGTAGGCGAAGTCGATCCCGTAGAAGTGGAGCGCGCGCTCGAAGTGCTCGGCCGCGGCGGCGCCCTTGCCGGCCTCGTCGGGGTCGAGGCCGAGCAGCGCCCGCATCGCGATCCGCATCGCCAGGCCGCGCATCCAGTCGTAGACGTCGACTGCCTCGCCGGCCCGGAGCTCGGCGATCGCCGCCTCGCTCTCGGTCGCCATCGCCGCCAGCGAGGCGGTCACCTGCTCGCGGTGGAAGGCGGGCAGCATGATCGCCCGGGCGCGATCGTGGAACTCGTCGTCGACGGTGAGCAGGCCGTCGCCGAGCAGCGGGATCAGGTCGCCGAAGCTCGACTCGCGCCAGTGGAAGTTCTCCGGGTGGGCGACGGTGACGAAGTGGTTGGCCTCCGGCCCGAGCATGAAGACGACGCGGGTGTGAAGCAGGCGCATGCTGAAGATCGGGCCGAAATCTTCATAGCCGCCGAGCAGCAGCGGCAGCGGGTCGTGGGCGACCTGGTGGGTGCGGGCGAGGCTGAAGTCCCGCGGGCCGGGCGGGTACTTGCCCCTCCCCCGCCACTCGGCGGCGAGGTCCTCCACGACCCGCCGGACCGGGTTGGCCGACATCTCAGGTGGCCGCTCGAGCGGCTTGGTGGTGTCGACGGTGGCCACGTTCGAATCCTAACTGGCTGCGCAGCCAGTTTTCCCCCGCCCCAGTCCGGGTGGTCGCCATTTCACCACCTATGCGGATGAAATGGCGACCACCCGGACTTAGGATGTCGCGGTGAGGCGCCCCGCCAGAGAAGCCGCAGCGGTGCTCGCCACCCTGGCTGTCTACGAGGGCACGGTGATGCCGCGGGTGCGCCACGAGCTGGCGGCCTGGCGAGCCGTGGGCGCGGCGATCCCGGACCCGGTCCTGCGCGCCGCGGCGGTCTCCGCCCTGACCGAGAAGGCCGCAAACGTGGAGGCGGTCGCCGTCTTCGCGACGCTGGCACCGCGGCGCGGCCGTGCCGCGGTGGTGCGGGCGATCGTCGCCCTGCAGGCGGCGATCGACTACCTCGACGTGCTGGGTGAGCAGCCTGGCGCGGACCCGCTGGCCGACGGGCTGCGCCTGCACTCGGCGCTCGCCACCGCCTTCGGGGCCGGAGCAGCGCGAGAGGACTGGTACTCGCTGCACCCGCAGAAAGACGACGGCGGCTACCTCGACGAGTTGCTGCGCGCCTGCCGCGAGTCGTTCGGCGCCCTGCCCGCGGCGCCGGCGCTCGCGGCGCCGGCCCGGGACGCGGCGCTGCGCTGCGGCGCCGGCCAGAGCCACACCCACGCCGCCGCAACCGCGGGCGCGGCCGGACTCCGCGAGTGGGCGGAAGCACTGCCGGCCCCGCCGGGCTACCGCTGGTGGGAGACCGCCGCGGGCGCCTGCTCATCCGTCGCCGCTCATGCACTGATCGCGCTCGCCGCGACCCCCGGCGCGGACGCCGCCGAGGCAGAGCTCGCCGCCTCCGCCTACTTCCCGCCGGTCGGCGCACTCACCGTCCTGCTCGACGACCTCGTCGACCGCGAGGCCGACCGGCGCGCCGGCGAGCACAGCTACCTCGACCACTACGGCAGCGACGAGGAAACCGGCGACCGCCTCGCCTGGATCCAGGCTGAGGCGAAGACCGCGATCGCGCCTCTCCCCCATGTCGCGCGCCACGCGGCGATCCTCGCCGGCGTGCTCGCCTTCTACCTCGGCTCAGCGGCCGCGCGAGTGCCCGCGGCGGCACCCGCCCGCACTCGCCTGCTCGCCGCGGCCGGGCCCGTCGTCCGCTGCCTGACGTTCCTGCTGCGGCTGCGCGGCTGAGCCCCGCGGCGAAAGCCCAAATAGAGACATCAACGCACCGAGTTGCTGCTCACTCGGCGGGGCGTGCGCTCCAGTTCGCCCACTTGCGAGCCTCCTCGAAGCCGAGGTGTGGCAGCAGGACGAGCAGGACCAGCTCCGGCCTCAGCTCGGCGAGGCGGTCCGCCCGGTCAATCCTCAGGTGATCGCCGACGAGGCCGACGATCCCCGCGACCAGCGCCTCGTCGGTCGCTGTCGGCAACTCGGATACGTGCGGCGCGCGAGCCCTGACGAAGCCTGCCAACCGCCCTATCAAGCGGTCGTAGTCACTCATCCGGTCGCGCTCGATCCGGCTCTGGGCAAGCTCGTCGGCGATCGCCGGGCGGGCGATCGCGAAGTCGACCCCGGCGTAGACGCCCGCCGCGACCTGCGCCGGCCACTGCGACTCGCCGCCGCAGGCCCGCAGGATCTCCGACTCGAGTTCGTCCAGCACGACTGCGAAGTTGAAGGCCGCCAAGAATTCGAAACGCTAACAGACCAACTCGACGCCGAAAAGAGGGCGAAGCGGCGATCAGCGCGCGCGGCAGCTGCGGGCGATGCCGGTGCTGACCTGGCGGCCGCCGGCAAGCGTGAAGGTCGCCTGCGCGAACGAGAAGAAACCGGCGGTGAAGCGGCTCGGGATTGGGCACGAGGCGCTCAGGTAGCTGCGCTGCTCGCCCCGGTGGACGTAGCGGCGCGAGAGCTTCATCTCGAAGTGGGCGAAATGCGGCCACGGCCCCAGCGAGCGCGGCAGGTCGGCGACCATCGTGGTGCCGAAGCGGCCCGGCCGCAGCTCGAAGACGAAGGGAAGGACGACCACGGTCGGCGGCCGTGCCGAGAAGGCGTGCAGGAGAACGGCGCGGTGTCCGTCGACGCGCGCGTTGAAGGCGAGCAAGCTCGCCCTCACCCGGAACGGCGGCTGGCCGGCGAGGTGCACGTCGGCGGCGATGCGGCCGCGGCCGACGAGCGCGTCCCGGCAGGTCTCCAGCGCATCGTCAACGGTCGCGTCGCGGATCTCGCGCACCTGGCAGCGCGGCAGGCCCCGGGTGTCGACCACGCCCTGACCCGGCAGGCCCAGGGTGATCCGGGTGACCCGCGGCAGCGTCTCGCCATCGCTGGTCCGCAGCCCGCCCTCGAGCCGCACGGTGACCGGCGCAGGCCGGTCACGCGGCAACTCCAGCGGCGAGAGCCCGCCGTCGAGGGAGACGATCAGGTTCCCGTACTGGGTGCGCTCTCCCTGAGCCGAACCGGCAAGCAACCCACAGAGCGCAGCCAGCAGGGCAAGCAGGGCCAGCGCCGGTCTCCGCGACCCGGCCGGCAACGCCCGTCTCACCCGTACCTGGAGAACTTGAAGCTGCAGTAGTTGAAGCCGAAGGCGAGCACGGTGTTGTTGGCGAGGTTGCCGTTATGGATGAAGCGGGCGAGCAGGCGCTGGCCCGCGATCGGCCGGTCGTTGCGAAAGTGGCCGGCGATCTGGCCGAGGTAGCGCTCCTGGCGCTTCAGGTAGGTGAACCACTTGCTCAGCTTCGCCTGGTCGGCCACCGGCCGCGGGACCGCCGCGATCTCCTTCACGGTGCCGCCGAAGATCGAGCCGGCGGCGGCGAACTTCTCGGCGGCGCGCTTC
Source organism: uncultured Conexibacteraceae bacterium (assembly GCA_964464285.1). Classification (GTDB taxonomy): domain Bacteria; phylum Actinomycetota; class Thermoleophilia; order Solirubrobacterales; family 70-9; genus VAYN01. The sequence continues at coordinate 27,526 of CAYXFL010000022.1, forward strand.
AGCCGTTCGGCCTGGACGTCGCCGCGCAGCCCCTTGATCGCCTTCTGGGTCGCTTCCGCGTCCGGCTTGCAGGTGACCTCCAGCTGGCTGACGTATTCGGCGCGCGTCGGCGTTTCCGCCGCCGCCCCCGCGGCACTCAGCACGCCCAGGCAGGCCAGCGCCACCAACGAAACGGTCGCTCCCTTAAGCCTCATTCGCCCTCACTTTCCCTTGCAGCACGTCGCGACGCGGAAGGATGCGGTCCATCCACCGTGGAACATGCCAGACGCGGTCGCCCAGCAGCAGCATCAGCGCCGGCAGGAGGACGATCCGGACCAGCGTGGCATCGAGCAGGATCGCCACCGTCAGCCCGACGCCCATCTGGCTCACCGTGGCGATCGGCGCGGTCGCAAAGGCGACGAAGACCGCGATCATGATCGCGGCCGCGCCGGTGATCACCCCGGCCGTCTTCTCGAGCCCGTACTCGATCGCGGCGCGGTTGTCCCCGTCGCGGTCGTAGCTCTCGCGCATCCGCGCCAGCAGGAACACCGCGTAGTCGATCGAGAGCCCGAAGGTGACGCCGAAGATCGCGCCGGCGCCGACCGTGTCGATGTAGGGGTGGCCGCCGAGCGGGTAGCCCTCGGGGATCCTGCAGACCAGCGCCATCACGCCGATCGCGGCGGCGACCGAGGCGAGGTTGAGCGCGACCGCGAGCAGCGCCAGCAGCGGCGCCCGCAGAATCACCACGAGCGCGAGCAGGGCGAAGAGGACGAAGGCGCCGAGCACGAACGGCAGCCGCGCTTCGGTCGCCTCGCCGTAGGCGTTGATCGTGGCGGCGCCGCCGGTCAGCCCGGTCTCGAGGCCGCTGGCCGCTTCGACCTGCTCGGCTTCGCGCACCAGCCGCGCGCCGGTCGCGCGCGAGCCGGCGGTGTTGAAGGCGTCAGAGGAGACGACCAGCATGCGCGCCGCCTGGCCGCCGCGGTCGACGCTGATCGCCTCGGCCGCCTCGGCGCGCCGTCGCGGCGGCGCGCCGTCGATCGCCGAGAGCACGAAGTAGCCGGAGTCGAACAGCTGCGGGGACTGGCGCTGCAGCTCACGGGCACCGAGCTCGAGCGGGCCGGCGAGCGCCGTCACCTCGACCCCCGCCCCAGCCAGCCGCGTCTGCAGCGGTTGCGAGCGCGCCGCGCCCTCGGCGAGGCCGGCCTGCAGCGCCCCCGCCCCGCCCTGCAGTTCGATCAGCCCGCCGGAGAGCCGCTCGGCGCCGTCGCCGAGCCGGTCCAGCCCGGCGCTCAGCCCGCCGGTCGCCTCGGCCAGCTTGCCGACCCCGGCCTCGAGCTTTTCGCCGCCCGGGACGAGCCGGTTGAGACCGCCGTTGACCTCCTGGGCGACGTCGCGCAGGCGCCGCACTTCGTCGCGGTTGAGCGAGATCGTCTTCGCCAGCACCCGCGCCTGGTTGGCCGCGCCGGCAAGCTCGGGGTTCGACTTCGCCGCCGCTTCCAGCTCGTCCGCCAGCTTGCGCGCCCGCTCCAGCTCGCCGCCGCGGATCCGCGGCACCAGCGAGCGCAGTCCGAGGGTCAGGGCGAGGCCGCCGACGGCGGTGCGCCGCTGGCCTTCGGAGAGCAGCTCGCTGCCCTCCTTCAGCCGCTCGATCGCCGCCGCCGCTTCTTCGCCCTTGCCGGCGGCGCGGCGCAGCTCCTTGGCGATCAGGCCGGCGCCGTCGGCCGCCCTGCCCGAGCCCTCGACCAGCAGGCCGCTGCCGGCGGCGCCTTCGCTGAGCCCGGCGCGCAGCTCGCCGACCGCGCCGGCGGCGCGCCGCAGGCCCGGCCCCAGCTTGCCGAGGTCCTCGGTCGCCCCGCCCTGGCCGGCCAGCTCGCCGCCGAGCTCGCGCAGCGGCTCGGCCCGGCGGGCGACGGCGCCGGGGCCGATCACCGCCCGCACCCCCTGCTCGGCGGCGATCCGCCGCTGCCAGCGCTCCAGCAGCCGCAGCTTCCGCGGCGTCGTGATCGGACCGCGCTCGGTGGCGGCGACGAGGATGAAGGGCGCTCCCCAGCCCGGGCCGACGGCGGCGTCGATCCGTTCGGCGCTCTCGCGGGCGGGGTTGGAGGCCGAGAGCTCGTCGATGCCGGGGGCGCCGGTGGAGAAGGTGAGGATCGGCAGCATCATCAGGACCAGCGGCACCGCGACCAGGCCGGCGGCGAGCGCCGGGCGGCGCAGCGCCCTGGTGGCGAGGGCCGCGGCCGTGGGGACGCGAGGCGCTTCCGACTTTGAGCCACCCTGACTGTGGTCAACTTCGGAAGCGCGGCGGCGGCCGATCTTGCCCGCGTTGATCCGCTCGCCGAGCAGGCCGAGCAGCGGCGGGATCGCGAGGGTCGAGAGGACGACGCTGATCACCGTGACCACGGCGGTCGCGGTCGCCAGTGAGAGCAGCAGCGAGCCGGGCTGCAGGAAGGCGGAGAAGACGAGGGCGACGATCAGGGTGACGCCGGCGAAGAAGGTGGTGCGGCCGGCGCTCGCGCGGGTCGCGGCCGCGGCCGCCCAGGGACGGCGCCCGGCCGCCAGCTCCTCGCGGAAGCGGGAGACGATCAGCAGCGAGTAGTCGACCCCGAGCGCCAGCCCCATCATCGTGCAGACGACGAGGGCGAGCGCGTCGATCGTCATCGCCTCGCTGAGCAGGGCCAGCACGCCGCGCCCGGCGAGCACCGTGAGCGCGCCGAAGGCGAGCGGGATCAGCGCGGCGACGAGCGAGCGGAAGACGAAGAGCAGGATCAGGATCAAGAGCGGCGCCGCCAGCAGCTCCGCCTTGGTGGTCGCCGCGAGCGATTCCTCCTGCAGGGCGCGCGAGACCGAGGCGAAGCCCGACTGCGTCGCCGTCACCGGCCCGCCGACCACCCGCGCCAGCGTGCCTTCCAGCTCCGGCACCGTCTTGCGCATCGCCTGGTCGAGTGGTACGGAAAAGTCGACGAGCACCAGGGCCTTGCCGGCGGCCGGCCGCAGCGCCGTCACCGAGCCCCGGTCCCAGGGTGAGATCACCGTCGCCGCCGGGTCGCCGCGCAGCTCCCGGACCAGTTCCGGCCCTTGCCGGTCGAGCGCGCCCGCCGGCCCCTCGAGCAGCACCACGAACGGCGAGGACTCGCCGAAGTGGCTCTCCGCAAGCTCTTCCGCTTCCGCGGTCGCGGTGCCCGGCACCTTCAGCGAGAGCGGATCGAGCTTGCCGTCGACGCCCAGCCCGACGATTCCGAGCACGGCGCAGCAGGCCAGCACGAGGACGAGGCCGAGCAGGGAACGGTGGTCCCTCACCTCCTGCAACTCCCACCCATTGGTGCGGGAGTCTAGTTCAGGTCATGACGTCCAGGGGTACGTCCATGTCCCTGAAGAGAACCGCAGCGCGCCGCACGGGCGCCTTAGAGCTGGGTGGCGATCACGCCGACCAGCGCGATGATGATCCCGGCCCCGACTCGCATGATCAGGCGGTTGAGGGCATCGAACTTCTCGTCCATCCGGCTTTCGAGCCGATCCATCCGGCTTTCGAGCCGATCCATCCTGACGTCGAGCCGCTCGAAGCCGCGATCGACCTTCTCGTTGAGGTCATCGAGGCGCGCGTCGGTCCAGTTCTCCCGCATCAGGTGCATGTTGGCACCGTAAGGAGTTGTCTGCAACGAAACAAGGCCTAGGAGTGCCAACTTGGCGCCAACTTGCTCGCCAATGTGGGTCGACGTCCGGGCAAAAATGGGGCGGGCCTCACGGCCCGCCCCTTTGCGGCGAGAGAACTTCCTGCTGTCGCCCGAGCTACTTCTTCTTGCCCTTCCCGCAGCTCGTCTTCACGACCGGGTTGAAGTCGTGGACCTTGCCGTTCTGCCCGTCGAACTTCACCGAGGCCCGCGGCTTCGTCTTGCAGACGTTGGTGTTGTGGACCAGCAGGCTCTTCTTGCCGCCCTGCATGTCGAGCACGAACTTGGAGACCGGAGCGTCCGGGACCTCCAGGAAGCGGGCCCGCAGGCGAGCGTTGACCGCGTCGATGTAGCCCACCAGCTCGACGTCGATCTGGCCCTTCAGGTCCGCGACCAGGTCGGGGAGCTGGCGCGCCCCGCCGTTGGCCCGCAGGTAGACCGGCCCTTCGAGAGGCTGCCCGAGCAGCGGGGTCCACGCCTTCGCGTATCCGTAGATCGCACCCTTGGGACAACTGTCCGCGGCCCACTGGTCGCGGGTGCAGATCGTCCGGATGTGAGCGTTCTCCAGGAGCTCCGTCTTCGGCATCAGCACGGTGGCCTTGCCGATGTTGGCCTCGCCCGGAGCCGCCGTCAGGGTCGCCTTCAAGCGCGGATGCGAGCTGCGGCTGGTCTTGCCGAAGAAGCGCATCTGGAGCTTCGGCTTGAACGCGAGCGAGGCGCAGTCGCCGACCTGGAATCGACTGCTGAGACTCGCCCGCTCGCCTGCCACGCTGAACGCGTCCAAGGCGATCGTCTGGGCAACACAGTTGGTCGGGTTGACGACGAAATTCGGGCGATCGACGTTCACCCGGATTTCCCTCAGGTCCAGCGGGATACCCTCCAGGATCGTGGGCATCGCGCCGGGGATCGCTTCGACCAGGTTGCCGCTACCGCCATAGACCCGGGCCTCGTCCACCCCGGTGGTCAACTGCGTCGTGCGCTCGTCGACGTGAAGCGCCGAACGCACCACCACCCGACCGAGGTCGAACGGTCCCGCCTGGGCGGGCACCGCGATCGAGAGGCCGTACGGAGCCCCCCTATAGGGGCCGGTCAGGGAAACGGAGGTCGGGGTCCGACCAATCTGCGGCACCCACAGCGGCTGGGTTCCGGCGCCGGCCGAGACCTGGACGTCGCCGATTCGCGAGCCGGCAGGACAGGTGCCGAGATTCGCCTCCGCCTCGCCGCAGAGCGGGACCGACCCAACCCGTGCCAGCAGCCCCTTCGGCAGCTGGATCTTTTCCAGCGTTCGGATCTGGGGGGATCCGTCGCCGCGCGCGAGACCGAGCCCGAAGCTCGAGTCGGCCCCTGCGGCAGGGTTGTCGACGCCGGCGAAGAACTCCGGCGCGAAACCGGGGCGCTGACAGCCCGTGTCGACCGAGAGTGGAGCGGTCAAGGTCGCGGACTTTCCGGACCACGAGGTGACCTGGGTCACGACCGAGTGCTGACCGCAGGTCGGCGGGGTCACCAGGGACGCGTTCGGCCCACCGCTCATCCGCACGCTGAGCTCACTGAACGGCAGTTGGGGGTTGTTGGCGAACGTGATCGTTAGCTGACCCGTCTTCGGGTCGGCCTCGACCTTCCCTGGAACCTTCACCGTCACCCCAGAGCCCTCGGCGACGATGTAGAGCGCCAGCAGCGAACCGAACGGGTTCTGGTAGGGCTGTGCGAGCATGATGTTGCCCTGCATCGGCTGCTCGAGCAGCGGCGTGGTGATCGCGACCGTGCCCAGTTTCGACGAGGGGGGGCAGCTCGCCTTCGCCTCCGTGGCAAGACCGATCTGCGCCGGAGTGCAGCCCTCCAGGCCGGCGGCCGAGGCCGGCGACACGCTCATCCCAAGCGGCAGGGTCATGGTCACGTCCTTGACGTGAGCCGTCCCCAGGCTCCGCGGGCGATTGGTCTGGGGCACCCGGATATCCACGGCCAGGCCGCTCGGAGTCGAGGCGGCCTGCGAGGTCGTCCGCACCTCGAGCGACGGGCTGAAGTTGAGCCGCTCGCAGCCCTCGAGGACGATCGGGTTGTCGTCCAGGTCGGTCGAGAACGACCCGGTCGAGAACACGGTCGGCGCCTGCCAGCTATTCGCGCTCAACGTGGTCGTCAGCGACACGCCCGAGCACGCCGTCGACGAGGTCAGGAAGGGGACGGGTTGCGCCGAGGTGGAGGTTCCCCATTCGCCGAATCCCCCCCACGCCGTGGGGTCGAATCGTAGTGGGTCATGTGCCGAGTCCGCCGGAACTCCCCACATCGTGACTTCGATTGCGCCCACGCCCTTCGCCTGCGACGTGTTCGCCGACAGGACCTCGATGGCATAGTCGCCAGGGCGCACTCCCGCGGCCAGCGTCACGATCTGGTTGTAGATGTTGAAGCCGAATTCCCCGGGGGAGTCGGAGGAGCGCTGCAGGTTGTAGACGGGCACCGGTTCGTATCCCGCGCCCGGCTCGAGCATCACCTGTGCGATGCCGATCTGGGACTCGACCGCACAGGTAGCGCCGAACGGGCCGACCAGTTCCTCCCGAGGGCAGGTGGCGATCGCGGTGGGGTTGCCGACGATTCCCGGGGGCAGAGTCGTCGTCACCGTTTTCAGAGAGCCGTCGGGAACCAGCCGCCCCGAGCCGGTGACCCGGGTGGAGAGGGAGAATTTGACCTTGATGTCCGGATGAGCGCCGGCCTGGAAATTCGCGGTCCCGGTGGCCGGATCCGTGAACGAGCCGCCGACGTCTTCCAGCTCCAGCGCGACCGCGCTGGAGGCCGCGAACGAGAGCACGCCGCAGACCGCCAGGGCCGCCACGAGCATCGTGCGCGCACGCCGAGCGATACCAGTTCCCACTGCCGTCATAGCCGTATTCCCCTCGCTGATCTGTCCGTTCGTGAGCAGCTTCATCGTCCGGCCCTCTCTCCCGTGGTCGGCTGAACGCAGGTGAGGGTCACGAACTTCTCGACGGCGTTTCCGGTCGCGGGACGGAACATGACCCGCACTCGAACCGTCAAACGCTTTTTGTCTCTCAGCCGCTTCCTGAACTCAGGCGTGAGAGACACCTTGACCTTGTAGGAGCCAGCGCCGGGGAGCGCGCGCACGCCCTTGCGCACCGCGTTCCCGGTCACCACGACCCGGCCGGCCGAGCGCGCCTTCAGCGCGATCGCGGCCTGTGGGCCCACTGCCCTCTGCCGGGCGGAGACTGCCATGCCACCGGGCTTGCGCACCGCTTGCGCATTGCCCTTGCCGATCAGGTCGGCGCTGCCCAGCGAGTGACGGGGCGGGACCGGCGTCGAGGTGTCCCGGCAGTCGCCCCCCGTACACGCGGTGGTCGGTTCGACCGGGTTCTGGGCGGGGATGCCGACGCCCGCACCGGTGACATACACGTCGGCGAGATTGTCGCGGTCCTGACCGACGATGCGGTCCGTCGTGATCACGAACACCTTCGCTCCGTCATCGCTGACGGTCAGCAACCTCGAGGTCGCTCCCGGGGTACCGCGGGAAACCAGCCGAAGGTCACCGGCTTGGAGCGCGTAGGTGTCCCTGAGCCCGTTGCTGTCGCCGTCAACGAGATCGTTGGGAGTGTCGAAGTAGAGCGCTCCCCCGTCGGTCACGACCGGACGAGCCTTGCTTTGCGTTAGGTACGTTTCTTTCCAACCCAGGTTGGCGTTGCCGGCGCTCGACCCACCGTCGGTCGGACAGGAGGCGCATTCCAGGGTGCCGAGATCGGCGTCGTAGAGAAAAACCTCACGACAGAGGTTCGCCAGGGTTCCGACGGGACCGCAGGCCAGGCTCGAGTTGTCGCTGCCCGTAACCGGGGCGACGCTCGAAAACGCGAAGTAGCGACCGTTGGTACTGGCCAGATAGTTGCCATTGGTGAATTCGAGCGAGATTGGAGACGACCATTCGCCGTAGGTGCCCCATTCGCCCCCACGTACCACGAGCTTGATCTCGCCGTCGCGCCAGACGTAGATGTTGTCGTCGCCAGGCGTAGCGCCGGGTTGCAGTGCCGCCGTCGACTTGAAGTAGACGGTGCCGTCACCGGTCACCTGGACAAGTTCAGGGGAGTTCCACGCGAACCCGCTAGCAGCGATGAAACGTAGCTGCTCGTCTACCGGCTGGTCGCGGTCATAGAGGTAGAGCCCGCGTCCGTTTCCGACCGGGGCATCGTCGGAAAGACGCCGATTGTGGTCGGTTGAGAACGCGATGAAGCGACCGTTGGCGGAAGCACCAACCGACCATGCCACCGGCGGCACCGGTTCGGTGTCCTCACCGGCTACCCGCGAGTAGGAGATCGGCTCGGTCCGCTCCCCGTCGATGCGGACGAACACCCCGCCCGGAATCGGTTCCCAGGTCGTCGGGTGAGTGCCGGGGACGACCAGCAGGATCCGCCGGCCGTCCGCGGATACGTAGTTCGGGTCACGCACATTGATCGGGCCGGACGGGAACTCGAGGGGTGCGCCTTTCTCGCCGTCCTCTCGCGACTGCAGGACGAGGCCCGAGCCCGGCGTCCATTCATAGACGCCATAGGTTCCCGCGGGCATTTCTTCGTTGAGCGGAAGAGATGCGTAGATGACGAGACGGTCGAAGCTGTCCGAAGCCCCGATGACCATGGTCGTCGCCTCTCCCGGCATGTTCACGAGCCGCTCGAAGTATTCCGCCTCCGGACGACCCGCGATGAACTCGTACTGGTCGGTGCTCAGATTCCGCCGGTAGAGGTTTCCGCCGCCGGCGAATCCGCCGGGCGCCAGCACCTGGCGCGAGACGACCAAAGAGTGCGAGAGGTCCCTGGAAACCCCGGCCAGCGTCGTGTAGAGGCCGGCACCGAGAACCTCGGGTTCGGTGGGAATGTCGAGGGCACGGGTGTCCCAGCCCTCGCTGCGCCTGGTGGAGAGGTAGCCGGATGAATACGGCGCCGAACTCGGATCGGTCGAACCGATCGCCGCCCGGGTCGAGAAGACCACTCCGGAAGCGTCGCGTCCGGTCATCGAGAACAGGTCGAAGACCGGCTCCGAGCCGCCCTTTTCGACCGGCGTCACCTGCTCGAAGCCCCAGGGCTGATCTGCGGCTGAGGCCGCCGATGCCCATACCAGTGCCGTGACGAGCGCGGTCGCTGAGACCGCTCTCCTTACGTGTCGTCCCACGTGCTCTCCTTGTCCCGTGGCTCACGCCTTGTCCCGAACCGCGATTCGCGGATCCCCCGGCCAAGGCGCTCGGCCGATTTCTCTCTCCCGCCCTTGGGAACACCCGACCCCATCTCGCGAGGACAACCGCTCCCATTGGACGCTGAAAATAAGAACATACGCAGACCAGAATGTCAAGACAGTTCCGTACCATCTGCCTACTTTTGGCTCTGTGTATGGTCTTACGCGGTAAGCTGCGTACCAGTTCCGCAAAGGAGTTTCGCCCATGCTCGGAAACGCCTGAGGACCGGGTTATCGTCCTTCCGCGATGACGAAGACGCCGTGGGGGGACGCGGACAAACTGCGGGAGAGGAAGCTGCGACCGGGGCGGGGGACGCCCCGGGAGGAGGCCGAGCGCAACCAGCGCGAACGACTCTTCGCGGCGATGGTGGCGGCGGTCGCCGAGAAGGGCTACGAGGCGACGACGGTGGCCGACGTGGTCGAGCTGTCCGGGGTCTCGAGGAGCGCCTTCTACCGGCACTACGAGGACAAGCAGGCCTGCTTCCTGGCGGCGATCGAGGCGATGGTCGAGCCGACGCTGAAGCGGCTCGGCGGGGACGAGAGCGCGGCGCCGGGGATCGAGCGGGCGCGCAGGGCGTTCGAGACGCTGATCGAGACGATCGTCGAGCAGCCGGCGGCGGCGAAGATGTGCATCGTCGAGGTGTATGCGGCCGGCCCGGAGGGGGCGGCGCTGGTCGACCGGACGATGGAGTCGGCGACGAGGCTGGCGGCGGCGCTGTTCGAGCAGGTGCCCGACCGCAAGGGGATGCCGATCGAGCTCGTCCACGCGATCGTCGGCGGGATCCAGAAGGTCGTCCACAAGCGCCTCTACCGCGGCCAGGAGGAGGAGCTGACCGAGCTGATCCCGGAACTGTGGGATTGGCTGTTCTGCTACCCGGTCCCGCCCGGCCCGCTGAAAGCGACGCGCCGGCGCACGGTGCGAACGCTGCCCTTCGAGGATCGCCAGAAGCTCGCCAACCCGCCGGAGCGGCTGCTGCGCGCGCTGGCCGCGGTGGTCGGCGAGAAGGGCTACCCCGACACCACGGTCGCCGACGTGGTCGAGCGCGCCGGCACCTCGCAGCGCACCTTCTACGAACACTTCAACAACAAAGAGGACGCGATCGTCGCCGCCCTCGACAGCGGCTCGGCCCACATGCTGGCCGCCGCCCTGCCCGCCTTCCGCCGTGCCCCCGACTGGAAGACCGCGGTCCACGACACCCAGGAGGCGATGTTCGCCTTCGGCGCCGAAGAGCCCGAGTACGCGCGCATGGGCGGGGTCGAGATGTACGCGGCGGGCAAGCGCGCGCTCGACCAGCGCGAGATCGTCACCGAAGGCATGGAGGGCCTGCTCGCCCCCGGCTACGAGCTCAAGCCCGACACCCCGCCGATCGCCGCCGAGGCGATCGGCGGCGCCCTCTACTCGGTCCTCTACGACCACGTGAACAAGAAGGGCCCGGAGACCCTGCCGGCGATCGTCCCGACCGTCGTCTACCTCACCCTCGCCCCCTTCCTCGACGCCGCGGACGCCTACGAGGTCGCGATCAGCTGAGCGGCCGGAACCGCTACTTCTTGGAAAACGCCGGGTTCCTTCTGGGGCAAGGGAACTTCGAAGGGAGCTGCAGATGAACTTCACCCGGAGACTGCGGCTCGGCCTCGTCTCTTCCATGGCAGGCGTGCTCGCCGCCTTCGTCCTGGTTAGCGGCGCTTCCGCCGAGACCGCCACCGTAGGCAACATCAAATTCACGGCCGACGGCGGCTTCAGCCCGAAGGCGCTGCCGAAGAAGCAGCTGGCGCCAATCGCGCTGACCGCCAAGGGCAAGATCCAGACGGTCGACGGGACGCACCCCCCGGCGCTGAAAGAAGTGGTGCTGGACACCGACAGGAACGGCGCCATCGACGTCAGGGGCTACCCGACCTGCACCTCGGGCAAATTGCAGTCGCAGGACACCAAGGCCGCGAAGGCGATCTGCAGGAAGGCGATCATCGGCTCCGGCAACACCAAGGTCCAGATCGCCTTCCCGGACTCGAAACCGGTGCCGGTGAGCTCGCAGCTGCTCGTCTTCAACGGCGGCTCCAGAGGCGGCACGACGACGCTCTACATCCACGCCTTCATCACCGTCCCGGTTCCGGCGGCGATCGTCACCACGGTGAAGATCAAGAAGGTCAAGAAAGGTCGCTACGGCCTGCGCTCGGTCGCCTCGATCCCGAAGATCGCCGGCGGCAGCGGCTCGGTGACCTCGTTCAACCTGACGGTCAACAAAAAATTCAACTTCAAGGGCAAGCGGAAGAGCGTCCTCACCGCCAAGTGCCCTGACGGCAAGCTCCAGGCCCACGCCACCGCGGTATTCGCCGACGGCACCAGGGCGGCGACGGAGTTCGTCCGCCCCTGCAGGGGCAAGAACTAGCGCTCAGCCAAGCCGGGCCGGCGAGTCAGCCGGCTCGGCCCCTGGCGCCCTCGCGGCTAGACCCAGATCACGGCGGCGAGCAGAGTCGCGAAGCCGCCGACCAGGACCGCCATTAGCCCCAGCATGCACTGAACCAAGAGGCGGTACAGCGCTTCAAACCTCTCGTCGATCCGCTCGAATCGTCGTTCCATCTGCTCGAATCGTCGTTCCATCTGCTCGAATCGCTGCTCCATCTTCGCGAAGCCGCGATCGACCTTGTCGTTGAGGTCGTCGAGGCGCTCGTCGGTCCAGCTCTCCCTCATCAAGTGCATGTTTGCACCGTAAGGAGTTGTCTGCAACGAAACAAGGCGCAAACGTGCCAGTTCCGCACCGCCTTCGCAGAATGTGTGTGGCGCCTACGCCGCGTTGGCGGCGAGCTGGCCGCAGGCGGCGTCGATGTCGCGGCCGCGGGTGAGGCGGACGGTGGCGGCGAGGCGGTGCTCGGCGAGGATCGCGCGGAAGCGCTCGATCCGCTCCGGCGAGGAGCCGTCGTAGCTGCCGGTCGGGTTGTAGGGGATCAGGTTGACCTTGTAGATGCGGGGGTCAAGCAGGGCGGCGAGTTCGCGGGCGTGCTCGGGGAGGTCGTTGACCTCGGCCAGCATCACGTACTCGACGAAGACTTTGCGGCGGCGGACGGCGCGGTAGCGATCGCAGGCGGCGAGCACCTCGGAGAGCGGGTAGCGGTCGTTGACCGGCATCAGCTGCGAGCGCAGGCCGTCGTTGGGGGCGTGCAGGGAGAGGGCGAGGGCGACCGGCATCTCGCAGGCGGTAAGGCGTTCGATCCCAGGTACCCAGCCGACCGTGGAGATCGCGGTGCGGCGGTGGGTGACGCCGAGGTCGGGCAAACGCTCGCAGGCGGCGAGCACGTTGTCGATGTTCATCGTCGGCTCGCCCATCCCCATGAAGACGACGTGGTCGATCGGTTCGACGCGGCGGAAGTGGAGCGCCTGGTCGAGGATCTCGTCGGCGCTGAGGTTGCGGCCGAACTTCATCTGCCCGGTCGCGCAGAACGTGCAGGTGAGCGGGCAGCCCGACTGCGAGGAGAGGCAGACCGAGCGGCGGCCGTCGCGGTAGCGCATCAGCACCGCCTCGATCGGCCGGCCGTCGGCGGTGTGGAAGAGCGTCTTCACGGTGCCGTCGTCCGAGCGCGCCTCGGCCTCGACCGCGAGCGTCGAGAGCGGCACCGCCGCCTCGAGCCGCTCGCGCAGCGCCGCCGGCAGGTTGGTCATCTCCGCGTAGGAGCCCGCCCCGCGCGCCACCCACTCCCACACCTGCCCGGCGCGGTAGCCCGGCTCCCCGGCCTCGGCGAGGGTCGTCTGCATAAGCGCGCGGTCCATCCGGCGAGTCTACGGAGGCCGGTCGGCAGCGCTCGCGACATCGACCGCACCAGAGTGGGTCAATGTCGCGAGCGCGCTCAGTGCAGGCGCTCGCCGCGCTCGAGCATCGCGACGAACTTGCGCAGCCGGCGCGCCCGCGTCTCGGCGCGTTTCGCCTCCTCGAGGCGGTAGATGAAGGCGTAGCGGTTGGCACCGTCGAGGGCGGCGAAGGTGGCCGCCGCGGCCCCGTTCGCGTCCAGCTCCCGCTGCAGGTCCTCCGGCACGACGGCGTTGCTCGGACTCGCGTAGGCGGCCTCCCAGCGACCGTCGGCGCGGGCGGCTTCGACCTCGACCAGCCCGGCCGGGCGCATCGCCCCGGACGCGATCAGCGCTTCGGCCTTCTCGCGGTTGATCTTCGACCAGCGCCCGCGCGGGCGGCGCGGCGTGAACCGCTGCAGGAAGTGGGTCGCGTCGAGGCCGCGCTTCTGCGAGTCGATCCAGCCGAAGCAGAGCGCCAGCTCCAGCGCCTCCGCGTAGGTGACGCTCGGCTCCGGCGCCCCCTTCTTGGCGATCTTCAGCCAGACCCCATCCGAGTCGCCGCCGTTCTCCTCCAGCCACCGCTCGAGCTCAGACGGGCCGGGGAAGAGCAGCGTCGGCAGCTGCTCAGCCACGGTCACCTCCGCCGAGTGCGGCGAGCAGCTCCGCTCCCTCGATCCCTTCCACCTCGACCAGCTTCTCGCGCGACTTCTCCCCCCTGGCGACCCGGACCCGGCTCGGCGCGACGCCGACCCGCTTGGCGATCAGCCGGCAGAGCGCCTTGTTCGCCTTGCCGTCGACCGGCGGCGCGCTCACCCGGGCGTGGAGGACCCCGTCCTCGACCCCGAGCAGCTCGTCGGCGTGGCCGCGGGGGCGGAGCCGGACGCCTATCCGCGCCGCCGCCACCGGTCAGCCCTCGAGCTCGGCCTGCAGCCGCCGCAGCGCCCCGCGGGCGAACTCGAAGACCTCGGGGTCGCCGCTCAGCCGGTAACGCGAGTTGGCGCCCATGATCACCGCGTAGAGCTCGAAGGCGAAGCGGCGCGGGCTCTCGGCCCCGGCCTCCGCGGCTTCGCGGACCAGCAGGCCCATCCAGGCGTCGAGCGCGGCGGCGATCGCGTCGCGGACGGGCCCCGGCCGGTCGTCGTACTCGGAGGAGGTGGCACCCCAGAAGCAGCCGCCGCTGTAGAGGTCGAGCCGCTCCAGGTAGAGGTCCGAGAAGGCGCGCAGGCGCGGGGCGCCAGGAGGAGCGGCCAGCGCCGGCTCGATCACCGCGGCGCTGAAGCGGGCGCCGGCCGCCGCGACCGTCGCGAGCTGCAGCTCCTGCTTGGAGCCGAAGTGGGCGAAGAGGCCGCTCTTGCTCATCTGCAGCTCGGCGGCCAGGTGGCCGATCGTCAGGCCCTCCAGCCCCTCTTCGGAGGCGAGGTCGACCGCCCGCTCGAGGATCGCGGCGCGGGTCTGCTCTCCCTTCGTCGCGGTTGCGCTCATGCCCGAAAGTCTATAAAAAAGCACGAACGTTCGTACAAACTGGCAGGAGGAGAGAGATGAGCGGCAGCACCGTGAAGTCAATCGACGAGATGGAGGCGGTCTTCAGGGGGGCGTTCAAGCGTGCCCGCGCCGAGCTCGGGGTCGAATCGTTCGGGATGGCGGTGATCGACATGCCCCCGAACTACGAGAACTACCCCGAGCACGACCACAGCCACGACAAGCAGGAGGAGGTCTTCGTCGCCCTGCGCGGCGGCGGCGAGATCGAGATCGACGGCGAGCGCTTCCCGCTCGACCAGGACCACATCGCCCGGGTCGCCTGGGAGTCGAAGCGGAAGGTCTGGCCGGGCCCCGGCGGCATCCGCCTGCTCGCCCTCGGCGGCTCGCCCGGCGAGCTCTACGAGGCGCCGGACCTGAGCAAGCTCGGGGAGCCGGACCCGATGGCGGCGCGCTAGCGGGGCGGCTCGGCGCGCCGCTTGACCGCGCCGAGGATGCGGCGGGTGGCGAGCACGTGGCCGCGGGTCCCGATCACGAGCCCGCGGTAGGCGCTGCCCTTGAGGCCGGGGAACGAGGCGCGGGTCTCGGCGCGCAGCCGGGTCCGCCCCGCCCCGGCCTCGTCGAGGCGGAAGATCAGGGCGTAGTCGGAGAAGCGGTGGGAGCCGGCGAGGCCGAGCTCCTCCTCCGGGACGGCGCTGGCGACGTGGAAGCCCGGGAAGGCGGAGCCGACCGCGAGCGGGCGCGGGCCGGCGGCGGCAGTGTCGGCGCAGCCGACGAGACGGGCGAAGCGGGGCGCGAAGCCGTTGGAGACGAACCCCTCGGCGACCCGCAGCAGCGACTCCCAGGTGGCGGCGCGCTCGGCCGCGACCTCGACCGCGTGCTCGTCTACATAAGGGAGGCGCTCGGCGGTGGCGTCCATGCGCCGACCCTAAGCCGCGGCCCCCGGCCGCGTGAGTGTCGAATCTCACGGAAACTGCGGCCCTCGCGGCGCCGGGTCCCGCCTCGCCGCTGGCTAGCTTTGACGGGTGAGCCCGACCGCCACCCTGTTCGACGCCGACGCCGGCTCCTACACCGGCACGGTCGAGGTGGTCGGGGTGATCTTCCGCGCCGAAGACGACGGCTACGCGGTGCTCGAGGTACAGGAGGCCGGCGGCGGCGAGGGCTTCGCCCTGGTCGGCCCGGTGGCCCACCTCGGCGAGGGCGACCGGGCGGAAGTCAACGGCGAGTGGCAGACCCACTCGCGCTACGGCCGCCAGCTCCGCGCGCAGGGGGCGCTGCCGCTCGACCCGGCCGACCGCGAGGGCCAGATCGCCTACCTCACCTCACTGCGCCACATCGGCCAGCGCCGTGCCGAACGACTGGTCGACGAGCACGGCGAGGAGGTGCTGGCGCGGATCGCCTCCGACCCGCTCGGGGTCTTCTCGGCGCTGCGCGGGGTCAGCGTCGACCAGGCCGCGGCGGCGACCGAGTCCTGGCACGCGAGCCGCGCCGTCCGCGACCTGCACGTGCAGCTGGCCCCGCACGGGCTCGCCCACCTGGCGGCGCCGATCCACGCCCGCTACGGCGAGCACTCGATGACCGTCCTGCACGAGGACCCCTACCGGCTCACCGAGGTCCCCGGGGTCGGGTTCGCCCGCGCCGACAAGATCGCGCTCGCCGCCGACGTGCCGCCGGAGTCGAGCCGCCGCGCCCAGGCCGCCGCCGTCTTCGCGCTCGGCGAGGCCGAGCAGCAGGGCAACAGCTTCCTGCCGCTGCCCGAGCTGATCCGCCAGACCGCCCGCCTCACCGGCCTCCCCCCCGACCCCGACGTGCTGGTCGAAGCGCCGGGGCTGGTCGCCGAGGAGGAGCGGGTCTACCGCGAGCCGACCCGCGAGAGCGAGATCGCGGTCGCCGAGACGCTGCGCGCCCGCGCCTCCCAGGCCCCGCACCTCGACCACGAGCCGGGCGAGGAGCCGGGCGAGCTGGCCGACGGCAGCAAGCTCACCGACGAGCAGTGGGCGGCGGTGCGCGGCGCCTTCGGCTCCCGCGTCTCGGTGCTGACCGGCGGCCCCGGCGTCGGCAAGACGCTCTGCACCAAGGGGATCGTCGCCGAGGCCGAAGCGGCGCACGCGACGATCGCGCTCTGCGCCCCGACCGGCCGCGCGGCGCGGCGGATGGAGGAGGCGACCGGGCACGAGGCGCAGACGATCCACCGCCTGATCGAGTGGATGCCGGGGCGCCAGCCGACCTTCCGCCCGGGCCACCCGCTGCCGGTCGAGCTGGTAATCGTCGACGAGTCCTCGATGCTGAACCTGCGCCTGGTCGAGGTGCTGCTCGGCGCGATCGCCGAGTCGACCCACGTCGTCTTCGTCGGCGACGCCGACCAGCTGCCGCCGATCGGCGCCGGCAAGCCGTTCGAGGACCTGATCGCCTCGGAGGCGGTGCCGGTCGTGCGGCTGACCCAGATCTTCCGCCAGGCGGCCCGCTCGATGATCACCACCGCCGCCCACGAGATCAACCAGGGCCGCCCGCCCCACCGCGAGCCCGGCCCCGAGCAGGACCACGACTTCTTCTTCATCGAGCGGGCGACCCCGGAGCGGGCGCTGGAGACGGTGGTCGAGGTGGTCGCCGAGCGCGCCCCCGCCGGGTTCGGCGTCGACCCGATCCGCGACGTCCAGGTACTGGCGCCGATGTACAAAGGGCCGGTCGGGATCGACGCGCTCAACGAGCGGCTGCAGGCGCGCCTCAACCCGGACGGCAAGCGGGCGCTCTCCGAACGGTTCCGGATCGGCGACCGGCTGATCCAGACCCGCAACTCGCACGAGCTGGGGCTGATGAACGGCTCGATCGTCTTCCTGCGCGAGGACGACCCCGGCGCGGAGACGATCCGGGTCGACACCGACGACGGCGGCTCGCTGCTGATCCCCTACGGGGAGACGGCGACCCTGCGGCTCGCCTACGCGATCTCGGTCCACAAGGCGCAGGGCTGCGAGGTGCCGGTCGTGGTCGGGGTCTGCCACCGCTCGCACTCGCGGATGCTGACCCGGCCGCTGCTCTACACCGCGATCACCCGCGCCCGCAACAGCTGCGTGCTGGTCGGTGACTCCGGCGTGCTCGAGTCTGCGGTGCGCCGCGACGACGGTGGCGGCCGCCACTCCGGGCTGGCCGAACGGCTGCGCTGAGCCTCCAAACGTTCGTCCGTTATCCGGGTTAACAATCGGCGCATGCGGGCATACTCGGCAGCAACGATGGGCAAACGCATCGTTTCCTCTCTCCCGCCAGTTCTCTTGGCCGTGCTGGCGGCGGTCGTCTTCCCCCAGACGGCCGCCGCCAAGGCCAAGGGTCCTGGCCTCTCGGAGGACAGGATCACGGCCCTGATCGAACTGAAGCACCCGCGCGGCCTGAACCAGCTGGTCCGGGCCGTCTCCGACCCCGACTCGCCCCGCTACCGCCAGTACTCGAGCGTCGCCGCGCTGATCGCCCGCTACGGCGCCAAGCCGAAGACGCGCAAGAAGGTGCTGCGCTGGCTCGACGCGCGCGGGCTGGAGGGAGCCGTGACCCGCAGCGGCACCTACGTGACCGCGACGCTGCCGCGCCCGCGCGCCGAGCGGCTGCTGCCCGCGGTCGGCGATGCGCGCGCCGCCGCGACCGGAAGTCGGGAGCGCCGGATCCCGGCCGCCCTGCGCGGCGCCGTTACCGGCATCGAGCTGGTCAGCGCCGCCCCGGTCATCAGCCGCCACACCGCGGCCCCGGCGAGCACCCCGGCGGCGAGCGCCAGCGCCACCAAACGGCCCTACACCTCGATCATGCTCGGCAGCGGCACCCCGAAGGGGTGCGCCGCCAGCCGCACCGGCGGCGCCGAACCCGGCATCACCCCGGTCGCGCCGAACCAGTACACGAGCGCCTACGGGCACGGGGCGATGCACGCGAAAGGGTTCAAGGGCGAGGGCCAGACCGTCGCCGTGATCGAGACCGGCGGCTTCCGCCGCGCCGACATCGTCACCTGGGCCAGGTGCTTCGGCCTGAAGCCGCCGCCGACCAAGGCGGTCCCGGTGGCGCCGGTGAAGAAGCCGCTGCCCGGCGAACTGGAGACCACCCTCGACCTGCAGATGCTGACCGCCGGCGCCCCCGGGCTCGACCGCATCCTCGTCTACGAGGGCGGCGGCGCGATCGAGGACGTCCTGCTCACCGCCGGCACCGCGCTCGGCAACAGCCGCAACAAACCGGACGTGATCTCCGCCTCGCTCGGCTTCTGCGAGCCGGACGTCTCGACCAGCCTCGTCGTCCGCGACGCGCTCGACGACATCTTCGCGGTCGCCGCCGGGGCCGGGATCTCGGTGATGGTCTCCGCCGGCGACCAGGGCTCGAGCGGCTGCCGTATCGAAAAAGAGGGCCTGCCGGCCTCGGCTCTGCCGATCACCGCGGTCAGCCTGCCCGCATCCTCCGCCTACGCGACCGCGGTCGGCGGCACCAACGTCGAGTTCACCAAGCAGAACCGGATCAAGAAAGAGCTGGTCTGGAACGACGCGGTGCTGACCCCCTGGGGCGGCGGTGGCGGCACCAGCCTGCTCTACCCGCGCACGCCCTGGTGGCAGCAGGGGGTCGGCTTCGGGATCGGGCGCAAGGTGCCCGACGTCGCCGGGCTCGCCGACCTGATCCCCGGCTACTCGTTTTACTGCGGAGCGCCCGAATGCAACCCCGAAGAAGGCGAGGTGTTCGGCTGGAGCGCGGTCGGCGGGACCAGCGCCGCCGCGCCGCTGACCGCGGCCGGGGTTGCGCTCGCCAACCAGTACGCGGCCAAACGGGGTCAGCCGAACCTCGGCTTCCTCAACCCGCTGCTCTACAAGCTCGGCGCCAAGGCCGGCCCGCGCGGGGTCGCCTTCTACGACGTCACCGAAGGCAACAACGACATCGGCCGGGCGCTACCGAAAGAGGCAGGCGGCGGCGCCCCGATCGGCTGCTGCTCGGCCCGCAAGGGCTACGACAACGCGAGCGGCTGGGGCTCGGTCGCGATCCCCGGCCTGGCCGAACTGGCGGCGCGGGCGGCGCGCTAGACGGCCTGCTTCGGGGGGTTTTCCGCCGGAGGGGTCGGTGGTGTCCTTCTACCTTCGCTGGGCGAATTCGCCCG
>CAYXFL010000023.1:0-44099 GCA_964464285.1 uncultured Conexibacteraceae bacterium
CGATCCGGCGCAGCTCGTTGATCGAGTGCTGGGTCGGCTTCGTCTTCAGCTCGCCCGCGTGGCCGACGTAGGGGACCAGCGTCAGGTGCACGAACATCGCCCGCTTCGGGGTCAGGTCCGTGTAGAGCTGGCGGATCGACTCGAGGAACGGCAGCGACTCGATGTCGCCGACGGTGCCGCCGATCTCGGTGATCACGAAGTCGACCGACTGCGACTCGGCGACGATCAGGATTTTCTGCTTGATCTCGTTGGTGATGTGCGGGATCACCTGCACGGTGGCGCCGAGGTAGTCGCCGCGGCGCTCGCGCCGGATCACCGAGTTGTAGACGGACCCGGCGGTGACGTTGGAGGCCCGCGAGGTGTTCTCGTCGGTGAAGCGCTCGTAGTGGCCGAGGTCGAGGTCGGTCTCCGCCCCGTCCTCGGTGACGAACACCTCGCCGTGCTGGAACGGGCTCATCGTCCCCGGGTCGACGTTGATGTACGGGTCGAACTTCTGCAGCTGGACCCGGTAGCCGCGCGACTTGAGCAGGCGGCCGATCGAGGCGGCGGCGATCCCCTTCCCGAGTGCCGAGACGACCCCGCCAGTGACGAAAATGAACTTGGTGTCGCCTTTGAGGGATGGACTCATGCTCTGCCGAGCGAGTCTAGCCAGCGCAGGGGCGGAACCGAGTCGATGGTCTTCGAAATCGAGCGCAACTCGCCGTAAACGGTGATCGCGGCGACCAGCGCGAGCGCGACCAGGCGGGCGTCGCCGCCCAGCGTGGTCAGCAGCCAGACCCCGGCGACCGCGCCGATCAGGTTGGAGCCGGTGTCGCCGAGCATCGCCGTCTCGCGCAGGGTCAGCCAGGCGCCGACCAGGACCGGGCCGGCGAAGATCCCGAGTAGTTCGACCGGGGCCAGGGTCCAGGCGCCGAGGCAGAGCCCGACCCCGAGCAGGGCCAGCGCCTTCTCCGCCCGCCCCGGCCGCAGGTCGAGCAGGTTGAAGAGGTTGGTGGCGAGGATCAGCAGCAGCACGTCGGCGAGGTAGCGCCAGTCCTCGAGGCCGCGCCCGGAGACCACGTAGGCGGCCAGCGCCAGCGCCCCGATCGCCTTGATCGCCCCGGTCGAGAGCCGCCCCTCGCGCAGCGCCCGCCAGTGCCCGCGCCAGCCGCGCGGCGTCGCCACCGAGGCGCCCTGGCCGAGCGCGTCGTCGAGGAAGCCGAGGAAGGCGACCCCGAGCAGGTAGGGCAGCCAGCGGCGCAGCTCCGGATCGAGCAGCTCGAGCTCGGCGCGGTCGTCGAAGAAGGCGAGCGGCGCCAGCGCGACCAGTGCCGCGGTCGCCAGGACGGCGCCGAGCGGGAAGGCGAGCAGCGCCCCGCGGTAGTTCTCCCGGACCAGCCCTGCCTCGCGCAGGCCGCGGGCGCCGGCCGGTACGACCAACAGCGCCAGCGCGATCGCGAGCGGGAACCCGACCCAGTACACGCCGCCTGGCCCTCCCTCAGCCTTCCGGCGCCAGCAGCTCGGGCAGCAGCCGGTCGGCGCTGCCCTTGACCCCGAAGCTGCCCTCCGCGCCGAGCAGCGCGAAGACCATCGCCAGCTGGCCGGCCGCCTGGTCGACGTCGTCGACGCTGGTCGTGTCGGCGCCCTGGAAGAAGGAGATCGAGGACGGCTCGGCGGAGAGGGTCTCGACCCCGACCGTGGGCGCGCGGGTGCCGGCGATCCCTTCCATCAGCGCCGTCTCCAGCTGGTTGGCCCGGGCGCGCTGGACCGGGCCCATGTCCTGCGGCTGCGAGCGCACCACGATCACCCCGTCGAGCTTGCCGAAGCCGCCGCTGGTGCGGGAGAAGAGGTGGCTGCGCAGGACCTCGGGCAGCGCCCCGCCGATGATCAGCTGGCGGCCGAGGCCGCGGCCCAGCGCGCTCAGCTGGTCGGGGTTGGTGCGCAGGTCGTAGAAGCGCGTTTTCGCCAGGTCTTCGGCGAGCCCGTCGACGTCGACCGGCTCGCGCACCACGCCCACCGCGACCAGCTGCGCCCCGGTCGGCGCCAGCGCCTCCTCGACCGCGCCGGTCGCGTCGCTGGGCAGGTTGCCGAGCGCCAGCAGCCCGATCCGCATCCCCTCCAGGCGGTCGCGGGTGAGCACCGGGTAGACGCGCTCGCTGAACTCGTTCGCGTGGCCGAGTTCGCCGCTCAGCTGCTCGGCCTGCGAGCGCGCGTCCTCGAGGTTGCCGACCAGGCTGCGCTCGAGGTCCTTGCGGGTCCCGGTCAGGGCGTCGCCGCCGAACTCGGCGCCGATCAGGATCCCGATCGCCAGCGCCAGGAAGACCGCGATCAGTGAGGTTGCGTGGTAGCGCCCGCTGTAGCCCATCGACCCGCGAAGGCTAGATGGTCCGGGCGCGGCGGACTAGATGCCCAGCCAGATCCTAACCTTGAGCCAGAACAGCTCGAAGACGCCGCCGAGCGCCGGCGAGGTGACGATCAGGATCGTCAGCAGGATCAGGAAGGCGACCGCGAAGAAGGCGATCGGGGCCAGGGTCGAGCTCGGGTTGTAGAGCCGGCTGACGCCCTTCGCGTCGACCAGCTTCTCGCCGATCCGCAGGCGGGTGAGGAAGGTCGAGGACATGCCGCCGCGCTTGCGGTCGAGGAACTCGATCAGGTTGAAGTGGGCGCCGACGCTGACGATCAGGTCCGCGCCCTTCTCGAACGCCATCAGCATCGCCACGTCCTCGCTGGTCCCGGCGGCGGGGACGACGGTGTGCGGGAGGCCGGACTCGGCGAGCCGCTCGGCCCCGGGCGCGCGGCCGTCGGGGTAGGCGTGCACGATCAGCTCGGCGCCGCAGGCGAGCGCCTGGTCGGAGGCGGAGTCCATGTCGCCGAGGATCAGGTCGGGAGTGAGGCCGGCTTCGAGCACCCCGTCGGCGCCGCCGTCGACGGCGACGATCAGCGGCCGCATGTCGCGGATGTAGGAGCGCAGCGCCTTGAGGTCGTGGCGGTGGCGCTCGCCGCGGACCACGATCAGCACGTGGCGGTCGCGGAACACCGCGCGGGTCGGCGGGAACTCGATCGTGCCGGTCAGCAGGTCGGTCTCTTCGCGCACGTGGGCGACCGTGTTCTCGGCGAACTCGGCCAGCGCCTCGTCGATCCGCAGCCGCTGCTCGGCGAGCTGGCGCTCCAGCTCCTCCTCGTGGAGGACGCGGCCGCTCAGCAGCTCGTGGCCGCCGGCCCAGACGGTGCCGCCGTCGATCCGCACCCGGTCGCCGTCTTTGAGCAGCTCGAAGGGGGCGCGGTCGGCGGTGTCGATCAGCCGCAGTCCGGCCCGGGTCAGCATCAGCGGCCCCGTGTTCGGGTACTTGCCGGTCGAGGAGGGCGAGGCGTTGATCACGGCGGCGGCGCCGGCGGCGATCAGCTCCTCGGCCGCGATCCGGTCGATGTTGACGTGGTCGATGACGGCGACGTCGCCCGGGCGCAGGCGTTTGACCAGGTGCTTGGTGCGCTCGCCGAGGCGGGCGGTTCCTTCGATCGGCGCGTCGGGTCTGGCGCCGTTTCGCCGCCCGAGCAGAGCGGGCAGGCGACGGCGACTGGAGGTGGCCACGGAGTCAGGTTAGGCGACGGGGCGGCCCAGCGCCAGGTCTCAGGCGGCTTTGAGCAGCTCGCGGGCGTGCTTGGTCGCGGCCTTGTCGCTGTCCTCGCCGCCGAGCATGCGGCGGATCTCCTCGACCACGCCCTCGCCGGCGAGCTTCTCGACCCGGGCCTGCGCCCGCTCGCCGCCGACGTCCTTCTCGAGCCGGAAGTGGGCGTCGGCGAGCGAGGCGACCTGCGGCAGGTGGGTGATGCAGATGACCTGGTGGCCGGCACCGAGCGAGCGCAGCCTCTCCCCCACCGCCCGCGCCGTGTTGCCGCCGACCCCGGCGTCGATCTCGTCGAAGACGAGGGTGCCGGCGCCGGCCGCCTGGCCGAGCCCGCTGAGCGCCAGCATCACCCGCGAGAGCTCGCCCCCCGAGGCCGCGTCGCGCAGCGGCGCCGGCTCGATCCCGGGGTTCGGCGCGACCAGCAGCTCGACCGTCTCGCGGCCGCCGGGGCCGAAGCCGTCGGGATGGGGCTCGAGCCGCACCGCGAGCCGGGCGCCGGCCATCGAGAGCCCGTCGAGCTCGGCGGCGACCCGCTCTTCGAGCGGCGCCGCGGCGGCTTCGCGGCCTGCGGAGAGGCGCCCGCCCAGCTCCTCGCGGCGCGTCTCGGCGGCGGTCAGCGCCGCCTCGGCCTCCGCCCCGCGCTGCTCGGCGCCCTCCAGCCGCGCGATCTCCGCCCGGCAGCGCTCCGCGTGCGCGAGCACCGTCTCGACGCTGCCGCCGTGCTTGCGCTCGAGCCGGTCGATCGCCTCCAGCCGTTCCTCGATCGCCAGCAGCGCGCCCGGGTCCGCCGCCAGCCCCTCGGCGTACTCGCGCAGCTCCGAGCCGGCGTCGGTCAGCTCGACGGTCAGCGCCGCGACCCGCTCGGCCAGCGCGTCGAGCAGCGGGTCGAGCCCGGCGGCGCCCTGCAGCATCGCTTCCGCCTGGGCCAGCGCCGCCGCCCCGCCGCCGCCGTCCTCCTCGGCGCCGACCAGGGCGCCGTGGGCGCCGGCCGCCGCTTCGCGCAGGCCCTCGGCGTGGCGCAGCCGCTCGCGCTCCTCGGCGATCCCGGCCCGCTCGCCGGGGTCGGGCGCGACCTCCTCGATCTCGGAGAGCTCGTAGCGGTAGAGGTCGAGGTCGCGCTCCCGCGAGCCCTCGCGCTCGCGCAGCTCGGCCAGCTCGGCGGCCAGGCGCACGCACTCGCGATGGGCCTCGCGGTACTCCTCGCGCAGGGCCAGGTGGGCGGCGCCGGCGAACCCGTCGAGCACCTCCAGCTGGGCCGAGGAGAGGGTCAGCCGGCGGTGCTCGTGCTGGCCGAAGAATGCGACGAGGCGGCCGCCGAGCAGCTTCAGGTCGGCGGCGGTCGCGGCGCGACCCGCGACGAAGGCGCTGGTCCGCCCGCTGGCCGAGACCCGCCGGCCGAGCACGACCTCCTCGGCACCCCCTGGCAGCCGCTCGGCCAGCTCCGCGAGCTCGGGCTCGGCGAGCAGCTGCGGCGGCAGGTCGAAGACGCCCTCGACCCAGGCCTCCGCGGCGCCCGGCCGGACCACGTTCGCCTTCGCCTTGCCGCCCATCAGCAGGTCGAGCGAGTGGGCGAGCACGGTCTTGCCGGCGCCGGTCTCGCCGGTGATCGCGTTGAGGCCCGGCTCGAGGCGCAGCTCGGCCCGCTCGATCAGCAGCAGGTTCTCGATCCGGAGCTCGCGCAGCATCGCTCCCTGTGTAGCAACGGGAGCGGACCTACCCGGCGGCCGTTTGGCCGCTCGTTGCGGGGATCAGACCGCGAGGTGACCGAACTTCTCGCGGATCCGACCGTAGAAGCTCGAACCGGGAAGCTGGGCGAGGCTGGCGAGCGCCTCGGCGAAGCAGATCTCGAGCTCGGCGCCGGCCGCGAGCTCGGTCAGCTGTTCGCCGTCGACCGCGACTTCGACCGGCTCGCGGCCGGCGGCGTTGCCGACGTGGAGCACGTCGTCGGGGGCGACGACCAGGGCGCGCGCGGTCAGCGAGTGCGGGGAGATGTAGGAGACCACGTAGCCCTTCACGCCCCAGGCGAGGATCGGGCCCTGGTTGGCGAGGTTGTAGCCGGTCGAGCCGGCGGGGGTGGCGGCGACGAGGCCGTCGCAGCGCACGTGGCCGACCTCCTGCCCGGAGATCCGGTAGCTGAGCTCGGCGACGCGGTCGTGCGGGCGGCGGGTCAGGGTGACGTCGTTGACCCCGAGGCCGCTGACCTCGCCGGCCTTCACTTCCAGGCCCGGCAGGGCGACCGTCTCGACCTCGCCGGTGAGCGCGCGGCGGACGCCGTCGGCCGCCTCGTCGCGCTCGACCGCGGCGAGGAACCCGACCGTGCCGAAGTTGACGCCGAAGACGGGCACCTTGGTGCCGGAGAAGCGCCGCAGGGCGTGCAGGATCGAGCCGTCGCCGCCGAAGACGAGGCAGATGTCGGGCTCGAAGCCGGCCGGCGCGACCTCGATCCCGCTCGCCTTCTCGCCGTGCTTGGCGATCTCCTCCTCGCTGGCGAAGAGCCGGGCGCCGACCGCCTCGGCGACCTCGACCGCGAGCGGGATCGCCCCGGTCGCCGCCGGCGGGTGCGAGTGGGTGATCACCAGCGCGGTGCTCATCCGGCCTCGGCCTCCTCGGCGGCGCGCAGGGCCGCCTCCGGGTCCGCGACGGGGCTGCCGCCGCCGCACCAGACGAAGGTCTCGCGGTTGCCCTTCGGGCCGGGCAGGTTCGAGGGAGCGAAGCCGCGCACCGGCAGGCCGAGCTCGGTCGCCGCGGCGGCGACCTTGAGGATCGCCTCGTGGCGGTCGCCGTCGTCGCGGACGACGCCGCGCCCGACCCGCTCGCGGCCGAGCTCGAACTGCGGCTTCACCATCGCCAGCGCTTCGCCGTCCGGGGCGAGGCAGCGGGCGACCGCGGGCAGGACCTTGGTCAGCGAGATGAAGGAGACGTCGATGACTGCCAAGTCCGGGACGAAGGGGAGGTCGCCGGGCTCGAGGGCGCGCGCGTTGAGGCGCTCGATCACGGTCACCCGCGGGTCCTCGCGCAGGCTCAGGTCGAGCTGGCCGTAGGCGACGTCGACGGCGGCGACGTGGGCGGCGCCGCGCTGCAGCAGGCAGTCGGTGAAGCCGCCGGTCGAGGCGCCGACGTCGAGGCACTCGCGCCCCTCGACCGCGACCCCCAGCGCCGCCAGCGCGTTCTCCAGCTTGGTGCCGCCGCGCGAGACGTAGCGGGGGCCGGAATCGACGACCAGCGCCGCGCCGGGCTCGACCAGCTGGCTCGGGCGCAGGGCGACCGGGCCGTCGGCGCCGATCCGCACTTCGCCGGCCCGCACGGCGCCCGCGGCGGCCGTCCGCGACGGGAACAGCCCCTGCTCGGCCAGCTCCGCGTCTATACGAGCCTTCTTCACCGCCGAAACGCTACAGCGGCGCTCCCCAACCGACCGCCGATTCGACCCTCCGGGTGCCTTGGGCCAAACTTTGCACAACTTCTTTCCACAGCCCCCGTTTCGCGGCACTCAATGCCAAAACTCGGTGGAACGCCCCCCCAGCCGGGGGTTTATGTGACCCCCCTCACACACAAAGCGCACGTATGTTCGTACGCTGCTCAAGGATTCGGAAAGAGGAACCGACTAAGGAGCTACACCCAAGACTTTTTGGCTGAACCCCGCGCCGACAATATGGCCCCGATTGCTTCCCACAATTGGCGCCCTCGGCACAAAAGGGTTCACCTACCTCCCACGGATCCACATATATAGAGATACATATCTCTCCTCCCTGTAGTAACCCCAGAAGCGCCCCGCCTCCCCGGCGGGGCGTTTTCTGTTGTGCGGGGCTTTCCAAAGCGGATTGCGGGACCCGCGTTGGACCGTTCTCGACCTCCGGCGCAGGGCTCAGAGGCTCCCGTGCCACAGTCCGTGCCACAGTGATTCGGCTGCGATGCACGTCAGGTGACTCACGATTCGGGGGCTGTGCCGCCGCAAACCCCAAACGCGGACGCTCCGCACCGCTCCCCCCGCGCGGCTCCTATGACCCCACGCCCAAGTCAGACCCCGTCCCCGAAAAGGGGCTCTGGTCTCAGGCAGCGCTCTGAACAGACACCACGGGCACATCTCCAGGCCCATCAAGCACGCGGGAAACCTCATCGAGTGCCCGCTCAACTCGAGCCATCTCGGAAAGAATCGAATCCCGGCGCTCCCTGATCGCCCCAAGATCGTCTTGCGGGGCCGAGCTGCTGGTCACTGTTCGCAGCTCCGACTGCAGGCGAGCGAGTTCACGTCGCAGCCGATCAGCGGCACCAAAATCAAGCTCGTAGACGCCTGCTTCGGTCGTCTTGCGCATCAACGGCGATCGTCCCAGCTGAGTCAAAAAGCTCGCGAGGGGATTCTTTCCGGCAACCGCGTATCCCGCTTCGGTGAGCATCTCGAAGATGCGCCGGTAGTGAACCGGGCCCCGCGCCTCCGGGCTACGGACTAGCAGTCGGATTGCGGTCTCTCGAATAGCAGTACCGCGCAGCGTCTCGGCCGACCCAACCGCACGATCGATCCGCTCCGTTGAGCGTCCATCGGACTCGGAACCCCCATCGCCTACAGAGTCGCCGGGCGGCACAATGCGACCGATAAGCGCCAGGCGGTCCGCGACTTCTGAAAGCGCGTGCTCAATCTGGTCAAGCTCAGCCTGGAGGCGCTTACGCTCGGCCAGTAAGCGCTGGCGATGACGGTCGAGGTTGACCTGCTCCGCTTGGGCGGCCGCTCGCAACCGGTGTGAGGTTCTTGGGCTCTCGGGCGTCATCTCTTCGTTGTAGCGATCGGGCGCTCGGGGCGGCGACTCGTCCTGTGGATACCCACCCCACAGGCTGTTCATATCGGCCGGTCCGTAGAGGAATTGGCGGCTAGCCCTGTCGATTACTCCCCCCTAAAGTCTTCAGTTCTTCGCAAAATCCGCCCAGTTCTGGGGATTTCGGCCTGTGGACACCGAGTGACGTATCAGCCTCCCGCGGTTCCGTCTGGCCTCTCTGCTCCCATACGACACATGTTGTGGAGGAAAGAACGGAGATACGCGATCAAGCGTATTGACAGTCCTGCCGCCCTAGGCCGCTCTGACCTTCAGGCCCATTTCGTTGAGCAGCGAGCGGAGGAGGAAGTATGAGCGCCATTTGGTTCGGCTTGGGATTGCTGGTCGCCGCAGTTGGCACCTGGCTGGTGATGCGAGGACGCCTCGCCATTGCCGCAGAAGATCGCGAGAAGTTGATTGGGGAGCGAGACGACGCGCTTCAGCGAACGGCTGACCGCGAGCGCGAGCAGGCCGAGGTTCAGACTCAGCTGCGAGAGCAGGTCGCGGGGCTCGAGGCGAAGCTAGAGACCGAGCGGCGCCTGACCGGCGAGAATTTGGAGGCGCTGTCCGAGGTCCGGCAGGAGCAGATCGCGCTCGTCAGCAAGAGCGCTGGCGAAGTCCTCGACGGCCGAGGCAAGCAGCTCGTCGAACAGCTGAAATCCGAGCTCGCAACCGCGAAGGCGGAAGCCGGGGCCGACCTTGGGAAGCGCCAGAAAGCAGTCGAGGATCTGGTCAAGCCTTTGAGGGAGACCATGGCGAACATGGGCGAGGCGCTGGAGAAGGTCGATGAGAATCGGCGCAAGGCGCACATCGAGGTCTCGCAAGGCCTGGCCCTGGTCGCAGAGGCCCAGAAGGAGCTACGCACCGAGACGGGTGCGCTCGGTCGTGCGCTTCGCCAGCCTGAGACCCGGGGTCGATGGGGCGAGCTGCATCTGCGCCGACTCTTCGAGATGGCGGGAATGAGCAACCGGTGCGACTTCGCGGAGCAGTCCTCAGTCGACGACGACGGCAAGGTCTTGCGCCCTGACGTCGTTGTGTCCCTCCCAGGCAGCAGGGAGATCGTCATCGACTCCAAAGCGCCACTGGCCCCGTATCTCGACGCGTGCGAGGCAACGGACGAGGCGACGCGTGCAGGTCACCTCAAGAAGTACGCGAGCGGACTGAAAAAGCACGTCCGGAGGCTCGCGTCCAAGGAATATGGCTCACAGTTCAGCTCGGCGCCCGACTTCGTTCTGATGTACGTGCCTGGGGAGCACTTCTTCAGCGCGGCCGTCCAAGCCGATTCCTCTCTCATCGAGGATTCGCTGCGCGAAGGCGTCCTGATCGCGACCCCGACCACTCTCTTGGTGATGCTGAAGACGGTCGCCCATTCCTGGCAGCAGGAGAAGCTGGCCGACGACGCCCAGGAGATCGCCCGCCTCGCTAAGAAGCTGTACGAGCGGCTCTCGATCTACCTAAAGCACGTCGACGTGGTCAGCAAGCGCCTCAACTCCCTCGTCGACGCTCAGAACAAATCTGTTGCGTCGCTGGAGGGACGGGTCCTCCCCACCGCGCGGGAGTTTCCTGCTCTCGGCGCCGTGGCCGCCAACAAGGAGCTGCCTTCAGCTCGTCAGGTAAGCCAGATCGTCAGAGAGGTCCAGGCACCCGAGCTCCCGACGCCAGACGGATCCGTGGTTGAGATTGACTCCAATGGAACCCCCGACGAGGAGGCGGCGTAACGGCCGCCTCGCTCCGCCGAGCAGAGTTGCCCCGCCGAGGAATGAGCGCCGCGGCTATCCCTCGCGGTCAGCGGCTGAGAACGCCAGCTGGCAGCAGAGACTCGAAGGTCTCGTTCGTCTCGAAATAGCTGGAGTGGGTGCGCCTGACGGTCTCCAGGGAGTCGGCGCCGACGAGAACAATGTCGAGGTCGTCGCGCCCCCGCATCTCCCCCTCGATCTCGGCATAGGCCTCCATCGCGGCGTCGTAGTCCGTTCCGAAGTCGCGCACGTTGGCCTTCCCGGTCGGGATGTCGAAGACGATTAGGAAGTGCCGGATATCAGCGTCGGTCATCTCAGCGGTCCCCTCTTGGCGGCCTGCGTTGGAGCGTCTCGGCCACGTTCGCGTAGTTCTCATTGATAGCAGCGACCAGGTCCGGGCTCAAATCTTCATCGCGATCTAGCGCCGCGAAAGCCTCAGACACGATTCGGTAGTAGTCGTGCACGTCCTCCCCACCTCGGCCGAACTTGTAGCCGGTCGCCAGCCGGCGACTGTCCTCCTCGACCTGATTGGCCCAGGCATCCTGCAGGACGGTTCGGAGTTGAACCTCGATCAGGCGACCGTCGCGCCGAACGATGTGATGGATCGCGCGGTAGCCGGAGGAGCGCGGTTCTTTGATGTAGTCCTTCGTCCGGACGATCGTCCAGGTCTTCCGCAATCGCCGGCTGACCGCTTGGACGTGCCGAAGTGACGGAAGGCGGGCGCGGACTCCACCGATGTCCCACATCTGGGTCAACTGCATGGTCGGCTCGCGCTCGAGCTTGTTGAAAATCGTTGGCCGGCGCTTCAGACGCTGGGTGACGTCGATGCGACCCTGGACTGCAGCCTCCTCTGCTGCGGCGTGGTACCGCAAGTTGGCCGCGACGCGCGACAGCGGTCGCGCGTGCAGGCTCCGCCACCAGGTGACGGCAATCATTGCGTCCACTAGGTCGTCAAGGGTCGCACCGAAGTCGTCAATGGTCTGGCCTGGGGATCGCATGTACCACCGGCGTAGGAGCTGACCCGCGCGATTGACCTCGCCGTTCGTGTAGACGGCGCCGGGGTCGGGCTTGAATGGATCAGGGCGACGGGGCATCGCTGGGCATCGTACGGCGGCCCCCCTCAGAGTCGCCAGCCGCAACATTCTGAGTCGGAGTGCGTCACCCAGGTAGAGATCCATGCGTTCGCGGACTTCGTCATGACTACCGGGCAACAGGTGCCCATAGACGTCGAAGGTCGTCTGGATCTTCGAGTGCCCCATGAACTGCTGGATCGCCTTGGGGTTCGCGCCTGCGTCGATCAGCAGCGAGGCAAAGGTGTGGCGGCACTCGTGGAGGGTGATTGGCCTCAGCGACGTTGCGCCGGCTTCCTCCTCCCCGCGCTCTGCGGTGACGCGCTCGTTGGCGACCTTCCAGGAACGCTTCGCCCGGTGGTCGATGGTCGACGCATAGAACGCTTCCTCGGTCGTCCGGCCGAACAAAAGGTCTTCGCCAGAGCGGCCGGTCATTTCCAGGGAGACCACCAGGTAGTCGCGCAGAATCGCGAGCAGCGGCACGGTTCGACGTCCGGCCAGGGACTTCGGCTCGATCACGCCCTCCTCCTGGTCTCAGCCGCGCTCGACGGCGACCACGTTCGTCTCGAAATCGACGTCGCAGACCCGAAGCGCCTGAAGCTCACCCCGCCGCAGCCCGGCATAGAAGGCGGTCGCCCAGATCGGCCGGTCCTCGAGGCGGAGCGCGGCGAGCAGATGCACCGCTTCCGCCGCCGACGCGATCCGCTTCGGGCGTTTGGTGCCCCAGCTCGGGAGGTCGATCCGCTCCGCCGGGTTGTAGGTCAGCTCGTCACGGTCCAGAGCCCGCCGGTAGAACGCCTGGATCGGATTGAGCACGTTGCTCACGGTCCCGGCCGCTAAGCCCGACCCGAGCAGCTCGTCGGCGAAGTCCTGGAGGTCGCGCCGGCGAATCTCAGCGACCTTCATGCCACCAACCACCGAGCCCTCGACGTAGACCCGGGAAACGCGCTCGTAGGAGCGGATCGTGTTCGGCTTGTAGCGCTTGCGGCCCTTCGGCCGAACGGTTCCGCTTTCCATTCCGGCGACGAACTCGCGCAGGGCCTCGGCGAGGGTTCGGCCGTCCCGTGGAGTTCCTCCCAGTTCGCCCCGTTCGACCGCGCGCCTAGCATCGACCCGCCACCGCCTGGCCTCGGCCTCTCGACGAAAACTCTTGGTGATCCGCTTCTTCTCTCGCGCCACATATACGGACGCCTCCCAGCCCGCGTCGCAGTTGCACCGCCGGCCGGTCCTCGTCGCGCACCCTGCCGAGTGCCGCCGACGAATGCCCTCAGCCACTGCCGTCTCCGATCCATCGCAGCATCGACGGGTTAAGGCCGGCGTGGAACACAAATACCCCCTTGCCGCAGTCGACGCCGGGATCCAGTCGACGCCATCGAGCAGCCGTGCCTCGCGAACCTCGACGGCGGCAGCGACCTTCAGCAGCGTCTCGATGCTCGGAACCCGGAAGCCGCGCTCCAGGAAGCTGACCTCCGTTCGATGCAGCGCGGCCCGGCAAGCCAGCTCCTCCTGGCTCATCCGGGCCAACCTGCGGCCGCGGCGCAGGTTCTCGCCGAAGTGACGGGCGAGGTCGTCGTTGCGCTCTCGGGTTGCCATCAGTGCGCCTCCCCCACCCCGCAGACCTGGCGATGCAGATCGGCCAAGGCGTCATGCTCGGCTGCGACTCGCTCGTACTCGTTCACCTCGTCGACCGACTCGGCCAGTTCGCCAAGCGCCCGGCAGATGTGAGGGGCCGGGATGATCGTGCCGCGGTCGAGCGCAGCGAGTAGCACCCGGTAGGCGTGCTCGTCGGCGCGGGCTGCCTCGGGCGGAGCGGCTACGGGCACGGTCGAGAAATCGTCGTGGGCGCCCTCCCGGACCATCTCCAGAATCGGCCGCAGGATCGTGATGTTGCGGGGGCTGAGCGAAAGGACGACGGCGACACCGTCCCCCTTAGGGTTCTCACTAGCCATGAGGAGTCCACTCTCCTTGTGGTTAGGCCCTCGGTTGGCGTGACAGCGCTGGCCGGGGCCGCTTTGTCGTGTCCGCCCAGAGTACCACCTACTGTTGTGGCACCCTCTACGGTTGAGCGGAGGCTACTTGCCCTTGATGATCTGGTTGACGCGCGAGCGGTGAAGGCCCACGACCTCACCGATCTCGGCCATCGAGAGACCCGCGTCAGCGGCGCGTTGGAATGCCTCTCGACGCTCCTTGACCGCAGCGTCGAGCTGCTCGGTCTTCCGGTCGAACTTGGCCTGAGCGCGACGGGCCTCGGTGCGAGCGGTCTTCTTGGCGTCTGCCATCCGCACGAGCCTAGACGCAGCCGTCCCGTCACACCCGCTCCGCCAGGACATGCTCCGCGTTCTCGGAGACCCACCGTTCGAGCTCGGTGACCGGCACCAGGCGCTTTCGCCCCCGCCGGATCAGCCGCAGCTCCGGCGCCACGTTCTCCTCGAAGAAGTCGGGGCCGACGCCGATCGCCGCCGCTGCCTCCGGCGGCGTCAGGGCAATCCTCGGGATCGACACGGCGAGCTTCCTAGCCACGTCGCCCACCTTCACTCGTGTCGTTCCAGAGCCTTCGCACGTCCCCAAGACGGTTCTGCCAGCCGCTTCGACCCCGTCCAGCTCTTCTTTTCGCCTCCTCTGCCCCCTGATCCGCCTCCGGCCCGGTCCCTTCGCCCACGCCTCCTCCCCGCTCTCGCAACCGCAGCGCCTTCGCTTCCCCCCTCCTCTCCCCGCCGCGCCAGCTGACCACGGACACTCACATCGTGTGGGTGCGTGGTCAGCTAGCGCGGCGGGGCTTATTTGGCTCTGGGAAGCGAAGGGGCTACGGACGAAAAATCCGGACTCTTGTCCGTAGCCTGGAACGACCTGGGGGCCCGGCTTCGGATCGGATCAGGCAGGGGAAGCCCGCCGACCTACCCCGCACCCAGCGCCGGCGAGCCGCCAGTCAAGGGCGCGACAGCGCCCGACCCCGAAGGGGTTGACGGGCGGGGAGGCGGTGCTTCGATCGTAGGGTCGGGGGTGATGCGGTGTAAGGGAGGGGCCGTGGGGGCGGTGCCGTTCGGGAGCTGCCGCCAGGGTCCCGCAACCCCCAGGCTTTGCCCGAGCTACCGCTCGAGCGCCATTAGGCCCGGGTTTCGCCCAGCCCGGGGACGCCCTTGAGAGGAAGCTGAGGAGATACAGCAGTGCGTCTAACCATGCATTGCGATACCTGGTGGACCCCTCCTACGTTCTTAAATAGGGTGCGTTGGCTGTGCGGGAGAGTTCAGTTGAAATAGACGGGAACGGGGAGCCGCTTCTCAGGGAGGAGTTGATCCCGGACCATTCGCGGGCCGCCGATGAACGCGACCTTTTCGATCACGGGGACTATGTCGATCGCTTGGTTCAGGTGATCGACCATGTGGACGTCAGCCGGACCTCGGCGAACATCGCCCTTTACGGGTCCTGGGGTTCCGGCAAGAGCGGCATCGGAAATGCTCTTATGGATCGCCTGAGCACGCGTGAGGAGCTGCGGTACGCCGAGTTCGAAGCCTTCAAGTTCGGCCGCGATCCGCTGCTCCGCAACTTTGTGAGCCAACTCTCGGAGCAGCTCTTTGCCGATGACTCCGCGCGGGTGCGGACCTACCGGAGGCGACTCTACGAGGCTTCGAGCCGCCCGCACGTGGATTTGGAGCGGTCCATTGAGGCGCACGAGAAGTGGTGGTGGGTCGTCGCGATTCCGTTTTTTCTTGCTTCAGGATTTGCTCTTGGAATGTGGATTTTCCCCGGCAGCGACTACCGGGAGGAAGCCGGCAACTTCCTGAAGGTCGTGGGGTTCCTGCTGTTCAGCGTATTCCTCACGTATTTCACGCTTTCGCGATCGAGGTCGCCCGCTTCGGGCGACGAGGAGTTCGAGGGGATCTTCCGGGACATGCTTAAGCGCGCTGGAATCACGGGGGGCTCGGACCGTAGGTTGATCGTGTTCGTCGATGAGCTCGATCGCTGTGCGCCGAGCGAGGTTGCCGCGACGCTTGAATCGATTAGGACCTTCCTGGGTGTGAAGGGCTGCATCTTTATCGTCGCCGCCGATCAGCAGGTGCTGGAGCACGCCTTAACCGAGCAGCTCCGTCAGTCAACGCCACCCGATCTCACTAATCCCTACTACAGCGCTGGCAGCGCATACCTCGACAAGATCTTCCAGTATCAACTCTCGTTCCCTCCGCTGCGTGCGCGCCGACTGTCAGCGTTCGCGCTTGAACTTGTCGAGAATCGCGATGGCGTCTGGGCCGACCCCGAGGTTGACAAGGAGGATGTCGTCTCCATCCTCCTTCCCACCCACATACACAGTCCCCGTCGCGTGAAGGTGCTCCTGAACGCGTTTGCCCTGAGCTACGGCATCGCCAGCGAACGAGCCAAACGGGAGAAGCTTCCACCAATGGCGGGTCGAGCATCTGAGCTAGCGAAGCTCGTCTGTCTCAAGGTCGAATTCCCCCTCTTCGCCCGGGATCTAGCCTTGGACGACCGCCTAGCTCTAGCCGTGACTCTTGCTGCGCGAAGCGCCGAAGGGGATTCTTCGGCCCAGAAAAGGCTGTATCGCCTGCCAGAGGAACTGCGCCGCCTGGGCAGGCAATACGCAAGTGGCCAATTGCGCGTCGCTCAACTCCTGTCGACCGAGGATGCTGAGCAGTCGCGAGATTCGGGGTCAAACTCGGACTCGAACCGACTTGCCGACCCTGTTGATGAGGCGGATCACGAGGAACTCGAAGATGAGTCTCACGAGCCGAATGACGAGGACAGCGGCGACCCTAGAGCGGGGATCAAGCGCAACACGGTTCAGGCGAACCACGCCACGCAACTAGTTCGCTACCTCGAGAAGACGGATCGGATCCCTGGCCCCGGCGCCGACCTGATCCACCTTGAGAGTGCGGGCGCGCGCTGGCGCCTTGACGCCCAGGAAGCGGAGATCCTCGAGCGAGACGCTCGCGACAACCGCACCGAGGCAGTCGCCAAGCGAATAGCCGCACTTCCACCTGACGACCGACCTAAAGCGCTTCTGATGCTTGGGAACCTGGCTCGCGAGGCAGTCGGATATGAGGCCGACAGCGCGCTTAGCTCAATGCTGGCTGGAGCTGCCGTAGCAGAGGTGTCACTGGAGCCGATTGCTCGCGAGCTGGTCAAGGACGTAAAGGCCTATGACGACCGCCGGAGCCTGAAAGAGCATCATCTTGCGGGAGCTCTGGTCATCGCCATCGCAGCTCAAAACGATGACCTGATCGAGAGCATCCTCGACCACCGCGCGATCACCCGAGACGAAGAGCTGCGATTTGCGCTCGTTGAGAATGGGACCGCTCTATTGCCCCACCATCGGGATCGTCTCGTCGAAGTACTGCCGCAATGTATTCGCTCCGACGCCGGGCGAACGAAAGCTGCACTTGAGGCCCTCGATCCAGAGTCGGCGGGAGATCTACTGAGGTCCTCCGCAGAACCATGCGCACACTATGCGAACCATCAGAATGAGCAGGCGGCGAGCTTGGAAGAAGGCGGCGACCCGGACGGCGCCAGCGGGCACAAGGACCTCGCGGACATGGCCGCTGCGGCCTCCGCCGAACTAGCAGAGCTGTTCTTAGAGGCCAATCCTGCGCTGGCGGAGCTTGCGTTCCTGCCGGTCTTTGACATCGCTGGAGCGAACGAACACGTCTTTCATTTCCTAGAAGTCGCCGGTCCTCTCAAAACGGCGGACGCTTCCCGGAAGGTCTTGGCCGACCTCGATCAGTACGTGCTCGATCGCACTGAGACCCAGCTGCAAGCCCTTGACGAGATGGTTGTAAAGGGCCTCGACGAGGCTACCCCCGCGATGGATCGCCTCGCAGCGCATCTCTGGATGGAGCGGGTTGTAGACGCTACCGAGGTCCCCCAGAGTCTCAGCCAAGAGATTGCTCGCCTGTTCAGCACGGGACTTCGGCCAAATGGAGATTCTGCAATCGAGAAGATGCAAGGGGACCTCGATCGAAGCATCGCTAGTGACGGAGAGCTCGCGAGTTTCCAGGGGGATGAGCACTACGCGTATGCGCTCGCAGGGCTTGAGCTCATTCCATCGTCGTTTGTTGCTGACAGCGCAATAAGAACGGTTGCGCGCTCCCTCTCTGGGCCATCACCGGAGCCGAGACCCAGCGAGCTTCTCGGAGGCTGTGAATCCTCGATCGAAATGGCCTTTGAGGATGCCTCCGAGCACGCCCTAAAAGGAGCGCTTGAGCAGGTTCTGGAGGGAACCTGGCTCCAGCCGGCAGAACAGCTCGTCATCGAATTGCTTCTCCAGGCAGCCCTGAGCCAGCACGGCGATGGCTATGGCTTGAGCGCCGAGCAAATCCGCTCTCTACTTGCCGAGGACCGGGCCGACGAGCTGGGTGCTGCCGCCTGGATCGACCATTTCGCTACTTCACCGCGGGACGTCTATTCGGTTGTTGAGCCGTTCATCGAAGATTTGCCGGCTGTGATGCAAGACGCAATCTCCGGGTACGCAGCTCACATCGGACCGAAGGCTCTCGTCGACTTGAACCTTCCCGCCGTTGTAGGGGCATTCTCGAGCAATCCATCTCGTGCGTTCTTCGAATCCGCTGACTTAAACCGGGCCGATGCCGAACCGATATGCGCTGCCTTGGTAGAGCTCACGGCTGAAGCCGACAACTTGGCTAAGCGGACCCTCGTGCTCGATATCTGGGAGCAACTCGATCCATCTAAGCGAAAGGTCCGCGAAAGACTTATCCGTAAGGTTTATCTCCCAATTGCCGAGGCAAGTGCGACGAGCCACGACCTAGCCCGCAAACGGTTGGATCTCGTCACCCGACCCCCCTCCGAAGTCAAGGATGAGCTTCTCAGTCGTCTCGTGGCATCCGCACCAGACGGGAATCGGAAAAAGAAGCTAGAGAAGAGACTTGAGCAGGTCGGCTTGACCAAGGGGTCTCCAAATTTCATTAGCCGCTTGTTCGGACGCCGCTAGCCCGTCGTAGAGCAGTTCGCCGTACACAACCGGACCGACTGCGGTTCCGTTCGAGCAAGCGGTACCTGTGCACTTAGAACCTGGTGGCTGAAGTCAATTGCTATTTAGACCGCCGGCGTCGGGCCGTACCCTTGAAACGTGACGGCGCGAGAGACAATCCATCGCCTGCTCGATGGACTACCCGACTCGGAGATGGAGGCGGTCCTTGAGTTCATCGCCTCTCGTAAGAGCAAAAAAAAGGTTCGCGGCGCGGGCTCGTCCCCGTCTTGGCATGGGCCGCTCGACTGACGGCCTGTCCGCCGCCGGGACCGCCACCGATCCAGTTGCTCGGCCGTCCGCGTAGGCGATGCCGCCGGCCGGCTCCCGAGCGCCGCGGTGCCGCACTGGTGCCACAGTCAGGCACCAAATCTGCCGGTTCCAGCCGGAGACAGCCGAACAGATTCCGCTCTGACAAGCCAAATCTGGCTCTGCGCCTGGGCACCCGCCGCTCTCTCCTCCCTGTAGTAACCCCAGAAGCGCCCCGCCTCCCCGGCGGGGCGTTTTCTGTTGTGCGGGGCTTCGAGAGCCGAATGCGGTGCTGACAGGGTTCCGGTCCTAGGAACAGAGCGGCGCGAAAGGGGCCTCGTGCCACGGGCCCGGGGGCTCAAACGGACGTCGTTTCTCCCTCGTAGCGAATCGGCGCCGCGGTCTCGCCAAGGGGCACTCCATCCGGGTGGCGGATTGGGCTGCGCGGGCTCGACGGGAAATTCGGCCTTCTGTGAGGAACTGTCAGCGGGAGGCCGACGGCCGACTTGGCTGTACCCGGAAGACCCACCGTGCTGGGCTCGCATCGCGGTTGTTGGCGCTGTCGATGGCCCAGACCCTGAGAACGTGCCGCCCATCCTTCAGCCCGTGGTAGACGCGTGGAGAGCGACAGCTGGTCTCTGCTCGCGAATCGAGCTTGCACCGGAACCGTGCGGCCTCGCTGGAGCCGAACTGAAACCGCGCGGTCCGAAAGCGCGTACGCGACTTAGGACCGCTGGTGATCGTCGTCTCCGGAGCCGTGGTGTCGGGGGCTTGAGCTTGGGGGGTTCCCTGTGGCTGTTCGCTTTTTCCGCCTCCTTTTTCATCTTCGTTCGGGGGCGGCGCCGCCGTGGTCGCAAAGGTGAATTCAGAGCTCCCCTTGATTTCCTCGGTCTGGCTGGCGGCGACGATGGTCCCCCCAGGAAGCGAGATCGGATAGCTGACCGCCCAGTCGCCGTCGTCGTCAGCAACGGTTTCGGCTAGAAAGCTCTCGATCTCCCCTGGAGAGGGTTCGGCCTTGCGGAACACCCGGATCCTCGCCCCGGGTTCGGCACCGTTCCCCTGTGCACCGCCGGGCCCGGCCGCCGAGAACTCCGGTGGTGTGATCCCCCTGTGCGCGCCTCCGACCAGGAGCAGGAAGGGCCCGGCGTTCATCGCGCCGTTGTTGCGGCCCACGACGTTCCGGAAGGTCTCCCCGAACGGTCCTTCGTCGCGAACTTCGATCGCGGCTCCCCCGCTCCCGGAAATCGTGTTTTCACGATCGGCGCTGTCGGCTCCGATCGTGTTGCGGTAGCCCCCGAAACCGCTCGTGCTGGGGACCAGAATTCCCGCGGCTCCGGAGCCTTCCACGCGGTTGCCGAAGATCTGATTGCTCTGACCTTCGACCAGCAGGCCGTGTTCGCTCGCGTTGGCCATGACGTTGTCTTCGACGAGACCGCAGAGCCCGTTGCAGCTCCTCCCCAACCGGATCCCGATCGCTGCCCCCGGCAGATCCTGACCGCCAGCGCCCTCACCAATCCGGTTGCCCTGGATCACCACCTCGTTGTCTTCCTGGGCAATCGCGGTTCCGCTCGCCATCGAAATCCGATTCCTGACGACCTCGACCTGATAGCCGCCTTCCACCTCGATTCCGGCACGCGACGGCGGCGCCAGCATCATGCTGCCCGTTGCGTCAAGCCCGATCCAGTTGTTCTCCACGACCAGATTGCCCGCGTGGGGCTGCGCGAGCACGCCAACGTCTCCCCCGTTGATCAGATTTCGGCTGACCTCGCGCGGGCCGCCAATCGTCACGTTTTCAGCTGCGCCAACCCGGATCGCCTGCTGGGCGTTGGGAACGCCGGCCGTCCCAAACGCGTTCAGCCCGATGTAGTTGTTGACGATCCTGGTGGAGCCGCTCGCCGGATCCTGGTTGGGTCCGTCCCCAGAGAGATCGATCCCGACCTCGGTGGCCCCGGAGATGACGTTGCACCAGACGTCGCAGATGGTGCTGGCTGGGTCTTCGTGGGAGTAGGTATCACCGATCCAGTTCCCGTGCGCCACCCGGTTCTCACCGGACGCAGCGTCGGCGATCTCGATGTTGGTGCCGTTCGCCGCCAGCGAGGTTCCATCGGGCAGAACGCCGAACCCGTTGCCCCGCACGGTTGCGTAGTCGGTGCCGTTCAACTCAAGACCGGCATTGGTGCTGTGCGCGAAGAGGTTCCCAGCATTGGTGCTGAGACCGATCAACGGGCCAATGGAGTCCTGATCGACGAAGATGCCGGTCTCGAGCGGACCAGCGTTGCCATCCAGCTTCAAGCCGAACCAGTTGTTCCAGACTTCCAAGCCGGGTGCGTCGACGGCTTCCACCGCCGTTTTCGCGCCCGAAACCGCGAACCCGACAAGGAGGACCCGTTCGGCGGCGACCCGAAACGCCGTTCCGCCGGCTGGACCTTCGATCCCACGCAGGGCCCGGGGAAGGAGTAGTAGTCGGTTTCGCATTTTTGGGGCATCGGATAGCCCCTGAGCCTGACCCGATCGGTGATGGTTGGCAGCGTCGCGCCGAGCTTGATGGTGTCGGCGACATGGCCGTCGAACGATTCGGCGAACTTGACCGTGTCTTCGACGCCGGCGGAGGCGTTTGACTCTTCAATTGCCGCCCGCAGGGTGCAGGTCCCGAGCGTGGTTTTGCAGCCCCCGGAGCCAACAGCTTCGTCGACCTGATCACCGGTGCTGGTGACCGTGTATTCGGTCGCCCAGGCGGCATTCGCCACGATCGCGAAGCAGAGGAGACAGATACCGACAAGCCCACCAAGCGGACCCAGGAGACGCAGACAGTCCCGAGTCTGCGAACGCACGAAAGTCCCCCCGCCATCGTGAATCACGCCGAGCACTCTACTTTCCTGGCGCACGAAATCGGCGTAGATACCGTTAGAGATTGTCGCTGCGCTCGATCCGCGAGACGTTCGCCTGGGTCATCCCGAGTGCGAGCGTCGATCGGGAACGACCGGCGGCGGGGACCAGGAGCCGTCGAGGACCGAGGGCGCCGGGGCGTAGAGGCGCATCGTGATCCCGCTCGGACCCGAGGCGGCGGGGAGCCAGTTGGGTTCGCGCTGCGGTCCGGGGTTCTCCCTCTGCACGTAGATGTCGAGCGAGCCGTCCCCGTTGTAGACGAGCGGGTCGCGGTCGCCGATCGCGAAGCGGTCGATCTCGTTCGGGACCTGGAAGCCCTCGGCGTCGTACATGGTGATCGACCAGAAGGCGTCCACCGGGGGCAGCGCGTCGGCGTCGAAGTGGATCACGTAGTCGTTGTCGCCGTTGACGGGCTGGCCGTGCGAGTCGGCCAGGAGCAGTGGGTAGACGGCGTCCTCGGGCGGGTTGGCGCCCAGGCCGACCTCGGTGACGACCGCGCGCTTCAGGTAGTCGTCGCCGTACACGCCGATCGTGCCGGTGGTCGTCATCCAGCCGTTGGCCTGCCTGCCGAGGTTGGGCACGGCGGCAGCGCGCTGTTGCTTCGCCGCCGCGACCCCGGCCTCGATCTCGGCCAGGTCGTCGGCGCTGAAGCGATCCGGGTCGAACCGCTGGCCGGGAACCACGCCCAGCGCCGCGATCCGGGCGAGGATCGAGAAGTCGGTGAGATGGGGTGGGTTGGTGGCGAGCGGTGTCGCCGCGTAGGTGAAGAACTCGACCGCGCTCATCTCGTTGACCAGGTGCAGGGGCTCGGTCGTGGTGTCGGCGCTGGGATCGACCTCGAAGGGCGGCGGGTCGCCCAGCGGCGTCAGCCCGAAGCCGTCCTGCAGGGCGTTGACCGCCGCGTAGTCGGCGGGGCCGTTGGTCTGGGTGCGGCCGATGATCCAGACCCAGGGCGTCGGCGCCTCGATCGTCTCGGCGCCCGCCGGGACGGCGTCGCTCCCCCCGGGCCCGACGAGGACGAGATCGAGCGCCTCCGTCCCGGTCGTCCGCTTGCCGGGGCAGGCGAAGACGTCCGTCCACATGTCGAGCATCGGCAGCAGGTAGTAGCGATCGCCGCTGTCGGGGACCCGGACCCGGACCGGGCCGCCGCTGAGATCGACCCAGGCGCTCGAGTAGAGCGTGTCGAAGTTCGGCCGCACGACCGCGCGGAAGTCGGCCGGCGGGAACTCGCGGATGTGCCGGAAGGTGTTCGGCGGCGCGCCGACGGCCTGCTTCTCGGGGTCGGAGTTGACCATCTGGCGGCGGGTCGCCTCCATCGTCACCAGCGGGTAGAGGTAGACGTGGGCCTCCT
This sequence comes from uncultured Conexibacteraceae bacterium, assembly GCA_964464285.1. GTDB lineage: Bacteria > Actinomycetota > Thermoleophilia > Solirubrobacterales > 70-9 > VAYN01. Next base: position 22,691 of record CAYXFL010000023.1, read on the forward strand.
GGCTCAGGGTGCGCAGGTCGGCGGACAGCTTCGTCATCGGGGTTCCTCTCGGTTGGGTTTCCGGCTGCCCGCGGCGCCGGCATCCTCCGCCAGCAGCTGCCGCCGGTAGAGCTCGGTGCCGGCGGCGAGCAGGAGGGCGAATATCAGCAGGCCGAGCGGTTTGTGGAAGGCGGTGACCGGCGCCCAGGCGATCAGCGCGAGGAAGATCAGCAGCGCCGCACCCCAGATGCCGGCCGGGCCGCGCCGCGCGTAGGGGGCGATCCAGCGGCGCAGCCTGGCGGCGGGCTCGGTCGGGCCGGCAAGGACCGCGGCCAGCGCGAGGAGCAGGCCGAAGACGATCGCCGAGGTCGCGATCTCGACCAGCATCGCGGTGCCGATGCTCCACACCCCCGCGACCGCCGGTTCGACCGAGGTCGTCTCGCTGAGGCCGCCGACCACGTAGGTGCCGGCGAAGCGGCGCAGCCCGAGCGAGAGCAGGCCGGCGACGACGAAGGCGAAGCCGACCGAGCGCAGCGTCTCGCGGCGGCGCGGAGAGAGGAAGATCGCGAGCGCGAAGCAGAGCAGCGCCGCCAGGGTCAGCACGACCGGCAGCTTGCGCAGCAGGTTGGCGACGTCCTGGGCCAGCGAGAGCTCGTCGGACCTGAGGATCGTGATCTCGCCGGCTTGCGGCGGCAGCTTCGCGACCAGCTCCTCCCCCACCCCCGAGCCTTCGCCGACCTGGGCGAGCAGGGGCCCGAGCTCGAGCTTCACTTCGCCGCCCTCGGTCGAGACCGTCGCGTCGCCCCCTTCGAGGATCACCAGCAGCGCTTCGTGGGCTTTGCGGTTGGCGGCTTCCCAGAGACCCTCGAAGCGAGGGGTCGCGAAGAGCCGCTCGGCGGCCTGCGGGGCAAGCTGCTGCAGCCCGCCCGCCGCCGCGGTCGCGAGCGGCGCCAGGCGCGGCGGCAGCGCTTCGCGCAGCTCGCCGGCGACGTCGGCGTCGGCCACCAGCTGGTTGGCGAGGTAGTCGGCGAGCTGGTCGCGGATCTCCTCGTCCTGGATCAAGCGGGTGCTGGTCTCGACCCAGTTGTCGGTGTCGAGCGCCTGGCGGTTGACCCAGATCGAGAAGATCGCCGCGAAGGTGAGGACCGTGCCGAGCACGAGCAGCGCCAGCGCCCAGCGGGGATGGCCCTTGGCCGGCGACCGGTCTGGTGAAGGCTTGGGGACAGCGGACAGCTTCGCCACGCTCGACAACCTCCCAGGGCACCGCTGCGCGCACCAGTGTGCGTGCATGCCTGTTGACGGGGGGGCCGGCGTCCCGCGGCGGCCGGGAATAGGCTGCGGCCGTGGCCCTGCGGATCGCCCTCGCCGAGGACAGCTACATCGTCCGCGAGGGGCTCGAGCAGGTCCTGCGCGGCGACGAGGAGATCGAGCTTCTCGCCAGCTGCGCCGACATGGCCTCGCTGCTGGACGCGGTCGACGCCGACCCGCCGGACGTCGTCCTCACCGACATCCGCATGCCGCCGCAGGACGCGGACGCGGGGATCCAGATCGCCTCGCGGCTGCGCCAGACCCATCCCGGGATCGGCGTCGTCGTACTCAGCCAGTACGCGGAGCCCGGCTACGTGCTGCGGCTGCTGGACACCGGATCGGAGGGCCGCGCCTACCTGCTGAAGGAGCGCGTCGCCGACCGCGCGGAGCTGACCCGGGCGATCCGCTCGGTCGCCGCCGGCGGCTCGGTGATCGACCCGAAGATCGTCGAGGTCCTGGTCCGCGCCCGCGCCCGCGCCGAGGCCTCGCCGCTGGCGGAGATGACGCCGCGCGAGCTCGACGTCCTCGCCGGGGTCGCCGAGGGCAAGAGCAACGCGGCGATCGCCGCTGACCTGGTGCTGACCAAACGGGCGATCGAGAAGCACATCAACGCGATCTTCCTCAAACTCGACCTCACCTACTCGCCCGACGCCGACCAGATCTCCAAGCGGGTCAAGGCGGCGCTGATCTTCCTCACCGAGACCGAGCCCGGCAGTTAGGCGCGCACCCCCTTGGGTAGGGGTGCGCGCAGGATGGAAACGGCGGCTGCGAACTGCGACGCTCGACCGCTATGAGCGATCCCGTCGATGCGGTGACGGTGCTGGCGGTCGACGACCACCCCGGCTTCCTCGAGGCGGCCCGTGCGGTGGTCGAAGCGACCCCCGGCTTCCGCTGGGCGGGGGGCGCCTCCTCGGGGGCCGAGGCCCTGGCCGCGGCGGACCACGAGGAGCCCGACCTGATGCTGGTCGACGTCAACATGCCGGGGATGAGCGGGTTCGAGCTCGCCCGTGAGCTCGACGGCTCCCATCCCGGCACGCTGGTCGCGCTGATCTCGGCCCAGCACCCGGACGAGCTGCCGCGCGAGCGCGCCGGCTCCCCCCATCGCCAGGTGCTGCGCAAGGAGAACCTGCGGCCCGACTGGCTGCTGGCGCTCTGGCAGGAGCACCGCAGCGGGCCGCCACCGGGGTAGGCTGGCCCCGGAAGGGGGCCACTTGGGCAACCGAAAACTCACCTCGCTCGCACTGCTCAGCATCGGTCTCTGCGCGATCTCCGCGACCGTCGCGCTGACCAGCTCCAGCACGCCGCACCCCGCCGCCTGGGCGGGCCTCGCCGCGCTGACCGGGGCCACCCTGCTCGGCGTCGGCCTCTACGCCTGGCATCGCGGCGGCCAGGGCCGCTTCGGGCAGGTCCTGTTCGCGACCGGGCTGTGCTGGTTCCTGGCCTCCCTCGCGAACTCCGACGCCGAGCTCCTCTACAGCGTCGGCCGGGTCGCCGGCTGGGTCTTCGAGGTGGCGCTGGTCTTCGCGCTGGTCTCCTACCCGACCGGTCGCCTGGAGAGCAGGGGCGCGCGGCTGCTGGTCGGCGCCGCCGTGCTCCTCGTCGCCGTTCTCTACGTCCCGACGATCCCGCTGGTCGAGCAGTACCCGCTGCCGGCGGCGGTCACCGGCTGCGTCGACTCCTGCCCCGCGAACGCGTTCTTCCTCGGCAGCGAACCCGGCTTCGTCGCCGACCTGGTGAAGCCGCTGCGCGAGGTCCTCACCGTCCTGGTCTACGCCTCGGTTGCCGTCTTCCTCGCCGCGCGGCTGCGCGGGGCCGGCCACAACCTCAAGCGCACCCTCGCCCCCGTGCTCGGCGCCGCGCTGCTGCGGTTCGCCGCCGCGAGCGCCTACGTGGCCCTGCGCCGCGCCGGCGCCGGCGACGACCTGCTCGAAGCCGCCAGGCTGGTCGCGCTGATCACGATCTCGCTGACCGCGCTCGGCTTCCTCGTCGGCCTGCTGCAGTGGCGGATCTACTCCGCCGGCGCCCTGGCGCGGCTGACCACCGGGCTGGCGGTGACCCGCAGCCCAAGCGAAATCCGGGAGCTGCTGGCCGACTCGCTGGCCGAACCCGCCGTCGGCCTCTACTACGCGCCGGCCGGGCAGGGCGCCTGGCTCGACCCCGCCGGCCGGGGCTCCGCCGCGCCGAGCGCAACCGCGAGCACCACGGTGACCGAAGCGCGAGCCGAATCGGGCCTGCGCGTCGCGATCGTCTGCGACCGCGGCTTCGACGAGTACCCGGACTTCCTCGAGGCCGTCTGCTCGTGCGTGATCTCGGGCCTCGAGCGCCAGCGCCTCGACGCGGCGCTCACCGCCTCGCTGGAGAGCGTGGCCGCCTCGCGCAAGCGCCTCGCCGGAGCGGCCGACGAGGCGCGCCGCCGGATCGAGCGCGACCTCCACGACGGCGCCCAGCAGCAGCTCGTGGCGCTGCGGGTGAAGCTCGAGCTGGCCCGCGAGGCGCTCGACCGGGACCCGGGCGGCGCCACCGAGATGGTCGCCGGGCTCGGGCCGGAGGTCGAGCGGATCATCGACGAGGTGCGTTCGCTGGCCCGCGGCATCTACCCGCCCCTGCTCGCCTCCGACGGGCTCGGGGAAGCGCTGCGGGCGGCGGGTCAGCGCTCGTCGCTGGCGGTCGCGATCGAGGCCGAGGGGGTCGGGCGGCTGCCGACCGAGACCGAGAGCGCCGTCTACTTCTGCTGCCTGGAGGCGATGCAGAACGCGGCCAAGCACGCCGCCGGCGCGACCGGGATACGGATCGAGATCACCAACGGCGAGGCGCTGCGGTTCGAGGTCGCCGACGACGGCTGCGGCTTCGCCGTCGCCGAGCACGGCGGCGGCTCGGGCATCACCGGGATGCGGGACCGCCTCGCCGCGGTCGGCGGCGAGCTCTGGGTCGAGTCCGCTCCCGGCACCGGAACCCGGGTCCGCGGCCGGCTGCTCCCCGGCTGAACCACGCCGGAGGGAGCGAGCACCACTCCGAATGGCGTGCGCTCCCCCTGGTCTCCGCGGCCCAGCCGTGAGAAGCTCGCCACGTAAACGGGACGAGAAAGGAACCCCTTGCTACCCCTTGCTGACATCGGCTTCGGAGAACTGCTTCTCCTGGTCGTCGAGATCTTCCTCTTCGTGATCTGGATCTGGATCCTGATCGCGATCATCTCCGACCTCTTCCGCGACCACTCGCTCTCGGGCGTCGTGAAAGCGGTCTGGGTGTTCTTTCTGGTGTTCGTCCCCTTCCTCTCGGCGCTGATCTACCTGATCGTCCGCGGCGACGGCATGCGGGACCGCACGATCAAGGCTCAGGCCGAGGCGAAGAAGCACTTCGACGAATACGTCCAGACCCAGGCCCAGGCCACGCCCGCCGACGAGCTGCACAAGCTGCAGGACCTGCGCGAGAAGGGCGCGATCACCGACGAGGAGTTCGCCACCGCGAAGGCGAAGCTGCTCGCCTAGCCCGGCGCGCCACTGGAATCGAGCTCCGCGACGAGCGCCGCCACCCGCGCGGCGATCTCGTCGCGGGTCTCGCGAACGGCGGCGAGCGGCTGCCCCTTCGGGTCGGGCAGGTCCCAGTCGAGGTAGCGCTTGCCCGGGATGTAGGGGCACTCGTCCCCGCAGCCCATCGTCACCACCACGTCGGCCCACTCGGCGGCCTCGGTGGTGAGCAGCCGCGGCACGCGGTCGGCGAGGTCGATCCCCAGCTCCGCCATCACCTCGACCACCTCGGGATGAACGCGCGCGGCGGGGGTCGTCCCGGCCGAGCGCGCTTGGTGGCGGCCGGCGGCCTCGCGCTCGAACAGCGCCGCGCTGATCTGCGAGCGGCCGGCGTTGTGCAGGCAGACGAACAGGGCGCGCGCCATCAGGCGCTCCCCGCCCCGGCCGCGGCCGGATGCTCGCCGCGGACCAGCAGGTAGGCGAGGGCGCCGAGCACGGTCCCGACCAGCGGCCCGACCAGGTAGAGCCAGAGGTGCGAGAGCTCGCCGGAGACGAGCGCCGGCCCGAGCGAGCGCGCCGGGTTCATCGAGGCGCCGGTCACCGGCCCGCCGAACAGCGCGTCGAGCCCGACCGTGGCGCCGATCGCGATCGCCGCGGCGGCGCCGACCGCGCGGGTGTCGGTGGCCACGGCCATGATCACGAACATCAGGAAGGCGCTCATCAGCGCCTCGTAGGCGAGGGCGCTGCCGTCACCCACGGTGGGCACCGTGGCGCCCAGGTCGGCGGGCTGGCCGGGCCAGACGGCGGCGAGGGCGAGCGCCGCGACCAGGGCGCCCGCCAGCTGCGCGGCGACGTAGACGGCCGCCTCGCCGCGGGGGAAGTGGCGGGTCGCGGCGAAGGCGATGGTCACCGCCGGGTTCAGGTGGGCGCCGGAGAGGTGACCGGTCGCGTAGATCATCGCCATCACGACCAGGCCGAAGGCCAGGGCGATGCCGACCGCGCCGAGCGCGCCCGGGTGCTCGGCCTCGCTGACGATCGCACCGCAGCCCGCGAAGACGAGGGCGAAGACGCCGAGCCCCTCGGCGGCGGCGCGGCGCGGCAGCTTCGGGCGGGCCATCAGCAGCAGGCGGTGGCCGGCGCGAAGACCTCGCGCACCGAGTCGAGGGCGCCGTCGACGAGGCGGAAGTAGCTGCGCGTCCCCCGCCCCTCGCGCTCGATCAGGCCCGCTTCGCGGAGGATCTTCAGGTGGTGGCTGACCGTGCCCTGGGAGAGGCCGAGGAACGGCTCGAACTCGCACACGCAGACCGCCTCGCCCCCGGCCCGCAGCAGCATGTTCACGATCCGCAGGCGCTGGCGATCGGCCAGCGCCTTGATCACCGTCTCGAGCTCGGCGGCCTGCCTCTCGCCGAGCGAGGAACCCGCAAGCGGCGTGCAGCAGTCGATCACGGGGAGCTCGGCCATCGGTGGCAAAGCTACCGGCTTCCATTGATGATTGTCAATGGAAGCCGTGGCGTCCGGAGCTCAGCCCCTGAGTCGCGCGGAGAACCGAAACCAGCCGGAGTTGCACTTGACGGGGCCCCAGCGGTCGGTGACCCGGAGCTGACCGCGCACCCACTTCTTGCCCACGCGTCCCTTCAGCCAGACGGTGTCGGTGCGCCCGTACTGGACGTCGCGGAAGTGCCCGCCGGGGCGGGTGGGGATCGGCAGGAAGCCGCCCTCTTCGACGATCAGCTCGCTGCCGTCCCTGCAGTCCAGCCGGGCGTTGAAGTCGAGCATCCGCAAGGTCCGCTCGGCGACGCGGACGCCGATGCCCCTCCCCTGCGACGTCTTGCCGAGCGCCAGCTTCCCCGCCGGCCTCGCGCTGCCCTCGGCGGGCGTGAGCGCGAGCGCGAGTGCCGCGATCAGACCGGTGACCGCAAATCCCCTGAGCTTCATATCGATGCCTCCCTAGTCGACTGCCGTGTCCCCACAGGGCCGCGGAAGGCCGTGGGTTGCGGAGCGGTGTCAGGGATCTGACAGGCCGGTCAGGGATCTGACCCCGGCCCGCGCCGCAGCAGCCAGCCGCCTTCCAGGCGTTCGACCAGCCCCGACCTCGCCAGCCGCCCGAGGGCGGTGCTCACCGTCGGGCGCCGGGCGGCCGCGAGCTCCGCGAGAACTCCGTGGGTGAGCGGCACGTCGACCGAGACGCCGTCGGGACGGACCGTTCCCCAGCGGTCGGCGTAGCTCCAGAGGAGATGCAGCAGCCGGCCCTCGATCCGCGGCTGCTGGACGATCGCGATCGCCAGCGCGAGGTGACGGGAGCGCATCGTCGCCCGATCGACCAGCTGCACGGCGATCGCCGGGAAGGGCGCGGCGCGGCGGGCGAAGTCAGCGTCGAGGATCGCCAGCTCGACCGGGGTGATCACCGTCCAGCGGGGCTCGAAGGGAAGGCTCGACCCGCTGCCGTCCGCCTGCCAGGGCCGCAGCAGATCCCCCGGCCCGAGCAGCTCGGCCCCGAAGCGCTCGCCGCGCCCGACCCGCCGGACCAGGTGGCCGGAGACGACCAGCAGCCCGAATCCGCCGCGGCCAACCCGGTCCTCGCCGGGCTCCCACTCCCCGCGCGGGATCCGCCTCGTCCCGGCGAGGCAGGTGCGCCGCGCCGCGCCGCGCAGGCGCGGCGGAACCGCCCCGGCCAGGTCGGGGTCGATGCCGAGGATTTCGCTCGCCGCCGCCATCTCGTGGGCTCCCCGTCCGCCGCGCCCGCGTCGGTGCCCCTGCAACCCCCCAACCCACCCGGCCCCTCCCGGTTGCGGGATCCGGGCGCGTCCGGTTGTATCTTGTCGCGGCTTCTCGCTCGCCCCGCTGAGAAAGGATCGATCGTGCCCCTGGCAGAGATTTCGTTTGGCGAAGCACTGCTCCTCGTCCTGCAGTTCTTCCTGCTGTTCGCCTGGATCTGGATTCTGATCTCGGTGATCATGGACCTGTTCCGCGACCATGAGCTCTCCGGCGTCGTCAAGGCGGTCTGGGTCTTCTTCCTCGTCTTCATCCCACTGATCGGCGTGCTGATCTACCTGATCGCGCGCGGCGACGGGATGCGCGACCGGGCGCTGAAAGAGCAGGCCGACGCCAAGAAGCACTTCGACGAGTACGTGCGCGAGCAGGCCCACGCCTCGCCCGCCGACGAGCTCCACAAGCTCAACGAGCTGAAGGAAAAGGGCGCTCTCAGCGCCGAGGAGTTCGAGCGGGCCAAGACCAGGCTGCTCGGCTGACCAGGAAAGGACCCACCACCATGGAGAGCAGCACGCCTCAACCGCGGCAGGATTACGACCGGCAGGTGAGGGAACGTCAGCCGACCGGCTGGACCTTCTTCGCCGGCGTCCTGCTGCTGATCGTCGGCTCCCTCGATGCGCTCTGGGGGCTCGCCGCGATCCTCAACGACGACGTGGTCCTGGTCGGTGGCGAGGGAGTGATCCTCGCCGACGTGACCACCTGGGGCTGGGTGCACCTGATCCTCGGCTCGGTCCTCGCCTGCACCGGCCTCGGCCTCTTCACCGGCGCCGAGTGGGCCCGCTTCATGGCGATCTTCTTCGTCGCGATCAACGCGGTGGCCCAGATCGTCTGGTTCCCGGCCGCACCCCTGTGGTCGTTCCTGATGGTGATCCTCGACGTGACGATCATCTACCAGCTGACCGCGCGCTGGGAGGAATAGGCGAGGGCGGCGCTTCGGCCAGGGCGGTGACCGGCTCCGACCGCATCACCTACGTCGGGCACGGGACCGTCCTGGCCGAGCTCGACGGCGCCCGGCTGCTCACCGATCCGGTGCTCGGGCGGCGGGTCGGGCCGCTCGTCCGCCACGGCCCGATGCCGGCGCCGGGGGTTGCGGAGAACCTCGACGCGGTGCTCGTCTCCCACCTGCACCGCGACCACGCCGACCTCGGCTCGCTGCGCCGGATCGGGCGCTCGACGCCGCTGATCGTCCCGGCCGGGTCGCGGGGCTTCTTCGAGCGCCACGGCTTCGCCGCGCTGACCGAGCTGTGGCCGGGAGAGTCGGCCCCGGTCGGCCCGCTGACCGTGCGCGCGGTCGACGCCCACCACGAGGCGGGGCGGCGCCGGCACGCCAAGCAGTCGGAGGCGGTCGGCTTCCTGCTCGAAGGGAGCCGCCGCGTCTACTTCGCCGGCGACACCGACCTCTTCCCCGGCATGGGCGAGATCGGCCGCGAGCTCGACGTCGCGCTGCTGCCGGTCTGGGGATGGGGGCCGAGCATCGGCCCCGGGCACCTCGATCCGGAGCGGGCGGCGCAGGCGGCGGCGCTGATCGCGCCGCGGGTCGCCGTGCCGATCCACTGGGGCACGCTCTACCCGCTCGGCCTGGCCCGCCTGCGCGGGGTCCCCCTGCGCTCGCCGGGCCCCGAGTTCGCCGACTGGGTAGGGCGGCTGGCGCCTCAGGTCGAGGCGCGCTCGCTCTCGCCGGGCGAAGCGCTGCCGCTGGCGTAGGCGGTCTGACCGAGGCCGGCGAGCCAGGTGCGGAAGATGCGGTGCACGCGCTCCGCCCCGACCACCTCCTCCCGGGGCCACTCCAGCTCGCTCGGGTGCAGCACGAACGGGAAGCTCTGCGTCCCGCCCATCCCCCCGTGCGAGCCGACCAGCTGCTCGAAGGCGGCGACCTCGCCGAGCTCGGTCCAGAAGGTGCTGTTGACCATGATGTCGGCGCAGTGCGCGAAGCCGTCGGTGCGGCGCAGGTGGTCGGCCGCGCTGGCGCCGAACGGCGCCAGCGGGTCCTCGCCCTCGACCCGGTCGCCGTCGAGGAAGCGGACGCCGCGCGCGCCCAGCGCCAGCGGGCCGTCGCGCTCGGAGCGGACCAGCAGGAAGCCGACCCCCGGGTGCTCGCGCAGCGCCGTGAGCAGGTGCGGGTAGAGCGCTTCGATCCGCTCGCGGCTGACCCGGCCGGGCTCGCGCGGGAAGCTGATCAGGCCGAGGCAGCCGGAGGCGAGGACCGAGAGCTCCGGCAGCTCGTCGTCGCCGTGCTCCTCTTCGATGTCCTGGCGGCGCCCGGCGCCGACCGTGACCGCGCCGTCTACCTGGCGCTCGCGGGTCGCGGCCCGGATCGTGCGGGCGGCGACGGTGTCGTCGCGGGCCATCTCGGTGAGGCCGGCGCTCAGGTAGGAGGAGGCGTCGTCGTCCCCGCCTTCGACCGCGACCACGCTCTCCGCCTCGCAGGCCGAGCGGACCAGGTCCTCGAGCGTCAGCCCGTAGCGGTCGCGGAAGGTCTCGCCCTGCGACTGGCCGTGATCGGAGAGCACGACCAAGCGGTAGGGCCGCGGCGCCTGCTCGCAGGCGAGGGCGATGCGGGCGATCTGGCGGTCGAGGTCGTGGAGCACGGCGAGCGTGTCGTGGCGCTCGATCCCGGAGTGGTGGGCGACCTCGTCGTAGGCGAGGAAGGTCGTGTAGAGGACCGGCCGCCCCGAGAGCACGTCGCCGATCACGGTCGCCACCTGGAGGTCGCGCTGGACCACCGTCGCCCAGGCGCGCATCAGCGCGTAACGGCGGTTGCGGTGGATCCGCGGGACCACGTCGTCGCGCTCCTGGCTGCGCGCGGCGCGGCGCTCGCGGGCGATGTCGGCGACCGCCAGCGCGAGCGTGCGGGCGAACGCGTACGGACGGGCGAAGTAGGCGGCGTAGTCCTTGCCGATCGGCCGCCGCCGGTGCAGGGCGGTGCTCATCGTCAGCATCGAGTGCGGCGCGTCGCCGGAGAGGATGTTGGCGCGACTGGCGCCGTCGGCATGGAGCAGGCCGCGCCCGTCGGAGTGGCGCCGCTCGATCTCTTCGGCGTCGCGCGGGTGGTTGGTGACGATCGCCGCCCCGCGCTCCTTCTCCCACCAGCGGAAGGCGGGCATGTCGTCGTTGTCGCCGTGCAGGAGCCCGGCCTGGCAGGCGCCGGTCTGCGAGGACCAGTCGGTCTCCCAGCGCCGCAGCCGGTGCGAGCCCCGGCGCACCCAGGCCGAGAGCGTCGGCGCGTTGCCGTCGGCGATCGCCCGCAGCAGCACGTCGTGGGCGAGCCCGTCGATCTCCAGGAAGAGCACCCCGGGGACCTCGCTCGCGGTCACCTCGCGGCGGCGGCGCGCCTGCCGCCCGACCACGTTGCGGTACCAGGATTCGTCCTCGTCGATCGAGAGCAACGAGTAGACGACCGAGGTCAGCGCGGCGATCGCGATCGTGATCACGATCCCGTCGAGCACCCCGGAGATCTCCGCCCCCGGCACCAGGTCGATCGCGAAGGTGACCAGCAGCCCGTTCAGCAGCAGCGCTGCGAAGCCGAGGCTGAGCACGGTCAGCGGCAGCGCGAAGCGGGCCAGCGCCGGCCACAGCAGGGCGTTGAGCAGGCCGATCCCGAGCGCGGCGAGCAGCGCCGCCCCGACCCCGTCAAGCCGGAAGCCCGCGAGGACCCCCGAGAGCGCGAGCAGGATCGCGGCGTCGAGCAGGAGCACGAGCAGGCCTCGGCGAACCGCCTTCACCGCCCCACCCTACCCCGGTGCCGGCGGCAGACGGACCATGCGAAAGGCGGTGAGGAGGCCGGCCAGGACGGCGAGCAGCGGGACGATCAGGGCGATCTGGAGGGCGAGTGGCCGGGCGTCGGTGTTGATCGCGACGATCTCCTCGCGCACGTCCTCGGGCTGCCCGGCGAGCACTTCTTCGAGCTGCGCGTCGCTCATCAGCTGCGCGTCGTCCTCGAGCGCGGTGGCGACGCGCGTCTGCTCGGGCGGCGTGAGCACGTCGCTGGCCTCGGTCTTCTGGGTGAAGGCGATCGAGAGCGCCGCGAGCATGATCGCGCCGGCGAAGGCGAGGCCGAGCGAGAGGCCGAAGGAGCCGGTCGCCGAGTTGACCCCGGCGGCCTCCCCGACCCGCTCCTCCGAGATCGGCGCCAGCGTGTAGTTGTTGAGCTGCGAGACGAGCAGGCCGAGCCCGGCGCCGGCGAGCAGCAGCGGCGGGACGAGGGGCCAGGAGGTGTCGGCGCGCGGCACGACCGGGATCAGGATCGCGATGGCGACGAGCAGCAGGGCGAAGCCGACCAGGATCAGCTTGCTGGGCCGCCACTTGCCGGCTTTTTTCCCGGCGACCAGCGCGACCACGAACATCGTCAGCGAGAGCGGCGCCAGCGAGAGGCCGGCCTCCATCGCGTTGTAGCCGAGCACCATCTGCAGGTAGATCGGCAGCACGATCAGCATCGCGCCGAGCGCGACCTGCTGGAGGATGCCCTGGCCGATCCCGAAGCTGAAGCGGGGGATCCGGAACAGGCCCGGGTCGAGCAGGGCCGGCTTGCCCTCGCGAACGCGGCGGGCCAGCCAGTAGACCAGGGCGCCCAGCGCGGCCAGCCCGGCGGCGAGCAGCGCGCCGACCGACTCGCCGCCCTCCTGCCAGACCAGGATCCCGATCACCAGGCCGCCCATCCCCAGCACCGAGAGCACCGCTCCGACCGGGTCGACCCCGCGCTCGCCCGTGTAGGGGACGTCGCGCAGCAGCTTGCGGCTGCCGAGCAGGACGATCACGATCACGACGGCCTCGAGCATGAAGCCGACCCGCCAGGAGAGGTAGGTGGTGAGGAAGCCGCCGAGCAGCGGCCCGATCGCGGCGGCGATCGCGGCGCTGGCGCCGACCAGGGCGTACGCCTTCGCCTGCGCCGAGCCGGAGAAGTTGCCGTGGATCAGCGACTGCATCGCCGGCAGGTAGAGCGAGGCGCCGAGCCCACCGACGACCGCCCAGAAGAAGATGATCGGGGCGAGGCTCTGGGCGAAGACCATCGAGAGCGCGCCGGACACGTAGAGGATCAGGCCGAGCATGTAGGCACGGCGGCGGCCCCAGAGATCGCCCACCTTGCTGCCGATCAGGATGAAGGCCGCCGAGACCAGCGCCTCGATCGCGATCGCCGACTGCACGCCGCTTACCGTCGTGTCGAGGTCGCGGACGACCGCCGAGATCGAGACGTTCATCAGCGAGGTGTCGATGACGAACACGAACATCGCCATCGCCAGCAGCAGAGCCAGCCGCGGCGACGTCCCAGCCTCGGCTTCCGGTTCAGCTGGCGCGCCCACGGAGGGCACCCTAGCCCGAGCGCGCCGGACCGGGCAGTTACGCTCGACCGGTGCCGGGATCGGCGCCGCGCACGGTCCACCACGAGTCCCAGGTGATCTTCGCGATCACCACCGTGATCGCCAGTCCGATCAGCGGGTCGGCGACCTGTAGCCCGAGCGCCACGGCGATGGCTCCGGCGACTACGGCGAGGCTGACGTAGGCGTCGGCGCGAGCGTGGTTGCCGTCGGCGACGAGCGCCGGGCTGGCCAGCGCCTGGCCGGCCCGGGTGCGGATCCGCGCCGCGACCATGTTGCCGGCGAAGCCGAGCAGCCCGGCCGCGGCGACGGCGCCGACGGCGCTCACCGGGCGGGGGTGCAGGAGCCGGTCGACCGCCTCGTAGCCGGCGACGCAGGCGGAGACGAAGATCGCGAGGACGACGAAGTAGCCGGCCCAGCGCTCCGCCCGCGCCGAGCGCAGGGCGAAGGCGACCCCGACCGGGATCGCGGTCGCCGCGTCGCCGAAGTTGTGGATCAGGTCGGCGAGCAGGGCGACGCTGCCGGAGGCGGCGAAGACCGCGACCTGGGCCAGCGCGGTCAGGGCGAGGACCAGCAGCGAGAGCAGGACGGCGCGGATGCCGGCCCGCGAGCGCTTGATGCTCGGGTCGATCAGCCCGTGGCTGTGGCCGTGACCGTGGTGGTGACGGTGGCCGTCATGGCCCTGCGCGTGGCGGTCGTGGGCGGCTGGCGTGGCGTCGGAAGACATATGCACAGTTATGCATACAAGATACCCTGTCGGCGTGGCCCGCCCCTCCGAACACAAGCCGGCGACCCGGCCGCTCTCGCGCCGCGAGGCGGAGCTGCTGGCCGAGGCGAACGCCGCCTTCGCCGCCGCCAGCCGCCTGCGCCTGCTCTGGTCGATGCTGCAGGGCGAGCGCACCGTCGCCGAACTCGCCGGCGAGAACGAGATGACCCAGGCGGCGACCTCCCAGCAGTTGCGCGTGCTGCGCGACGCCCACCTGGTCCGGGTGCGCCGCAACGGCCGCCTCGCCCACTACGCCCTCCACGACCACCACGTACCGGAGCTGCTGGCCGCCATGCGCCACCACTTCGAGCACCGCGAGGCGGCGGGGTCGGGCTAAGGCCGTCCGAGGCCGGGCGGAGAAAAGGGTGCTTCGAGAGCGCCTCCCACGAGTCTGCACTTAGGGGCACCATGCGCCCCCCACAGCAGACTCGTGAGCCAACGCAGACTCACGCAGCCAACGGAACTTCCGAGCGCTTTCCGTTGGGAGGGGTCGGTGGTGTCCTTCGTCGAGCGGCGTTAGCGATTCGCCCAAGCGACGCTCTCGGACCGGCCCAGTTGCGATCCAGGCGAATTCGCCCAGCGAGAGTAGAAGGACACCACCGACCCCTCCGGCGGCAACCCTCGAAGCACCCCGTCCCTAGGCCGCCGCGTCGCCGTCGCGGTCCACGAGCCGCGCAACCTCCAGCCGGGAGGAGACGCGCAGCTTGGCGAAGATGTTGCGCATGTGGGTCTCGACCGTCTTCGGGCTGAGATAGAGCGCCGCGGCGATCTCGGCGTTGGTCGAGCCGCCGGCGACCAGGTCGGCGACTTCGCGCTCGCGCCCGGAGAGCGACTCGATCCCGGCCGCGCCGGCGACGCCGCGGGCCGGGCGGCGCCCGAGCCGGCGCAGCTCCCGCGCCGCCGCCGCCCGGTAGCCCTCGGCCCCGCAGCGGTCGAGCTCGGCGACCGCCCGCTCGAGCTCGGCGACCGCGCCGTCGCGATCGCCGGCACCGGCCAGGCCGCGGCCGGCGAGGATGCGGGCGCGCGCCGCCTCGACCGGCGCCGCCCCCGCTTCCAGCCCGGCGGCGGCGGCCAGCGAGAGCTCGGTGGCGGCGTCGAAGTCATCGGCCGCGAGCGCGCAGCGCGCCCGCGCCCGCTGCGCCCAGGCGCCCGCCAGCGGCAGCCCGAGCCCGGCGGCGTGGACCTCCGCCCGGTCCGCTGCGACCGCCGCCGCCTCCGCGTCCCCTCGGCCGAGCTCGATCCGCGCCAGCAGGTCGAACACGTAGCAGCGCCAGAAGCCGGCGATCGTCTCCATCTCCGGGCCCGCCCCCGCCTGCAGCAGGTCCTCGTGGGCGCGGTCCCAGTTGCCGAGCTCCGCGCGGGCGTCGGCGCGCACGAGGCCGAGCTGCACGGTGGCGATGTTGTCGTCGAAGTCCTTGCTCAGCTCCATCGCCTCGTCGGCGGCGGCGATCGTGCCGTCGACGTCGCCGGCGAAGAGCCCGATCATCGCCGCGTTCATCAGCACCCAGGCGATCGAGAACGGCGAGCCGTCGATCCGCGCCGCCTCGGTCGCCGCGTCGAGCACGCGCCGCGCCTCGGCCAGCTCGCCGAGCATCCCGGCGCCGTAGCCGTGGGCGAGGTTGAAGACCGGCAGCAGGGCGCCCTGCCGCGTCTCCCGCGCGACCCGGATGCCGCGCACCGCGTGCTCGTTCATCGCCGGGAACCGCTCCAGGTACATCCCCGCCAGGGTGAGGAAGTGGATCGCGTCGAGCCGCCGCGCCAGCTCCTCGTCGGGCAGCGCCGCGAGCCGCGCGTCGGCGTCCTCCCAGTGCCGGGTCGCGTCGGCGATCCGGTCCGCCATCACCGCGGCCAGCGCCAGCGCCGCGGTGGCGGCGAGCGCGTGGGCGGCGTCGCCGGCGGTGTCGGCGTCCTCCTGGGCCTCGCGGGCGCGCCGCTCCATCGCCTCGAGGTCGCCGCGGTAGAACCCGTTCGCGGCCAGCTCGACCAGCAGCGGCATCCGCTCCGAGGGCCGGTCGGCCGGCACCGCGGCGAGCGCCCCGCGCAGCCGCCGCTCGGCCTCGTCGTGGCGCCCGAGCCGGTTCTCGAGCGCCGCGCAGGTGCTGACCAGGGCGACCCGGCGGGGCAGGTCCGAGGCCGGCGCGAGGGCGACCGCCTCGGCCAGCGCCTCGTGGGCCTGCTCGACGCTGCCGGCCGCGGCCAGCGCCGCGCCGAGCGGCTCCAGCAGGTCGAGCCGCTCGGCCTCGCTGGCGGCGCCGCCGTCCTGCAGGGAGCGGGCCGCCGCCAGCCACTCGGCTGCCGCCGCCGGCGCGCGGTCGAGCTCGGTCGCCGCCGCCTCGCGCAGCAGCGCCACCGCCGCGGCGTCGCCGGCCGCCGCCGAGCGCACCACGTGGTGGGCGAGCAGGGCGGGACGGGCGCCGCGCTCGCGCAGCGCAGCGGCGACGCGGCCGTGCGCATCGCGGCGCCAGCCGGTCCCGGTCGACTCGTAGACCGCCCGCCGCACCAGCGGGTGGCGCAGGGCGAGCTCCGCCCCCTCCCCCGCCGGCCGCACCAGCTCGCGGCGGCCGAGCTCGTCGAGCGCCGCCGCCGTCTCCGCCGCGCTCGCCTGCGCCGCCGCACCGGCCAGGCCGGGGTCGAAGGGGTCGCCGACCACGGCGGCTCCCTCGAGCACCCGCCGGGCGCCGGCCGGCAGCGCCCGCAGCTCCTCGCCGATCGCGTCGCTGACCCCGCGCGGGATGCCGCCGCCGGCATCGAGCGCCCGCGCCAGCTGCAGCAGGTAGAAGGGGTTGCCGCCGC
The DNA here is from genome assembly GCA_964464285.1 of uncultured Conexibacteraceae bacterium. Taxonomy (GTDB): domain Bacteria; phylum Actinomycetota; class Thermoleophilia; order Solirubrobacterales; family 70-9; genus VAYN01. Next base: position 39,082 of record CAYXFL010000023.1, read on the forward strand.
TCTCCTCGCGCAGCTCGGCGCGGGTCGCCGCCGCCACCTCCTCGCCGAGCAGCTCGTCGCAGGCGGCGGGGTCGAGCGGCCCCAGCACCAGCCGGTAGAGGCCGGCGTCGCGCTCGGCGCGGTCGACCGCCGCGGCCAGCCGGTCCGCCGCCTGCCCCGGCCGCAGCGCCAGCAGCAGCGCCACCCCGGCCGGCGGGCGCCGCAGCAGCGAGGCGACCAGGTCGATCGAGCCCGGGTCGCCCCAGTGCAGGTCGTCGAGCACCACCAGCAGCCGTCCCTCCCCGGCCAGCGCCGCGAGCAGCTCGCGCATCGCCGCGTGCACGCGGTGGCGCTCGTCGAGCAGCGGCGCCGGCCCGTCGCCGCCGTAGCCGGCCAGTGCCGGCAGCACGCTCGCCAGCTCGCGCCGCGCCTCCGGCCCTAGCGCCTCCAGCTGCTCCGCCGGCAGCGCCGCGACGCGATCGTCGAGGGCGTCGATCCAGACCGCGAACGGGAGGTCCTGCTCGAACTCGGCGGCGCGACCGCGCAGGACCAGGGCGCCGCTGGCGGCGGCCTCGGCGCCGACCGCGGCGAGCAGCCGGCTCTTGCCGATGCCGGGCGCTCCGGAGACGGCGGCGAGCCGCTCGCCCGCGTCGAGGGCGGCGTTCAGTGCGGCGAGCTCGGGGCCCCGTCCCACGAGCTGGGACGAAGTGTGCGGCTGGGGGGAGATGGCGCCAGGGTAACGACGGCCTCGCGCAGCGCGTCGAGTCGTTCGGCCGCCGGCTCGGCAGCCCCGAGCGGCTCGCCGAGCACACCGATGCCGTCCTCGACGAGCAGTCGCCGGTGGCCGCTGTCGCCGGCACCCTCCCAGCCCGCCGGGACCGCCCGCGCCGCCAGCAGCCAGCGGCCGGGCGAACCGACCGCTGCGCCGCGCTCGCCCCACACGGCGAGGTGGCCGCGGACGCCGGCGCCGAGCTCTCCGTGCCAGGCGGCGAGGGCGCGGCCCGGCAGCAGCGCCGGGAGATGGCGGCGCAGCTCCTCGGGGTCCTCGCGCCGCAGCCCGGCCGCGCTCGCGTACCGCTCCGCGAACGCCTCGATCCCGTCCCCGCTCGGCGCGGCGGGAGGCGGCGCCAGCGGCGACTCCGGGTCCAGGCGCCGGCCGCGGACCAGCGCCGCCAGCGCCAGCGCCAGCTCCGCCGCGAGGTGGCAGAGCGCGTCCAGCTCCGCCTCGCCGGCGAGCGCCCGGCCGGGGGCGACGACGCAGAGCTCGCCGTGCTCGAGCTCGACCTGGGTGCCGGGCGGCGCCGCCGCCAGCGCGCGGCGCACCCGCGGGCCGGCGATCGCCCGCAGCGCCGCCGCCGGCTCTGCCGGCCGCGCCACCCAGCGCACTCCGTCGACTTCGTGGACAGCGGCGCCCGGCAGATCGCCCGCCGCGGGCTCTGCCGAGGCGCTCAGCGCGCAGGCCGCCCGCGAGCCCGAGGGGAGCGTCGCCAGGACGACGGTATCGACGGTCGGCGGGCCGCCGGCCCCGTCGCCGTGCTGGTGGTGGCCGAGCCGCCCGCCGACGCCGCCCGGGAGGATCCCCGCGCAGACGTTCAGCGAGGCACGCTCGCGGGTCCCGCCGCGGCGCAGGCGCGGGGTCGCCGCCGGCAGCGGCTCGGGCGTCGCGACGAAGCTGAGCCGCCGCTCGGCGGCCCAGCCCCGTAACTCCTCGCGCAGCCCGTGGCTCACCGCTTGCCGGTCGCGGCGCGGACGCTGAGGCGGACGTCGCGGCTGGCCCCGTCCGCGTCGGTCGCCGTGACCGTGGCCCGGTAGGCCCCCGGCGCCCAGCCGCGGCGCGGCGCGGCGAGCCGGATCTGGCCGCTGGCGGCGGCGGGGGCACTGGCCTTGCGGACGACCGCGCTGCGGGTGCAGCGCGGCTTGCCGGCGCTGCCCTTGCCGGCCGGCTTGCAGCGGCCGCCGACCTTCACCCCGGGCAGCTCCCGGGCCAGCACGACCTCCAGGCGCGAGGGCGCGGTCAGCGCGTAGCCGAGCTTGATCGCCGCCCGCGGACCGACCTGCTTGGGCTGCGCGGCAAGCCGCGTCCAGCCGCCGAGGCCGGGGCGGGCTGAGCGCTCCGCGCCGCCCGGCGCACCGGCGCCGCCCCCCGTGCCCGGCGTGCCGGCTCCGGGGGTCCCACCGCCGCCGGGTCCCGGGGTCTCGGGCGGTGCCGGCGTCTCCCACGGCGAGCCGTCGGAGAGCCCGCGGGCGAAAACCGAGGACTCCGCCCCGCCGCCGGCGCCGAGGTTGGTGGATTTCGAGCCGAACCCGACCCAGCGGCCGTCGGCCGAGAGGTCCGCTTCGATCGAGTCGGCGTTGCCGGGCGCGCCATCGCTGCCGGTGGACCGGCTGGCGAGCCGCATCCAGCCGGCGCTGCGGTCGACGACGATCACGTCCTCGGTGTCGGCGGTGTGCTGATAGATCAGGTTCGTCGCCTTGGTCGTGAAGGAGACGACCCTGCCGTCACCGGAGATGCTCGGCCCGCGCGAGATCGCGTCGGCGCCGATCGGCACGAAGCCGCCGGTCACGCTGAGCAGGGTCACCGCGTCGGTGTTGATCTGGCGCACGAAGACGTCGGCGAACTCTTCGCGGTCGTAGGGGGAGAGGTTGGTCGCCGAGGAGACGAAGGCGACCGCGTAGCCGTCGTCGGAGATTACGCCGGAGTGCGAGGCGGCGTTCGCTTTCACCCCGGCGGCGCCGCTGGCGCGGCTGACGATGCCGAGCGTGTGCCCGGCGAGCTGCAGCATGTAGACGTCGCGGACCCCGTACTCGTCGTCCTGGAAGATCAGCTTTTCGACCGTGTCGAAGACGACCCGTTTGCCGTCCTGGGAGATCGACGGGTTGTAAGCGCCCTCGCCGCTCTGGGTCAGCATCGACCGGTTCGCCCAGACGATCTCGTTCTGGCCGAGGTCGCGGACGAACACGTTGACCGCTTTCTGCAGCACTTTCGGGTCCAGCTGCGCTTCGCTCTCGAAGGCGACGTAGCGGCCGTCGGCGGAGATGTCCGGGTTGCGCGACTGGCGGTTGCCGGCGACCCCGTCGGGGGTCTGGCTGACCAGCGTCGTGGTCCCGGTCGAGAGGTCGCGGCGGAAGACGTCGAGGACCGTGTCGTCGTCGTCGGGCGAGAGGTTTTTCGCCAGCGAGGCGAAGGCGACGTAGCGGCCGTCCTTGGAGATCGAGGGCTGGGTCGAGGTGTCGTCGCCGAGCGCGCCGCCGTGGCCGGGCGCCCGCGAGGCGACCAGCACGGTGCCGGTGACGCGATCGCGCACCAGCACCTGCTGGGCGGAGCTGCCGGGGACGGTGCCGACGTAGGCGACGCGACGGCCGTCGCCGCTCATCGCGGCCTGTGAGGCGGCGCTGCCGGGCTCGGAGATCAGCGCGGTCGCGTACTGGGCGGCGCCGGCGCCGGCCGGGGTCAGCAGCGCGAGCAGGCCGGCGAGCAGGGCCGCGAGGGTGAGCTGGGACGGGGAGATCTGGGTTCTCGGGTTCATGACCGCCATCCTGCGCGCGCCCGCGCCCCCTGACTTCAGGGCGACCCCTGAACCACCACCCTGAGATGCGCGCCCGACCCCGACCCAGGGTCAGGGTCGGGGTTCAGGAATCACCCTGATGCGCCCCGGCAGCGACCGCGTGAGGATCGCCACCATGACCAACCACAGCCTCAGATTCATCTCATCCGTTCCCGTCCTGACCGCGATCGTCGCCCTGCTGCTGGCCGGCCTCGTCACCTCGGCGGAGGCGAAGCCGCGCTCGGCGCCGGTCGGCAACTGGGCCGGCACCGCCACCTACACGGCGCCGCCCGACGGCGCCGCCGCCGGCGTCCAGTACGAGTCGAGCATCGTGATCAGCACCGGCCGCGGCCGCGGCGGCGCGGTCCGCCTCACCGGCCTGATCGCGACCGTGCGCACCTACTGCCTGAGCGGCGTCCGCGACATCCGCGTGGTCAAGCCGTCGATCTCCGGCGGCCCCAAGATCGGCAACGGCGGCGGCTTCCGCTACAGCACCATGGGAGTCGAGATCAGCGGCATCCTCAACAACTCGGCCAGCGCCGGCAAGCTGACCGCCAGCGCCCGCGGCTGCGACCTCCTCGACGGCACCTGGACGGCATCCAAGCGCCGCTACTGAGCCCTGCCCCCGGGCTGGCCTTGTGCCGGCCCGGGGCGCCGGTTACACTGCCCCGCAATGCTCATCTCCGCCGGACAAGCCGTTGTTGCGAAGCTTTCCGTTGCGGAGAAAATCGGTGCCGAGCTCGTTAGCTCGGTTATCGCCTGAGCACCCAGGAACGCCCGCCGACCAGCAGCAGCACAAAAAACGGGGACGCGGCGGAGGCGTTGCAAGCCGTACGGACCCCGAACAAGCGCTGGCAGGAAGCCCTGCGCGCAGTCGCCGCCCGCGGCCACTCCACACCGAGCCACCAGCGCCACCGGCCCCGCTAGCGACTATGGGTTCCGCGCTAAGGTTCCCTGAGTGAAGAGGCGGAGACTGAGGAGGAAGCTGGGGAAACTCGGGGAACGGGCGGAAGACGTGCTCGCCTTCCTTTCCGATCCGCTCGGCACCATCGCCGAATGGAAAGAACCCAAGCGTGACCGGCGCAACGGGCTTTAGCTAGGCTCGGGCGCATGCCCACCTACTTGCGTTTCGGCGACGACCACTCGGTCGCCGTACAGGAGGCCTACGAAGACGTGAAGCGCGCGATCGCAGCGGCGGAGGCGCAGGCGGTGCCGATGTTCGAGGTGACGCGGGTCGACGGGGCGCGGCTGTTCGTCAACGCGAACGAGCTCTGGACCGTCTCCGAGGGCCGCAAGAAGGGCGAGGGCTGAGGCTTCGCGTTTAGGTCCGCGGGGGACGCGGGTACTAGATCGACTCTCCCCCGCAGTGAACCCGGAAGCGCCCCTCCCCTGCGAGGGGCGTTTTCGCGTTCGAGACCCTGTTGACGGCCTGCTTCGGGGGGTTGCCGCCGGAGGGGTCGGTGGTGTCCTTCTACCTTCGCTGGGCGAATTCGC
>CAYXFL010000024.1:0-43343 GCA_964464285.1 uncultured Conexibacteraceae bacterium
GCCGGCGGCGCCGCCGGCAAGCGGATGGCGCTGCCCAACAGCCGCATCCTGATCCACCAGCCGAGCGGCGGCTTCGAAGGCCAGTCCTCGGACATCGAGATCCACGCGCGCGAGATCCTCGAGCTGCGCGACCGGCTCGACGACATCTACGTCAAACACACCGGCCAGTCGAAGGAGCAGATCAAGGGCGACATGGAACGGGACAAATTCTTTCTCCCCTCCGACGCCGTCTCCTACGGCCTGATCGACCGCGTGATCGAATCGCACGAGTACGAAGAGGGCGCCGGCAACGGCGTAGCCCTCAGCGGCGCCTGAGCCCCAAACGCGCGCGGTAACACCGCGATTCGCGGAGCCGTAGCGAGCAGCAGGGGGGAGGGTCCGTAGGGGCTGTCGACTTAGCGCTCCACGTGGGTGCACAACTCGACAGCCCCGATCGGCGCGCCTCGCAGGTGGCGGCGAGACAGCATGGCGTGCTCACGCGCGAGCAGTTGAGGCGCGCTGGGCTGGGTAGGAAAGCGATCGAGAAGCGCATCGCACGTGGGGTACTGCACCGGCTTTACCGCGGCGTCTACGCCTGGGGCCACCGGGGCGTCAGCCTGCACGGGCAGTGGATGGCCGCGGTTCTCGCCTGCGGGAACGGAGCGGCGCTGAGCCACGTGAGCGCCGCGGTGCTCTGGGGTTTCCTGAAGTTCCTGGACGGCCCGATCCACGTCACCTCACCCAGCACCAGCGGGAGAGCCTCCAAGCGCGGCATCGTGCTTCATCGCTCCCCTTCTCTAAAGAGAAAGGGAGAAGCAACCTGGCGCTACCGGATACCCGTCACCTCACCCCGCCGGACGATCGAAGACCTCGAGGGCACGGTCCCCGATTACCTCTACCGCCGCGCGAAGAAGCAAGCGGAGTTCATGAAGTACAGGCTCAACCTCCCCACCGACCGCACCCGCTCAGACCTGGAGCGCGACTTCCTGCGCTTCCTCGCACAGCACGGCTTCCCTCCTCCCGAGGTGAACGTCAAGGTCGCCGGCTACGAAGTCGACTTTTACTGGCGCAAGGAGAAGCTCGTGGTCGAAACCGACTTCTTCGACTACCACCGAGGCTCAGTCGCCTTCAACGAAGACCACCAACGCGACGTGGACCTACGCCTCCAGGGCTACACCGTCCGCCGCTACACCGGAGCCCAGCTCGACGACTACCCAGACCGGATCGTCGTCGAGTTGGGCGAAGTCCTGAGGCGCGACCCCGAATCCCGGGCCTAACCCAGTCGCCGCGCAGCCCAGAACCCCGCCCCAGCCGCGATCCCGGCCGAGAGCGCGCCGCCCACCGCGGCGCGGCGCAGTTGCGGGTCGCGGCCGGCGAGCGCGAAGCCGACCACGTCGGCGCTGTCGAGCGCGGCGGCGGCCAGGGTCGCGATGCGCAGCGCCGCGCGGTCGTCGCGAACGGCCAGGGTGAGCGCCGCCAACGCGAGGTCGCGGGCGCCGAGCACCTGGGCCAGGGAGCGGCCCGCCGAGTCGCTCTCGCCGAAGCCCAGCGCGCGGAGCGCGGGACGGGTCGCGAACAGGGTGGCGGCGCCGACGGCGACGCGCCCCGCGGCCAGCTCCAGGGCGATCGCCCGCCCGAGTCGGTCGGTCTTCATGATCCAAGGGTGGCAGAGGGCGACACGATCCACCGTCTCGCGCATCGCCTCGAGGCCGCGTTTACCGGTCAGGAGCTGGCGGCGAGCGCGATCAACCCGCGCGGCCGGGCGGCCGCGGTCGAGCGGCTCGACGGCCGCCGCCTGGAGAGCGTCGAGGCGCGCGGCAAGCACCTGCTGCTGCACTTCGGGCCGCTGGTCCTGCACAGCCACCTGGGGATGAGCGGCGGCTGGCACCTCTACCCGCTGGGGGCCACCTGGCGCCGCTCGCGCTCCGCCGCCTGGGCGCTGCTGCGCGGCCGCGAGCGGGAGGCGGTCCAGTTCGGCGGCCCGACCCTGCGGGTGCTGAGCGCGGCGCGGGTCCGCAGCGACCCCCAGCTCGCCGCCCTCGGCCCGGACCTGCTGGCGCCGGACTTCGACGGCGCGGCGGTGGCGGCGGCCCTGCGGGTCGACCCGACCCGCACGATCGGCGACGCCCTGCTCGACCAGCGGCTGCTCGCCGGGGTCGGCAACATCTTCAAGAGCGAGGCCTGCTTCGCCGCCCGGGTCGACCCCTGGCGCCCGGCCGGTGACCTCTCGGCCGGGGAGCTCGAAGCCGTGCTCGGCGCCGCCCGCGAGCAGATGCTGGACGCGGTTGCGAGCGGCCGCAAGGGCTTTGCCGTCTACCGGCGCCGCGGCCCCTGTGCGCGCTGCGGTGGCCCGGTCACCTCGCGCGGCCAGGGCGACGCCAACCGTACGACTTACTGGTGCCGGAATTGTCAGTCCTAGGCGCCGCCCGGGCGCTGCTCGGCCGCGGCGGGAATCGACGAGACTCCGCCGCTGTGCCGCGCCCCCCCAGCTACTACCTCGTCGCGGGAGTCCCGCTCGACCGCGAGATGGAACGCCTGCGCCGCCTGCCCGTGTTCGCCGCCGGTCCGCTCGCCCCGCGCCGGCCCGAGCTGCGCGTCCGCCGCGCCTCCCGCAAGCCGAACCGGCTCGGCTTCGCCGTGCCCACCGAGTTCCGCCTCTCGGTCACCGCCTACCCGGGGATCGGCGTCGGCGACGTGCTCGAGACCCTCCTGCACGAGCTCACGCACCTGCACGTCGGCCGTGCCGCCGAGGCCCACGCCTGGCACGGCCCGACCTTCAAGCGCGCCCTCGCCGCCGCCATGCACGAGGCCTACGGCCTCGCCGTCGCGGCCCCCCGCAGCACCCGTCACGGCACCTACGCGGCTGCGATTGACGAGCGGATCGCCTACCCCGGGTTCCGCGCGGCGACGATCCAGACCGAGGCGCGGCCCACAACCGATCCATCCGGCCGCTCCCAGTCCGCGTAGCGGGAGGCCAGCTCCGCGGCGATCCGCGGACGCAGGCTCTCTCCATGCTCGCCGTTGAGCCGGATCAGCTCCGCTCCCGGCCCGATCGCCAGCAGCGCGTCGACCGCTTCCTCGACGTCCCTGCCCATGAAGTAGTCGAAGTCGCGGGCCTGCAGATCGACCTCCTCGAAGCCCGCTGCCGCGAGGATGCCGCTGAGCGTTTCCGGATTGCCGAGCGAGAAGGGGCCCGGGCCGCAGGTGTCGGCCTCGTACTCCTCGGGGCGGGAGAGGAAGCGCTGCACGACCCGCTCGGTCTCGGCCCAGATCGGGCTCTCGTCCTTGCGCCGCCAGCAGATCTTGCGCAGACCGCCGCCCGGCACGAGGGCGGCCCGGATCGCCCGCATCGCCGGAACCGGCGCCGCGAAGAACTGCGTCCCCATCCGCGAGAAGGCGTAGTCGAAGGCCGGCTCCCAGGCCGCGGTCTGGGCGTCGGCGACCTCGAACTCGACGTTCCCGACCCCGGCCGCGGCCGCCTCGTCGCGCGCGTCCTCGACGAACCGCGGCGAGGAATCGGTGCCGAGCACGAATCCCTCGTCGCCGACCAGAGCGGCCAGCCGCTGAGTCGTCTCCCCGAACCCGCAGCCGACGTCGATGCAGCGACCGCCGGCAGGCGGGGGGAAGCGCTCGAAGAGGTCCTCGGTCACCCCGTCGAGGGCGCCGACGAACACCTCCCGGTTCCGCTTCCAGCGTTCGTAGAGAACCGTGTCCCAGGCCCTGACGGCCTCTTCGTTGGCCGGTGCCACGGAGCGCGACCCTCTTCCTTCGGCCATGTCCGAAGGTTACCCCCGCGCCGGGTGCTGACCTCCCAAAAGCCGACGAGCGGACTTGAACCGCTGACCCCTTCATTACGAATGAAGTGCTCTACCAACTGAGCTACGCCGGCACGCGCCCATTGTAGGAGGGATCGCACAGCGGTTCCGTCGCGGCTGATCTCGATGATGCGTGGGTGACCCGCAAGGAGCAGGCGAAGCAGCGGCAGGAGAACGAGATCGAGTTCGCGAGGATCGTCGCCTTCAGCGACGGGGTCTTCGCGATCGCGATCACCTTGCTGGTACTGAACCTGAGCGTCGACGACGTCACTCGCGACGACCTCTGGCGGGGGATCTGGGACCAGCGGGAAAACTTCCTCGCTTACGCGATCAGTTTCGCGGTGATCGGCCGCTTCTGGCTCGTCCACCACCGCTTTTTCGGCGAAGTCACGGCCTTCGACGGCCGGCTGCTCTCGCTCAACATGCTCTACCTGGCATTCATCGTGCTGATCCCGTTCAGCAGCCAGCTACTCGGCGACTTCGGCGGTGAGACGGCCTCCGTGGCCTTCTACGCCGCCAACCTCGCCGCCTGCATCCTGATCGGGATGTGGATGTTCGTCGACGCGCAGCGGGCCGGGCTGACCTCGGCCGACGCCGGGGCGCGGCGCGAAGCGATCGTCCGGGCCGCCTACATCGCCGCCGTCTTCCTGGGTTCGATCCCGATCGCCTTCGTCGCCCCGGGCCTCGCGCCGCTGCTCTGGCTGGTCCTCTTCTTCGACCCCGCCTCGCGGGTCACCCGCGCCACCGGCTGATCAGCGCTCGACCAGGAAGGCGAGCGAGCTGCCCGGCCGCGCGCAGCTCACCGAGACGCCTTTCGCGGTGACCACGCTGAGGCAGCGGTAGCCGCCGGCCGGCACGCAGCCGCTGCGCGAGGCGCCGGCGGCGGGGGTGCAGCCCGCGGTCCGCGCCCAGGCGGTCTCGACCGCGCGGGCGCGCGGACAGGGCAGGCCGGTCGCGCGCAGGTTGCCGGCGCCGCCGCACTCGTGCGCCGTCGCCCCGGCCGGGGCGCGCTGCTCGCGCGGCGGCGCCGCCGTCTCCACGGCCGAGTCCGGGTCGCCGTCGGCGGAGCCGCCGCAGCCGGCCAGCAGGGCGGCTCCGAGGAGGGCGATCGTGAGCGGCAGGGCGATCCGCATCGGTCGCCCTCCAACCTACCCGCCGGCGACCTCCTTCACCCGCTGCGCCGGCTGCAGGTGGGCGCAAACGGGGCACTCGGGCTCCATCGGCACCTGCTCGCGTTTGACCTCCATGGTGCGCAGGTCGTAGATGTGGGAGACGCCGAGGGTCGCCGGCGGCGCCAGCCCGGTCAGCAGGTGCACGACCTCCATCCCGACCTGGCCGCCGATCATCCCGCAGGCGGGGCCCAGCGTCGCCGCCGGCGAGGGCAGCGCGCGGCGCTGATCGATCACGTGGTCGAACAGCGGGTAGTCGCGCCGGTAGGCGATCTCCTGACAGGAGAAGCAGCCGGTCTGGCCGGGCACGTAGAGCGGCCCGACCCGGGCGATCGGCGGGAAGTGGCTCATCGTGATGTAGGGGATGCCGGCCTCGAAGCAGGCGCGGTTGCACCAGCGCTCGATCTCGTGCGCGGGCCAGTCGGCGGCGTCGATCACGACGTCGGCGCCGGCGATGAAGTCGGCCAGCTCGAGCTCGCTCTCCAGCCGCCGCGCCGTCGCGGTTACCGTCATCGCCGAGTTGAAGGCGCGCAGGCGCTCCGCCGCGACCTTCACCTTGTGGGCGCCGACATCGGCCTCGGTGTAGAAGATCTGGCGGTTCAGGTTGCTGACCTCGACCCGGTCGCCGTCGATGAGCCACATCTCGCCGACCCCGCAGCAGGCCAGCGCCCAGGCCGACCAGGTGCCGAGGCCACCGACCCCGAGCACCGCGATCTTCGCCTCGCGCAGCCGGTCCTGGCGCTCGGAGGGGGAGAGGGCGGCGTCGCCGACGTCGCTGAAGTAGCGCAGCTGGCGATCGAAGCGGGCGAGCTCCGCCGGCTCCAGGCGGTCTTCGTCGGCGCCGTCCTCGAGCACGTCGAGCTCGCGCAGCTGGGCGAGCGCGTCGCCGACCTCCTCGGCGCCGAACCTGGCCTCCAGGTCGGCCACCGTGTGCTCGCCGTCGAGCGCGTCGAGCAGCGCCCGGTCGCTCTCGCTCGGCTGCTCGACCTTGATGTCGACCTCGACGCTAGGCCGCATCAGGATCAGGTCCCCGTTCGGTGCGGTGAACGGTTCAGTCGTCCGCTTGATGCGTGGTCTAACCACGTTTCCCCCTTGCTGTAGGTCCCCCGCCCAGCGGCCGCCCGAGAGGCAGCCGCCGGGCTCGTTTGCTCCAGACCTACAGAGTGATGGAAAGAGTTACGCCGATCAGGGTCGCTCGCCGGTGAGCTCGCGGGCGCGGGCGAAGACGGCGTCGATCATCGGCTCGGTGAGCCGCCCGGTGAAGGTGTTCTGCTGGCTCGGGTGGAAGCAGCCGACGAGGCGCCAACGGCCGAGATCGACCTCGGCGCCGTGGCCGAAGCGCGGCCGCGGCCGCGGCACCGCGGCACCGAGCGCGCCGACCGCGCGCAGCACGCCGGCCCAGCCGAAGGCGCCGAGCGCGACGATCGTCCGGCACCGGTCGAGCAGCTCGAGCTCGCGCTCCAGGTAGGGGAGGCAGCGGTCGCGCTCGGCCGGGGTCGGCTTGTTGGCCGGCGGTGCACAGCGGACGACGGCGGTCACGTAGGCGTCGTCGAGGCGCAGGCCGTCGTCGCGCTGCTCGGAGCGCGGCTGGTTCGCGTAGCCGGCCCGGTGCAGGGCCGCGTACAGCCAGTCGCCGGAGCGGTCGCCGGTGAAGATGCGGCCGGTCCGGTTGGCGCCGTTGGCGGCGGGGGCGAGGCCGACGATCGCGAGCCGAGCGGCCGGGTCGCCGAAGCCGTCCAGCGGCCGCGCCCAGTAGCGCTCGCCGCGGTGGCGTTTCGGCGGATCGGCGGCGACCGCCTCGCGCCACTCGACCAGGCGCGGGCAGAGCCGGCAGCCGTGCACCGTCTCAGCCAGCGCCGAGAGCGCCTTCTCGCGGTCCGAGCTCGTAGGGTTTGCGCCCTTGCTCATCGCTCCACACCGAATCATGCGCGGCGGCCCCGTGCTCCGTGCCGCCGTCCTCGTCGGTGCCTGCTTGGCCGTGGTGCTGACCCTGGCCGCCTGCGGCGGAGGCGGGGAGAGCACCGAGGCGGTCGACGAGGCCGCGCTCGAACGCGAAGCCGAACAGGAAGCCGACATCGACGCGCTCAACCAGATCCTCGGCCGCCAGCGCGCCGCCGTCGACGCCTTCGACCGCACGATCCCCCAGATGCGCGGCCCCGCCCGCGCCCTCGCGATCCGCTTGCGCACCCAGGAACAGGAACACGCGGTGGGAATCCTGCAGGCGCTGCGCAAGCTCGAAGGCGCCGAAGAGATCGAGGAGGAAACGATCGAGTCGGGGCCGCTGCCGAGCGAAGCCGACCGCCTGCGCTTCCTCTACGAAGTCGAAAGCGCGACGATCGAGGACGAGCTCTCGGCGATCGGCCGGATCAACTCGGGCTCGGCCCGGGTGCTGCTCGCGGCGACCGTCGCCAACCAGGCCCAGCACCTCGTCCTGCTGCGCCGCGCTCTCGGCGCCCGCGCGGGCGAGTGGGTGCCGTCGCCGTTCGAGAACGGCACGATGCCGGCTCCGTCAGACTGAGGGGACCATGTTCCCCCTCAACCTGCCGAATGCGCTGACCCTGCTGCGCATCCTGGCGGTGCCGGTGGTGGTCGTCGCCCTGCTCGGCGAGACCCCTAACGGCGACACCCTCGCCGCCGTCGTCTTCGCGCTGGCCGCGCTCACCGACGGCCTCGACGGCTACTTCGCCCGCTCGCGCGGCTCCGTCACCACCTTCGGCAAGCTGATGGACCCGCTCGCCGACAAGCTGCTGATCATCGGCGCGCTGGTCTCGCTGGTCTCGCTGAACCGGCTTGCCGCCTGGGTCGCGATGGTGATCATCGCGCGCGAGATCGCGGTCACGATCCTGCGCACGATCGCCGCCGAGCGCGGCCTCGTGATCGCGGCCAGCTGGCTCGGCAAGGCGAAGACGGTGCTGCAGATCGCCGCGATCTTCGCGCTGATCCTGGTCCACCCGGCGCCGCTCGGCGTCGACCTGCTCGTCTACGCCGCCCTCGCGGTCACCGTTGTCAGCGGCGCCGACTACTTCTTCGGCCTGCGCAAGCGGATCGAGGAGCAGCGGCGCGCTGCCGCGCAGATCAGCCCGTAGGGCCCTCGAGCCACTCGCGCATCGTCTGGTGACGCGCCTGGTGCTCGCCGCTGGCCAGCTCCGCCCGCAGGTCGCCGAGTGTGCCGTAGCGCTCGGCGACGACGTTGTGGCGATGGATCGTCTCGAGGTTCTCCTGGCGCGCCATCACGAAGGCCTCGTCGGGCAGGTCGGGGTAGTCCTCGACGACCTGGCGGACCATCTCGCGCACGCAGTCCTCGACGAAGCGCGGCTGTTCGTGGGCCTTGACCACGACCGACATCTCGTCGGGGCGCTTCATCAGCTCGTAGATCTCCGAGCTCATCGAGCTCTCGACGATCCGCAGCAGCTCCGGTGCGTCGATCCAGCTGGCGCCGTCGGGGCAGCCGACGTGCAGGGTGCCGATCCCGCGCTGGTTGTGGGTCGCGATCGGGACCACGTCGACGATCCGCTCGGTGTCCTCGGGGGAGAAGCCCTGCTCGGCCAGCCGTTCGCGGGCGAGCCCGGCGACCATCTCCTGGGCGCAGGGGCAGGCGGTCATGCCCTGGGCCTGGACCCCGGTCAGGGTGCGGGCGCCCTCGGCCGAGTCGACCGCGGTGCCGAAGAGGACGTAGATCTCCTGGGTGCTCTGTCCCGATTCGGGCGTCTTCACCGTCTCCGGGTAGTGGGCGGTGACCGAGACCTCGGCGCGCAGCCCGCCCTGGCGCTCGCGCACCCGCTGGGCGACGTGCGCGGCCAGCACCTCGGCGCGGAAGGCCTCGCCGAGCACGACCCCGTCGATCGCCTCGCCGACGATCTCCTCGAAGCGCGACATGTGCACGCCGGCCTGCTGCGGGTTGAGGTCGACGAAGCACTCGAACTCGGCGTAGAAGAGGTTCTCGCCGCCGTCGGCCTTGACCCGGATCACCTTCTCGACTCCGGTCACGCCGACCCGCGAGAGGCTGACCTGGGTCGCGGGCAGGCCGGCCTGGACGTCCGGGGGGGTGGGGGAGACGGTCGGTTGACTGGCCATCGCTCCCTGAAGCGTAGGACACCGGCGCCCTCGCCTGCCCCGCCGGGGACGCCGCGGTGCCTATACTTCGACGCGGTCGGAGCTTTGGGGCCGGCCCCCAGGGATGGGGAGAGGGTTGTAGTGGAGGATGGGATCATCGAACCGTTGGAGACGGTGACCGACGCCGTGCAGCGCGATCCAGCCGCGGAGAGTCCGATCGGCGAGATCGAGGAGCTGCGTGGCCTCGTCACGATCGGCCGCGAGCGTGGGTATCTCACTTTCGAGGAGATCGCCTCGACACTCGAGGAGGTCGAGATAACGAAGGAGCAGGTCGCGCAGCTGCACTCGCACCTGGTCGAGCACGGAGTCGACGTGATCGCCGAGGACGGGGTAAGCGCCTACAAGGAGCAGCGCGGCGACAACGAATCCGGGAGCCAGTCGAAGAAGGAAGAGCTCGACCTCACGGTTGAGCCGAGCCTCGACTCGCTGCGCCTCTACCTGCGCTCGATCGGGCAGGTCGACCTGCTGACCGCGAGCCAGGAGGTCGAACTGGCGAAGCGGATCGAGCGCGGCGACATGCTGGCCAAGCGGCAGATGGTCGAGGCCAACCTGCGCCTCGTCGTCTCGATCGCGAAAGGCTATCTCGGGCGCGGGCTCAGCTTCCTCGACCTGATCCAGGAGGGCAGCCTCGGGCTGATCCGGGCGGTCGAGAAGTTCGACTACCGGCGCGGCTACAAGTTCTCCACCTACGCGACCTGGTGGATCCGCCAGGCGGTGACGCGGGCGATCGCCGACAAGGCGCGGACGATCCGCATCCCCGTGCACATGGTCGAGAAGCTGAACCGGGTCGCCCACGTCGAACGCCAGCTGGTCCAGAAGCTCGGGCGCGAGCCGGAGCCGCCGGAGATCGCCGAGGAGCTGCGCTGGCCGGTCGCCGACGTGCGCGACATCCTCCGCGTCGCCCAGCTGCCGGTCTCGCTGGAGAAACCGGTCGGCGACGAGGACGAATCGGAGCTCGGCGACTTCGTCGCCGACGACGCCGTGCTGGAGCCGTTCGAGGAAGCCAGCGAGCACCTCCAGCAGGAGGGCGTGCGGCGGGCGCTGGACGCGCTGCCCGAGCGCGAGCGCCAGGTGATCGAACTTCGCTACGGCCTCTCCGGGACCGAGCCGCTGACCCTCGAGGAAGTCGGCCGCACCTTCGGCGTCACCCGCGAGCGGATCCGCCAGATCGAGAACAACACGCTGAAAAAGCTCAAGCGCCTCCCCGAGGCGCAGATGCTCCGCGACGCCAGCTAGGCGTTCAGCGCGGCTCGAGCACCCAGACCGACGGGGTCCGCTCGAGCTTGGTCAGGTAGAAGTCGAAGCCGGCGAACTGGTCGATGTGCTTGCTCCACAGCTCCGTCCGCTCCTCGCCCTCGGCGACGCGGGCGCGCACCGGGCGGCGCTTGCGGCCGGTCTCGGCCACCGCCTCGGGGTTCGCTTTCAGGTTCAGCGACCAGGCGGGCAGCTTCTCGTTGCCGGCGTTGGTGTCGATCAGGATCAGCCGCTCGCCGTCCGCCAGGTAGACGACCGGGGCGGTGCGCAGCTCGCCCGATTTGCGCCCGGTCGTGGTCAGCAGCAGCAGTGGCGCGTCGCCGACCTTGCCGCCGACCCGGCCGCCGGTCAGGCGGTAGACCGGGACGTTCAGCTTGCCCGTCCAGCGCAGGCCGCGGGCGCCGAGGGAGTTCGAGAAGCGGGACCAGAAGGTGTCGCTGGGCACGCCGCGAGTATCGCACCCCTACATTGATTTATGGCGAACCTGCTCGCTGCCGGGTATGGTCGGCGGATGCCAGATCCACACCCGTTCCGGCGCGCCGCCGAAGCCAAGAACCTCGACCTGCTGACCGAGACGCTGCGCGAGGACGTCGTCCTGCACAGCCCGATCCTCTTCCGCGGCTTCGAGGGCCGCGAGATCGTCAGCCAGGTCCTCACCTTCGTCGCGACGACCCTTGAGGGCCTCACCTACACCGACGAGCTGGTCGAGGGCGACACCGTCTGCCTGCGCTTCAAGGCCAGCGTCGGCGACCGCGAGCTCGAAGGCATCGACTTCCTCGAGCTCGACGCCGAGGGCCGCGTCGCCGAGCTGACCGTCTTCATGCGCCCGCTCTCGGCGATCACCGCCTTCAACGAGCGGATGGCCGCGCACCTCTCGGGCGCAGGTACTCCGCCGCCGGGCTCCAACTAGAATCTGCCCCACCTCACCTGGGGGAGTGCCCGAGTGGTTAAAGGGGACTGGCTGTAAACCAGTTGGCTCTGCCTACAGAGGTTCGAATCCTCTCTCCCCCATAGGGCGGTGATCGAGCCGTCAATCCTGGGTCCCACAGACCCACGATTGACGGCTCGATCCCTAGAACAGCCCGAACAGGGCGCTGAGGTCCTTGGCGGCGCAGCCGCGGAGGGCGCAGATGGCGGCGGTGAAGTCGGGGCCGGCGAGCGCGACCGGGTCGGTGCCGGGGAACTCGACCCGCAGTGGGCCGGTCCAGGTGAAGGTCGATTCGGGGGTGCGCTGGAAGCTGGCGCTGCCGCTGAACGGGGCGGGCGGGGTGAGGACGAGGTGCTCGGGGACGTGCTCGCGTTCGGGCTGGCGGAAGGTCGGGGGGCCGGCGGCGACCGCGACGGAGCGGAGGATCCGGACGCCGCGCCGGCGCTCTTCGGCGCTCGCCTCGAACTGGATCCGGCGGGCGCGCGGGCGCGCGTCGGGGGCGTAGCGGGTGGCGCTGAACCCGACCGACCCGCGACCTTCGGCGAGCGCGAAGAACTGGGCGCCGACGCCGCGCGAGTCCCCGCCGAGCTGGAGGCGGCAGCGCAGGCGCGGCCAGCGCACCAGCTCGGCGCGGGCGCGGCGGGCGCTGACCGCGGTGAAGCCGCGCTCGGCCTCGAACTCGACCCGGCCGCGGATCACGCCGCTCTGCGTGGTCGGCCGGCCCTTGCAGCCCGGGTAGGGCGGCGTCTTCCGAGGGCGCCCGATCGGCCGGAAGTCGAAAGCGACCGAGCCGAGCCCGCGAAAGCGTGCTCGTGCGCCGAAGTCCCGCGTCGGCTTGCCGTTCGCCACGTACTCAGTGCGGCCTCTCCCTTTGGTCGCCTCCACCGTGACCCTGCCGAGCATGTTGGCCGTGACGAGGACGGAGTAGCCGTGCGAGCCGCGCAGCTCGAAGCTGGTGAGGTGGCCGGACGGGAGGCTGAACCTGGGCAACGGCGTTTTCGTCGCCGCGTGCGCGGCTGAGGCACCGAGCGGTGCGTCGCTGCCGATCGGCGGCAGCGCAACGAGCGCCGCAACGAGCGCGAGCGCCAGCGCCAAGGCGGACCGGCGGGCGCGGCCGCTCACCGCGCCCGCTCCCAGCCGGGGAACATCCCCAGCCGTTCGGGCACCATCGGCTTCGGCACCGTGTAGTCGCAGCCGCCGGGGCTCTTCAGCGGGCTGAGCACGCAGAGGCTGGTGTGGAAGCGCGGCCCGGTCAGCGGCAGCGTCAGCCCCGGCAGCGTCACTCGCAGCGGCCCGCTCCAGCGGTGGGAGCTGGCGGAGGCCTCGAAGAACTCGGCCGCGCCGCGAAACGGCGCCGGTGGCGCGAGCCTGGCCTGGGCGGGGTGGGCGCCGGGCAGGCTGGTGGTCAGGGTCCCGGCGCCGCCTTGGAGCGAGAGCGTGCGGCCGATCGCCATTCCGCCATCCGACTCGACCGTGGTCACTTCGACTTCGGCCCCGGCGGGCGCCCCGCCTTCATGGGAGGCGACCAGGTAGATCCCGCGGCCGTCGACCTTCGCCGCCGCGCGCAGCTGGGCGACGCTGCCGCCCGCGAACGGGATCGAGAAGCGGAAGCTGGGCAGGACGTAGTCGCGCAGGGTGAGCCCCGGCGGGAGGTTGACGGCGAACCCCCGGCGGCAGACGAGCCGGAAGCCGCGTTCCCTGAAGGCCGCGCCCGAGGAGGCGCGAATCTGGAAGTAGCCGCCCTCGCCGCGCAACGCGACCCGGCCGCGGAAGCGTCCGTCTTCGACGATCGCCCGCGGGCCCGAGCACCGTCGCTGCTGCCGCGCGCGCCTCACCCGCTGGGGGACGAAGCGCACGGCCACGCGGCCGATCTCGCCGAAGTCGGCGCGGAGGACGTCGTCGTCGACGCGGTTGCGGGCACGGGCGACGTAGCTCGCGGTGCGCGACGCCCGGCGCCCGCCGCGCATCACGTAGAGGACGGCGACGCGCGGGGTCGGGAACCCGACGAAGGCGCGGTAGCCGTTGTCGGAGCCGACTTCGAGCAGGGCGCCGGCGCTGGCCCGCTGGATTTCGGCGCCGCCGCGGCGGGGCTCGGCGGCAGGCGACGCGGCCGGCATCGCGAGCGCCGCCAGCGCGCAGCCGGCCAGGATGACTCGCGACCATGCCCCCATGGAGCCAGAGTATTCGAAGGGCGCTGAAGTGGACTCGCCCGGCGGGATGCGGAAGGATGTCCCGATGAGCTCGGGATCGCTCCAGGGTCGCGTGATCGCCGTCGCCGGGGCCGCTGGCGGGCTCGGGCCGCTGGTCGCGGAGCGGCTGGGCGCGGCCGGCGCGGTCGTCGCCGGCAGCGGCCGCGAGCAGGCTCCCCTGGACGCGCTCGGCGCCGAGCTCGGCCTCGGCCCCGAGCGCTGGGACGGCCGCGCCGTCGACCTGCTCGACGAGGACGCGGCGCGGGCCTGGTGCGCGGGGCTGGTCGAGCGCTTCGGGCGGGTCGACGGGCTCGTCCACCTGGTCGGCGGCTGGCGCGGCGGCAAGCCGCTGCACGAGGCGCCGCTCGCGGACTGGGACCTGCTCCACGGCCTGCTCGTGCGCACCGTCCAGCACACGACCCGCGCCTTCCACGACCAGCTCGCCGCCAGCACCGCCGGCCGCTTCGTCCTCGTCTCCGCCAAGCAGGCGCAGCGGCCCGGCAACGCCAACGCCGCCTACGCCGCCGCGAAGGCCGCCGCCGAGGCCTGGACGCTGGCCTTCGCCGACGGCTTCGAGCCGGACGGCGCGACCGCGAACATCGTCGTCGTCGACGCGATCCTCACCCCGGCGATGCGCGAGCAGGACCCGGACGGCGATTTCTCCGCCTTCACCCCGGCCGAGCACGTCGCCGCCGGGATCGAGTTTCTCTGCTCGGACGCGGCGGCGGAGATGAACGGTCAGCGCCTGCCGCTTACGATGGGCTGATGAGCAAGGCCGGCAAGCGCTCCAAGACCCCCGACGGGAAGATGACGATCGGCGAGCTGGCGCGGCGCACGGGGATGACCGTGCGCAACATCCGCGCCCACCAGACGCGCGGCCTGCTGCCGCCGCCCGAAGTCCAGGGCCGCACCGGCTACTACACCGAGGAGCACGTCGCGCGGATCGAGTTGACCCGCGAAATGCAGGCCGAGGGGCTGAACCTGGAGGCGATCCGGCGGGTGCTGGAGAGCACCGGCGGCTCCTCGCAGGAGATGGTCGACTTCGCCCGCGCCGTGCGCGCCCCGTTCGAGGACGAGACGCCGGAAATCTTCGAGGCCAAGGAGCTCGCCGCCTCCTGGAAGGTGAAGGATCTCGACCCGAAGCTGATCCGCCACGGCGAACGGCTCGGCATCCTGCGCGAGCTGCCCGACGGCAAGATCGAGGCGATCAGCCCGCGCCTGCACCGCGCCAGCCTCGAGCTGCACGAGCTCGGGGTCAGCCCCGAGCACGGAATGGCGACCGCGAACACGCTGCGCAAGCACGCCGAGGGGGTCGCCCGCGCCTACGTCGACCTCTTCGTGAAGGAGGTCTGGGAGCCGTTCGACCGCGCCGGCCGCCCCGACGCGGAGTGGCCGAAGGTGCTCGAGGCGCTGGAGCGGATGCGGCCGCTGGCCTCCGACGCGCTGGTCGCGATGTTCCAGATCACGATGGGGGAGGCGACCGAGAAGGCAGCCGAGCAGACGCTCCGCAACGCCGGCAAGCCCTCCCGCAAGCGCGGCTCGAAATCGGCCAAGCGCGGCCGCGGCAAGCGCGACTGAGCGCGCCTCCGCTCAGCCGAGAATCTCGAACCGCCTCTTGACCGGCTTGGAGACGTTGTTGGCGGTGTCGAGCACTCGCAGCACCACCTCGTAGCGCCCCGGCCGGGCGCGGAACCGTTTCCAGCGCGCGCCGAGCTTGATGTGGTTGATGCCGATGAAGGTGCGCCAGGTCCGGTAGCCGTTGTAGACGCGCTTGCCCTTCGAGTTGAGCCGGTAGTACTCGGCGTCGAGGGTGCCGCGGTCGCTGATCCGCAGGCTCGTCGCCACCCCGCGGCTGCCGCGGAAGCGCTCGCGCCGCAGCTTGATCGCGCCCAGGGTCGGCGGCTTCAGGTCGAGCTTCAGCGGCGCCTGCGGGCCGGGGTCCGAGGCCGGGTTGCCGGGCAGCGCCGAGACGATCACCTCGCCGCGCACCGAGGCGTGCAGCTTGCACTGGAAGATGTAGTTGCCCGGCTGGGCGAACTGCAGCGTGTAGGAGTCGCCGGCGCGGTGCGAGGGCGATCCCGTCCCCGGGTCGGAGTCCCAGGCCAGCGAGTTCGGCGAGTTGCCGGTCACCGAGTGCGCCAGGTCGGGCCCGATCCAGTCCCAGGTCACCTTCTCGTCGAGGTCGATCCGCACCTGTGGCGCCGACCAGGCGAAGTTGGAGATCGAGACCCGCGTGTTCAGCGCCTGCGCCGGCGCCGCCACGGCGGCCCCGATCGCCAGGCAGGCGAGCAGCGCGACGCTCAGCTGACGAGGTACCAACCGTTCATCCCCTGGTGCAGGTGCTGGAAGACGTGGCAGTGGTAGAACCAGCGGCCCGGGTTGTCCTCGACCCAGTCGACCCGGAAGGAGTCGCCGGGGCCGAAGGTCCTGTTGTCGACGACCCGCCCGTCCGGTTCCCGCCAGCGGTGGCCGTGCACGTGGAAGGTGTGGAAGAAGTTGTCGACTCCGTAGACGTGGAAGGCGACCCGCTGGCCGACCCGCGCGCGCAGGGTCGGGGTGTTGCCGGCGTAGGCCTTGCCGTTGATGCAGTAGTAGCTGCCCTTGAGCCCGGTGATCGAGGGGTCCCAGGTGTGCATGCCGACGAAGAACTCGGCTTCCGGCCGCGCCTCGCCGCGGGCCCGCACGACCAGCGGCCCGAACAGGCCCTTGAACAGCGGCAGCGGGTCCATCGGCCCGTGGTCGTGGTAGAGCCACGACCCCTCGGTCCCTTCCTGGGCCTCCCAGACGTAGGTGAAGGTGCGGTTGCGCTGCACGAAGCCGCCGGGGTCGGTCCACTTGCCCTTGTAGGCGCCGTCCATCTCGTTGGCGTAGAAGATCCCGTGCGGGTGCATCGTCACCGGCGCCCCCAGCTTGTTGCGGAAATGGACGACGACGGTGTCGCCGACTTCGGCTTCGATCAGCGGCCCGGGGATGCGCGCCGGGCCGAGCGGCTTCCTGAACCCGGGGCCGTAGGCGCGGTAGGCGTAGGCGCCGAACCTGGTCTTGCCGGACTTGACCCGCTGCGCGCTCATCTCGTCGCGGTGGCTGGGGACGATGTCCCACTGGACCGGCTCGGCGGCGATCCAGTACTCGCGGGTCTGCCCGCCCGCCGGCAGCGCCGCCAGCCGCCGCACCCCCGGCTCGGCGCCGTTCCAGTCGGCCGCGGCCACCTTCGGCGGCACGGCGACCCGGTCGGAGAGCCCCTCGACGTCGATCCGGCCTTCGTCGGTGGAGACCTGCTGGCCGGCGATCGTGCAGATCAGCGCGCCGCCGCTGAGCGCCAGGAAACCGCGGCGATCGAGACCCTCGGGTTCGTTCATCTAGCGCTTCACGGTGACGGTCATCTTCATCTGGGTCGGGTGGATCGTGCAGATGAACTTGTAGCTGCCGGGGGTCGGGAACGACTTCTGGAAGCGGGCGTTGGTGACCGCGGTGGTCCGGCTCGAGTAGGTGCCCTTCTTCTTCAGCCCTTTCGGCCCCTGCTTGAGGTGCACGTCATGCGGGGCCGAGTTGGCCGCCGACCAGACCCACTTGACCGCCCCGCCCTTCTTGACCGTCACCGCGCTGGGCCCGAAGAAGAAGTCGGCGACGCTGACCAGCTTCGGCGCCGGCTTGGCCGGCGCCGCCGCGCTTCCCCCGGGCAGGCCGAGCGCGACCGCGCCCGCGGCGAGCAGGCCGAGCAGCTTCGCCCGCCGCGCGGCGCTCATCTGCAGCTCAGCTCCCCGGGCGCCGGCGCGACCTCGGCCGGCTTGTACTTCTTGAACGGCGGGTGGGCGGCGAGCCGGCGCACCCAGCTGCACTGCTGGTTCTGCGGCGGGCTCTGCGACGCGTAGCCGAGGATCGTCGCCGGGTTGCCTTCGTTGCCGAGGTCGATCTGCAGGCCGGCGGTGATGTTGAGGCTCTTCGCCTGGTCGTTCAGCACGCTCGGCTGCGGGCAGGCCGGGTAGAGCTGGGCCAGCGGCGTTTTCCCGTTGCCCGGGGCGAAGGTCGAGTTGGCGCTGTTCGCCGACCAGCAGTTGCCGGCGCCGGAGCCGTCGTTCCAGAGGTCGTATTCGCCGTTCGGGTCGAGCCCTTCGCGGCCGAGCACGTTTTCGGCGATCTGGTTGTTGACGTTCTTCGCGTCGTCGCCCTGGTTGGCGACGAACAGTTCGCCCGGGCCCGAGAACGAGGCGATGCCCCACTTGTAGTTGCCGAAGACGCGGTTCTGGCGGACCACGTTGCCGTCGCCGCCGTAGAGCACGATCCCGGTCCCGGTCGGGTAGTTGACGGTCGCCCCGGCGACCTGGCCGAGCCCGCCGGAGACGGTCCGGAAGGAGCTGCCGGCGAGGAAGTAGTTGTAGTTGTTCCAGAACACGTCGTTGCGTTCGATCCGCATCCAGCCGTTCGGCTCGTAGCCCTCGCTGTCGAGCGTGTTGGGCACGATCCCGGCACCGTTGTTGTAGAAGGCCGAGTCGACGATCTTCACGTACTTGGAGTTGGTCCCCGAGTACCCGAGCACGTTTTCATAGCTCTTCAGGTTCTTCAGCAGCGTCCAGCTCGGCTTGCGCTGGCACGGCTTCGGCGGCGGCACCACGCCGTGGTTGGTCCAGTTGCGCGAGTCGCAGGGGGTTTCGCCGACGTAGAAGGCCGAGTCGCCGTGCCGGTACCCGGCCGAGTCGACCATCCGGCCCCCGCGGCAGCCCTTGGCGAAGAGGCCGTAGGAGCGGTTGGCGGAGGCGAGCAGGTTCTCCATCGCGTAGTCGTCGCAGCTCTCGCCGCCCTGCGCGTCGGCGTGGACGAAGAAGCCGTTGGACTGGTAGTTGCGCGCCCACATGTTGCGCAGCACGAGGCCGTCGACGTCGATCGCCTCGATCCCGTTCTGGGCCGGCCCCAGCTCGCCCTTCGCGTTGCGCCCCTCGAGCACCGTGCGCTTGCGGTCCTTCTTCGTCCCTTCGATCGTCAGGCCGTCGAAGTCCTTCTTGCGCAGGCCGCCGTCGAGCACCACGCCCTCGACGTACTTGCCGGGCTTGACCGCGACCACCGCCCTGCTTTCAGCGTTCGCGCGCTTCGCCTTGAAGGCGCCGGCGGCGTCGACGGCGCGCTGGATCGAGCGGTATTCGCAGCCGTGCTTGCAGACCTCGAAGGTCCTCGTCTGCTTGGCGGCGAGCGCGGGCGTCGCGAGGCCGGCGAGGGCGAGGCACGAGGCGAGGGCGAGGATTCCCGGGCGGAGCTTCATCTGTCCTCCTTGCAGCGTCGTTCTTATCGACCCTGCCTCCCCGAGGGACAACCTGCGGGGCCCCTGTGCCCCGTTCCGCAAGAGGTTAGCGGAGCCTGGCTGTTCAGCCAGGCAGAATCCCGCGCACCGCTTGTTCCAGTTCGGACACCCCGTAGGCGCCCTCGATCCGCTCCTTGACCACCCCGTCGGCGCCGATCAGGAAGGTCCACGGCTCGGTCGGCAGGCCGAACGCTTTCAGCTGCGGCCGCACCCGTTCGGTCGACGGGTCGTTGTCCTCCCAGACCTCCATGTGGATGAAGTCGGCCTGGTCGCCGTATTTGTCGGCCACCTGCTGGACCACGTCGACGGTCGGCCCGCAGACGCGGCTCTGGCAGTAGGCGGGGGTGGCGAAGACGATCACCACCGGTTTCTTGCCGACCACGTCGGCGAAGTCGACTTCGTGCATCTGGCTGGGCGGGATCCGGGTGTCGATTTTCGAGAGGTCGCCGCCGACGTCGGCGGCGGTCGGGGTGTGGATCCGCGGCGCCGGCTTGCCGACTTCGGCGACTTCGGGGAACTGGCCGACGACCGGGCTGGTGTTGACCCGGGCGGTCTCGAGGCCGTCCGGACCTTTCAGCACCGCGACCCCCAGCCAGGGGCCGCTGCGGTCGAACTCGACCTTCGGCACGACGTAGGCGGTGCTCGCCTCGCCGGGAGCCTTGCTGCCCATCGCCTGGTAGGCGGCTTTCGTCTCCAGCGAGGCCACCCGCGCCGGCAGCGGGCCTTGGACCGGCGAGGTTTTGTCCTTGGCGAAGTAGAGGGCGACGTCGGCGTCGTCGACCTGCTTGCGGTCGAGCGTGAAGACGCCGAACGGGTAGCGGTTCGGGCCGACCTCGAAGACCTGGGCGGCGGGCGCGATCACCAGGTTGGTCGGCTTGCCCGAGTCGTTGAGGATCTCTTCGATCGTCTTGCCCTTGGCCGAGGGGAACTCGGTCGCGTCCGGCGCCGGGCGCGAGGGGTCTTCGTCGGAGCCGCCGCAGCCCGCGATCAGTGCCGCCAACAGGCACAGCGCGGCCACGGCGATGATCGGTCGAGCGCGCTGCATCGGCGTATCAAGCTACACCTCACCCGACTCCGCCCGCCCACCGGCCGCATCGAGAGCGGCCGGCCGGGTATGGGGTGGGAGATGCGACGCACCCTGCTGGGGGTAGGCGCAGCCCTGCTCCTGATCGCTGTTGCGAACGTGCCCGCGCCGGCCGCGGCCGCACCGCCGCTGCCCGGCTGCGGAACCGGCCCGGTGCGCAGCGGCGAGCTGATCCTCGGCACCCCGTGCGACGACGTGATCGTCGCTCCGCCCGGGGTCGCCGTGGTCCTTGCCGGGCCCGGGGACGACACGATCCGCGCGGCGCCGCTCGCCGCCGCCTCCTGCCCGGGCGAGTGCCGGCTCGGGGTCGGCAGCCAGACCTTTGACGGCGGCCCCGGCAACGACGTCGTCTTCGGCGAGCGCGGCAACGACGTCCTGCGCGGCGGCGAAGGGGACGACCGGCTGTTCGGCGGGATCGGCGACGACCTGCTGCGCGGCGGCCCCGGCAACGACCGGCTGGCCGGCGGCTTCGGCGCCGACTCGATCGACGGCGACGCCGGCGACGACCGGGTGCGCGGCGACGGCACGATCGATCGCATCTTCGACACCGGCGGCGGTACCGACACGCTCAGCTACGCGACCGGGGTGACGCCGGGCTTCGGCGGGGCGGTCGCGGTGCCGGGCTTTCCCGCCGCGGGGGGCGAGCGCGGCCTGCGGCTCGACCTCGGCGCCGGCGGCCAGAACGCCAACAACGGGATCGCCGCGCTCGGCGGCGGCGTCGACGAAGTCGAAGGGGCGAGCTTCGAGGTCGTGATCGGGACCCCGTTCTCCGACTACATCGTCGGCACCCCGGCGGCGCAGACCTTCCACGGCGGCGGTGGCGCCGACGTGCTGCTCGGCGGTGGCGGCGCGGACGTGCTCGACGGCGGCGCCGACGGCGACAGCCTCGACGGCTCCGCGGTCGTCCCCCGCGACACGAGCAAAGCCAGCGTCGGCCTGATGGACGCGGCCGACCTCGCCGCCGCGCAGGTCTACCTGGTCGGCGGCAGCGGTAGCGAGACGGTCACCGCGACCTACGTGGCGACGCCCCCGAGCGTCGGCTTCGCGATCTCCGGTGGCAGCTTCGACACCTCGCCCGCCGCGGCCGCCGGCTGCACGGTCGGCGCGACGACGGCGACCTGCCCGCTGTCCGCCGCTCTCGACTCGGTCCTGATCGCCGGCATGGGCGGCGACGACGAGGTCTCCGCCACCGGCTTCCCGAGCACGACCAGCGTCGTCGTGCTCGGCGGCGAAGGCGACGACTCGCTCGGCGGCGGCGAGGAAAGCGAGGAGGTGCTGGTCGACGGGCCGGGGGAGGGGACCGACCTGCTCGACGCGCGCGGTCGCGACGACGCCCTGCTGCACAACGGCGGCGCCGACCAGCTGCTCGGCGGCAGCGGCAACGACCTCTTCCTCTCGGTCTCGATCTGCGACGGCGAGCGGATCGACGGCGGCGACGGGCGCGACAACGCCTCCTGGGCGCGGCTGGTGGGGGAGGGGACGACCGCGCGCCTGGACCAGGACCTCGCCGGCGGGGTCGGCGCGGGTACCACGCCGGACTGCGGGACCGATCCACTCGACTCCCTGGCCGCGGTCGAGGACCTCGAGGGCTCCGAAGCCGGCGACGTCTTCGTCGGCGACGCTGGTCGCAACCAGCTGCTCGGCCACCGCGGAGCCGACGTCTACGCGGCGCTCGGCGGCGACGACTCGATCCTCGCCAACTCCGGCGACGACGACCTCGCGATCGACTGCGGCGAGGGCGCGGCCGACGCGGCGATCCTCGACCTGCGGCCGCAGTTCGAGGACCCGGTGCCGCTCGGCTGCGAGAGCGTGCGCGAAGCCGCGCCGAACGAATTCCGGGCGGCGACCGAACTGCCGCCACCGCCACCGCCCCCGCCGCCCCCGCTCCCGCCGGTGGCGGCGGAGCCTCCGATCGCTCCGGCACCCCGGCGCGACTCGACGCCGCCGCGCACCCGGGTTACCCACGCCCCGGCGCGGGTCGTCCTCGCCCGGGCGCTGCCGCGCCGCGTCGCCTTCCGCTTCGCCGCCAGCGAGCCCGGCGCGAGCTTCCGCTGCCGTCTGGACGTGCGGCGCTTCCGACTTTGCGCACCCCCTGCTGTGTACAAAGTCGGAAGCGGCCGCCACGCCTTCCGCGTCTACGCCGTCGACGCGGCCGGCAACCGCGACCGCAGCCCGGCCCTGTTCCGGTTCGAGGTCCGGCGGCCGGCGCGGCGGTAGCCGCCGGGAGCATCCGCGCGCCCACGTAGGGTGCCGCCGGCATGAAGCGCCTGCGCAAATCCCACCTGCCCGTCGTCCTCGGCCTTGTCTGCGCCTTCGCGCTCGGCGCCGTCCTGCCCGGGGCGCTGGCGGACGAGAAGAAAGCACCGGGGGCGGTGCGCAACGCGCTCGCCCAGACCGACAAGGTGCAGGGAGCGCCCGACCGCACCCTGGTCCTCAGCCGGGTCGTCGTCGATCCCGGCGCGAAACTGGCCCTCCATCACCACCTCGGCACCCAGGTCGCGCACATCATGAAGGGGACGCTCACCTACACCGTGCGCAAGGGCTCCGCCGTGGTCAGCACCGGCGAGGCCGACGCCAACCCGCGCGTCGTGCGCACGATCAAAGCCGGCCAGACCGGCCAGATCCGCACCGGCCAGTGGATCGTCGAGCAGCCCTCCGACGTCCACGAAGCGGCCAACCGCGGCAACGTCCCGGTCGTGATCGTGCTGGCGACCCTGCTGAAGCGCGGCGCGCCGCCCTCGACCCCGGTCGCCTCGGACTAGCCGGCCGCGCCGGCGCCGAGGTGGAACTGCTCCCGGTTCGCCTCCGGGACCAGGTCTTCGTACTCGCGGTGCCGCTGGATGAACGAGTTGGCGAACGGGCAGAAGGGCAGCACTTCGAGCCCCCGCGAGCGCGCGTCGTCGAGCGCGCCGCCGACCAGGCGGCTGGCCAGCCCCTGCCCTTCGAGCCGGTTGTCGACCTCGGTGTGGACGAAGGCGATCAGCCCCGGCCGCTCCCGGTAGGTGATGAAGCCCGCCAGCTCATCCTCGATCCGCAGCTCATAGCGGTTCAGCTCCGGGTTGTTGTGGACCTGGGCCGCGCCGGTCCCCTCCTCGATCTGCATCGCATTCCCCTCCGAGCCTCTGGTTGGTGAGCGCTCCCCATGGTAAGGATCGCCCGCGCAGGGCCGCGGATCGGCGTGCCTGCCCCAATCCCATCCTAAGATCAGCTCGCGATGTCGCCGCAGGGCGAAGAGCACGAAATGCATGATCGCCCCGACTCTCTACGGCAGAGTCGAGGGCAGCTGATCTTAGGATGGATCCTGGCGCTGCTGCCGTGGCGCTGATCCTGGGACACCGTACGCACCGCTCGCTTGGGACCAGGTCACCTGCGACCTCGCGTCGGAGGCTCTAAGATCGCTGCGTGAAGACGGCCTCAGTTCGGCCGTCGCTTGAACTGGCTCTGTAGAGCCAGCCCGCCCGGATAGCTCAGTTGGTAGAGCACTTCCATGGTAAGGAAGGGGTCACGAGTTCGAGTCTCGTTCCGGGCTTTTCCCAGAATTCTCAGGAATAGCGCCAAATCCAGGGGGAACTGCGAGCGGGGGCTTTCGGAACGAGCCACTCTTCTTCCGGGAATTCGGGCGCCGACTGGGTCACCGTGACCCATTCGTGACCCATTCGCCACGCCTGGCTCCGGCGTCGTGGAGGGCGGATTCCTCGCACTTGGAATTTGAGAACCACCCGATTTGGCTTCAGCAAGCCAAATTCTTTCCGAGCTCTCGAACTCGGGACCCCTTCCGTAGAGCGGAAGGTCTCTTGGGTTCGAGCTCTGACGAAGCGGGGCGAACGAGGATCGACTTCTTGAGGAAGCAACCTGCGTCGCGAAGAGACGCAAAGGCTCGGTGGCAGCGACGACTTCGCGCGAATTCAGCGGGCGATGCCGGGCAGGACCTGCTCGGAAGCAAGCAGTGAGATCCAGCGATCCAGATGCTCAAAGGTCGGTGCCGCAGGGCCCAAGTCCAGCAGTGAGCGGCGCACGATCCTGCCGGTCTCCTGCGCGTCGCGCAGTTGCTCACGCACGTAGTCCCGACGGAGGGCGCCACTCGGTCGCGCCCTGACCTCCGTCACCTCGGAGTCGCGCGTGCATAGGAAGTGCCCGCGGCGCCGAGCGGCCAGATCCTCGAAGCCCCGGTACTGGCAGCAGGTGTGATTGCAGACGAATCGGGATCGCAGTCCCGGTCGATCAAGGATCGCCTCCGCGTGGGCGCCTTTCATCGTCGTCTTCAGGACCTCGAGATAGATCCGTTTGTCCGGCCCGCCGCCTTTGCCTTCTCGTCTGCGCTCGCGCTCGCGTTCGGTAAGCGGCCGGTTCAGTTGCGCGAGGTTGCTCGCCTCAGCCTGGGCGAGGCCGGAGTCAAACGCGTTGATCCCTAGGGCCTGTAGGACCATGCCGAAGGCGCCGACCCGGCTTGCCATGACCGGAATCCCCTCGGCCGCGATCGCCAGTAGGAACTCGATGTAGAGGCGCAGCTTCTCGGCGCTGTCGCGGACGGGATCGAACAGCTGGGGCTGCACGTAGGCGCCCGCAATCGGATAGTCGAGGAGGCGGTTGACGACGAACTCCGGGTTCATCAGCGCCTGGCGTCCGGGGACGACTTGGGCGATCAGTGGCCGCCTGTCGATTTCGGGCCCTCCGTTGGCAGTGCACGCCTCCTCCAGGAGGCGATCGTTGTGAGTCACCCAGCGCTGGAAGTCGCGGTCGTAGTAGGGCAAGGCGGCCGAGAGGTAGTGCTCGCAGCGCTGCTCTTGCTCGAAGCGCAGGGCGCCGAGGGCCAGCGAGCGCGCCCCGGCGGCGTCAAAGCCCTCCGCGGTGATCGGCTCTGGCGGGGCGTAGGGGAGCGAGCTCAGCTGATCGACCTCGAGGAAGCGCCGAGTGGTGAAGCGCTGGCTCTGCGGTTCCACGAGGCGGCTCACCCCGTCCTCGCGCAGGCGCTTCAGTAGGGGCGGCTCGGTTGCCGCGTAGCTTGCCTCGACCACCGCTGCGCGCAGACGGACGCCGTCATCGAAGAGGGTTGCCGCGAGCGCTTCCTCGATCGCGCGCCCGTCGTGCCGGGTGACTCGTGCCAGGAAGGTCGGCTCGCTGAGGAAGTCCGGCGTGGGGTCTAGGGTCTCAGTCATGGATGTGACAAACTAGATGACGTAGTGGACGACAAAAAGGAGACGAAGTGGCGGCGGACCTAGCTGAGCGACTGGGGCAGGCGAGTGATCGGTTAGAGCTCGATCAGGCCGACTTGGCCCGTGTTCTCGACACCAACCCGCGCACGGTGGCGCGCTGGCTTCAAAAGCAGGCATCGCCACGGCCGGATTCGCGCGAGCGAGTGCTCGAGCTGCTTGCCGTCCTCGAACAGCTCTCCGGGGTGCTGCAGCCGCAGGCTGCGCACGACTGGCTTTTCTCCCCTAATCCGATGCTCGACCACTACAAGCCCGTCGACCTCCTGCGGGAGGGCGAGTACCGGCGGGTCCTCGGCGCGATCGACGCCATCGCCGAGGGCGTCTTCGTCTAGAGCCCGTGCCCTCCGCCCACCTGGTCGACGCACTCGACCGTCTCGAGCCGGCTTCCTACGCGGGCGAGGTCTACCGCCACGTAGCCGCCGCCCGTCATGCCCTCTCCGGCTCCGGCGCGCGCTCCCAGGGCGGTCGCTGGAACCCACCGCAGAGCTTCGCCACTCTTTATCTCGCTGACAGCAAGGCGACCGTCGAGGCCGAGTTCAGGCGAATGGTGAGTCGGCAGGGCCTCCACCCCGGAGCTTTCCTTCCGCGACGCATCCACCGAATCGAGGTCGACCTGCGGGCGGTGGTCGACCTGACCCAACAGGACTCCCTACCCCCGCCGCTCGCCGACCTCGACTTCTCCGCGGACGACCTGGCGCCCACGCAAGCGGTCGGAGAGGCGGCCCAATACCTTGGTCGCGAGGCGATTCTCGCCCCCTCGGCGGCAGGCCAGGGCAACGTGCTTGCCGTCTTCATCGATCGGCTCCTCCCCGATTCCCGAGTGGAGGATGTCGACTTCGAGGTTTGGACGGACTCTCCCTAGTCCGCACCTGGTGTCTGCGGTGATCTGCAGGATCGCAGCGCTACGATGGCCGGCACATCGCGCCTGAGAGTGCAGAAGGGAGCAGACTTGGAATCCGGCGGGGGCAGGAAAACGCGAGTCGCGATCGTCGTTGGTGTGATCGCGCTTGTCGTAGTTGCATTCGTGGTCGGGCGCAGCACGTCCTCCTCTGAGGGACCGGCCCCGGAAGAGGTGACGGACCTGTCCGTCGTCGCCGATCCGGGCGCGGAGCTTGAGACCGCCTATCCGCGAACGAAAGCTGGAGCGAGTCTCGCGGCTGCCGCGTATCAACGTGCTTTCGCTGATCCCGCAATTCTTCTCCCGGGAGTCCTGAAGAAGCGGATCGACGCTGTGGCCACGCCGCAATTCGCGGCCACGATGCTCGAAGCGAATACGCCTGGGACCGAGCGCTTGATGGCCGGGCCGGTCGGCGAAGGAGTACGGGATGGGGTCCCCACCGTCTACCTGGGGACCCCGATCGCCTATCGGGTTCTCTCCTTCAGCCCACACCGCGCTCAGATTCAGAACTGGGGGTTCACGCTCGTCGGCAACGCTGCGACCGTCGAGCCCACGGCGTATTTCGGTACGGGCACCATGGAGCTGATCTGGGAAGGGGGCCGCTGGCGAATCGCCGACTCGCAGGGGGCGTTCGGCCCCACCCCCGAGACCAGCACGCCAGAGGAGGGGTCCGAAGGATTTGAGATGGCGGACCTCGCCACGGACTTCAAGCCCTACGGGCTCGCGCCTTAATGCAGCTGGAGGAGCCATCCGTCGACGAACTGGCGGATCTTGCCGACAAGCATCTCGGGCTCGACCTGCAACGGGACAGGTCGGACCTGAGCCGGCTGGCGGCGATCGGCCTCACGAACCGAGCTTGGCGGAATACCTCTCTAGAGGATCTGCACGCAGGAAGCCATCCGAGCGGTGGCTTCCCGGACTCGCAGATGATGCGGTTCAACATCGCCACGTGCCGGGTGGTGTTGGCGCACATCGCGAATGACCGGTTCGATTGGCCCGGCCTTCGGGCCGCGCTAACCGATCCGGAGCGCGAGCTGCCGGGCGGTTTGACGGTCGGGGGGCTATGCGGTGAGGAGTTCGAGCGCCTGGCTTCCGATGGCGACGAGGCGCTCGAAGTCAGCGAACGGACCGAACAGCGTTGCGGCTTCCTCTACGTGCACAGCATCTACGCGTTGCAGGCGGGGATTTCCAACAAGGGCTGGTACGGATCACCTTGGTGGCCGGACGTCGTGGAGCGGTTCATCGAGCTCATCGACGACCCCACGTCCTCAGCCTGGAAATACGACGAGCAGCGCGAACCGGAGCCTGACGTAATCGCCGATCGGGAATCGCTCAAGCAGGTTCTGCTGCAAGAGCCCGAGTCTTTGGATGACGGAAGCATCTACTGGTGCCTGAACCACGGGCTGAGCCATCAGGCAACGTTCGGTGGCTTCGCTCAATGGCGCCGGCGCCGTGACCCGGATTGGGTGGACCCAACCCCGTATCTCAGTGAATAACAGGACTAGCGGCCCACATCGCGGCTGGAGGTCGGGTTCGACGGGCCGCTGCTCAGCGGAGCGGAAAGAAAGCGATTTCGCGTCGGCCGGCGGCCCATCTGAATAGAACACGGCTTCGGGCAGCCGAGAATCTGCCTCCTCCTGACGTAACGCGAGCGCAGCGGGGCTGCAAGGGCGGGTGCGTCGGCGTCAGGGAAAGTCGGTGCTACCTTCACGCATGAAGGACGATCCTTGGAACGCGGATACTGAGGGTGAATGAGCGATCAGCTGGTTTCGGAGCGTGTGTTGAAGTTGCTCGATCAGGCGTTCGACGGACTGGCGTCGCAGTCGACTTCGCTGACCGAGGTCATCGGGATGGCGATACGGATAGCTCGACTGCGTGGAGACTTCGACAACCTCCAGTGGCTTGAACTGGAGCAGCGGCCGGTGGGCGATGAGCAAGCACGAGACGGCTTGTTCGCCGAGTTCTCTGGTCACTACACGTACGAGGAACTCAGGAAGAAGACCTCGGAGGTCACGGAGGCGTACATCGTCGAGCGCACCGTCGAGGTCTTACAGCCAGGCGGAACGGAGGCGGAGCGTACGCTTGGGATGCCGGTAGCCGAGATTGAAGCGACCCTGGAGTCGGTGGACGAGTTCGTTCGCGGCGCCGATATCCCGGACGGGATGCACACCCTCGACCTCCACGCGGCATACGAAGAGAAGAAGGTCACGGCCGAGGTCGCCGCTCGCAGCAAGCAATCGTACGGTCGAGTCCTCGCCCGAATCGAGGCTCGGGTACGGCGCTTTCTCAGCACGACGGAGAACCAAGTGCTCTACGGCCAGATCAACGCCGACATCTTCGAGCGAAACCGACTGTACGTAGATAGGCAGCTCGCCGAGCTGTCGCCTAAAGCCCTCGAACAGCTTTCGTCTGCCTACCAGCGCGGGCAGGAGGGGGGCGACGAGGCACGTAGCCAGGCGCTCCTTTCCTGCCGCCGGGCGATGAAGTCGATGGCCGACGTCCTCTTTCCTGCCTCGTCCGAGCCAGCCACCGACGCTGCGGGCGGCGAGCACCGCCTGACCGACGATAAATGGGTCAACCGCTTGTGCGAGTTCGTCAAGCAGGAACTGCCGACCAGCGCCTCCCGGGACCTACTGCAGACGCAGATCGATGACCTCGCTCGTCGGTTCCGGGGTCTCGGTGAAGTGAGCAGCCGTGGAGTTCACGCTGACGTCACTGAATTCGAGTTGAACCAAGCAGTGATCCAGACTTACCTCACGATCGGTGACTTGCTGCGCTTGCGCGCCGACGAGTCTGGCCTCGCGGCAGTCGCCCAGGGACTCGTCCCTCCGTTGGAGGTCCCGGCCCCGACTCGCGAGGCGTCGGGCGGCGTCTAGCGCTCCTCTCGCACTAGCACGGTGAGCGCGCTCGTTCGGCGGGCATCGTCGTGTCCGGCGTGCCTGGCTGCTATGCACCGCTCATGACGCTGGTAGCGACGTGGCGAAGCGACGGAACCCACGCCACGCTCCGAGACGAAGACGACGGACTGTGGGCGACGCTGAAGCTCGTCGATGACTGGTACATGCCAGGGTGCCGAGAGCCCGTGCGCGCATGGGTCGTCGAATGGCTCGATAGGAGCGACGACGAGCCAAAGATGGAGCGGACCCGCCTCGACATCGCAGAGGAGCCCGCCCCCGACGAGGACACCATGGCCCGTCTGAGCGAGGCTGGCGCTGCTCTTGCTCGAACGGCCGCACCCGCCGAGCCCGAACCGTTCGGACAGACGGAGACCGGGCTCGCCCGGGGGATCGAGATTCATAGGCGTATCGAGCTGATCAGCCACGCGATCCAGGAGGCGCAAGGCCGGCTGGGTGATGCGGCGCGCGTCACCGAGCCCTGGGGAGGGCAGCGGGTACTGATCGCCTTGACCGAGGCTGTCGGCTGGGTTCGGGCGCTCGACGACGCCATGAACCACGTCTGGCGCGATCTCTCCGACGAGCGGCGTGCAGACATCACGGCGCGAATCGATGAGGCCCTCGAAGGTCCAGGCTGGGACCCAAAATTCGTTGTGTGGGCGAAAGCGGAGAGAAACGAAAACGGGTATTCCGACTGGACGCTGGGACTCCTGGTGAGAAGTGCCGGGCTGCCCCGAGAGGACCTTCGAGGGATGCGCTGGCTCGCAGGCAAGCTGCTGCACTTTGGTCCGTTGCCAGCGGTTCAGCTAAAGCAGTGGCGGGAGGGAGAGGCTCCCCGGTGGAAGTGGCGCCCGTCGAAGGAGATCTTTCCCGCGAAGCGCAGTGAACGCGAGTCCCATGACCGCTTGGCGTACGATCGCTACCTCGCTGGCCATGACTTGATCGGTACGTTCAACTTCTTCGATGCCCTCCTGGCCACCGAGTTTCTAGCCTGGGACCTGACGGGGCGACCCGAGCGTCATGATTAAACGACGGCCGCGTGATAGCGACGGAATCGGCTCGCTGAAGCTGCTGTCGGCCCTAGACCTGCCCACTGCCGCTCGGCGAGCTATTGGCGAGGCCGATAGCGTCGACGAGTTGATCCGCCGGTTGGCTCTCGGCGCGCGTGCCTCGCTCGAGAACCCGAGTCGCCTCCACGGCTTGCGCACCGAGGCGATGTTCCGAGCGGTGCTCGTGGCGCTGGCGGGTTTCCAGCTATTGGTCGAGGAGGACGAGGGTCAGGTCTACTACGAGGACACGCTGGGCCCAGTCAAGCTGCCCGACTACCGCGCTGTCGACGCCGACGGCGCCCAACTGCTGATCGAGGTCAAGGCGGTTCCGCCCAACCCACGCAAGCTTCGCCATGCCATCCCAGCAGCAGAGGTTCAGGGACTGCGCCGCTATGGCGAGCTGACCGGCGCGGCTGTGGCGGTAGCCCACTACTGGTCGGCCGCCAACCTGTGGACGCTGGTCGACCTCGAGCGCATGCAGCTGGTCGACGAACACTACGAGCTCGACCTCAGCAATGGGATCAGGTTCAACCAGATGGCCCGCTTCGGCGATCGCACCATCGGGACGGTGCCGCCGCTGGAGCTACGCCTCGAAGTCGAGGAGCTCGGAGAGCGCGGCCGCCCGGATGCCGCTACCGTCGTCATCAGGAACACGCAACTGCTTGCCGCAGGGCAGCCGCTTGCAGATGAGCTTGAGCGTCAAATCGCCTTCCTGCTGTTTCGATACGGCGGTTGGGACATCGAGACGCCGGCCGAGGTCGACTCGACCGGTCGGATCACCTCCTTCGCTTTGCAGGCGACTCCGTCGGGGGGAACGCGCGAAATCGTCGAGCGACAAGGCTTCGCCATCGTCGGCACGCTCAGCTCGATGTACTCGACCATCTTCAATGAGGTCACGCTCGATGACGAGGGCGCCGTGCGGCGCCTCGACCATCACTCCGAGCCCGGCGAATTGGGTTCCCTGATCCCAGCCGACTACTTCGAGCGCTCGGACCGTCATTTGAAGCTGTGGGTGTTGCGTTTACGGCCGTCCGACGAGGACGACACGGCCAAAGGGTGAAGCACGGTTTCTCCTCGCTTGCGACGAGAAGCCACACCGCCCCACCAAGGACACTCCCCGGATTGGCTCCGGCATCGGTGAATCGCCGAGGTGCGGCTATTGCTCTGATGCGATGCCGAGGAGGTCGGCGCCCGCGTTGGCGGCCTCCTGGAGCGAGGCCGTTGAGATGCCAGATAAGTCGTGCATCAGATCGAGTACCTGAACGAAGACCCACCAGGTGAAACCGAGGGCAAACGCCGAGAACTCCTGCTCAGGGCCTACCCGGAACTGAAGCCGGTGGGCTCCGTTGTCGACCGGGACACGTCGTAGCGCCCTGCCCAGCGACCAGCTGCTTGGGTGGACCTCGCCGTTGTTCAGATCGTGCAGCACGTCGAAGACGAACCAGAGCTGGCGGCGGTCGGAGTCGCTGGGGCAAAGGCGTTTCTCGAACGCCTGGACCCGCTCCTTTACGCTCAGCCCGGTCCAGCTGCTGCTGGCATGGCGACCGAAGTCGCGGATGCCTGACTTGACCTCATCTGGGGGGAGGGGTCCACCCCCGGGAGTGATTCCCAGCTCTGGATATCGCGCGGCGACCTCGCGTTGGATGTGTTGGGTATAGCGCGCGTGAGCCAGGAACTTCTCGTCGGCTCGCTCGGGCTCGACCACCGCCCAGCCTGCGTCGAGCATCAGCTCGAACAGCGGCCTGTTGAGGATCATCGTCTCGCGCCCGAACCCAGCTTCTGCGAGCGTCAGCGCGGCTTCGACCAACGGGGGTGACCGAATCAACAGAGCGAACTGCACAACCTGACTCTCGGGCTCCTCCAGACGCCCAAAGCTGGGAACGACCTGCTCGTGATAGTGCTGGAGAAGGAGCTGGATAGCGTCGCTTGCGTTTTCGATGGTGCGACCGTCTGGATCGAGGGAGTTCATTCGACCCCGGAGCCTCTCCCAGCCGCTCGATGGGATTGAGGGTCTCGATCAGGTGCTCGAGGTCGATCGTGTGGTCGCCGTAGCCGTGGACCTTCGGGCCGGCTCGTGAAGGCAGCTCGATCGCACGCTCGCAACCGCGAGCGATCAAGAGCGGGGCTCATCCCAGCGGATTCGGTCGCCGACGATGCTCCCTGACGCGATCCGTAGAGAAGAGCGCCGGGCCCATCGGACCGCGCACCGGAGTCGTCGACACAAAGCACACAGATATTGTCCAACGCGATGATCTGCCGGATTAAATTCCATCGCTTTAAGCAATTCAAAGACGATGAGTTCGTACTCCACCCGGGCGTCTCTCTCCTGGGGGGCGGGAACAATGCCGGAAAGTCGACGATCCTTCACGGGCTCGCAATCTGGGAGTTCTGTCGAACTGCTCTGGAGATGGAGCGTGGACTCGATTCGTTCCTTGCCGAGTATTCGGGTCAGGGCCTCGGTCTCGGAGACGATGAGTTCTCCCCGATCAACGTTCCGTCGCTGAAACATCTCTGGACGAACCTCAAGGTGCAGAGGGTGGATGAGCAGGACGGCTACACCCTTCGGATCCGGTGCGAGTGGTCACGCGAGGAGGAGGATCGATTTCTGGAGTTCGGGCTGTCTTTGGCCAACGACCGGCTCTTCATCAAGGCGACCGACTCGAACCTGGACGGCGACGATCGAATCCCTCGCGTTGCCTATCTCCCACCGTTTGCCGGCATGACCGACCGCGAGGTGCGGACGACTGGGGCGATCCGGCGCCGGCGCATCGGGGAGGGCTTGGCCGGCGCGGTTCTACGGAACATCCTCCTCGAAATGCAGGAGCGAAACCTGGAGAAGCGAGTCCAGCTCCGGGGGGATAAAACGAAGATCAGCGACTCGGACTTGGCGAATCTACGGGCGACGAATCCCTGGGAGCTCCTCCAGCAGAACCTGCGCACGACCTTTGACGCCGAACTCGACGTCGCGGCCTTCAGGGAGGAGTACCACTCCTACATCCAGGTGGAGGTGGTCAGGGGGGAGCTGCAAGGATTCAAAATAAAGCGCCATCCTGGCTACAACAAGCGAGATCTGATGGTGGAGGGAAGCGGACTTCTGCAGTGGCTGTCCGTGTTCGCCCTGGCAACCGATCCCGAGATCGATGTGCTGCTGCTGGATGAGCCCGACGCGCATCTCCATCCGTCTTTGCAGGATCAGCTTCTTGAGGGTCTGCGTGGCCTTGCGGAGACCGCCGGGAAGCAGGTGCTGGTCGCGACCCACTCCACGGAGATTCTTCGTAACGCCGATCCCCACGACATTCTTCATGTTCGACGGGGCGGCGGGGGATATCTGGAGAAGGACAGCCAGAAGGTCGGCATGTTGGCCGGCATGGGCACCGACTACGCCCCGCGTGTCGATGGCGCGAAGAAAAGCAAGCGCATCCTCTTTGTCGAGGGGAGAAGCGACCTCCGGATCCTGAAGATCCTCGCGTCGAAGCTCGAAATGGAATGGCCCGAAAAGTGGGTTGGGTGGCGGAGTACGCAGGGGCAGAAGGAACGCCGACAGC
Organism: uncultured Conexibacteraceae bacterium; assembly: GCA_964464285.1. GTDB lineage: Bacteria > Actinomycetota > Thermoleophilia > Solirubrobacterales > 70-9 > VAYN01. The sequence goes on from CAYXFL010000024.1 coordinate 33,421, forward strand.
TATATCTGGCACTGAAGGAGGAGATCCCGGAACTCCGAGTCCTAAGTCTTCGCGATCGAGACGATGAGCCCCTCGGCACGGTCGGAGACGACCTTGTAGACAACGCGATTCCCGGCGACCCGGAATTCAACCCCCGCCGATGGCGACGCCGCTACATAGAGAGCTATCTGATCTGGCCACCGGCAATTGCTGCGGCCTCCGGCCTCAGCGAGGAGCAAGTCAGGGATTACCTGATGAACCATCATGGGATCGGCGTCGGCGAGCACTTCGTCGATTCCGATGCACCCCAGGCATTGATGGACGTTCGCGGCAAGCAGGTGCTCAAGGCGGTCGGTGGCACGGCGGTGCTCGGACAGTTGAATGTGAGCGCTGCTGAGGTCGCCGGACAGATGGAACCCGACGCCATTCCGGCGGACATCAAGACCTTCCTGGCGGATGTCACCGACTTGGCCTAGGTGCGAGCAACAAGCCTCCTCGGGGGCGGATCTCCGAACTTAAAAACTGAGCTCGACCCCCGCCGGTTCGTTCCGATGCCACCTCGTTCGGCGAAGTTCGGATTGCGACCTGTTCAGACTGTGCCCGGGGAGCTAGAGTCGTTGGTGGAGGTACCCCGAAACACCCCGGCAACGGGGGGCAGGGAGCCCGTGTAGCGACGGGCTGGCCGAAGCGGTTGTTCGAATCTCTCGCCCGCCAACTAGCCATTCGCTGGTTCGCAGCGGTGGCTGCCGGGCGCGCTGTGTTGGGTCGCGGTTTGGGTCACGACGCCCCGTTCGCGACCCAAATCCCCTCGTAACGACCCGAAACCAAACTTATCCGACCTACGGAAAGGCCGTAGACTCTGAACCGGAGGTACCCCCAAAATCCGCTCTAGCAAGCCGTTTGGAGGCGATCACACGGAACAAAAAAGCAACTCGCGACGCTTCCATGGTAAGGAAGGGGTCACGAGTTCGAGTCTCGTTCCGGGCTTCTCAGGTGTCCAGCCGCGAGCGTTGGCGGCTACAGGCGGAAGAAGCCTCTTCGCAGGTCGGGCGCGGTGAAGGTGTCCGACCCGATGTCGAGGTCATCCCAGTTGATCGGCCCGCCTTCTTCCCGGTGCCGCTCGACTCGTTTCAGGAATTCGTCGTCCTCCGCATCGACCATGTTGATGCAGTAGACGACTTCCAGGCCATCGCCCGTGTCGCTGAGCATCGGGGCGATCAGGCCGAGGTCCGAACCCAGTTCTCCGCCGAGACGTGCGATCTCGAGCAGCGTCATGGAATCGGGCCAGGTTCGCCGCACCGTCTCATACGCCTGTTCCCGCAGGGCGGTTCCACAGACGAGCGCCTTCCCTTCCACGAGCAGCTCCCAGATCGGGTGCTTGCCGTGGGGCGTCCCTGCGAGGTAATTGCGTATCCACGACACGTCCGGCGCATCGAGGTTGTGGGTGATCCATTCGGAGTCGTGGCGGCTGAGTCGCGCGTCGTCGGCTATGCGAACCTCGGCCAGGAACCTCCGGTCGAACCGGCGTGAGAGCCGCCTTTCGGCGGCGCGCTGTGCGGACAGCTCGTCCGGGAACGCGAAAAAGCCCCGCAGGCGCGACACCGCTCCTGGGTTCTCGCGCTGTCGGATCTGCTCGATTGCCCACTCGGCTTCGAAGCGGCCCTTCCTCTCGGGTCCCTGACTGAGCTCTCGCAGGTAACCGGTCATCCAAAGACTCAACGCCGACTCGTGGACGATCGCGGAGGAGACGACGGCGGCACGGTACACCTGCCAGGCGACGAATGGGTCCTCTACGTTCAGGTAGATGTAGGCGATGCGGCTCTCGTCGAGTAGCGCGCGGTCGTCGCTGGCCTGTGGCATCGGGGCAGCCTAGCTCCGCGGCCTTTCGGTGCCCGGCGAGGAGCTCCGACCCTCAGCGCGTGACGCGGTGCTTGACCGTGGGTCGCAGGGTTCCAGTCGCGGGGCGGCGCACGCTTCCCGCCGCGATCCAGCGCGTCCGCCCGCCCCGGCGCTCGGCGCGCTTCAGGGCATACCGGCAGCTTCGGGGAGTGCCGGCCCCGGCGCAGCAGGACGATTCCTGAGCCGGACCCCTTAATCAGGGCCGCTTCGGCACAGAGATTTCGCATTCACGTGCACCACACGTAACGTTTTGTCTGCCATCCTGGCATCATGGCGGCCATGCGGCAGACCTGGAGCGACGATCGCCTCGACCATCTCAACGAGAAGGTCGACGGGCTCGGCGAGCGGATGGACGAGGGCTTCCGCGAAGTCGGCGAGGGGTTTCGCCTTCTCAGCGAAAGCGTCCAGCGGATCGATCAGCGGCTCGCGGCCTTCGACGAACGCTTCGAGCAGGTCGACCAGCGCTTCGAGCAGATCGATCAGCGGTTTGAGCAAGTCGACCGTCGCTTGGGTCAGGTCGACAAGGGACTAAGCCAGGTCGACGAACGCCTCGACCAAGTCGACAACCGACTGGAGCAGGTCGACAACCGACTGGAGCGAGTCGACAGCCGACTGGAGCAAGTCGACAACCGACTGGAGCGAGTCGACAACCGACTGGAGCAAGTCGAGCAACGGCTGGAGCACGTCGAAGTGCGGATCGACTTCCTCAGCGAGCGATTCGACGAGGTCGACCGGCGGCTCGGCCGGGTCGAGGAAAGCGTGGTCCGCCTCGACGGGCGGGTGGAGCGGATCGACGAGCGGATCGGCCAGTTGGGCGACCGGATCGGACGGGTCGACGAGCGCGTCGGCGGCGTCGAGCGCGCGCTCGGCCAGTTCAGCCTCGCTGTGGTGATCGCGATGGTGGTCGGGTTCAGCGCGGTGATCGTGGCGCTGCTGGTCGGCCCGGCCTGAGTCGAGCGCGCTCTTCGGTCTCCGGATGCTTGGCTTGTCGTTCGGATGCGAACAGGTCGTGGACCAGGCGCACCGCGATCGATCCCTCGCCGACCGCCGCGGCGACCCGGTTCATCGACTCCTCGCGGACGTCGCCGACGGCAAAGACGCCGGGCATGCTGGTCTCGAGCGAGAGGGGATCGCGGGCGAGCGGCCAGGCGGGATTCCCCGCCAGTGTGGGGCCGGAGCGGATGAAGCCGCGGCCGTCGCGCAGGATCTCGGGCGGCAGCCACTCGGTGTTGGGGCTGGCGCCGATCATCAGGAAGAGCGCGTCGGCCGAGACCGACTCGACCTGCTGCTCGCCGCGGGCGCGCAGCTCGAGTCGCTCGAGCCAGTCCTCGCCGCCCCCGCCGACGACCTCGGACCCGAGCCGGACCTCGACGTTGGGCGCCGACTCGACCTGCTGGACCAGGTAGTGCGACATGCCCGCGGCGAGCGAGTCGGCCCGGACGACCAGGGTCACCCGGCGCGCGTAGTCGGCCAGGTGCTGCGCTGCCTGGCCGGCGGAGTTGGCGCCGCCGACGACGAAGACGTCGCGGCCCGACATCGCCGGCGCCTCGGTCGCGGGGCCGCCGTAGAAGACCCCGGCGCCGTCCACGGCAAGGGCCTCGAGCTGCTCGACTTCGAGCCGGCGGTAGGACGCGCCGGTGGCGAGGATCACGGCGCGGGCGCTGACCGCCGGGAAGTCGGAGAGGCCGACGAGGATCCGATCGCCCTCGCGCCGCAGGCTCGTCGCCTCCTGCATGAAGGCGAAGTGCGCCCCGAACACCCAGGCCTGCTCGTAGGCCTCCTCGGCCAGTCGCCGGCCGCTGATCCCGCGCGGGAAGCCGAGGTAGTTGCGGATCAGCGAGCTGAGCGTCGCCTGGCCGCCGATTCCGCCCGAGTCGATCACCAGCGTGCGGAACCCTTCCGAGGCGCCGTACACGGCGGCCGAGAGCCCGGCCGGCCCGGCGCCGACGATCACCAGGTCGAACTCGCTGCCGCGCGGGTCGACCGGGCCGCCCGCGGCGATCGACAGCTCCGCGTTGCTCGGATCGACGAGCACCTCGCCGTTCGGGAAGACGACCAGCGGCAGCGGCTCGCCTACGCCCGCTTCGTCGATCAGCGTTCGCCCCTCGGGCGAGTCGGCGAGGCAGAAGGTGTGCGGCAGGGCGCAGCGGCCCAGCACCTCGCGCAGCTCATACGCCCGCCCGGTCCAGGACTCGCCGATGATCTGGACGGTGTGGGCGGAGAGCCGCCGCGCGTGCGACCACTCGAGCAGGAAGGTCGAGACCGACTGGTGGAAGAGCTCGTCCGGCGTGCGGGTCGGGCGAAACAGCCAGTAGTCGATCTGGCGGCCCGCCATCGCCGCGAGGATCGCCTCGCCGGTCGGGCCGTCGCCCCAGCTCGCGTAGTCGATCAGCAGCCCGCGCTGGGCGTGCGGGTCGAGGCTCCGCATCCCGCCCAGGAGCTCCACCCCCGGCGTCCCGGCGAGCGAATCGCCGGCGAGGACCAGTGCCAGCTCCCCGCCCTGCTCGGCGAGGTCGGCGATCGCCGCTGCCGCCGCGGCCGCCGAGTCGACGCAGACGATCTCGTAGCTCCGCTCGTATCGCTCCCGCAGTTCGGCCTCGATGCGGGCAAGCGAGTCCCGGTCTTCGTCGGCGGCGAGGATGACTGGACGGGACACCGGTCAAACGTAGCCGCCGACCGCGCTCCGTCGACGAATTTCGTCCGGGCTTCGCCCTGAGTCGACTGCTCAGCGGGCGTTCGGCTGGGGCTGCACCGGGGCCGCCTCGAAGACGTCGATCGCCAGCGCTCCGACCACCGACTGCAGCCAGGAGCGTTCGTCGGGCTCGGCCTCGGCGACGCGGCGGCGGGCGTAGGCGGCGACGTCGTCGCGGGAGCCGACGATGATCACCGGGCCGGTGACCGCGTAGCGGCCGTCGTCGAGCGCGACCAGCGCGCCCGGCCGGTCGCGGCGGACGCGCAGGCGGGCGACGACCGGTTCGCCGAGCACGCGCTCCGGTGCGTCGAAGTCGCCGACCACGGAATCGGCGTCGGAAGGACGCACGGTGAAGATCGGTGAGGAGCCGCGCAGCCGCCGCCGCGGCCGGGGGGGAGGCCCGATCGGCCCGCTGCGCCAGCGGCTCTCCAGCTGCTCGACCTCCCGCGCCGCCTCGCGCCGGACCAGGATGTGGAGGCGGTCGCCGGCCCGGATCCGGGTCGAGCCGCGCGGGGCCACCGCTTCGTCGCTGCGCACGATCACGCTGGCGATCGCGTTGCGGGGCAGCCCGAGGTCGCGGACGAACTGGCCGACGATCGCGTCGCCGGGGCGGACCGGGTACTCGACGGTCTCGGCGCCGAGCCGGCGGATCACGCCGACCTCGATGATCGGCTCCGGCGGCGGCGGCTCGGCGGGCTCGGTGAGCTCGCCCTCCGCCTTGAACAACCTGCGCGGTAGCCAGTTGGCGAGGATGTCGGAGCGCGCCGACATCAGCGGCGAGAGGATCGAGAGGATCAGCACGTAGAAGGCAGCGAACGGCGCGACCCGGCTGTCTAGCCCGGCGGCGATCGCCAGCGAGGCGAGGATCAGCTCGAACTCGCCGCGGCTGACCAGCATCAGCGCCGTGTTGGAGGCGGCGGTGCGGCCGTAGCCGTAGATGCGGGCGGCGACGACGCCGGCGATGATGTTGAAGGTCATCGTGATCACGACCGCGATCACGACCGCGGGCGCGATCGCCCCCATGTCGCTGGGCGCGATCGTGAGCCCGAACCAGAAGAAGAAGATCGCCGCGAAGGTGTCCCGCAGGGGAACCAGCAATCGCTCGACCCGCGGACCGAGGCCGGTGCCGGCGACCACCATTCCGGCGAGCAGCGCGCCGACCGCGTCCGAGGCCCCCGCCATGTGCGCGAAGCCGGCGACGAAGACGCCGAACCCGACCACCAGGATGATCGTCAGCTCCGCGTCCTGGGTGGCGAGGAACGGGCGCACCAGGCGCGATCCCCAGCGCGCCAGGGCGAACAGGCCGACCAGGAAGACGAAGGCGATCCCGACCGACTTGACGATCTCGAAGGTGCTCTCCTGGTCGCCGATCAGCGGGGTCAGCAGCGCCAGGTAGAAGGCGAGGAACACGTCCTCGACGACGATGATCCCGAGGATCATCCCCGTCTCCGGGTTGGCGACCCGTTTGAGATCGAGGATCAGCTTGGTGACGATCGCCGTTGACGAGGTCCCGATCATCCCGGCGATCACGAACATCTCGCGGGTGCCCCAGTCGAGCGCGAAGCCGAGCACGAGGCCGATCCCGAAGTTGAGCGCGATGTAGGAGCCGCCAGCCCAGATCAGCTTTCGCCCGCCGTCGAGCAGGTCGTTGATCGAGAACTCGACCCCTAGGTGAAAGAGCAGGAGGACGAGCCCGAAGGTCGCCAGCAGGTAGATCTCGTCCGGGTCCTCGAGCACCACCAGCCCAGGCGTATGCGGGCCGAAGACGATTCCGGCGACGATGAAGAAGGGGATCGTCGGCAGGCCGAGGCGCAGGCCGAGCCTGGCGAAGAGGCCGGCGAGCAGCAGCGCCGCGCCGAGAACAGCAAGCTCGTTGTCCACGTCAGAGAGGCAGGAAGTGAGGCAGGGATCGTCGTTGGCCGCGCATGCGCCGCTCGAAGTTTTGCATTGCGCGCCCGCGGCGTCGATGGGTGGTAAGCCCCATATTCACCCTGGCTGAGCAGCCAGTCGGCGGGCGCCGCCGCCCCGCCTGTCTATAGGCTGCCCGCGTGGACTTCTCGCTCACCGATGAGCAGAGCGACTTCGTCGACGCGATCCGCAACTTCTGCGACCGCGAGTGCGGGACGCAGGACCAGCGCGAGCGCCTCACCGAAGGCTACGCCGAGCGCCACAGCTTCGACATCTACGGGCAGATGGCTGAGCTCGGCTGGCTCGGGGTGACGATCCCCGAGGAGTACGGCGGCTCGGGCGGCTCGATGCTGGACGCCTGCCTGTTCATGGAGGAGACCTCGCGCGGCCTCGCCCCGATCGGCGGTTACGCGACCACCCTGATCGTCGCCGGCGCCACCAAGCGCTTCGGCAGCGAGGAGCAGAAGCAGAAGATCCTCGGCGGGATCGCCGGCGGCGCGGTCGAGGCGATCGCGATGACCGAGCCCGAGGCCGGCTCCGACGTCGGCGCGCTCAGCACCAGCGCCGAGCGGGTCGACGGCGGCTACGTCCTCAACGGCCAGAAGGTCTTCTGCTCCAACGCCCACATCGCCGACCACGTGCTGGTCGTCTGCCGCACCACCCGCGGCGAGGACAAGCACCAGGGGATGACGATGCTCTGGGTGCCCCGCGGCGCCGCGGGCATGGAGGTGGTCCCGATCGACACGATGGGCGGGCGCGAGACCAACCACCTCTACTTCACCGACTGCGCGGTCCCCGGCGACGCCGTGCTCGGCGAGGTCGATCAGGCCTGGACCCAGCTGATGGCCGGCCTCAACGTCGAGCGCCTGATCCTCGCCGCGACGATGCTCGGGATCGCCCAGCGCGCCTTCGACGACGCGCTCGCCTACGTCAAGGAGCGCCGCCAGTTCGGCCGCCCGATCGGCTCCTTCCAGGCGCTCCAGCACCGGCTCGCCGACCTCGCCACCGACCTCGAGGCGGCCCGCCTGATGACCCGCTGGGTGGCCACCCTGACCGACGAGGACCCCGACCGGATGCTGCCCCAGCAGGCCTCGATGGTGAAGCTCTTCGTCACCGAGGTCGCCAAACGGACCGCGATCGAGGGGATGCAGCTGATGGGCGGCTACGGCTACTCCTCCGAGTACGACATGGAGCGCCTGGTCCGCGCCGCGATGGTCTCGACGATCTACGGCGGCACCTCCGAGATCCAGCGCACCATCATCGCCAAGACCCTCGGGCTCTGATTCAGCCTCTTTTCAGGGCTCCGACGATGGTCCAGCGCCCGCCGGCCACTTGGCTGCCGGGAGCGACGTGCGACGCAACCTTTAGCCCGATCCGGGTCATTGGACGTATGGATGAGCCATTTGATCGAACATTTGTGGTCCCATGTGGGAGATGAATCTTGCACGCAGCCACCGCCGCCTCGCCGTTCTCGCCCTCGCCGGGGCCTTTGCCGCGGTCGTCTGCGCTCCCGGCGCGAGCGCCGCTCCCGCCATCGGGCTCGGCAAGGCGACCGCGCTCGGCCAGCCGACCGCCGCGACCTCGACCCAGAGCGCCGCGATGAGCATCGAATTCACCGGGCGCAGCGCCCGGATCGCCGGCCCCGGCGCCCTGGTCGGCGTCCGCTGCGCCGGCGCCAGCGCCGCCGCCTGCGTCGGCACCCTGGCGATCGAGGCTCCCGGGGAGCAGCCGCCGGTGGTCGCCTTCTCGGTCGAGCGCGGCGAAGAACGGGTCGTCGTCGTGCCGCTGGGAGCGCAGCGCTCGATCTTCGACGGGATCGTCGCCGTGCGCACCCGCGTCGTCGCGGAAACCGTCCAGGTCGAGGGCGGCTCGGTGCGCACCGCGCGCACCCTGCGCTTCAAGTAAACCTGAGCAGCGGCAGACCGCTATCCTTGCGAAAGCCTCGCGCCCTGGGCCCGAGGCTTTTCTTTGTAACGGCAGAGTAGGAAGAGGGAAACGAATGGCTCGCGGAGACGTCCGCATTGCGGTGACGTTGGCTTGTGAAGACTGCAAGCGGCGGAACTACCAGACCAATAAGTCACGGCGCAACTCGCCCGATCGCATCGAGATGCGCAAGTTCTGCCGTTGGTGCGGCCACCACACCGCCCATAAGGAGACGCGGTAGCCCCTAATGGCGAAAAGCCGCGCACAGCGCAAGGCCGAGCGCCGGGCTCGGGAAGCTGAGGAGCAAAAACGCTCCGACGGCGGGCGCGAGAGCACCTCTCGCGCCCAGCACGACACCCAGGTTCCCGTCTCCGGCGACATCGCCGAGATCGAGGCGGTAGAGGCCGGGATCGCCGCCGGCGCCTCCGAGGCCGAGCTCGAGACCCCGGACGCGCCGAAGGCCTCGCGCTCCGAGCGCCGCGCCGAAGCGCGCGCCCAGAAGGATTCCGAGAAGCGTCAGCGCGCCGAGCAGAAGCGCCGCGAGACGCAGCAGCTCGAGAAGCGCCAGAAGCAGGCGAAGGCCGAACGGGCCCAGCGCGGCGGCGTGATCGGATTCCTGCTTTCCTGCTGGGCCGAGCTGAAGAAAGTTCAGTGGCCCGATCGCGAGACGCTGATCCAGGCGACCGCAGTCACCATCATCTTCGTCGCCGTCGCCGCCGCGTATCTCGGCGCCCTCGACGCGCTGTTCAACGAGATCGTCAAGCAGATCCTCTGAGCGAGGACCTAGAGCAAAGGCTCCAATTTTGTATCGCTGGTACGTGATCAACACCTACTCCGGGCACGAGAACAAGGTCAAGCACAACCTCGAGCACCGGGTTCAGACGATGAGCCAGAACCGCAACGTGCGGCAGGTCGTCGTCCCGACCGAGCAGGTCTCCGAGATGAAGGACGGGCAGAAAGTCCAGTCCGAGAAACGGACCATGCCCGGCTACGTCCTCGTCAACATGGAGATGACGGACGACTCTTGGAACCTGGTCAAGAACACGCCCGGGGTGACCGGCTTCGTCGGCGCCGAACGCAACAAGCCGGTGCCGCTCTCGAAACCGGAGGTCGATCGCCTGCTGCACCGCGAGACCGCGGAGCGGCCACGCACCCAGGCCCAGTTCGCGATCGGCGAATCGGTCAAAGTCATCTCCGGCCCGCTCTCCGACTTCTCCGGCGAGATCGCCGAGATCAACGAGGACGCGGCGAAACTCAAGGTCCTCGTCTCGATCTTCGGTCGCGAGACCCCGGTCGAGGTCGGCTACGACCAGGTCAAGAAGATCTAGCTCGCCAAAGAGCGCTACCCTCCCCAACCCCTAATGGCCAAAAAAGTCCTCACCCTCATCAAGCTTCAGATCCAGGCGGGCAACGCCAACCCGGCTCCGCCGGTCGGCCCCGCGCTCGGTCAGCACGGCGTCAACATCATGGATTTCTGCAAAGCGTTCAACGCGCAGACGCAGGGCGAAGGCGGGACGATCAT
>CAYXFL010000025.1:0-43100 GCA_964464285.1 uncultured Conexibacteraceae bacterium
GCCTCGTCGGGCGTGTCGGCGAACTTGACGCCGCCGGCCTTCATCCGGCCGCCGGAGAGCACCTGCGACTTGATCACCACGGGACCGCCGATCTCGGCGGCCGCCTGGCGCGCCTCCTCGGCGGTTTTGCAGAAGCCGTACTTGGTGACGGGAATCCCCGCCAGCTCGATGATCTTCCGTGCCTCGTACTCGTAGAACCTCATGCGCGGCGCGGAACCCTACCCGAATCGGCGGAGCCCTTTGGTCCGGAGCCGCGCGGGGGCTCTATCCGAACGGCCGGTGGTGGAAGTCGGGCACCGGCTTCATCGCGAAGCCGGCCGACTTCTCCCTGCCGAAGAGCGCCCGCGCGGCGCCCTTGCGGTCGCGGCCGTAGGAGCTGGCGAGCTTGCCGCGGAAGATGCCGTGCTTGTCGGCGCGCAGCGTGCGCGCCGTCTTCCACTTGCCCTTCACCTGCAGCTGGATCTTCACCTTGCCGCCCTTGCTGGTCGGCGTGCGCCCCCAGAGCTCGAGCTGCTTGCCCGGGTAGGCGACGAAGGGGAAGCGGAAGGCGCGCAGGAACGGCTTCGGCTTGTCCTGCTCGAGCGTCGCGCCGCGGAAGTAGAGGCCGGACTCGAGCGTCTCGGAGAACGCCTGGCCCGCGTGGCGCTCCTCGTCGCGGAGGCTGAACCAGAAGAAGTGCGAGACCCCGGCGCTCCAGGCCACGTGCAGGGCCTCGGCGACCCAGCGGGTCTCGATCTTCATCGGCAGCCCACCCGGGTCGGGCGGGGCCGAGTCCCAGGAGAACTCGGTGATCCAGAGCGGGGTGCGCTTGTAGGCGCTGTTGATCCGGTTGGCCTTGTCGGCGGCCGCGATCAGCCGCTGCAGCTTCGCCAGGTCGCCGATCTGGACGTCGTTGGCGCGGCCTTCGTGGGTCGGCCCGCCGGTCGTGTACGGCTGCATCGCGAAGATGTCGAAGTTGACCCCGCCGCCGCAGTCGCCGGGCAGCGGCTTCGGCTTCTTGTTCGAGCCGCCCATGCAGAGCAGCGCCTTGGTGAACTGGATCGGGCCGATCGTGTATTTCGGCACCGCCACCGGGCCGAGGCCGGCGAGCAGCACCAGCGCGTTCGGTTCGGCGGTTTTGACGCCGGCGTAGAAGCCGTTCATCAGCTGGCGGTAGAGCTCCGGCGAGGCGAGCTTGCCGCTGGTTTCGAACTGGGGCAGGAAGAAGAGCGAGAGGTTGGGCTCGTTCAGCGCCTGGAAGTACTTGACCGCGGGGATGCCGGGGACGCGGCCGCTGTAGCGCGTGGCGGCGGCCTGGGCGAAGGCGCGCAGCTCGGCCGGGTCGGGGTTGCAGATCGCGCCGGCCAGCGAGGGCGGGGTGGTGCAGCGCTGGGCCCAGGTCGGCGCGCCGTCGACCTGCAGGACCGGGGTGAGGCCGGCGGCGACGGCGTTGCGCACCGCCTCGTCGCTTTCGCCCCAGGTGTAGGCGGGGTCGGCCTGGTCGGCCGGGTTCCAGGCCTCCGGCTTGGTCCGCGGCGCCGCCGCCCCCCAGTAGAGCTGGATGCGGACCAGCTGGCTGCCGGACGCCTTGGTGCGCTCGAAGCCGAGCGGGGCGTTGGTGTAGATGTTGGTGATCCCGGTTGTGAGCGGCCGCGCCGGGGCGTTCGGCGCGCTCCAGGCGAGCACCAGCAGCGCCGCCGCCGTGCCGAGCAGCGCGACGAGCAGCCGGCGCCTCCGGCCGGGCCGGGCGGGACTCGTGGCGGCCGCGCTCACGGGTTGGTGCTCGCGGTGGGGTGGGTGGCGCGCTGGCGCCAGGCGTAGCCGATGCCCCAGGCGATCGCCCCGACGATCACCAGCGGCAGCAGCAGGCCGATGCCGCCGGCCGAGCCGCCGGTCGCGGCGGAGAGGATCTCGCCGAAGCCGCCCGAGCCGCCCGGCCCGTCACCGGGGGGCGGAGTGGGGGCGGCCGTCGCTTCGCTTTCGCCGTCGTCGGCCTTGGCCGGTTTGGCCTTGCCTTTGCCGCTCTGCTTGGCGGCCCCTTTGCCGGCGCTGCCGGCGCTGCCGGCGCTGTCGCCGGGCGTCGCTTCGGCGGCCGCCGTCTCTTCGACGAGGACCGGCGGCGGCGCCGTTTCGGCCACCGCTTCCGCCACTTCGCGGCCTTCCCGGCCACCGGCCTGCTCGAGCTTCTCGGTGTTCCTGGCGCCGATCGCCTGGGCCGGGCGCACCTCTTTCTCGCCGGCGCCCTTGGAGTCCCGTTCGCCGCCCCCGGTGGGGATGCCCTCGGTGTACTGGTTGACCGCCGAGTTGCCTTCCGGGATGAAGAATTCGGCGCCGGCCGTCGCGGGCAGCAGCGTGAGGACCAGACAGGTGGCCGCTGCGAGGAGGATGCTCGACGTCCGACTCACGCTCGTAGCATAGAACCGCATGGAGGCGACTTCGATGCGGTCTCGCGCCCGGCAACCCGATCTGGCCGGGAGGGTCTCCTGGGACGCCGTAGTCACGTGGGTTTTCTGTTTCGGGCTGATCGCCTTCCTCGGGATCGAAGGCGGCGGCTACGACACCCTGGTCCAGGACCAGGTCGGGATCGGCATCTGGTGGGTGCTGGTGGTCGGGGTTCTGGTCGGCGCCCTGCCGCGGGTCGGGCCGAGCCGCCTGGCGCTGGTCGCGCTGGGGCTGTTCGCCGCCTTCGTCGCCTGGACCGCGCTGAGCCTGATCTGGACCGAGAGCGCCGAGCGCACCACCACCGACCTCGCCCGCGTCCTCGTCTACCTCGGCGTCTTCTCGCTCGTCCTCTTCCTGCGGGCGCCGCGCGAAGCGCAGCGGCTGATCGCCGCGGTCGGCGCCGCGATCGCGCTGATCGCGGTCCTCGCCCTGCTCTCGCGCCTGCACCCGGCCTGGTTCCCCTCCGCCGACCAGACCGCGCTGTTCCTCGACGACAGCCGCGAACGGCTCTCCTACCCGCTCAACTACTGGAACGGGCTCGGCGCCCTGATCGCGGTCGGCATCCCGCTGCTGCTGCAGGTCTCGGCCGCCGCCAAGACGGTGGTCGTCCGCGCCCTCGCCGCGGCGGCCCTGCCGGCGATGATGCTGGCGATCTTCTTCACCCTCTCGCGCGGCAGCATCGTCGCCGCCGCGCTCGGCACCCTGGTCTTCCTCGTCTTCGCCGACGACCGCGCGCCGAAGCTGCTGACCCTCTGCCTGACCGGCGCCGGCGGCGGCCTGCTGATCGCGCTCGCCAGCCAGCGCGAGGAGCTCCGCCACGGCCTCACCAACACGGTCGCCGGTCGCGACCAGGGCGACGAAGTGCTGCTGATCGCGATCGCCGTCTGCGTCGCGATCGCGCTGATCCACGCGTTCGTCTCGAAGCTCCTGATCGACGAGCGGCGGCCGCTCTGGACCGAGCCGAGCCGCAACTTCTCCCTGGCCGCGCTGGGGGCGCTGGTGGTCGTCGTGCTGGTCGCCTTCTTCGCCGCCAGCGGGCCCAGTCGGGTCTCCAGCGGGATCGACGAATTCAAGGGCGGCAGCAACGCCGGCACCGGCACCGGGCGGCTCAACAGCTTCGCCGGCGAGAGCCGCTACGCGCTCTGGCAGTCGGCGATCGACGAGAACGCGACCGCGCCGCTGATCGGCACCGGCTCGGGCACCTTCGTCTACTGGTGGGATCGCGACGCGGCCGGCGGCGAGGCGGTCCAGGACGCGCACTCGGCCTACCTGCAGATCCTCGGCGAGCTGGGGATCGTCGGCCTGCTGCTCTACGGCGGCTTCGTCCTCCTGGTGCTCGGCGGCGGGGCGCTGCTGGCGGCCCGCGCCGGCCCCGGCCTGCGCTCGGCCCTGGCCGCCGCCCTGGCCGGCTGCTCGGCCTTCTTCCTCACCGCCGCGGTCGACTGGAGCTGGCAGATGCCGGTGCTGGTCGCGGCGATGCTGATGCTGGCCGCGCTGCTGGTGATGGCGCCCGACCCGGACCCCGGGGCGGAGCCGCTGCTGCGCCGCTGGCCGGCGCGGATCGGCCTGGCGCTCGGCGCCCTGGTCGCGATCGTCGCGATCGCGGTGCCGCTGGCCTCGACCACGCTGATCCGCGACAGCGAGGCGAAGGTGCGCGCGGGCGACCTCGAAGGGGCGCTCGCCGACGCCCGCTCGGCCGCCGACGTCGAGCCCGGCGCGGCGACCCCGCACCTGCAGGAGGCGCTGGTGCTGGAGCTGCGCGGCAACCTGCCGGCGGCCGCCGCGGCCGCGATCGTGGCGACCGAACGCGAGCACACCAACTGGCGCCCCTGGCTGGTGCTCGCGCGCCTGGAAGCTCAGCGCGGGAACGCGGACGCCGCCCTCTCCGCGTACCGTAAGGCGAGGTCGCTGAACCCGCTCTCGCCCCTGTTCGATCGTTGACCCCCCGCCCGAAAACCCGCTGGCTATGCGCTCTGACGCTGGCGATTGCGCTAGCGTTCGCCCTTGTTGGCTGCGGCGACACGGTGATCGATTCCGCCAAGACCGAGGCCGCGATCCAAGCCGACCTGGAAGATTCGATGCAAGCAAAGATTCGCGCCGTCGATTGCCCTTCTGAACAGAAGGTCGAAGCAGGAGCCACCTTCACCTGCACTGTCGACTACAGCGACGGCGAGCAGGCAACTGCAACGCTGAAGATCCGCAACGAGGAGGCTGACGTGAGCTTCGTCGGTCTCAAACCGATCCCATAGAGAGAGGCGAATGAGCGACCTGACCACCGCCCCCGAGTTGACGACACACGCCAAGCTGCAGCAGTGGGTGGGTGAGATCGCCAACCTTACGCAGCCGGATTCCGTTTACTGGTGTGACGGCTCCGCCGAGGAGTACGACCGCCTCGCGCAGGTCCTGATCGACGGCGGCACCTTCGAGAAGCTCTCCGACGCCAAGCGTCCCAACTCCTACCTCGCCCTCTCCGACCCGGCCGACGTCGCCCGCGTCGAAGACCGCACCTTCATCTGCTCCGAGCGCGAGGAGGATGCCGGTCCGACCAACAACTGGCGCGATCCGGCCGAGATGCGCGCCGAGCTGAACGGCTTCTTCAAGGGCTGCATGGTCGGCCGCACGATGTACGTGGTCCCGTTCTCGATGGGGCCGGTCGGCTCTGAGATCTCCGAGATCGGCGTGCAGCTGACCGACTCGGCCTACGTCGCGACCAACATGCGGATCATGACCCGGATGGGCAAGGCGGCGCTCGACGCGCTCGGCGACGAGGGCGAGTTCGTCCCCTGCGTGCACTCGGTCGGGATGCCGCTGACCGAGGGCGTCGAGGACGTGCCGTGGCCCTGCAACGGCGACAACAAGTACATCGTCCACTACCCGGAGACGCGGGAGATCTGGTCCTACGGCTCGGGCTACGGCGGCAACGCGCTGCTCGGCAAGAAGTGCTTCGCGCTGCGGATCGCCTCGGCGATGGCCCGCGACGAGGGCTGGCTGGCCGAGCACATGCTGATCCTCAAACTGACCTCGCCCGAGGGCACCTCGAAGTTCATCGGCGGCGCCTTCCCCTCGGCCTGCGGCAAGACCAACCTGGCGATGCTGGTCCCGACCCTGCCCGACTGGAAGGTCGAGACGGTCGGCGACGACATCGCCTGGATGAAGTTCGGCGAGGACGGCAAGCTCTACGCCGTCAATCCCGAGGCCGGCTTCTTCGGCGTCGCGCCGAACACCAGCCACAAGACCAACCCGAACGCGATGGACACGATCGAGCGCAACTCGATCTTCACCAACTGCGCCAAGACCGACGACGGCGACATCTGGTGGGAGGGGATGACCGGCTCGCCGCCGGACCACGTCACCGACTGGCACGGCAACGACTGGACGCCGGACTCCGACACCCCCGCCGCCCACCCGAACGCCCGCTTCACGACGCCGGCGTCGCAGTGCCCGTCGATCGCGCCCGAGTGGGAGGACCCGGCTGGCGTGCCGATCGACGCCTTCCTGTTCGGCGGCCGCCGCGCCACCGTGGTGCCGCTGGTCCAGGAAGCGTTCGACTGGGAGCACGCCGTCTTCATGGGGGCGACGATGTCCTCGGAGACGACTGCCGCTGCCGCCGGCGCGGTCGGCCAGCTGCGCTTCGACCCGATGGCGATGCTGCCCTTCTGCGGCTACCACATGGGTGACTACTTCGCCCACTGGCTCAAGGTCGGCCGCCGCGAGGGCGCCCAGCTGCCGCGCGTGTTCTACGTCAACTGGTTCCGCAAAGACGCCGACGGCAAGTTCCTCTGGCCCGGCTTCGGCGAGAACAGCCGCGTGCTCGAGTGGGTCTTCCGCCGCTGCGAGGGCAAGGCCGAGGCGGTCGAGACGCCGATCGGGCTGCTGCCGCCGGTCGACGCGATCGACACCTCCGGCCTCGACGTCTCCGCCGCCGCGATGGAGCAGCTGCTCAGCGTCGACACCGAGCTGGTCAAGCAGCAGCTGCCGCAGCTCAAGGAGCACCTGGACAAGTTCGGCGAGAAGCTGCCGGCGGAGATCTCCGCCCAGCTCGAGGCGCTGGAAGCGCGCCTCGGCTAGCTGGGCCCCGCCGCTCAGCCGGCGGGATCGATTTCGAGCACCGTGACGCGCGGCCCGACCTCGAGCGAGGTCGGGCCGTCGCCGAGCGGCAGCTCGCCCTGCGCCGTCGGCGCGCGGTTCGGCAGGTGGAGGCTGACCCGGTCGGGCCGGCTGGCGAAGCCGATCTGGACCGGCGCCGAGCCGGGCCTCAGGGGAACGCGGCGGTCCGGGTCCCAGACGCTGGTCGAGCGCCACAGCGCCAGGTAGAAGCGGCCGTCGCGCTTCTGCAGCAGCAGCGTCCGCAGGTCGCGGCGCTCGCCGCCGAGGCTGAGGTCGAGGCGGCCGGGGGTGAAGCGGGGGCCCGGGTCCGCGAGCAGGTCGACGAGGTTGCGGACCGCCCGGAACGCCGGCTTCGGCGAGAGGTCGTTGCGCAGCAGGCCGAAGTTCGACTCCGGTTCGTCGTTGCCGGGGTCCGGGAACTCGTCGACCAGCTCGTAGGGGAACGTCCTGACCACGCCGCGGGCGAAGTAGTCGAGGTAGATGCGCGGCGCGTAGGCGGCCATCGCCGCCTCGGAGGCGGGGCGCTGGCCCTGGCTGGCGCTGAGCGCCGTGTGGTACCCGGTCTCGGTCGCCATCACCGGCTTGCCCCCCGAGGTCCGCGCCGCCGCCCGCAGCCAGCTGCCGAGGATTCGCTCGGGCGGTTCGCCGTCGGGGTAGGAGTGGACGTTGCCGTAGTCGAGGTAGCGGGAGAGGTCGGTCACCTCGAGGTTGTCGGCGAGCTGGCCGACCGAGGGGCCGACCACCGGCAGCCGCTCCAGCTCGGCGTTCTCCTTGACCAGCGTGTAGAGGGAGCGCTGGTAGCGGTCGAGGCGCTGGCGCCAGCGCGGGTCGCCGCTGAGGTCGTACTCGTTGGCGCCCTCGACCGCCTCGACCGCGCCGCTCAGCCGCTTTTCGAGGATCGCCAGCAGCTGGCGCAGCCCGGCGCGGCCGTTGCGCGGGTCGCCGAGGATCAGCTGCGACTCGATCCCGGCCGCGGCCAGCCGGTTCAGCATCCGGTACTGGTCGGGGCGGTGCGGCATCAGGTTCTCGCGGATGTGGCGCAGGCCCAGTTCCCGCAGCCGCCGCTCGATCGTCGGGAAGCGCTGCCGGTAGACGGTGTCGGAGTAGTAGGTGTGGGTGTTGATCCCGAGCGAGCCGACGAACGCCTGCGCCGGGCGGGCGGCGACGCCGCCCGCGTCACCCGCCGCGCTCGTGTCCGCGTCCGGCCCGCCCGCCCCGCAGCCGCCGAGCAGGGCGAGGGCGAGGGCGAGCACGAACGCCGCGGTTGCGCGCAGCGAGACCGTGGGCGCGATCATCCTCAGACGCTAGCGCGCGGCGTACCGCGCCCGGCCGGGTCAGGCCGCTTTGCGCGCCTTGCCGAGCGCGACGGCCTTGCCGCCACCGCGCGCCAGCACCCGCACACGGACCTGGTTCGACGGCTTCGCGCGGTCGGCGATCACGCGGATCCGCGAGGGACCGACGCCGCCGAGCATCCGCAGGCGCTGCTTGAAGCGCCCGTCGCCGCGGGTGCTGGTCTTGGCCACGGTCCGCCAGGCGCCGCGCTTCCAGCGCTGCACCTTGACCTTGCGGGCGCTGGCCGCGCCGGCCATCTTGCCTTCGACGACGACCCGGTCGCCCTTTTCGACCGCGCGCTCGTCGACCCACACCTTGATCGTGCCGAGCTGGGCGCCGCCGCTCGCCTTGCCGCCGAGCTTGAGGATCACGACCTGGGAGCCGACCTCGACCGAGAGCGCTTCGCCCCCGGGCAGCGTGCGCAGCGGCTGGGCGGAGACGTTGGGGGCGAATTCCTGGGCGCCGGCGACGCCGCCGGGGAAGCTGACCTTGACCGTGCGCGAGGGGGCGCCGAGCGCCCGCACGCCCTTGTTGTCCCAGACGCTCTCGGCGCGCCAGAGCGCCAGGTAGAAGCTGCCGTCGCTCTTCTGCAGGAGCATCTGGCGCAGCTCGGTCTGGTCGCCGGAGATCGCGTAGTCGAGCTTGCCGGGGCTGATCGCGCCGCCGCCGGGGTCGGCGCAGATCGCGATCAGGTTCTGCAGGGCGGTGAACGCCGGCTTCGGCGAGAGGTCGTTGCGCAGCAGGCCGAAACGCGACTCGGGTTCGGCTCCGCTCGGGTCGGGAAACTCGTCGAGCAGCTCGTAGGAGAAGGTGCGGACGATGCCGCGCCGGTAGTACTCGAGGAAGAGGCGGGGCAGGTAGGTCGCCTGCGCGGCCTCGGAGGCGGGGCGGTGGCCGCCGCTGTAGCCGAGCGCGTTGTGGTACCCGGTCTCGGTCGCCATCACCGGCTTCGAGCCGGACATCGCGGTCGCGGTGCTGAGCTGCGAGCTGAGGTTCCACTCGGGCGGCTCGCCGTTCGGGTAGGAGTGGATGTTCCCGTATTCGAGCGAGCCGGAGATGTCGGTGGCGCGGCTGTTGGTGTTGCCGAGCGAGGGGCCGACGACCGGCAGGCCGGCGAGCGCCGGGTTGCCCTTGACCTGGGACCAGAGCTGGGCCTGGTAGGGGGCGAGGGTCGACATCCAGTTCGAGGAGCCGCGCAGGTCCCACTCGTTCGGGCCCTCGATCGCGGCGACCGAGCCGTTCAGCTTGGTGGCGAGGATCGAGGTCAGCTCGGCGAGGCCGGCGGCGCCGTCGGTCGGCTCGCCGAGGATCAGGGTCGCCTTGACCCCCTGCGCGGCGAGCTGGTTGAGCCGCTGGTACTGGTCGGGACGGTCGGGGACGAGGTTCTCGCGGATGTGGCGGACGCCGAGCTCGCGGAGGCGCTGGCTGACGACCCCGAACTGGCGGTAGTAGTCGGTGTCGTCGTAGTAGAGGTGGGTGTTGACGCCGATCGAGTCGACGAAGTTGTCGGCCGGCCGGGCGGTCACGGGAGCGGCGCCGGCGCCGGCGGGGACGAGCGCCGCGGCGGTGGCGGCAAGCGCGAAGAGGGTGGTGAGAAGCCGGCGGCCCCGGATCCTGGTCTGGCGCGGAAAGTGGTCCACGGGGGATCACTCGGACCTCCCGCGAATCGTCCAAAGGTCTTTGGACGTTTGTTCGAATCGCGCCCGTCAGGGGGCACGAAACCGTGCAGGCACAGCCGTCGCCGGTCGCCCGGGACGGCTGTGCCCGGTGAGCTCAGGACTCGTAGGAGGCGGCCAGCTCCGGGTCCTTCTCGGAGAGCATCTCGGCCAGTTCGACCATCACCTTGCACTGCTTCCAGGTGGCGTCGTCCTGCATCTTGCCGTCGATCATGTGGACGCCGCGGCCGTCGGGGATCGCCGCGATCACCTTCTTGGCGAACTTGACCTCGTCCGGCGGCGGGCTGAACACCTTCTTGGCGATCCCGATCTGCACCGGGTGCAGCGACCAGGTGCCGACGCAGCCCATCAGGAAGGCGGCGCGGAACTGGGTCTCGCAGCCGGCGGTGTCCTTGATGTCGCCGAACGGCCCGTAGAAGGGAAGGATGCCGGCGGCGGCGCAGGCGTCGACCATGCGGGCGATCGAGTAGTGCCAGAGGTCCTGCTGGGCGCTGACCCGGTCGGCCTCGGGGTTCTCCGGGTCGGTCGGGTCTTCCATCACCCGGTAGCCGGGGTGGCCGCCGCCGACCCGGGTGGTCTTCATCCGGCGCGAGGCGGCGAGGTCGGCGGGGCCGAAGCTCATGCCCTGCATGCGCGGGCTGGCGTTGGCGATCTCCTCCAGGTTGACCACGCCCTGCGCGGTCTCGAGGATCGCGTGGATCAGGATCGGGCGCTCCAGACCGGCCTTCGCCTCGAGCTGGGCGAGCAGGCGGTCGACGTAGTGGATGTCCCAGGCGCCCTCGACCTTGGGCACCATCACGACCTCGAGCACGTCGCCGATCTCGGTGACGATCTCGGTCAGGTCGTCGAGCACCCAGGGGCTCTCCAGCGAGTTGACCCGGGTCCAGAGCGAGGTGCCGCCGAAGTCGGTCTCCTTGGCGGCCTTGATCAGGCCGGCGCGGGCGGCCTCCTTGCGGTCGACTGGGACGGCGTCCTCGAGGTTGCCGAGCAGGATGTCGGTCTGCTTGGCGATGTCGCCGGCCTTGGCGACCATCTTCTCGTTCGAGAAGTCGAGGAAGTGGATCATCCGCGACGGCTTGACCGGGATCTCGGTCAGCGGGGCCGGGGCGCCGATCGCCTGCGGCTGGAAGAACTCTCTCGGGTGTCTCAAGTCGCTCCTAGCGTCGTTTCTCTGGACCGGCGAAATCTAGTCAATGGGCGGGGGCGCTCACCGCGCGACGCCGCGCCGCCGGATTTCCCGCCTCCGCTGGCCCTAAATTGGGCGTTCATGGGCGAGAACGAGCGCGACCAGACCGGCGACTGGGTGCTGCCCGCCGCGGCGCGCCCGGCGACGATCGCCCAGCTCGAGCAGCGGATCGACCACGCGCTGGCGGTGGCGAAGGCCTCCGAAGCCGCGGTGCTCGAGATCGGCGCCGCGGCGATCGACGCGGCCGAGCAGGCGCGGCGCGCCGCCGAGCTGGCGGAGCTGGCGAGCGAGCGGGCGGTCAACGGCGGCCCCCCGGCGGCGGTCGCGGAGCCGGAGCCGATCGGTGAGGACGAGGCGGCCGACGCGCCGCAGGCCGCCCCGGCGTCCCAGTCCGAGGCGGCCTACGACAGCTTCAAGAGCTTCCTCGAACGCGCCGACCGGGTCTCAGCCCGGCTCGAGGCGATCGCCCCGCGGTAGGCAGAGGGACGAAGCCCGCCGGCGACCCGCCTGACCCGCACCCCCACTGGGCAGGTAGGGGTGCGGGTCAGGCGGGTCGCTCGGGGCGGTTGAGGTGGACGACGGTCTCCCGGAGGATCCGCTTCACGTAGGCGGGTTCGTGCTTCACCTGCCAGTGGGAGAACCTGAGGCGGGTGAAGCCCGCCGCGGTGTGGGCCTGATCGCGCCTGGCGTCACGGGCCTGGGCTGAGGGCGTGCGGTGGTAGCGCAGCCCGTCGGTCTCGATCACGAATCTCAGGTCGGGCCAGTAGAAGTCCACCTCGAAGCCGTTGACTGTCTCTTTGGTGAGCGGGAGAGGGAGTCCCACCTCCCTCGCCATAGGAAGAAAGAGGCGTTCGAGCTCCTCGTCGGAGAGCACGAAGGTGTCGCGGTCGAGCAGGAACCGCAGCGGCTTGACGCCGGGCTGCCCTCGGTGATCCTCGAGCGCGAGGCGCAGCTCATCCGCGTGGATCACGTCGAGCTTGTCGGCCTCGTTGATCGTGCGCAGGAGG
This sequence comes from uncultured Conexibacteraceae bacterium, assembly GCA_964464285.1. GTDB lineage: Bacteria > Actinomycetota > Thermoleophilia > Solirubrobacterales > 70-9 > VAYN01. The sequence goes on from CAYXFL010000025.1 coordinate 11,730, forward strand.
GTCTTCGGCCCCTGCTCGGTGGCCAGGTCGATCGTGGTCTGCACGGGTGAGGTGACTGGGATGCCCCTGAGGGTTCCAACTGCATTGCGGGGTAGGGCTGGGCGGCGCCTGACGCGCAGGTTGGGAGGACCGACCGGGTGGGGGCGGCGAACGCCGACTTCGATCCGGCCGGGTCGCTCCTCGCAGATGCCGTAGAGGGCACCGGCACTCAGATGGGTGAGGAAGGCGCCCTCGCCGCAGGCCAAGACCGCGGCCGTCCAGCCTCCCTCGCGCGAGAGCTCGGCGCGGCCGACCGCGTAGACGCCGCGGTGCACCGGGCGCAGGCGCCCGGTGCGCAGGCGGTGCTTGATTGCGTCCGGGCTGAACCCGAGCGCTTGCAGCTGGCGGCGGGCGACGACGCCGTATTGCGCCCGCGCGAGGCGCCAGGCGCGGGCCGATCGGGCTCGTCGAGTTGTGGGCGCCATAGCGCCCTTAAGTCGACGAGGGCGGTGGGGTCTCCCCCCTTGGGGGTTGGTCAGCAGTGCTTGCCGAAGTGCTGGGCCCAGACGCGTGTGCCGGAGAATCCTTCGAGTGTGCCGCTGGTGAGGAAGAGGCCGGTCTGGGCGTAGTCGCCGAGGATGTTCACGCGGTGCTCGGCGGAGCGCATCCAGGCGCGGAAGATGGTGCGGACGCTGCCGCGGCGGCCGTTGCCGAAGGCGAGGTTCTCGCCGACCCGCCAGCAGGGGGTGGAGAGGTAGCCGCTGGCGCGGATCCAGAAGGCGAACTCGCGGTTGCAGGCGTAGTGGCTGAAGGTGTCGCAGCGGAGCACGTCGCGACCCTTTTCGGCGGCTGAGTCTTCGAGCTGGGGGGCGGGTTCGAGCGGCTGGAGGCCGAGCTGGGCGCGGGCGTAGTTGGCCATGCAGAGCATCGCCTGCTCCTGGGTTGCCGCCGGGGCGCGGTAGCCGCCCTGACCGGGGCAGGTGTTCGTCGACGCGAGCAGGGTGTTGCCGGAGGCTCCGGCGGCGGCCACCAGCGAGAGCACCACCAGGGCGCCCACGGTGACCGCTGCGAGGCGGTGTGCCATGGGCAACGATTTGCCGGGCGATTTCTTTCACAAACGCTCCGCGAGGCGGGTTGGACGGACATCGGACGGCTCGGCTCGGGGATTCGTCGAGCGGCCTGGACGCGGGTCGGATTTTCCCCATTGGAGAACGGTTGGAGGACTGGACGCCCCGTCCGCGAAGAGGTGCGCGGACCTTGAGCGCGACCGGGCCATTTAGCCGTTTGTCCGATCGCGCGGCTCGGTCTTCTGTCCTACGTTCGCTCGCGTGGAGGCCGCCAGAAAAGCGGCGCCCCCGCTTTCGTGGCTAAGAAACCTAAGGAGATTCCCCGAAATGAACTCATCGATCTCGTCTCGTCTGAGCCGGCCCTCGTGGCTGGCGATGGCGCTCGTGGCGTGTATCGCGCTGGCCTCCATGGCCCTCGCAGCGCAGGCCGAGGCGGCCAAGAAGAAGTCTCTGCAGACCCTCAACCTCTGCGTCGTCAAGAACGGCCCCGCCAAGGGCACCGTCACCTTCGCCGGCAAGGCCAAGTGCAAGAAGGGCGAGCAGCTGATCCAGGTTGTCGCCGGTTCCGGCCAGGGCGTGCTCGGCGTGTCCGGTGAAAGCGGTGCCCCGGGTGCTCCCGGCGCCAAGGGCGAGACGGGCGCTGCCGGTGCGAACGGTCAGAACGGCGCCGACGGTCAGAACGGCGCCAACGGCGAGAACGGTGCGGATGGCGCACCCGGCCAGCAGGGCCAGACCGGCCCCCAGGGCCAGCAGGGCCCGCAGGGTCAGACCGGCCCCCAGGGTCAGACCGGCCCCCAGGGCCAGCAGGGCCCGCAGGGCCAGACCGGCCCGCAGGGTCCGGCCGGTCCCTCTGGCCGCACGATCCTCAACGGTGAGGGCGCGCCGGACAACGGCGAGGGCGCCAACGGCGACTTCTTCGTCGATACCGACAATCACCGCTTCTACGGCCCGAAGCTGGCCGACGAGTGGGGCGATTTCGTCTCGATGATCGGCCCGATGGGCCCGCAGGGCCTCGACGGCGAGCAGGGTGAGCAGGGCCCCCAGGGTGAGCCCGGCCCCCAGGGTGAGCCCGGTGAGCAGGGCCCCCAGGGTGAGCCCGGTGAGCAGGGTCCGCAGGGCGAGCAGGGCAAAGCGGGTCCGCAGGGTGAGCCCGGCGAGCAGGGTGAGCAGGGTGAGATCGGTCCGAAAGGCGACACCGGCGCCCAGGGTCCGAAAGGCGACACCGGCGCCCAGGGTCCGAAAGGCGACACCGGTTCGACCGGCGCCAAAGGCGATGCCGGCGCCAAAGGTGAAGCCGGCGACTCGCTGATGCTGATCGCGGGCCTCACCAACTCGAGCAGCGACTCGACCAGCAACTCGCGTTACGCCGGTCCGTTCCTGACCTCCGCGGTCACCAGCACGGAGGGCAACGTCCAGCAGGTGGTGCCGGTCGGCGGGACGATCTCCAGCCTCTACGTGAGGCTCGGCGAAAGCCCGAACACCGGCGGCGGCACCCAGAAATGGACGTTCACGGTTCGCAAAAACGGCAGCTCCACCGGCGCCGTCAACTGCGAGATCTCCGAGAACGCCACCACCTGCTCGAGCTCGTCGACGCAGACGTTCGCGGCCGGTGACCTGATCTCGCTGCAGGCGACCCCGTCCGGCACCCCGTCCGGCTGGAGCAACATGCGGTGGGGAGTGACCCTGACCAAATAACCGCCAGGGAGTAGGGGGGGCGCAAAGGCCGTGCCGTGGGATCGGGGGATCTCGCGGCGCGGCCTTTTGCGTCTCAGCCCCTCGGAGCCGCACCGGAGATAACCTTGGAGGCCCTCGCAAACGACCGGATCAGGTAGGAGCAATGGCCGTAGACACCGCTTCATTCAGCGAACAGACCGAGCTGCAGCGCGACATCACCGCGATGGTCCGGCAGTTCGCCGACGAGAAGATCATCCCCAACGCCGAGCACTACGACCACGAGGACAGCTTCCCCGAGCCGATCATCGAGGAAATGAAAGAGCTCGGCCTCTTCGGGGTGACGATTCCCGAGGAGTACGGCGGCATGGGTCTCGACCTGACGACCTACGCGATGATCGTCGAAGAGCTCTCGCGCGGCTGGATCTCGATCTCCGGCGTCGTCAACACCCACTTCATCGGCACCTACCTGCTGATGAAGTTCGGCACCGAGGAGCAGAAGAGCTACTTCCTGCCGAAGATGGCGACCGGCGAGATCCGCGCCGCCTTCTCGCTCTCCGAGCCCGAGGTCGGCTCCGACGTGCAGGGAATCAAGGGCGGCGCCAAGCAGGACGCCGACGGCAACTGGGAGCTCAACGGCCAGAAGATGTGGGTCACCAACGGGCTCGGCTCGAGCGTCGTCTTCGTGCTTATGAAGAACGACCCGAAGGCCGAACCGGCCTACAAGGGGATGACCTGCTTCATCACCGAGAAGGAGCCGTGGAAGGAAGTCAACGAGGGTGACTTCGCCGGTCTCACGGTGCCGCCGAAGATCAAGAAGATGGGCTACAAGGGCGTCGAGTCCACCGAGCTCGTCTACGACGGCTACAAGTGCCCGCCCGAGCGCGTGCTCGGCGGTCCGGAGGGCGTCGGCGAGGGCTTCGTGCAGATGATGGACGCGCTCGAGGTCGGCCGCGTCAACGTCGCCGCCCGCGGCGTCGGCATCGCCCAGCGGGCGCTGGAGCTGGCCCTGCGCTACTCGCAGGAGCGCAAGACCTTCGGTAAGCCGATCGCCCAGCACCAGGCGATCCAGTTCAAGCTCGCCGACATGGCGACCCGCCTCGAGGCGGCTCGCCTGGTCACCCGCAAAGCCGCGCGGATGAAGGACGCCGGCGAGCGCTCCGACCTCGAGGCCGGGATGGCGAAGCTCCTGGCCTCGGAGACGGGCAAGGAAAACGTCGAGGACTGCTTCCGCATCCACGGCGGCTACGGCTACTCGAAGGAGTACGAGATCGAGCGCCTCTACCGCGACGCGCCGCTGCTGCTGATCGGCGAGGGAACCTCGGAGATCCAGCGCATGGTGATCGGCAAGAAGCTCCTGCAAAGGCACAAGATCTAAGGAACCCCCGATGGCCTCCTCCACCGCCGATCTGATCCGCACCGCCGTCGAGCGCTTCCAGGCCGAAGTCCCGGCCCTGCAGAAGCTGAAGCTGGTGTTCGGGCTGGAGCTGCGGGCCAAGCACGACATCCAGCTCTACCGGGTCGAGCTGCCGGACCTGAAGATCAGCAAGGAACTGGCCCAGGACGAGCGGGTGCTGGTCGAGATCGACCGTCCCCAGTTCAACGAGCTGGCCGAGAAAGGGACGCTGAAGAGCTACCGCCGCGCGGTCGAGACCGGCCACATCAAGGCGAACGGCGACTCGAACGTGATCAAGCTGATCGCCCAGGTCGTGGAAAAGCAAGAGGAACGGGCGCGGCTCAAGAAAGTCCACTGAGCCAGCGCCGGCGCAGCTCGGCGGCGAGCCGCTCGACCAGCTCGCCGCGGCCGAGCTCGGCCCCGTCGAGGTAGCGGGCGGGGCGCAGCCCGCGCACCGAGGAGGTCAGGAAGACCTCTTCGGCGGCGCCCAGGTCGGCGAGGGAGAGCGGCCGCTCGGCGGCCGGTATGTCCAGCTCGGCGGCGATCGCCAGGGTCGCCGCCCGCGCCGTCCCGGGCAGGATGCGGCCGTCGGCCGGCGGGGTCACGAGGCCGCCGTCGACGACCGCGAAGACGTTGGCGCGGCCCGCCTCGAGCACGTCGCCGTCGGCGTCGACCAGCAGCGGCACCTCCTCGCCGAGCGTCGCCTCGGCCTGCTCCAGCCAGCGCCGGTCCGACCACTTGTGGGCTCCCGACCAGCCCTCGGCGCCGACGCTGCGCAACGCCTCGCCGTGCTCCCAGTCGGGGAAGAAGGCGTCGCGGTCGATCGCCGTCGCGGCGATCGAGCAGCGCAGCGCCCCGGCCCCGTCGGGCTCGACGTCGATCCGCAGCCGGCCGAGCTCGATCCCGTCGCTGGCGCGGACCGCGGCGGCCGGCAGGTCGGCCGGCAGCTCGGCGCCGAACAGCTCGCGGGCGCTGGCGGCGAGGCGGCCGAAGTGGGCGAGCTGCTCGACCGGACGCCCGCCGGCGATCAGCAGCGTCTCGAACAGCCCCCGGCCGGGGTCGGGTGGCGTCGGCGCGCTCACGCGCGTAAGTATCCGTGCTGCGGTGCGCACGCTGCTGATCGACAACCACGACTCCTTCACCTACAACCTCTTCCACCTGCTCGCCGCGGTGAACGGGGCCGACCCGGTGGTGGTCCGCAACGACGAGGCGGGGTGGGACGAGCTGGCGGCGCTCGGCTGCGACAACGTGGTCCTCTCTCCCGGCCCCGGCCGCCCCGAGCGGGCCGCCGACTTCGGCGTCTGCGCGGAGGCGATCCGCCGTGCCGAGCTGCCGCTGCTCGGCGTCTGCCTCGGCCACCAGGGGCTCGGCTGGGCAGCCGGGGCCGAGGTCGTCCACGCCCCTGAGCCGGTCCACGGCGGGATCGTCGCGGTCCGCCACGCCGGCGACCCGCTGTTCGCCGGCATCCCGGCCGAGTTCCAGGCGGTCCGCTACCACTCGCTCTGCCTGGCCGAGCCGCTGCCCGCGGACCTGGAGCCGATCGCCTGGGCCGAGGACGGGGTGCTGATGGCGCTCGCGCACCGGCGGCTGCCGCGCTGGGGCGTCCAGTTCCACCCCGAGTCGGTCGCCTCCGAGCACGGCCGGCGCCTGCTCGCCAACTTCCGGGATCTCACTCCGTGACGCCGCCGCTGGAGCTGCGGGTGCGGCGGATCGACGGGGATCGCGACGCGGAGGCGGCCTTCGCGGCGCTCTGTGGCGAGCAGGGAGACGCCGTCTGGCTCGACAGCAGCCGGGTTGGCGAGGGCGCCCGCTTCTCGTTCGTCGGGATGCCGGGACCGCTGGGCGCGCGGGTCACCTATGAGGTCGAGAGCGGCGAGCTGCGGGTGCGGCGCGCCGACCCCGGCGCCGCCGAGGAGGTGCGCCGCGAATCGGTCTTCGATTACCTCGACGCCGAGCTGCGCCGCCAGCGCCTGCCCGTGGCGCAGACCGCCGAGCTGCCGTTCGGCTTCGCCTGCGGCTTCGTCGGCTGGCTCGGCTACGAGCTGAAGGCGCTGAGCGGTGGCCGCGCCGCCCACACGGCCTCGACCGCCGACGCGGCGCTGCTCTTCGTCGACCGCCTCGTCGCCTGCGACCACGAGGACGGCCGCACCTACCTGCTCTGCCTGGTCGATCGCGAGGCGGAGGGGAGCGGGGAGGGGGCGGAGCGCTGGCTGGAGGAGACCGCGGCGCTGCTCGGGTCGCTGCCCCCCGGCGAGGGCGGAACGCCGCCTCAGGTGCCCCCCGGCGAGCCGGAGCGGCCCGGGGCCGCCGGCGAGCCGCTGGCGCTGACGCCCGAACGCTCCCATGCCCGCTACCTGGAGGACATCGCCGCCTGCCAGCGCGCCCTGCACGAGGGCGAGTCCTACGAGATCTGCCTGACCAACCAGCTGCGCGGCGACGTCGCCACTGAGCCGCTGGCGCTCTACCGGGCGCTGCGCCGGGCCAACCCGGCGCCCTACGCGGCGCTGCTGCGGATCGGCGGGACGGCGGTGCTCAGCTCCTCGCCGGAGCGCTTCCTGCGGATCGGCGCCGGCGGTGCGGTCGAGGCGAAGCCGATCAAGGGCACCAGCCGCCGCGACCCCGACCCGGAGGCCGACGCCGTGCTTGCCGCGGCGCTGCGCGAGGACCCGAAGAGCCGGGCCGAGAACCTGATGATCGTCGACCTGCTGCGCAACGACCTCGGCCGGGTCTGCGCGGTCGGCAGCGTCGAGGTGCCGCGGCTGATGGAGGTCGAGAGCTTCGCCACCGTGCACCAGCTGGTCTCGACGATCCGCGGCCAGCTGCGCCCCGGCCTCGGCCCGCTCGAGTGCGTGCGCGCCTGCTTCCCGCCCGGCTCGATGACAGGCGCGCCGAAGGAGCGCACGATGGAGATCCTCGACCGGCTCGAGGGGGCGGCGCGCGGGGTCTACGCGGGCGCGATCGGCTACTTCGGCCTCTCCGGCGAGTGCGACCTCGCGGTCGCGATCCGCACGATCGTGCTCGAGCGCGGCGAGCGCGGGGCGCGGGCCAGCGTCGGCGCCGGGGGCGCGATCGTGATCGGCTCCGACCCCGAGGCGGAGCTGGAGGAGATGCTGCTGAAGGCGCGGGCGCCGCTGCGAGCGCTCGACCGCGCGGCGGCTACAGCCGGGTCAGGTTCGGCGCCTCGATTCCGCGGGTGACCCCGCGGAAGTCGATCACCAGCGCCGCCGCCGCGACCGCGCGCGCGTAGTCCAGCTCCGGGTGGGCGGTGACGATCGCCGCCAGGTCGGCCCCGGCGAGCGCCGGTTCGAGCTCCACCGACTCCAGCCCGAGGCCGGGCAGGGAGGCGACGTGGGGGTCGTGGTAGGAGACCTCGGCGCCGCGCTCGCGCAGCATCCGCACGATCTTCAGCGAGGGCGACTCGCGGGTGTCGCCGATCCCGGCCTTGTAGCTGACCCCGAGCAGCAGCACCTTCGAGCCCTGCACCGGCTTGCCGGCCTCGTTCAGCGCCCGCGCGACCCGCTCCACGCAGAAGGCCGGCTGGGTCTGGTTGACCTTGCCGGCGAGCTCGACGAACTCGGGGTAGAAGTCGGCTTCGCGGGCCCGGAAGGCGAGGTAGAAGGGGTCGACCGGCAGGCAGTGGCCGCCCATCCCCGGCCCGGGCTCGAAGCGCATGAACCCGAACGGCTTGGTCGCCGCCGCGTCGATCACCTCCCAGACGTCGATCCCGAGCCGGTCGCAGAGCTGCGAGAGCTCGTTGACGAGGGCGATGTTGACCGAGCGGAAGATGTTCTCCAGCAGCTTGGTCAGCTCGGCCGCGTCGGGGTTGGAGACGACCACGACCTCGTCGCAGATGCGCTCGTAGAGCCCGGCCGCGCGGCGGGTCGATTCGGGGCCGATCCCGCCGACCACCTTCGGCGTCGTGCGCACCGTGAAGTCGGTGCGGCCGGGGTCGATCCGCTCCGGCGAGAAAGCGACGTGGAAGTCCTCGCCCGCCTTCATCCCCGAGCCCTCGAGGATCGGGACCAGGCGCTCGCGGGTGGTGCCGGGGTAGGTGGTCGACTCGAGCACGACGAGCTGCTCGGGACGCAGCACCGCGGCGATCCGCTCGGCGGCGTCGAGCAGGTAGGAGAGCTCCGGTTCGCGCGAGTTGGTCAGCGGCGTCGGCACGCAGACGATCACCGCTTCGCACTCGGCGAGCGCGGCGTAGTCGAGCGTCGGCCGCAGGCGCGCGGCCAGCGGCGCCAGGACCGCGTCGGGGATGTCCTCGACGTAGCTGCGCCCGGCGGCGAGCGCCTCGACCTTGGCCGCGTCGGCGTCGACGCAGACGACGTCGTCTCCCGCCTCCGCGAAGGCGACCGCGAGCGGCAGCCCGACGTAGCCGATCCCGACTATCCCGATCTGCATCGCGCCAGTCTAGGAGGGAGGGGCGACGGCGGGGGTGACGCCGGGGGTGTGGTGGGACCTTGGGGCCGCCCGAGGCCGGGCCAGGACCCACACCCACTTCGGCAGGTAGGTGTGGCTCCTGGCCCGGCTGGACGCAAGGAGAGGGAGCTTCACGAGGGACCAAGCGCTCCGCTTGACCTTTTTCGCCCTGTGGGCGAAGAAAGTCAAGGCGACCGTTACCGAAGCCTCACGGAACGATCACCCTGACCCCTCCGGCGGAGACCTCAGAAGCAGGCCGTCCCGCGACTACGCGCCGGGTGGGCGGCGGGGAGGGAGGGGCAGGAGGTCGCGGGCGAGCGCGGCGAGCAGGGCGGGGCGCCGCTGCAGGTCCTCGCGGGTGTACGGGAGGCGGCCGCTGCCGTAGGGGATGTAGACGCGGACCGGGACTCCCTGGGTGCGGGCGGCCTCGACCGCGGGGCGGCAGCGCATCCCGTGCAGGACCTGCAGCTCGCAGGAGGTGCCGGCGGCGAGCAGCCGGGTCAGCGCCGCCTCGGCGAGCTCGGTGTCCTGGGTCGCGACCTCGACGTGGCAGCTGCCGCCGGCGAGCGCGCCGGCGATCGCGAGGAAGCCGGCGGAGGGATCCGCCTCGGCGACCGCGGGGTCCTCGATCTCCCCCTTGACGATCCGCACCCTCAGGCCCGAGCCGGCCAGCGCCTCGGCGTCGGCGAGGCTGCGCGGCCAGCGACCGGGGAGCGTGCAGCCGACCGCGCCGGGGGCGGTCTCGGCGAGCCGCAGGGCGGTGGCCTGGGCCAGCTCGGCCGAATCCGCGCCGAGCGCGTCGAGGTGCAGGGTGAGGCCGCGGTCGGTGCAGATCGCGAGCAGCTCGTCGAGCGCCGGGCCGTCGCCGCCGATGCCGACGATCTTGATCGAGACCTCGCTGCCGGCGGACAGCGATTCGGCGGACGCGACCGCCTCGGCCCGGACCTTCGGCGGCGGGTCGGAGGAGCCGTTCCAGAAGCCGACCGTGGTCGGGTAGCCGGCGGCCGCGTAGACCGCCTCCTCGCGCAGCGCGTCGCCGAGCTCCGGGCCGGCGACGTAGCGCGAGGTCGCGGTCGCCCGCGCCTGCCGTTTGCCGCGGCGGACCAGGCCGTCGAGCCGCTCGCCGGCGGCGCGCCGCTGCACGGCGGCGGCGCCGAGCGCCCCGCGCGGGGTCCGCGGCAGCACGGTCAGGCGCACGCACTCGCTCACCTGCTGGGTCCAGACGTCGGTCCAGGAGTCGCGCGAGCCGAGCAGCTCGTAGCTCTCGAGCCCGTCGCGGGCGGCGGCGGCGACGCTCTCGGAGAGCAGCACCTGGCCCGGCGAGCCGGCCTTGAAGGCTTCGTCGTAGCCGATCTTGAACAGCCAGTGGCGGTTGCGCCAGCGCATCCCGTACTGCATCGCGACCGCGCGGCCGTCGATCCGCAGCAGGTCGATGCGCAGGGCCTCGCGGGCGGCGAGCTCGGCCGCGTAGCGCCGGAAGAAGGCGTCCATCCGCGGGGCGAAGACGACCGCGGTGCCGGCCTCGCCCTTCCAGGAGCGCGACTCGACCGCCCAGGCCTCGTCGAGCAGGGCCCCGACCTCGCCCGGCGCCGGGGTCAGCAGCTCGACCTCGACCTCGCCGAGCTTCTCCGCCTTGCGGCGCGCCCGCCGCAGCGAGGAGCGGCGGCTGGAGCTGAGCCCGCCGCCGGGCTCGACCCACTGCTCGCCGAGCTCGATCGCCGGGAAGCCGGCCGCCTCCTCGACCCGCACCCGGGCCCGCTCCCCGAACGCCGCCCGCAGCGCCGCGATCGCCGGCGAGCCGGCCGGGACCCGCTCCAGGGCCAGCGCCCGCCCCTCGGCCGCGACCCGCGCCGCCAGCTCCTCGAGGTCCTCGGGCCGGCGGCTGAGCAGGTCGGCCGGCTCGCCGAGGTCGCGCCCGCCGGCCAGCTCGAGCAGGCCGCCGCGGGTTACCAGCGGCGCCAGCGCCCGCGGCGCGGCCGGCCCGCCGGCGTCGATGACGCGGGCGGAGCCGGAGAAGGTCTGGAAGCTGGCCAGCGCCCAGGGGGCGTCCTGGGTCGGCAGCGTGCCGGCCTCGCTGGCCAGGGCTTCCCAGGCGGAGATCGCGTCGGCGGAGAGATGAGGGTCCATCGGAGGAGCGCGACGGTACTCGAGCCCGTCGCGCCAGATAGCATCCCGCGCCGCCAAGACAGAACGGGAGATTTCAACGCAGATGAGTGACAACGTGATGCAACTGACGACCGACCAGGCCGAGCGCGAGGCCTCCGGCGCCCACAGCTACGGCCGCTACCTGGAGGAGTTCGAGGTCGGCGCCGTCTACAAGCACTGGCCGGCCAAGACCGTGACCGAGGCGGACGACCACCTGTTCTGCCTGATCACGATGAACCACCACCCGCTGCACATCAACGACGTCTACGCGAGCGGGTCCCAGCAGGGCCGCAACGTCGTCGTCGGGCCGCTGGTCTACTCGCTGGCGCTCGGGATGTCGGTCTCCGACATCTCCGGCAAGGCGATCGCCAACCTCGCCACCGAAGAGCTCAGCCACCCGAACCCGGTCTTCCACGGCGACACCCTCTTCTGCGAGACCGAGGTCCTCGACGTGAAGCCGTCGAAGTCGAAGCTCGACCGCGGCGTGGTCAAGGTCCACACCCGGGTGCTGAACCAGGACGGCGTCCTGGTCGCCGAGTTCAAGCGGCTGGTCCTGGTGCCGCGGCGCGAGCCCGGCCAGCCCGCCGAGTAGCGCCCTGGTCGGTCCGGGCCGGGCACCGCTCGACCCGGACCACCAAGCCCTGGTTAGGATCAGCGCTCCGCGTGCCGGCAGGGCCAATCCACAGAACGCACTCGCACGGCCACGGAAAGTGGGACGGCGTCGGCTGGCGTCACCGCTCGATCTTCGGAGCGCTGCGCTTGCGGCCGCCGCTCTCGGACATGACCTCGACAGAGCAGGTGATGATGCTGCGCTACGCCGAGGGCGCCGGCAGGATCGTCGAGATCGGCGTCTTCGAGGGCGCCTCGGCGGGGATCCTCAGCCGCTACGCGACCCGCGAGCTGGTCCTGATCGACCCCTACCCGCCCGGAATCCTGTTCGGCATCAACATGGCCCAGGTGATCGCCCGCCGCACAGTCGAGGCGCAGGCCACGGTCCCGGTCCGCTGGCTGCGGATGTTCTCGACCGAGGCGGCCCAGGGCTGGACCGACCCGATCGACTTCCTCCGCCTCGACGGCCTGCACACGCTGGAGGGGGTGCGGGGCGACTGGGAAGACTGGCACGAGGCGGTCGTCCCCGGCGGCTACGCGGTGGTCCGCTCCGACGTGGTCAGCGAGACGGTCGAGGACGAGTTCGCGGTCGGCGACGAGCTGGTGCCCTGGATCCTCGAGCGCTCGCCCGGCTGGGAGCTGGCCGACCGCGCCGAGACCACGGCGGTCCTGCGCCGGGTCCGCTGAGCCGCGCTCAGGAGGAGCGCCGCGCCGCGCCGCGTTTGCGCAGCCTGTCCTGGGTGACCGCGCCGGCCAGGCCCATCCTGCCGCGCAGGGTGCGGGTCGCGGCGAAGGTCTCGACCCGCGGTGCGTGGCTGGAGAAGCGCTTCTTGTACTCCTCGGCCCCGAGCAGCAGGCGGTAGGTGCCGATCCCGCTTTCGACCGCGTCGCGGACCGTGTGCGCCATCAGCACGAAGCCGATCGACTCGCGCTCGCGCTCGGGGTCGCGGCCGCCCTGGTAGTAGGCGTCGGCGCCGCCGAAGCGGAACCCGTACCAGGCGGCGGCCGGGGCGCCGTCGAGCTCGGCGATCCAGAGCCGCAGCCAGCCGCGCTCCAGCGCCTGGCGGGCGAAGTCGTGGTGGAAGCCGGTCAGCGAGTCCTGGAAGGCGCCTTTGAGGCCGCGCGCCCGCCAGCCGCGGCGGTGCAGGTCGAACAGCGTCTCCATGTCCTCGTCGAGCCGCGCGGGGTCGTCGCAGAGCCGGTAGGTGAGCGCGTTGTCGCGCAGCAGCCGGCGCTCGTAGTTGCGTACCTGGCCGCGGAAGTTGGAGCTGCGCGAGGCCAGGAACCCGTCCCAGTCCGCCGCTTCGAGGCGCAGGTCGGGCATTGTCTCGGAGCGCAGCCGGTGCCCCCGCAGCGGCTCGCACAGGCCGGCGATCTCCGGCAGCCGCTCGGCCAGCACCAGGTCCCAGTCGCGGTTCTCGCCGAGGTGGCGGGCGAGCGCGTAGGCGATCTCCAGGCGGCGCTCGGGCGCGCACACGGGGCCGAGTTCGTCGGCCGGGAAGTGGCCGACGAAGCGCAGCACCCGCAGCGGCCAGCGCGAGTCGAAGTAGAGCGGCACCAGGCCGGCGACCGCGCCGCCCGGGTCGCGGAAGACCAGCAGCCGCAGCTCACGTCCCTTGCCGAAGTGCCGCCACCAGGTCGCGGCCCACTCCCAGGTCAGGAACGGGTTGCCGCAGGCGTCGGCCAGCGGCGTCCAGACCTCGCGCAGGGCGTTTAGGTCGTACTCGACCGAGATCTCGAGGGAGTCTCGGTAGCGCACCGTGCTCAGGCCGCCGGTGGTCGGAAGAAATTGCGCCATGAGATCCTGGTTATCCGCTTGTAGAGCACCGCCAGCGCCGTGAACTCGACGACGTAGACGACGCTGGTGACGATCGCGGCGGCGACGATACCGCCAATCGGGAGGAAGACGATCAGCCCGCCGATCGTCAGAAAAGCCGCACCGCCGGAAGCGGCGCTGACCAGCAGCGGCCGGTTGCTGGCCAGCAGGCCGGCGACGAGGACGTTGGTGCCGGCGCCGAGGATCGCCGCCGGCACCAGGATGCGGGTCGCCTCGGCGGCGGCTTCGAACTCGGATCCGTAGACCAGCCCGAGCAGCCAGGGGGCGAGCGCCAGCAGCGGCAGCGCCAGCGCCACGGAGATCCCCATCGCCGCGTGCAGGGTCAGCAGCACCGGGCGCGGCGAGCCGCCGCGGCGGGCGGCGACCGGCAGCGCCATCAGCGCCACGGTCCCGGTCAGCGTGGTGATGATCGAGGTGACGTTGATCGCGATCGAGTAGAGGCCGACGCTGGCGGCGGTGAGGAAGGCGGGGATGACCATCAGGTCGAGGCGGGCGTTGACCAGCCCGGCGGTCGAGCCGAGGTGGGCGCGCAGGCCGTAGTCGAGGCTGCGGCGCAGCAGGGGGCCGTCGAAGGGCCCGAGGCCGTGGCGCCGCAGGCTGCGCTGGACCGAGAGCAGCAGCGCGATCAGCATCGCCACCCCGTTGGCGATCAGCGCCGCCTCGACCGAGAAGGCGTCGAAGAGCAGGCAGGCGGCGTAGACCAGGGCCGCCAGCATCGGGTAGAGCGCGCGGGTGACGTTGTAGAAGAGGAAGTCGTGGTCGCCGAGCAGCATGCCGCTGAAGATCTGCTGGTAGGCGATCACCGGGATCACAATCAAGTAGACCCGTGCGAGGTCGATTGCGGACTCGGTCTGGGCGGCGAAGACCACCGGCAGCAGCAGCTCGGTGAGGGCGATCCCGACCACCGCCAGGGGCACGGTGAGGACCAGCCACGAGGTCAGCAGCCGGCCGCCCTTCTCGGGGTTCTTCGCCTGGTGGTAGGAGATCGCCTCGGAGCTGCCCATCGAGAACAGCCAGGCGGCGATCTGGGTGACCAGGAGGGTGGCGGCGAGCTCGCCGCGGCCGGTCGGGCCGAGCGCCCGGGCGACGATTACCCCGGTCGCCAGGTTGGTGACCAGGATCGCCGCGTCGAAGCCCATCGGTGCCAGCACCCGCTGGCGGATCGCCGGTTTGCGGAAGACGCCGACCAGGCGTTCGACCACCCGCGCTTCGCCGAGGCCTTCGGCGTCGACCTCGGGCTGCGGCGGCGGCTCCGGCTCACGCTCGCGCTGCGGCGGCCGCTCGTCTGCCTTGCTCACGCGGCCGCCCCGCGCCGCGTATCCAGCGCCTCCGCGTAGGCCTCCGCGGTCTCGGCCGCGATCCGCTGCCAGGAGTAGCTCGCGGCGGTCTCGGCGGCGGCGGCGCGCAGGCGCTCGGTCAGCGCCGGCTCGGCGCGCAGGCGCAGGATCGCCGCGCTCGCGGCGGCGGCGTCGCCGGGCGCGACGAGGACGCCGTTGACGCCGTCCTCGACGATCGCCCGGTGGCCGGAGATGTCGGAGGCGACCGGGGTCACCCCGCAGACCATGGTCTCGACCAGGGCCAGCGAGAAGCCCTCCGAGAAGGAGGGGAAGAGGGCCAGCGAGTGGCCGCGCAGCAGCTCCGGGAGCTGCTCGCGCCGGTAGCTCTCGGTGACCGCGACGCGCGTTCGCATGGCAGCCGGGAAGCGTTCCATAGTCGTCTCTTTCGGCACCCCGGAGCCGAGGAATGAGACCCGTAGCTCCGGGTCGGCCGCGAGCGCCGCGACCAGCGCCTCGCAGCCGTGGTCGATGCCCTTGGCGGCGCGGTGGGCGCCGATCAGCGCGATCGCCGGGCCGCCCGGGTTGGCGCCGGCCGCGCGGGCGACGGCGAGGAACTCGTCGGGAACGCCGTTGGCGGTCAGCCGCACCCGCCCGGGGGCGACCCCGAGCCGCTCGACCGCGACCGCGCGCTCTTCCTCGCTGAGCACGAGCACGAGGTCGGAGGCGCGCAGCGAGGCGGCCACCTCGCGCAGCCGCCAGCCGCCCCAGTAGAGCGGGTAGCGCCAGCTCAGCTTGCGGCCCTCGCGCGCCGCCCGCTCGACCTCGCGTTCCTGGAACAGGTGCTCGAGCCCGTGCGAGCGGGTGACCAGCAGCGGCCGCGCGGCGCGGCGGTCGAGCCGGCTCCAGACCCAGGCGTCGCCGGTCGAGGCGTCGATCACGTCGAAGCGGGAGGCCTGCGCCGCCATCTTCGCCGCCGCGAAGTAGGGGTAGGCGATGCTCGCCGCCATGAACGGCGGCCGCCCCGGCAGGTCGTCGAAGGAGAGGTAGGAGACCGAGTGGCCGAGCTCGGCGAGGCCGGCGCCGAGCGCCATCGTGGCGCCCGGGGCCCCCGAGTCGGGGTCGAGCTCGTGGTGGACCGAGAGCAGGATCCGCATCGCCGGGCTCAGCGCAGGTCGCGGTAGGAGCCGAGCGGGGCGGCGGCGATCGCGCTCGCCCAGGCGTCCGAGCGCAGCGCCTCCAGCTCGTGGCCGAAGCCGGGGTGGCACATCACCTCGACCGAGGCGCTGGCGGCGAGGCCGGTGCGCTCGGCCGTCGCCGCGGGCCCGCCGCGGTGCAGCTCGGCGATGTCGAGGAAGTAGCGGGTGGTGAGGTGGCCGCGCGCGGTCAGTGCCCGCCGCAGCGCCCGCGCCACGCCCATCGCCGAGCGGGTCGAGGGGTAGGACCAGAGCGCGTCGCGCATCTTGAACCCGTCGAGCGCCTGGGCGCGGATCACGTTCGGGCAGACCTGGACGTGGTTGTGGCCGTCGACGTGGGTGGGCTCGCGGCCGAGCAGGGCGCGGAAGCGCTCCAGCTGGTCGCGGATCGCCGCTTCGACCAGGCCGCCGATGCGCGGGTCGTAGGTCCAGGAGCGCTTGCGCAGGCCGGCGCCGCCGAAGATCGCGCAGGCTTCCGCCTGGCGGGCGCGGATCGCCTCCGGGACGTCGGCGGCGGTGAACGGGTCGGTCAGGTTGAGGTGCAGGCCGACCGGGAGGTCGCGCTCGGCCGCGATCGCGGCGGCGCGGTCGGAGTCCTCCATGTACATCAGCGCCGTGGTGCTGGTGATCTGCCCGGCCTCGAAGCAGCCGACCGTCAGGTCGGTCGCTCCACGATTCCATCCGAAGTCATCGGCGTTGACGATCAGCAGAGGCGAATTGGACGAGGACACAGGGATTCGGGAACCGGTCGCGTAGGTTAATCCTCGTGCCCGACGCGCCTCCCAAGGTAATTATCACGCACGATTTCATGGAGACCTACGGCGGTGCCGAGCGGGTCACGGCCGAGATGGCGCTGGCCTTCCCGGAGGCGCCGGTGGTCGCGATCCTCGGCCGCCGGGAGGTCGCCGAGCGGATGGGCGTGGGGGATCGCTTCCGCAGCCTGATGAAGCCGCGGCCCGGTCTGCTCGAGCACTACCGGCTGCTCACCCCGGTGCTCGGCGCCTACACCGACCGGGTGCGCCTGGAGGAGGCCGACCTGGTGCTCAGCTCCAGCTACGCCTTCGCGCACCGGCTGCGCTCGCGCAACGACGCGCCGCGCGCCTGCTACTGCCACAGCGCCCTGCGTTTCGCCTGGTCGATGACCGAGAGCTACAAGGACGAACGGGCCGGCAACCCGCTGACCCGCGGCGCCTTCGAGGCGCTGGCGGCGGTGATGCGGCGCTCGGACAAGCGCAGCGCCCAGCCGATCCGCGAGTACATGACCCAGTCGCCGTTCACGGCCGAGCAGATCGAGCGCTTCTACGAGCGCCCGGTCTCGGTGATCGGGGCGCCGATCGACTGCACGCTCTTCCATCCCGCCGCGCAGGACCCCGATGACTACTACCTGTTCTGCGGGCGCCTGATCGAGCCCTACAAGCAGGTCGGGATCGCGATCGAGGCCTTCCGCCGCACCGGCCAGCGCCTCGTCGTCGCCGGCGGCGGGCCGGACTTCGAGCGGCTCTCCGCGGATGCGCCGCCAAACGTCGAGTTTCTCGGCCACGTTGCCGATGACGTTCTGGTGCCCCTGATGCAGCGCTGCCAGGCCCTGATCTTTCCCAGCCGCGACGACTTCGGCCTGATCCCGGTCGAGGTGATGGCCTGCGGGCGGCCGGTGCTCGCCTACGCCGACGGCGGCTCGCTCTACACCTCGAAGCCGGGGGTCACCGGCGAGCTCTTCGCCGAGCAGAGCGCCGACTCGATCGAGGCGGCGCTGCGCGCCTTCGACCCGGGCGCCTACGAGCCGGCGGCGATCCGCGAGCACGCGCTGCAGTGGGACAGCCCGCGCTTCCGCGAGCGCCTGGTCGAGCACGTGGACGCGGCGCTCGGGAGGGGCTAGCCGTGTGCGGGATCTGCGGCCACACGGCCGACCCGGAGGCGGCGGCGGTGCGCGCGATGAACGCGGCGATGGTCCCGCGCGGGCCCGACGACGAAGGCCACTGGACCGACGCCGCGGCCGCGGTCAGCATCGGCGCCCGGCGGCTCAGCGTGATCGACGTCGAGGGCGGCCACCAGCCGCTCAGCAACGAGGACGGCACGGTCTGGGCGGCGCTGAACGGCGAGATCTACAACCACCCGCGCCTGCAGCAACTGCTGCGCGAGCGCGGCCACACCCTGCGCTCGGGGACCGACACCGAGGTCCTGGTCCACCTCTACGAGGAGTACGGGACCGACCTGGTGCACGCCTTGGAGGGGATGTTCGCGTTCGCGATCTGGGACGCGAAGGCGCGGCGGCTCGTCGTCGCCCGCGACCGCTTCGGCGAGAAGCCGCTCTTCTACGCGCCGGCCGGCGACGGCGTCGCCTTCGCCTCCGAACTGACCGCGCTCGCCGCCGGGGCGGAGCTCGGCACCGAGCTCGACCCGGTCGCCGTCCACGAGTACTTCGTCTTCGGCTACGTACCGGGGCAGCGCTCGATCGTCTCCGGCGTGCGCCAGCTTCCTCCCGGCCACATGTTCGTCTGGGAGCCCGGCGGCGAGCTCGCCGAGCGCCGCTACTGGGCGCCGCCGGCGGCCGCGGTCGAGGCGGCCGAGTCGGTGCCCGACCTGGTCGGGGAGCTGGAGCGGCTGCTCTCCGCCTCGGTGCGCTCGCGCCTGGTCGCCGACGTGCCGCTCGGCGTCTTCCTCAGCGGCGGCGTCGACTCGACCCTGATCGCGGCGCTGGCCGCGCGCGAGTCGAGCGCCCCGGTCAAGACCTTCACGGTCGGCTACGACGTCGGCGACGTCGACGAGTCGGAAGCGGCGCGGGAGACCGCGCGCGAGATCGGCTCCGAGCACCACGAGCTGGTCCTCGCGGTCGACGAGATCGCCGCCCGCGTCCCCGGGGTGCTGCGCGCGCTCGACCAGCCGCAGGCCGACCAGTCGCTGCCCGCCTTCCAGGCGATCGCCGGGTTCGCGCGTGAGAGCGTCACCGTGGCCGTGGGGGGGGAGGGGGCCGACGAGCTGTTCGGCGGCTACCCGCGCTACCGCTGGCTGGCCCGCGCCGAGGCGCTGCACGGAGCGGTCCCGGCGGCGCTGGCCGGCCCGGCCGCGCGGCTGCTCGAGGCCGGCCTGCCGGAGGGGCGGCTCGGCCGCCTCGCCGACGTCGCCCGGCCGCGTCCCTCGACCGAGCGCCACCTCGACTGGATCGCCGGCGAGCGGCTGGCGATGGGGGGCACGCTCTACGGCCCGCGCCTGCAGGGCGCCGCCTCGCTCGCCGACCTCGCGGCCGGGCTCGACGGGCTGGCCGATGCCGACGGGCTCTCGGTCGCCGGCCGCTACATGCTGCTCGACCAGCTGCACTGGCTGCCCGGCGACGTGCTGGCGAAGGCCGACCGCGCCTCGATGCAGGTCTCGCTGGAGGTGCGCACGCCCTACCTCAACCACGAGCTGGCCGAGTTCGCGGCGACGATCCCGCCCGACCTGCACACCGGTGGCGGCGGCAAGGCGCTGCTGCGGGTGCTGCTCGCCCAGCTGCTGCCGAAGTCCTCGATGAAGCGACCGAAGACCGCCTTCCGCGTGCCCGCCGCCGACTGGGTGCGGGGGCCGCTGGCGCCGGTGCTGTCCGACCTGATCGACGCCGGGCACGTCTGCGAGGAGGGCTGGATCGACCGCGCCGCCGCGCGCCGCGCGCTCGACGAGCACCTGGCCGGGGCCGACAACAGCGCCGCGCTCTGGCCGATCCTCTCCTTCGGGCTCTGGCTCGACCGCCTGCGGGGCCGCGATGCCGGGCTCTAGCCTGCGCGTCCTGCTGCTGACGCCGGACTTCCCGCCCTCGGAGGGCGGCATCCAGCTGCTGCTCAGCCGCCTGGTCGAATGCATGCCCGAGGTCCAGTTCCGGGTGCTGACCCTGGGCCAGGCGGGCGCCGACGACTACGACCGCGAGTTCGCCGCCGAGGTGCGCCGGGTCGCCAGCGCCAGCGGCGACCGCCGCCGCGCCGCGCTGGTGCTCAACGCCCGCTCGCTGGCCGAGGCGCGCTCGTTCCGCCCCGACCTGATTCTCAGCGGCCACGTGGTCGCCAGCCTCGGCGCGATCGCCTTGCGGCGGCTGCTGCGGGTGCCGCTGGTCCAGTACGTGCACGCCGACGAGTTCCGGGTGCGGGCGCGTCTCTGCGAGCTCGCGGTGCGCAACGCCGACGCGACGATCGCGGTCTCCAGCTACACCCGTGAAATGTGCCTCGACGCCGGCGCCGACCCGGCCCGGGTCGAGGTGATCCACCCGGGGATCGACCTGCCGGACGCCCCGGTCGCCGAGCGCGAGGCGCGGCCGACCCTGCTCACCGTCGCCACCCTGCTGTTCCGCTACAAGGGCCACGACGTGATGGTGCGGGCGCTGCCGCTGATCCGCGCCAAGGTGCCGGAGATGCGCTGGGTCGTGGTCGGCGACGGGCCCTTCCGGCCGGCCCTGGAGAACGCGATCCGCGCCTACGGGGTCGAGGACTGCGTGGAGCTGCGCGGGCGCGTCTCCGACTCCGAGCGCGACGGCTGGCTCGACCGTGCCAGCGTCTTCTGCATGCCCAGCCGGGTGCCGGCCGCCGGGCTCGGCGGCGAGGGCTTCGGGATCGTCTACATGGAGGCGGCGGCGCACGGGATCCCGACGATCGGCGGCGACGTCGCCGGCGCCCGCGACGCGGTCGTCAACGGCGAGACCGGGCTGCTGATCGACCCCACCGACCACCTCGCCCTGGCCGGCGCGGCGACCGAGCTGCTCGCCGACCCGGCGCGGGCGCGGGCGATGGGCGCCGCCGGGCGCGCCTACGCCGAGGAGCACGCCTGGCCGCTGATCGCCGCCCGGGTCGAGGCGCTGCTGCGCCGGGTAGCGGCGGGCTGAGGCCCCGCATGCGCGTCCTCTACGTCAACCAGACCGCCGACGTCAGCGGCGCCGAGCGCTCGCTGCTGACCCTGATCGCGGCGCTTGGCGACGAGGTCGATCCGGTGCTCGCCTGCCCCGAGGGAACGCTGTCAGGGCTCGCCCGCGAGGCGGGGATCCCGGTCGAGCCGATCCACGGCACCGGCGCCAGCTTCCGCCTGCACCCGGTCCACACCGCGCGCGGGGTCGCCGAGATCGGCCGCTCGGCGCTGCAGGTGCGGCGGCTGGCGGGCCGGCTGGCTCCCGACCTGATCCACGCGAACACCACCCGGGCGGCGCTGCTGGCGCTGCTCGCCCGCCGGCCCCGGCCGCCGGTGCTCGCCCACATCCGCGACTGGGCGCCGGAGGGGCGCTTCGCGCGCCTCGTGCTCGGCGTCGTCGCCCGCCGCGCCGACCTCGTCGTCGCCAACTCCGCCTACATCGCCGGCCAGTTCGACGGCCTGCCGCTGCGCCGCCCGGCCGCGGTGATCCACAACCCGGTCGACCTCGCGCGCTTCGACCCGGCCGGCGCGGACCGCGCCGCGGTCCGCGCCGGGCTCGGGCTGGGGGAGGGCGAGGTGGCGCTGGCCGTGGTCGCCCAGCTGACCCCCTGGAAGGGCCAGGACGACGCGATCCGCACCCTCGCGGCGCTGCGCGAGTCCGGCCGCGAGCAGACCGTCCTGCTGCTCGCCGGCTCGGCCAAGTTCGCCGGCCCCGGCACCCAGTTCGACAACGCCGCCTACGCCGAGGGCCTGCACGAGCTCGCCGCCGAGCTCGGCGTAACCGACCGGGTCCGCTTCCTCGGCGAGCGCGACGACGTCCCGGCCGTGCTCGCCGCCACCGACCTGCTGCTCCTGCCTTCCTGGCAGGAGGCCTTCGGCCGGATCGCGATCGAGGCGATGGCGATGGGCGTGCCGGTCGCCGCCACCGACGCCGGCGGCCCCGCCGAGATCGTCCGCCCCGGCACCGACGGCCTGCTGCTGCCCCCGCGCCGGCCGGCCGCCTGGGCCGAGGCGCTCGGCCCCCTGGTCGACAGCGCCCCCGAGCGCGCCCGCCTCGGCGCCGCCGCCCGCGAGCGCGCCACCGACTTCAGCGCCCCCCTGCACGCCGAGCGCGTGCTCGATACCTACCGCACGCTGCTGTCCGGTTAGGCCGCCCGCCCGGTTAGGTGGCGCGGCCGCGGAGGATCTGGATGCGGCAGAGCTTCGGGCGGGCGTTGCGGGAGCAGGCCTTCGAGGAGAAGGTGCGGCTGCTGCGCTTGGCCTGCTGGCGCGACTGCTTCTTGGGCTTCGCGCGCTCCGGGCTCGGCGCCGGGGCGGGATTGGCCGGGGGTGAGGTGGCCGGCGGCTGCTGCGCGGCGGGCGGCTGGGTCGGGGCCGGCGCCGGGGTGGGGGAGGGCGCCGGCTCGGGGCTCGGGGTCGGCCCCGGCTGCGGCGCGGGCTCGGGCGTCGGCTGCGGCGCTGGGGCGGGCTGCGGCTCCGGGCTCGGCGTCGGCTCGGGCTGCGGCTCGGGCCCCGGCTGCGGCTCCGGGGCGGGCTCCGGCTCGCTCGCGGCCGGGACCAGCTTGACCACGGTCACCCGCTCGGAGAGGTTGACTTTGAGGCTGGTCGGGTTGGCGCTGGTCGCGATCGGGTCGGCGGCGACGTTCGGCTCGTAGACCGCGGCGCTCGCGATCGGCTCGTTGAGGTTCACGGTGACCGCGACGTCGGCCGGGTCGACGTCGCTGCGGTTGGCGGTGTTCCAGACGCTGACCCGGTTCCAGAGCACCAGGTAGAAGCTGCCGTCGCGCTTCTGCAGCAGCAGCTGCTGGGTGGTCGAGGGGGCGCCGCTGAGGCCGTAGGAGAGGCTGGCGGGGGTGAAGCGGGAGCCCTTGTCGGCGAGCAGGCCGATCAGCCGTTCGGTGGCGAGCGCGGCCGGCTTCTTGGAGAAGTCGTTGCGCAGCAGGCCGAAGGCCGCCTCGATGTCGGTCTTCGAGGCGTCCGGGCGCTGGTCCATGAACTCGTAGGAGAAGCTGCGCACGATCCCGCGGCGGAAGTTTTCGAGGAAGAGGCGCGGCATGTAGATCCCGGCCGCCTTCTCCGAGCAGGGCTGGTGGCCCTCGGTCCCCTTGACCCCGTTGTGGTAGCCGGTCTCGGTCGTCTGCACCGGTGAGCTGCCGGAGTTTTTCGCCGCCGCGGCGAGTTCGCCGTTCCAGATCGAGTCGCGCTCGGGGATGTCGCCGGAGAGGTAGGTGTGGGTGTTGCCGTAGTCGGTCCAGGCGCTCAGGTCGCCGACTTTCGCCATGTTCTCGCGCAGCACGATCGAGGGGCCGAGGACCGGCAGCGAGGCCAGTTTCGGCCGCGCCTTGACCCCGTTCCAGAGGTCTCTGGTGTAGTCGCGCAGGACCGGCGCCCAGTTCGGGTCGCCCTGCAGGTCGTACTCGTTGGGGCCCTCGATCGAGACCACCGAGCTGGAGAGCTCTTTCTGGATCATGTCGAGCTGCTGGTCGATCGTGCCGAAGTTCCAGCGCCGCAGCGGGTCGCCGGCGATCGCGTTGAGGCCGATCCCGTCGCCGGCCAGGGTGCGCAGGCGCGAGTAGACGTCGGAGCGGTTCAGCGAGATGCCGTCGCGGATGTAGCGGATGCCCAGCTCCTTGAGGCGCTGGCGCACCATCGAGAAGTTGTTGTACGGGGTGTCGTTGTAGCCGAGGTGGGTGTTGACGCCGATCGACTCGACCACCGAGTCGGCCTCGCGGGCCTGGGTGGCGGCGCCGGCGGTGGGCGCGGCGACCAGGCAGCAGAGGACGGCGGCGAGGGCGAGGACGGGGCGGGGGAGGCGGGGGGAGCGGGGCATACGCACCTGTCGGCAGCGCCGCCCGCGCCCGCGAGCGCCATCGGACGTTCGTCCAGCCGGCGACCCCTGGAACTGGGTGCGGGAGCCTCTTGGCCGCGCTCTATAGTCGCGACGCGATGGCCCGGACGATCTCCCGCTCGAACTTCGCGAGCGTGCCGCTGGTCGCCTTCGTGGCGCTGATGGCGGGCGCGATGGCGGTCAAATCGGCCCAGCTCGCGGTGGCCGGGACGCTGCTGCTGCTGCTCTTCGCGATCCGGGTCGAATCGCGCAGCGCCGGCCTCGCCACGCTCTGGCTCTACTGGCTGCTGATCCCGCTGGTCCGCCGGGTCGTCGACCTGATCTCCGCCTCGCCGGCGGCCGACCCGCTCTCGCTGCTGCCGTTCGCCTGCACCGGCCTGCTGGCGGTGATGGAGCTGCGCGAGAACCGGCTCAGCGCCCGCGCCCGCACGATCCTCACGATCGCCGCCGCCGGCTTCCTGATCGGCCTTCCGATCGGGCTCACCGTCGACCCGGCCGCGACCACCTTCGCCGCCACCGCCTACCTGGCCGGCCTCTCGGCCTTCGTGATCGGCTGGGGGGACGAGGTCCGTCCCGGGCCCGGCTCGAGCTTCGAGCGGATCCTGCTGGCGGCGCTGATCCCGCTCTCCCTCTACGGGATCGCGCAGTACTTCTACCCGCTCACCGCCTGGGACGACAACTGGGTCACCTCGACCGACCTCGGCAGCATCATGGCCCCGCAGGAGGGTCACATCCGCATCTTCTCGACCCTCAACTCGCCCTTCACCTTCGCGATCCTGCTCGCGGTCGGGATCCTCTTCATCGTCTCGCTGCGAAAACGCCTGACCTCGGCGCTGCTCTACCTGGTCCCGGTCTCCGTCGCCCTGGCGCTGACCTTCGTGCGCAGCGCCTGGCTCTCGCTGGTGATCGGGCTGATCGTCTACGCGGCGGCGGCGAAAGGCAAAGCGGCCGGCAAGACGGTGGCGGTGATCCTGCTCTGCCTGGTCGGCGTGATCGTGCTCGGCAGCAGCAACCCGACCACCAAAGCCTTCACCGACCGGATCACCTCGCTCGGCGACCCCGACGACCTCTCGGCCAAAGAGCGGCTGGAGACGACCAACCGGCTGCTGCCGGAATCGGTCAGAGAGCCGCTCGGGTCCGGGCTCGGCCAGGCCGGCCTCGCCTCGAACCTCAGTGAGTCGAAGGAAAAAGGCGTGGTCGACGTCGACAACGGCTACGTGTCGCTGATCTACCAGGTCGGCCCGATCGGCTTCCTGATGGTGGTCTGGGCGCTCTTCGGCTGCGTCTGGGCGGCCTTCCGGGCGCTCGGCCGGGCTTCGCCGCCGGACCGCTACCGGCGCGCCGCGGTGCTCGCGATCCTGGTCATGCTGCTGGTCGCCAACGCGTCCGCCGACGTCCTCTTCGGCCTGCCCGGCGTGATCTTCTGGTACCTGGCGGGGCTCTCGGTGGCGGCGCTCTCCGGCCGCACAGTGCAGGAACCGGGGGAAGCGGCGCCGATCAACCGGCTCAGCCCGAGCGGCGCCACTCCCTGAGCGCCGCCCGCCGCGCCGCGCTCGCCGTGCGCAGCCGCGAGCGCACCTCGGCGGCCGGCTCGCGCCGCCGCGCCAGCGCCTCCAGCGCCAGCGCCGGCCCCGGGTCGGCGCGGGTGCCGACCAGCAGGCCGTAGCCGGTCGCGACGACCCGGCGGCCGCCGCTGAGGTTGCGCAGCAGCGCCAGGGTCTGGTTGTGGACCGCGTTGAAGCGCTCCTCTTCGCCCATCAGCTCCTCGCGCTGGCCACCGAAGCGCTCGGCCTCGTGGTGGAGCACCTCGACCGCCGGGTCGTAGAGCAGCGTCCACCCGGCTGCCTCGATCGCGAGGCTGAGGTCGATCTCCCAGTGGTGCTCGGCGCCGCTCCCGCGCAGGTCGGTGTCGATCCGCTTGCCGGCGATCGCGGTGCGGCGCACCGCCATGTTCGCGCCCTTGACGATGTCCACCCGCCGCGGCGGCCCGGCGCCGAGGTGGTGATAGCCGGTGACCCGGCCGAACCAGCGCACCTGCCCGATCGGCAGCGCCGGGTCGCCGGCGCCCTCCGAGTCCGAGCCGACGATGCGGTCGCGGCCGCCCAGCGCGCCGAGCCGCTGGTCGGCGCCGAAATGGCGCTCGATCCGCTCCAGCCAGTCGGGCAGCGGCTCGGTGTCGTCGTCGGTGATCGCGATCACGTCGCCCTCGGCGGCGTCGAAGCCGCTGTTCAGGGCCGCGATCACCCCACTCGCCGAGGGGGCGACGACGTGGTGGGGGAAAGGCAGCTCCAGGCTCGCCAGCAGGCCGTGCGTCCGCTCGTCGTCCTCGCGCACGACCAGGAGCAGCTGATCGGGCAGCCGCTCCTGGCGACTCAGCGCCGCCAGTCCCCGAGAAAGGGATTCCGGCCTGCGCCACGTAGGTATCAAGACGGATATCCGCACGATCTCAGCCGTCCAGGCAGCCGCTCCGAGCGACTGAAGCGATTGCTAAGGTCGGCGCGTTCGCTCCGCCGATCGCCCTTTGCAAAGCGCCAAACTTGCCCCCGGAACGCCACAACGAGGAGTCTGACCTCTCCCTGATCGCCCAGACGATCCGGCGGAGGATCTGGGTGGTGGGGGTCTGTCTGGTCGTCGCGATCATCGGCTCGGTGCTCTGGACGCTGAAAGCAGAAAAGCAGTATTCCTCGACCTCGGCCCTGCTCCTGCGCCCGTCGGCGGCGGTCGAACCGCAGCGGGTGGTCGAAACCAACCTGCAGCTGACCTCCCTGCCCGAGCTCGCGAACGTGACCGCGAAAGAGATCGGCGACATGAGCGGCGAAGAAGTCGAAGAATCGATCGAAGCCTCCCAGCAGGGCGAATCGGACATCATCCAGATCAAGGCGACCAGCTCCGACCCCGAGAAGGCGGCGGAGATCGCCAACACCTTCGCCGAGGAGTTCATCGTCTTCCGCGAAGACGCCTCCAACGGCGACGGCGAACTGGTCAGCAAAGTGCAGCTGGTCGAGCGGGCGAAAGTCGAAGACACCCCGGTCTCGCCGAACCCGGTCCGCAATATCGTCTTCGGCGGTCTGATCGGGCTGGCGCTGGGGATCGGCCTGGCCCTGCTGCTCGAGCAGCTCGACCGCCGCGTGAAGCGCCAGGACGACCTGCCCGAGGTCACCGGCCTGCCGCTGCTGGCGACCGTGCCCAAGCGCGAGGCGTTCGACTCCAAGCACCTCGGCGACGGCTCGCTGTCGCCGGCCGAGGCCGAGATCTTCCTGATGCTGCGGGCCAACCTGCGCTACTTCAACGTCCGCAAAGACATCCGCTCGGTCCTCGTCACCTCGGCCGGTCCGGGCGAAGGCAAGACGATGATCTCGCTCGGATTGGCGCTCGGTGCCGCGATGAGCGGCGAGCGGGTGCTGCTGGTCGAGGCCGACATGCGCGATCCCTCGCTCGCCGACGCGCTCGACACCGGCTCCGCCCAGGGCCTCAGCTGGCTGCTCTCGACACCGAACGCGCAGTTCGCGCAGGCGATCGCCACCGTCGACGCGCGGGTGCTCGCCCAGTTCGCCGGCAACGCGAAGATGGACGTGCTGCCGGCCGGGCCGATCCCGCCCAACCCGACCGAACTGATCGCCTCGGGCCGGATGCGTGAGCTGCTGGCGAAAGCCGGCGCCGAATACGACTTCGTCGTCATCGACACGCCGCCGATCATGGCCGTCGCCGACGCGATCCCGCTGGTCTCCGCGGTCAGCGGCGTGCTCGCCGTCAGCGGCCTCGGGGTCAGCACCCGGACCTCCGCCAACGACCTCGCCGAGCAGCTCGAACGGATGGAAGCCCCGACCCTCGGCCTGATCGCCAACTTCGCCACCAGTACTGGCCGCGACTACGAGGGCTACGGCTACGGCCGCCCCCCCGAGATGGCCCTGTTCAAAACGGACCAGCCCGACCAGGGCAACGGCTCCTAGGTACTTCGAAGCGCTGTGGGGTGGGGCAGGGCAGTCCTAGCCGGCAGGACGCTTCCGGTGGGAGTTCTGGGCTCTATGCGTCCCAAAGTCCCACCGGAACAGGGTGGTCGCCATTTCTTCCGCTATGCGGATGAAATGGCGACCACCCAAGCCTGCCCTTTCGCGACCCCGTCCCTGAGCCCGGACGGCTCCTGGCGATCCGCGAAAAAGTTAAGTGCAGAGGGGTGCCCGACCCCTCCCCCCGAAACGCTCTCCGTCAGTAGGCCCCGCGGCCGGACATCACCGCAGGCAGCGTCGCCAGGAGGATCTCGATGTCGCGGGCCAGGGACCAGCCGGCGACGTACTGGTAGTCGAAGCGGACCATCTCCTGGAAGGGGCTCTGGGAGCGGCCGTAGACCTGCCAGGGGCCGGTGATGCCGGGGCGCAGCTCGAGCCGGCGCAGGTGCCAGTCGCGTTCCAGGGCGGCGGTCTCGGGGAAGATCAGGGGGCGCGGGCCGACCAGGCTCATCTCGCCCTTGAGGACGTTGAAGAGCTGGGGGAGCTCGTCGATCGAGAAGCGGCGGATCGTGCGGCCGACGCGGGTCACGCGGGGGTCCTTGCGGATCTTGAACATGACCCCGTCGTTGGCCTCGTTCATCGCGTCGAGCTCCTGCTTGCGCTGCTCGGCGTCGATGTACATGGAGCGGAACTTGATCAGCTTGAAGCTCTTGTTGCCGCGGCCGGCGCGCGGCTGGCGGAAGAAGACGGGCCCGCGCGATTCGAGCTTGATCGCGATCGCGGTCGCGAGCATCACCGGCGAGAAGGCGACGATCAGGGTCAGTGAGCCGACCACGTCGAGCACCCGCTTGGCCGCCATCGAGGAGGAGGCGAGCACGGGTACGCCGATCGTCAGCAGCGGCAGGCCGCCGATCTGGTCGAGCGAGCGCACCCCGTCGAGGAACTCGAAGAGGCGGGGGACGACGTCGACCGAGACGCCGGCGTCGCGCGAGGCGCGGATCGCCTCCAGCAGGTCCTCGTGGTCGACCCGCGAGAAGGCGATGATCACGCGGTCGATGTTCTGCGCCTCGATGATCTCGTTGAGGTCGGAGAAGCGGCCCAGCCAGGGCAGGTCGGGGGTGCCGACGTCGTGCACGTCGTCATCGACGATCCCGACCGGGATCAGGCCGAACTGGGGGTTGACGCGGATCTTCTCGACCACCTGGCCGGCGACCAGGCCGGAGCCGAGGATCAGCGTGCGCTGGCGCAGCTTCGGGTCGCGGTGCAGGCTGGCCCGGACCAGGGTGCGCGAGAGCGCCCCCAGGGCGGCGATCGAGCCGACGGTGACGAAGGCGACCGCGCCCGCCGGGTCGAGCCCGGCCAGCGAGACCAGGCCGAAGGTCGGCCAGGTGATCAGCAGGACGCCGACGAAGCCGCGCGGGACCTCGGAGACGGCCGAGGCCCAGGAGGCCAGCTGTTCGCTGCGGTAGAGGCCGATGCTGAACGCCGCGAACGGCCAGAGCAGGCCCATCGCGCAGACGAAGCCGACCGCGTCGGCGACGCTGGAGACGCCGAACAGCGCCAGCGCGATGCCGCCGGCGAGGATCGCCGAGACGATGTCGCCGAGGAAGAGCATGCGACCGAGCACGATGCCGCGTCGCCGCGGGCCGTTCGGGTCGATCTGGCCACGGTGATCTGGCCGTTCGGCGGGCTCGGCGTGCCGTCTATGGCGTTCGGACTGGTTGACGGTTGAGGACTCCACGGTGCTCCCTACGCTGCCTTGCCTCGGATGGATCCGTGCAAGCGGCTGCGATGGAGGGTTGGGGGGATCACAACGGCCTCGGTGTCGGGGCGGTTGTTGCGTGCCCGAGAAACATAGATGGGTCTCGAAGATATCTCCACAGCCTTGAACACTTCGGCAAGTGACGGGTTGCGCTGAGCATCGGCAACCGACCTTGCAGTTCCGGGACCCGCCCGACCGGATCGGACACATATCCGACCTGCTGAGGGTCCCAGGGCGTTGCTTTCAGCGCAAGCTGCGGAAAAACGCATCGAGTCCGGGGCTCAGTGAGCCTCGTCGGAGGCGTGCGCCGGCGGCCGCGACTCCTCCGCCA
Organism: uncultured Conexibacteraceae bacterium; assembly: GCA_964464285.1. GTDB lineage: Bacteria > Actinomycetota > Thermoleophilia > Solirubrobacterales > 70-9 > VAYN01. Next base: position 41,077 of record CAYXFL010000025.1, read on the forward strand.
GCGAGGTGATCTCGAGCGGCCCGTGGGCGGCGCCTTCGAGCACCTCGGTCGCCTCCTCGGCCGAGCGCGCGTAGAGCTCGACCAGGAGGTGGACGACGATCTGCTCGTCGTCGTGCTTGTGGAAGCGGACGTGGGTGAAGAACTCGCGCACCCCGGCGTCGCCGAAGGCGCCGTAGGTGAGGAACTCGATCGCCTCCGGGCCGGAGCAGGTCTCGACCCGGTCCTGGTCCACGGTGACCGTGCAGGAGGCGACCCAGGGAGTGCCGGCGACCATCCGCTCCCAGCGGTCCTCGATCGGCACCACGCGGTCGTCTTCGAAGGTCAGGTGCGGCTGGTCGTGCATGCAGGCGAGGCACTGGACGACCGATTCCTGCACCTCGTCGACCCCGTCGGCGAGCACCCCGGTGTCGGGATCGACGCGGCGGATCGCGTCGTAGTGGATCTGGATCTCGAGGTTCTGCGACCAGCAGCGGTAGCAGCGCAGCCAGGCGGACCGGTCCCCGTTCAACTCGCTCATGCCACCAATTGTGGCAGCGCCGATCAGGCGGCCGCGCCGGCGCCGGCCCGCTCGCCGACCAGGGCGACGATCTCGCCCATGATCCGGTTCACGTCGAAGTCCTTCGGCGTGTAGACGCCGGCGACTCCGGCGGCCCGCAGGCGCTCGGCATCGGCGACCGGAATGATCCCGCCGACCACCACCGGCACCTCGACGCCCTCGTCCCTGAGCAGCCGCACGACCTCCGGGATCAGCTCCAGGTGGGAGCCGGAGAGGATCGAGAGGCCGACCACGTCGACGTCCTCCTGCAGCGCCGACTCGGCGATCTCCTCGGGGGTCAGGCGGATCCCCTGGTAGATCACCTCCATGCCGGCGTCGCGGGCGCGCAGCGCCACCTGCTCGGCGCCGTTGGAGTGGCCGTCGAGGCCGGGCTTGCCGACAAGGATCTTGATCCGGTGGCCGATCTGCTCGGAGACCTGGTCGACCGCGGCGCGGATCTCGGCCAGCTGGTCGCGGTCGGCGGGCGGCGCCGCGCCGTCGACGCCGGTCGGCGCCCGGTAGGCGCCGAAGGCCTCGCGCAGGACCGCGGCCCACTCGCCGGTGGTCGCGCCCGCTTTGGCGGCCGCGATCGTCGCCGGCATCACATTGAGGCTCTGATCGGCGGCGACCCGGCCGAGCTCCGCCAGCGCCGCGTCGACCGCGGCCTGGTCGCGCTCGCCCTTCCACTGCTCGAGCGCCTCGATCCGTTCGCGCTCGACCTCCGGGTCGGGGGTGAGGATGCCGCCGTCGGCGCCCGCCGTGAGCGGCGACTCCTCGGTCTCGGTGAAGCTGTTCTGGCCGATCACCTTCTGCTCGCCGCGCTCGATCCGGCCGACCCGGTCGCGGTGGGACTCGACCAGGCGCGCCTTCATGTAGGGCACCGCCTGGACCGCGCCGCCGCGCTCTTCGACCACGGCCATCTCGGCCTTCGCGCCCGCGGTCAGCTCGGCGACCAGCCCGTCCATGACGACCGAGCCCTCGAAGACGTCGGGGTACTCGAGCAGGTCGGTCTCGTTGGCCAGCACCTGCTGGATCCGCAGGCTCCACTGCTGGTCCCAGGGGCGGGGCAGGCCCATCGCCTCGTTCCAGGCCGGCAGCTGCAGCGCCCGCGCGCGGGCGTCGCGGCTCATCGTCACCGCCAGCGCCTCCAGCACGATCCGCTGGATGTTGTTCTCCGGCTGCGCCTCGGTCAGCCCGAGGCTGTTGACCTGGACGCCGTAGCGGAAGCGCAGCATCTTCTCGTCGGTGACCCCGTAGCGCTCGCGCCCGAGCTCGCGCCAGAGCGCGCTCATCGTGCGCAGCTTCGCGATCTCCTCGACCAGCCGGATGCCGGCGTTGACGAAGAAGGAGATGCGGCCGAAGACCTTGGGGAAGTCCTCGTCGGCGACCTGGCCGCGCGCTTTCACCTCGTCGAGCACCGCGATCGCGGTCGACATCGCGTAGGCGATCTCCTGGACCGGGGTCGCGCCCGCCTCCTGCAGGTGGTAGC
>CAYXFL010000026.1:0-42524 GCA_964464285.1 uncultured Conexibacteraceae bacterium
TTGAGCAGGTGGATCGAGGAGATGCCGATGATCGCCATCGCCAGCTTCACCTTCAGCACGTTGGCGTTGACGTGCGAGAGCCACTCGGGCTGGTCGGGGTGGTTGCGGATGTTGATCCGCGAGACGAAGGTCTCGTAGCCGCCGATGATCACCATGATCAGGAGGTTGGCGATCATCACCACGTCGATCAGGCCGAGCACGACCAGCATCACGTCGTTCTCGGTCAGGTGGCCGCCGTCGACGACCAGGTGGTGCAGCTCTTTCATGAAGCGCCAGACGTAGTACGCCTGGGCGACGATCAGGCCGAGGTAGAGCGGTGCCTGCAGCCAGCGGCTGAGGAAGATCGTCGTGCCGACGTAGCGGGCGAGCGGGCGATCGTAGACTGGGGGCTGTTGGGTGGGGGCCGAGATGGGCCGCGCATCCTAACCAGTCGTCCCTTTGCGGGACCTAAGCGTTTATGGGGCTCAGGTGTGCGGCGGGGCGGCGGCCTCGGCGACGGCGCCCATCGCCTCGACCTTGGCGCTGGCGAGGCCGCGGACGACGATCGTGTCGAGCGCGGTGTAGGCGGCGAGGCCGGCCTGGGCGGCGGCTTGGTCGGCGGCGGCGACGCCGACCGTGCCCTCGGGCTCGCCGAGCCGGTCGAAGTGGTCGCGGTAGCCCTTGTGCAGATCGCGGTAGAAGGACTCCTCCTTGGCCAGGCGGGCGGCGGCGTCCGCGCCGACGGCGGTGCGCACGTAGCCGAACACCGGCGGCGCCTCGCGGCCCGCCTCGGCGGCGCCGGCCTCGACCTTGACCCGCGCCCCGGCGGCGTACTCCGGGGTCATCCAGTTGAAGAAGGCGCCGTCGTACTCAGCGCCGGCGAGCGCGCACATCTTCGGGCCCATCGAGGCCAGCACCAGGCGCACCTCGGGCAGCCGCTCGCGCAGCTCCGGCAGGGCCTCGCGCATCGCGGTCAGCGGCTTCTTGCTGAAGCCGGCGCCGACCCCGAGCCAGAGCCGCGCGGGGTCGAGGCCGGTGCGCTCGACGTCGGCGGCGATCGTCTCCGGCGGCGTGCGGTCGAGCGCGATCACGCCGACCCCGAGCTCGACCCCCGGCGCCGCGGCGGCGAACTCGGCCAGGGTGTCGAGACCTTTGGCGCCCGGGTGGTCGTTGGACCAGACCGAGCCGTAGCCGAGCTCTTCGCAGCGGGCGGCGAGCGGTCGCGCCACCTCCGGGTCGAGCCCGGCCGCGACGCCGAAGGCGCGGGACATCAGGCGTCGCTCCCGGCGGGCGTACCCCCGCCGACGCGCTCGAACAGCGCCACGCACTCGATGTGCGGGGTCTGCGGGAACATGTCGACCGGCCTCACGCGGGTCAGCCTATAGCCGGCCTCGACCAGCTGGGCGGCGTTCGGGGCAAGCGTGGTCGGGTTGCAGGAGACGTAGACGATCTTCCGCGCCTCGCACTCGAGCACCCGGCGGACGATTTTCTGCGAGAGCCCGGCGCGCGGCGGGTCGATCACGACGACGTCGGCCTTGCCGGCCTTCTCGATCAGCGGCCGCACGCCGGTGCGGGCGTTGGCGGCGAGGAAGTGGGCGTTCTCGATCTTGTTGCGCTCCGCGTTGCGCTCGGCGTCGGCGATCGCCTCGGGGACGATCTCCAGGCCCCAGACCTCGCCGGCCTGCGGGGCCAGGGTCAGGCCGATCGTGCCGATCCCGCAGTAGAGGTCGAAGACCCGCTCGCGCCCGGAGAGGCCGGCGAGCTCGGCGGCGACGCCGTAGAGGCGCTCGGCCATCTCGGTGTTGGTCTGGAAGAAGGCGCCGTGCGACATCTCCAGGCGCAGGCCGCAGAGCTCCTCGCGCAGGCGTTCGGAGCCGAGCACGCCGGTCGGGCCGTCGGTGCCGCCGCTGTCGCCCTCGATCTGGGTGTGGAGGTCGACCGGCGGGCGCGGGAAGCGGGCCGGGCTGGTCACCAGGCGGGTCTGGATCTGGCCGGTGCGCCGGCCCTCGCGGACCGCGAGGTTGCGCAGCACGCCGCGGCGTGCGCGGCCGTCGTAGGCGGGGACCGACTCGACCCGGGCCCACTCGCGGACCGCGTTGCGGGCGGCGTTGCCGGCCTCGGAGGCGAGGTGGCAGTCGTCGACGTCGACGATCAGGTCCCAGCGGCCGCGCGCGTGGAAGCCGAGTGTCGGGTCGCCCTCGTCGTCCTCGCCGAACGAGTACTCGAGCTTGTTGCGGTAGCGCCACTGTTCGCCGGCGGCGACGATCGGCTCCAGCTCGAAGCCGTCGAGCTCGCCGATCCGCCGCAGCGCCTCGTCGACCTGGGCCGACTTCTGCTCGAGCTGCGCCTTGTAGGCGAGCCCCTGCCAGGGTGCGCCGGGGCAGGGCTCACCGTCGTGCACGCAGACGTCGGCGACCCGCTCGGGGCCGGGCGAGAGCAGCTCGACCGCGCGCGCCTCGGCGAACCGCTTCTTCGCTTTTGTGACCTCGGCGCGGACGCGGTCGCCGGGCAGGCCGCCGGCGACGAAGACGACCAGCCCTTCGGTGCGGGCGACGCCGCGCCCGCCGAAGGCGAGCGATTCGATCTCGACCTCGAGCTGCTCGCCGCGTTTCGGGCGGCGCGCGGCGGAGCGGTCTCCGGTCGCCTGCGTCACCGGGTCAGCCGAGTTTCTTGCGGGCCCGCCGCGCCGCCTGGGTGGCCTGTTTGCGGACCGGCTCGGAGCGGCCGCCGACCTCCTTGCGGGCCTGGCGGACCAGCCGCTCGAGCTCGCCGAGCAGGGCGTCGGTCTGTTTGCGGCCGCGCTTGACCAGATCGGAGAGCAGCTTCTCGGCGTCGCCGCGGGTGATCCGGCCGCGGTGGACGGCGTCGTCGACGACCTCCTGGATGCGGTCGCGGCTGAGCGTGACGCTCTGCTCGAGGCTCTCGCGGAACTGGGCGACGCTCTTGTCGAGCCCGGCGGTTGCGTCGGCTTTCGCCGGAGCTTTTTTCGAGGCCGCTTTTTTCGTCGTGCCTTTCGCGGCTTTTTTCGCCGCCGCTTTATTGGCTTTCGCCGGTTTCGCTTTCGCTTTTGCCTTGGCTTTCGGTTTCGCCTTGGCTTTGTCCGCTTTCGCTTTCGCGCTGCCCGCCGCTTTTTTCTCCGCCATCTCGACTGCCTCCAGACTGGTCTTGGGTCACCACCGACGTGGTCGCCCCCGGGGCTACAAGCGTCAGGTGACTATCTCAGTTCCGGGCCGGCAGCGGCTCGGGAAGGCCGAAGCGCGCCTCGACCGGGGCGTGGTCGGAGAGCCGCAGCGCGAGCCCTTCGAGCGGCAGCTCGCGGCGCTCCGGCGGCCAGGCGGTCGGCGGAGCGATCACTTTGAGGCCGCGGCTGAGCAGGTGGTCGATCGCCCGCGGCCCGGTCGTCCCGGTCAGCCCGTGCTCGCGCTCGAGCCGCTCGAACAGCTCCGGCGTCTCGGCCGGGCGCAGGTTGAGGTCGCCGCCGAAGAGGAGCGGCGCGTCGCCGGCCCAGCGGTCCGCCGCCCGCGCCGCCCGCAGCACGTCCTCGCTGGCCATCGCCTCGTCGTCGTTGGTCGCGTGCAGGTTGGCGACGCAGACGCCGGAGGCGGTGCGGGCGAAGGCGAGCGCGCGGCGCTCCGGCTCGCCCTCGTGGATCGCCATCTCGCGGCGCTCGGCGATCCCGCCGAGCTTGCCGGGGACGCGGACCAGGATCAGGTTCGAGCCGCCCTCGCCGGAGGCCATCAGGTCCGGGTTCTGGCGCGCGAGCAGCGCCCGCAGCGGGCCGAGCGAGTTGCGCGAGGTGAGCACCAGGTGGGACTCGGCGGCGCAGGCGCGGGCCAGCGCGGCGGCGAAGCGCGGCGGCGACTCCTGCAGCAGCGCCACATCCCAGGCCGAGGCCGCCAGCAGGGTCGCGAACTCCTTGCCGAGGTCGCGGTTGACCTGCACGTGGGTGGCGTTGCGCTCGTCGAGCCGCAACAGCCGCGAGCGCCAGCTGCGCAGCTCCGGGTCGGGCGGGAAGTCGCGCCCGTGGAAGAGGTTCCAGGCGAGGGCTGTGAACTCCACGGGCCGTAGTATCCGCGGCTTGAGCGGCGACGTACGCAACTTCCTTACCGGCGCCGAGCTCGGCGCCTTCGAGCTCGGCAAGCTGCTCGACCGCGCGGCCGAGCTGAAAGCGGGTCGCAAGGAGCGGGTCGGCGCCGACTCGCTCGCCGGCCGCAGCGTCGCCCTGGTCTTCGAACGGCCCTCGACCCGGACCCGGATCTCCTTCGAGGTCGGGGTCGCCGAGCTCGGCGCCCACCCGGTCGTCCTGCGCGGCGACGAGATGCAGCTCTCCCGCGGTGAGTCGGTAGCCGACACCGCGCGGGTGCTCTCCCGCTACGTCGACGCGATCGTGATCCGCTCCGGCTCCCACGAGCTGGTCGCCGAGCTGGCGGCCGAGGCGGAGGTCCCGGTGGTCAACGGGCTGACCCCGCTGCACCACCCCTGCCAGGCGCTCGCCGACCTGCTGACCATGCGCGAGCGCTTCGGCTCGCTGGAGGGGCGGCGGCTGGCCTACGTCGGCGACGGCAACAACGTCGCCCGCTCGCTGGCGGTGCTCGGCGAGCTGGCCGGGGTCGAGGTCGTGGTCGCGGCGCCGGCCGGCTACCAGCTCGAGCAGGGGCACGAGGCGAAGCTGAGCTCTGACCCGCGCGCGGCGGCGGCCGGGGCCGACGCTCTATATACGGACGTCTGGGTCAGCATGGGCGACGAGGCCGAGGCCGAGCGCCGGCGTGCCGACCTCGCTCCGTTCCGGCTTGACGCCGACCTCCTCGCCGCCGCCAAGGACGAGGCGATCGTCCTCCACTGCCTGCCCGCCCACCCCGGCGAAGAGATCACCGCCGAGCTGCTCTACGGCGATCGCTCCGCCGTCTGGGACCAGGCGGAGAACCGCCTGCACGCGCAGAAGGCGCTGCTCGAGGCGCTGATCTAGGTGTATCCCGAGATCGAGATCGGCCCGGTCACCCTGCAGACCTTCGGGCTCTGCTTCGCACTCGGCTTCCTCGCCGCGGGGGCGCTGATCTGGAAGCGCTTCGGGGAGATCGGCAAGCCGCCGGACTGGGCCTATGAGATGGGCTTCGCGGCGCTGATCGGCGGCGTCGTCGGCTCGCGGGTCTACTACCTCGTCCAGAACTACAGCGACGTCTCCGACGACCTGATCGGAAACCTCTTCTCCGGCGGCGGACTGGTCTGGTACGGCGGCGCGATCGGCGGCGCGATCGCGGTCCTGCTCTGGGCCTGGTGGCGCGGCTTCGTCAGCCTCGCGCTGCTCGACGTGGCGGCGCCGGCGCTGGCGCTCGGGTACGCGATCGGGCGGGTCGGCTGCCAGCTCTCCGGCGACGGCGACTACGGCAAGGCCTGGGACGGGCCCTGGGCGATGGCCTACCCGGACGGGACCGTGCCGACCGAGGAGCAGGTCCACCCGACGCCGGCCTACGAGGCGCTGGCCATGGGCCTCGTCGCCTGGGTGCTCTGGCAGTTGCGCGACCGGGTGCGGCCGGGCATCCTCTTCGCGCTCTATCTGGTCTTCGCCGGCACCGAGCGCTTTCTGGTCGAGTTCCTGCGCCTCAACGAGCCGGGCGCGCTGGGGCTGACCACGGCGCAGTTCCAGAGCCTCGCGATGGTGCTTGCCGGAGCGGTCTGGATCGCTATCGTGGTTCGCCGCCACGGCGGCATCGCGCTGCCCACGGCGGACCAAGGCTCCCCCCGGCCGGCCTGAACTGCAACGATTCCGCGTTCGGTTCGGGACGAATCGGTGTTAGTCTTGCGCAAGAACTTTCGAGCAAAGCAGGGGAAGGAATCCACTCAATGGCGGCGATAGACATCCAGAGTCAGGACGGGCCCTCGGCGCGCACGCTCAGCGCGGTGCTCGACGACGCCGCGGAGCGGATCGCCGCGGCCGGGGTCGAGAACGCCCGCGCCGATGCGGAAACGCTGGTTGCCGATGCGCTCGGCGTGGCGCCGGGCGAGCTCTCGGTCGAGAGCGCCGGCGAGATCGACGCCGCGGTCGCCGCGGCGATCGAGGAGCGGGTCGCACGGCGGGTCGAGCGCGAGCCGATGGCCTACATCCTCGGCCGCGCGCCCTTCCGCAGCCTCGAGATCTACGTCGACGAGCGCGTGCTCTGGCCGCGCCGCGAGACCGAGCTGCTGGTCGAGGTCGGCGCCAAGCTGCCCGAGGGCGCCCGCGTCCACGAGGTCGGCACCGGCTCCGGCGCGATCGCGCTGGCGCTGATCTCCGAGCGCCCCGACCTCCAGGTCAGCGCCTCGGACCTCTCGCCGGAGGCGGTCGAAGCCGCCCGTGAGAACGCCGAGCGGCTGGGCGTCGAGTTCGACGTGAGCGTGGCCACAGGGATCCCCGACGGCCTCGAGGGCGTCGACCTGGTGATCGCCAACCTGCCCTACGTCACCGACGAGACGATCTTCGAGCGCTCGCCCGAGATCCAGCGCGAGCCGCGGATCGCGGTCACCGGCGACTGCGGCGCCGACGGGCTCGGCGTGATCCGCGGGCTGATCGCCGAAACGCCCTCCGGCTGGCAGCTCGCGATGGAGCACGACACTCACCACGGCCCGGCGATGCGCGAGATGCTGCGCGACGCCACTACCCTTCAGGACTATGAAGGTGACGAGCGGGTGACTGTCGGCTTCGCTCCATGACGGACGGCCGCAAGCGATGAGCGGGGCTCCACCGCGGGCCGACGCGGACCTCGACACGACCGGCGACCGCTCGGCGGCGGCCAGCGAGGCGCAGCGGCGCGCCAAGGTCGAGCGGCTGCGGGCGGAAGGGATCAATCCCTACCCGCACAACTTCTACGACCGCACCCACGTCGAGGAGATCCTTGCCGCCCATGACCCGGCCGCGCTGGGCGAGGGCGAGCACGACGAGCTCAGCTACCGGGTGATGGGCCGGGTGACCGGCAAGCGCGGCCACGGCAAGGTCGTCTTCCTCGACGTCCGCGACATCACCGGCTCGATCCAGGCCGTCGCCCGGCGCGACGCGCTCGAGGAGGCGGCGTTCGAGCGGATCGAAGAGCTCGACGTCGGCGACGTGATCGGCGTCGAGGGCGTCGTCTACGTGACCAAGCGCGGACAGCTGGCGATCGGCGTGCGCGAGTGCACGCTGCTGGCCAAGGCGCTGCTCGACCCGCCCGACCTCTTCCACGGGATCTCCGACCCGGAGCTGCGCTACCGCCAGCGCGAACTCGACCTGATGGCGAACGCCGACTCGCGCGAGATCTTCAAGAAGCGCTCGCGGCTGACCCTCGCGATCCGCAACCACATGAGCGAGCGTGGCTGGGTCGAGCTGGAAACGCCGGTGCTGCAGCGGCTGACCGGCGGCGCCGCGGCGCGGCCGTTCGTCACCCACCACAACGCGCTCGACCGCGAGCTCTTCCTGCGCACCGCGACCGAGCTCTACCTGAAGCGGGCGATCGTCGGCGGCTTCGAGGACGTCTACGAGTTCGGCAAGTTCTTCCGCAACGAGGGCATGTCGCCCCAGCACAACCCCGAGTTCACGATGCTGGAGATGTTCGTCGGCGGGGCCGACTACAACGGCGTCATGGAGTTCATCGAGGTCCTCGTCTCCAGCGTGGTGCAGGAGGTGATGGGGACGACGGTGGTCGAGCACGGCGGCCACACGATCGACTTCGCCGCGCCCTGGCCGCGGGTCGTGCTGCGCGACGAGCTGCTCGAGGAGACCGGCGTCGACATCTACGCCGCCAGCCGCGACGAGCTCGCCGAGCTGGCCGGCGACGACGCCGAGGAGACAGACGACTGGGCCGGCCTCGTCGACACCCTGCAGGGCAAGCTGATCGAGCCGAAGCTGATCCAGCCGACCTACATCACCGTGCTGCCGATCGACATCTGGCCGCTGGTCAAGGTCCACCCCGACGACCCCAAGGTCTGCGAGGCCTTCGACGGGATCGTCGCCGGGATGGAGATCGTCGGCGGCGGCACCGACGTCAACGACCCGGTCGAGCAGCGCGAGCGCTTTATCGGCCAGCGGATGCGCCAGGAATCCGGCGCCGAGGAGGACCCGCACCCCCACGACGAAGAGTTCGTCAAAGCGCTCGAATACGGGATGCCCCCGGCGAGCGGCTGCGGCCTCGGCATCGACCGCCTGCTGATGATCATGACCGGGGCCAAGTCCCTGCGGGACGTGATCATCTACCCGGCGATGCGCGAGCTGAGCTCGTAGGACACGGCGCGATGTCGCACCGTCGGCTGCGCGTCGTGCAGAGCACTGCCGCTTCGCCGCCGGCACGCCCTCGCTTGGTCCTACGACCTCAGTAGGCCTCCGTCCAATGGGATCACGGTGCCGGTGAGGTAGGCGGCGCGCTCGGAGCAGAGGAAGGCGACCAGGTCGCCGTACTCCTCGGGGGTGCCGAGGCGGGCGGCGGGAACTTCCTCGCGGGCGAGCGCCTCGACCTGCTCGATCGAGCCGAACAGCTCGGCCATGCGGTCGGTGCGGAAGCGGCCGGTGGCCACGGTGTTGACCGTGATCCCGTCGGCGGCGACCTCGCGCGAGAGGGTCTTCAGGAAAGCGTCGGTGGCGCTGCGGTGGACGTTGGAGAGGCTGAGGATCGGGCTCGGCTCGATCGTCGTGTTGGAGCCGACGTTGACGATCCGTCCCCAGCCGGCCGCCCGCATCGCCGGGAGCACGCCGCCGGCGAGGATGCGCGGGGCGAGCACCAGCGAGCGGTAGGCCTGCTGCCACTCGTCGACGTCGTGGTCGAGCGCGCCGCCCGGCGGGGGGCCGCCGGTGTTGGTGACGAGGATCTCGGCCGGGCCGCCCATCGCCTCGGCCACCTCGATCGGCAGGCGCGCGAGGCGCTCGCCGTCGGCGGCGTCGGCGACGAACGGGACCGCCCCCTCGATCGCCTCCGCGGCGGCCTCGATCCGCTCCGCCGAGCGACTCGCGACCGCCACCCGCGCGCCTTCGCGGGCCAGCGCGGCGGCGATCCCGCGGCCGATCCCGGCGCTGGCGCCCATCACCAGCGCGACTTTGCCCTCGATCCCGAGCTCCATCCCGCCAGCCTATTCCGAGGTTCCTGCGTGGGACGAGTGGGTAGGCGAAACGTGTGATCCTTCTCGGCCTGATCACCGCGCTCGCCAAACCGATTCTGCCCCGCTGCGGCTGAGCCGCGATGTCAGTGACGCTGGAGCTGCGGGACCTGCGCAAGCGCTACGGCGAGACCGTGGCGCTCGACGGCGCCTCGTTCGCGGTCGGGGCGGGGGAGATGTTCGGCTTCGTCGGACCGAACGGGGCGGGCAAGACGACGCTGATGCGGATCGTGCTCGGGGTGCTTGCGGCGGACGGCGGCGAGGTGCTCTGGCAGGGGGCGCCGATCGGCGAGGAGGAGCGGCGGCGGATCGGCTACATGCCGGAGGAGCGGGGGCTGTACCCGAAGATGCGGGTGCGCGACCACCTCGTGTTCGTCGCTCGGCTGCACGGGCTGGACGAGGAGCGGGCCGCGGCCTCGGCGGACCGCTGGCTCGACCGGCTGGGGCTGGCCGAACGCGCCGAGGAGGCGGTCGAGGCGCTCTCGCTCGGCAACCAGCAGCGGGTGCAGCTGGGGCTGGCGCTGGTCCACGAGCCCGACCTGCTGGTCCTCGACGAGCCGTTCTCCGGCCTCGACCCCGACGGCGTCGACGCGCTCAGCGGGGCGCTGCGGACGGAGATCGCGGAGCGGCGGGTGCCGGTGATCTTCTCCTCGCACCAGCTGGAGCTGGTCGAACGGCTCTGCGACCGGGTGGCGATCATCCGCGCCGGGCGGATCGTCGGCAGCGGCGCGCTCGACGAGCTCGGCGGCTCGCTGGCCGAGGTCTTCCGGGAGGCGACGCGACGGTGAGGGCGCGCGACTCGGTGCGGCTGGTGGCGCGGCGCGAGTTCGACGAAGGGGTCGGCTCGCGCGCCTGGCGGGCGAGCGTGGCGATCCAGGTGCTGGTCGTGGCGGCGATCGTCGTCGTCTCGATCGTCACCTCCGGGGACGACGGGCCGAGCGAGCGCAAGCTGGCGGTGGCGGGGCCGCAGGCGGCGGCGGTCGAGCAGAAGGCGCGGGCGGCGCAGGGCGAATACGGGATCCGGCTCGAGGTCGAGCGGGCGGCGGATCCGCGGGCGGCGCTGGCTCTGGTCCGCGAGGAGAGCGCCGATGCGGCGCTGGTCCCGGCCGGCATCGTCGCCGCCGAGGATCCCGACCCGGCGCTGATCGCGCTGCTGCAGAGCTCCGCGCGGGTGGTCGAGGGCGAAGCGCGGCTGGAGTCGGCGGGCCTCAGCCCGGCGAAGCGCGAAGCGGCGCTCGAACCGCCGCCGCTGCGGCTGGCCGAAGTCGAAGTCGGCGAGGGGGAGGGCGGTGAGGGCCTGGCCTTCATCGGCGGCCTCTTCCTCTACATCGCGATCCTCAGCTTCGGCTACGCGATCGCCTCCAGCGTGGTCAGCGAGAAGAGCTCCCGCGTGGTCGAGGTGATCCTCTCCGCGATCCGCCCGCTCGAGCTGCTCGGCGGCAAGGTGCTCGGCGTCGGCCTCCTCGGCCTGCTCCAGCTCGCCCTGATCGCCGGCGCCGGCCTGCTCATCGCCCTGCCCAGCGGCACCATCTCCTTACCGGAGTCGACCCCCGAGACCCTCGTCCTCGTGCTCGTCTACTTCATCCTCGGCTACCTCTTCTACGGCTGCCTGTTCGCCGCCTCCGCCTCCCTGGTCTCCCGCCAGGAGGACGCCCAGAGCACCACCAGCCCGATCCTGATCCTCGCGATCGCCGGCTACATCGCCTCCACCGCGACCCTCGGCAACCCCTCCGGCGCGCTCGCCCAGCTCGGCACCTACCTGCCGCCCCTGGCCCCCATGGTCGTCCCTGGCCGCGCCGCCCAGGGCGCCCTCCCCGCCTGGGAGCTGGCCCTCTCCCTCCTGATCATGATCGCCTCGATCCTCCTCGTCATGTGGATCGCCGGCCGCATCTACCAGCGCTCCGTCCTCCGCTTCGGCACCCCGATGAAGCTCCGCGAAGCCCTCTCGCTGTTGCGCTCCTGACGCCAGGAGCGCGAGCCGCCCCCGCCCGCGGCGCCCGATCCCCGCCCCGCGGGTATCGTTCATCCCCGAGCGCCCGTAGCTCAGTGGTCAACGGGTCCTTTCGGGGGCCCAAAGAGCGTCGGTCTTTCAAGCCGAAGGTCGCGGGTTCGACTCCCGTCGGGCGCATTCCTCGTGGTTCCGTTCTGTGCCGGGGAATGCCCGGTGCAGGGCCAAGTTTTCGGCCTACGGCTGGAGAGGCGTTCCGGTGCATGCCGGGCGATTCCGTGGCGTTCCGCGACCTCTTGGTCTCATCCCGGTCGCATCAGGACTCGTGCTTGGCGGCGATCTTCGCCAGCTCGGCCACGGTGACGCCGAGGGCGGCCGCTACGTCGCTCACGGTGGCCCAGGTCGGGTTGGCGTGTCCGGCCTCGAGGTGCGAGAGCGTCGGGACCGCGATGCCGGCCCGCTCAGCCACCGTCTCCTGAGTCAGCTTCTTCTTCTCGCGGGTGAGGCGGACCGCAATTCCGAGCCCCCGCTGTGGTCGCGATGAGTGCCGCATCGCGAGGGACATTCTCAGACGCGCCTGCGGACAAAGCGCGGCTTAGTACATGTACTAAGTCCCTGCTACGCTGACCGCTCACAGAAAAGCGGCCCCCGAGTGGCGCGGACACGCCACCCGAGGGGCCTAACCACAAGGAGGCGTAGCTCCTCATGGCTGGTACCGACTCTATGGACTGCGGCCCGGATCGGGCGCAACCAACGACCTGAAAGATCTCCGCGACCAGGGCGTCGTCCTCATCCACGTCCTGACGCTTCACCCGGCTCACCTACGGCTAGTCGAGCTCGTGCAGGAGGTGACCGCAGGGTCAACTGACTTCGCCGACGCGGACCGATTCCAGCGCGCCGCTCGCGACCTAGTCGGTGCCGGCCTGCTGATCGTCAACGACGAGCTGCTCATCCCGACCCGGGCGGCGCTCCGCTTGAACGAGATCGTCACGGCGGGGATCTAGCGATGCCCGCGCAGAGCAGCGACCGCCAGATCGTCCTCAAGCGCGTTGCCGAGAACCTTCGTAGCGCACGCCGCCGGCTCGACATAAGCCAGGAGACACTGGGAATCCTCGCCGGCCTGCACCGCACCGAGATCGGGATGTTGGAGAACGCCGAACGCATCCCCCGCATCGACACCGTCGTGAAGCTCGCGACCGTCCTCGACATCACGGTCGATCAGCTCGTCGACGGCGTGACCTGGGAGCCGCCGCGGCGGATCGGGGAGGCCGGGCAAATTAAGACAGATCGACCACAGCCTCCAGTCACCTAGATCCAGATGCGACCACACCCCAGATCAGCCATCGACACCATGAGTCCTAGTCGACCACACCCCGACAGCCGACACACTACGCACCCTCCGGTGCCGTGCCTGGGCCGCCCCTTGTTGATCCGAAACGTCGGCAAGGGACAGAAGCGCCGCAGTGATCTCCCGACCGCCCCTCCGGGCGGCCGATTTTGGCACGGCTTCGCCGTGCGACGGCCGCCAGTAGGAGGGGGCGGTAGGGGCTTGACCTTCGTTCGACTTCGGGCGATTTCGGCAAGTCACCCGATGCAAAGCGGCGCGAAATCGCACTTAGAAGGTATGGCCCGGAAATCCGCCACCGTTGCGTTCTTCACCGAGCGAAGCCTCGCCGCCTACCTGGCTGTCTCTGACCGCACGATCCGCAACTGGATTCGCCGGGGCGAGCTGCCCAGTTACAAGCTCGGCGCATCGCGCCGAATCGACCCGGCCGACGTCGAGAGCTTTCTCGCTCGCCATCGTGAGGAGTCGGCGTGAGTCATCGCGAGTCGCCGCTCAAACGTCGGAACCCCTCCGGCCAGATCGTCTGGGTGGCCCGCTTCACCGGTCGCGACGGAAGACGCCGCGTGGCGAAACCGACCTGGAACCGGGGGAGCGGCACCTTCACCCGCAAAGCCGACGCCCAGAAGGCGATCGACGAGGCCTACGGCCTGAGCGACCGGCCCGACACGCTCGGCACCTACTTCGAGACCTGGACCGAGCGCCATCCGAGGGCCGAGCGCACCAACGACACCTACAACCACCGGATCGGCCGTGTCGCCGACGTAGAGGTCGAGGGCATCGCCCTTCGCGACTGGCCGCTGCGCGAGCTGCGCCGGCGCCACACCCTCGCCCTCGTCGACCACATGCTGACGAACGAAGGTCGAGCCACCACCGGGGCGGTCGGCATCCTCCGCGCCCTCTCGGCGATGGCCGAGGACGCGATCACGGATGAAGTGTGCGACCTCAACCCCTTCAAGGGCATCCGCATCCGCGCCAACGACCCGAGGGCAAGAAAAAGCGCCGCCCCATCCGCGTCTTCAGCTTCGACGAAATGCACCGCTTCGCCAAGGCCGGCCGCTACGAGGCCCTAGTTCGCACCTTCACCGACACCGGCATGCGTCTAGGCGAGGTCCTACCCCTCCGCCCCGAAGACTTCGACGGCGAGACCCTTCAAGTCCGCCGCACCGCCCACGAGGGCCGCATCCTCGAGGGCACCAAGACCGACCACGGCGAGGAGGACGCCGGCCGCGTTGTCCCCGTCCCCGCCACCCTCGCCTGGCTCCTCGAAGCCCAAATCAACTTCAACGGCCCGGACTGCAAGCTCCTCTTCCCAACCCCCCGCGGCCGCCTCTGGCGCGAGCGCACCTTCTACCGCGACGTCTGGAAGCCGACCCAGGAGGCCGCCAGCCTAGACATCCGCCCCCACGAGTGCCGGCACAGCTACGTCACTCATCTACGCGCTGCGAGTGTCAACGACGTCGATCTGGCCGAAATTATCGGCCACAGGGTCGAGACGATGCTCTCACGGTACACCCACCCAGTAGGCGAGAGTTTTGGGGAGATTCGGCAGCGCATTGACGCAAATCCGACCAGGCAGGGATAGCGCGGTCAGCCTAAGACGGCATCCATCAGGAGTCGTTCCAGGTCACCGTCAAGAGTGCCCGAAGTTGCAAGCTTGCGAATGTCCGCTCCGTCTAAGAGGGCAACTGCGAGCGTGGGGTCGTTCGTTGCATGGGTTTGTTCGGCTTTAGCGGTCCTCGCAAGAGATCCGGCCGATGCGAGGATGCCAAATGAGCATCTGCAGCGCCGGTTCCCGATGTTGCCTCGCAAAGCTCTCACCTCAGGTCCACCCACCGCCTTCGTTTGGTTCTTTCCAGAAACCAAGACCAAAGGGCCCCCCAGAATTTCGCCGAGGGCCCCGGTTGCCAAGTTTCGAAGCACCAAGTCAATCTCCTCGGTTTCGTTCTTGAAGCGATGGTCGATGACTTGGAAGTAGCGGGGTTGACTGAGAATCAGACAAAGGACCTGCTCGAAGAGCAGTCCTTTCTCAAACGAGTTTGCAGAGGCGACGGCTCGATCAAGAAGGGGTATTGCGAGGTCGGAGAGATGCTCGCCCAAATCAAGCTCATAGGAGGCCACCAAGTCGGCCACCGACTCATATTCGATCAGCTCCGGCTCGTCCGAGTTGCCATCAAGAAGCGATGGGCGAACATCAATGCTTTGGAGAAGCACGAGGTTGGAAATCGACAGGGCCGGAGGGGCCAGAACCACAATCACCCCCCTTTCAGATTCGGAGGCTGCTTTTAGGCGCCGTTCCCATGGTCGTTCGATGACATCGAACGCAATGTGAAGGAGATCCCCGTCCTCGTGAATGAGGTCAGGGCGCCATTTCAGATCGTTGAGGTCGATCGGCCCCTCGGGCGTCGACCAGCCTTCCATCACATTCGCGAGGAACTCAGCGACCTCTTGTCGCTGATCAATTCGACCGTCCATCACTAAGACAAGGCGTCAGCACGGGCGCTCAGTGCGGTGATGGTCTCATCTAGGACTCGGCTGAGCTGCTCCCGATCGTCGGGAGCATTCTCGGTTACTCCGATGAGGCGATCCACAGCTGCAATGAGCGAGCGAGATGCACCCGCGAGCTTGTCTAGCTCTACGCCAGCAAGCGCGACCTCCGCGTAGGTCTCTTCGATACTGGTGGTAGTGCTTTCGATGAGGTCCCGCACAACCTCATCTAGTTCAGAGTCTTCCTCTGGTGCCCCAGCATCTTCAGCTGCTTGCTTGATTATTGGGCGCATCTTCCGAAGTTCGACGATGTCAGTCAATGCCCCGGCATCTCGCTTCTTTAGGAGGGAGTCACGAACTCCATTCGCGCTCAGGCTGTCCCACAGCTTCGGGCGCTGGCGAGTCAACGGGCGAATCACGTTCTCCTCGATTTCCACAAAGAGATTCATAGGCACGCCGTCTCTGATCAAGTCTTGATATCTCTGCGGAAGGTCAAGTATCAGGCGGAAATCCTTGATTTTCTCCTTCGAGAGGCCGGTGAGGCGTTTCAGCTCATCTAGGTCTTCCTGCCCAGTCCTGTCGATCACTTTTTGAAGCGCTAGCGCAGTAGGCATCTCATCCCATTGGGCCCTTACGAGATGGATGTTGAACATCTCGATGATGTTCTCAGCGTCGTCGGGCTTACTGCTTCGAATTAGGGCGGGTACCGCGTCGATACCGAGCCGCTGGGCTTGTCGCCACCTGCGCTCCCCGTCGATGAGGGTATAGCCAGGTTCGCCGTCCTCGCGGTAGACATAGAGTGGCACCAGAATTCCCTTCGCATCAATCGAATTCGCGAGCCGCTCGTCAGTCGACGCGTGAAAGACTTGTCGAGGGTTCTCCGGGTTTGGCCTAATGTCCTCGACGTTCAATTCTTCAAGCTTGGTGTCCATTCAGATGATCCTAAGCGGACCGGCCCATGAAGCGCAACCCAGAGTGACAAGAAGCTATTCGGCCAACCAGACCAGCTCGGCGGTCGAGATACGGGACTTACCGTGTCGGGCACCCAAGGTCGAGTGCGAAACCGGGGCATCTAAGGCTCGGCGTACGTCAGGAAAGTAATTCGCGAGCAAGGCGTCGATAGGAGTATCCGTCGCGGAATGAAAGAGCCCATTGCTCGGATAACTCAGCACCAACGACCAGCCACGATCTGAGATGGCAGCGAAGAGTTCCTCAAATGCACGCACCACCCGCTTCTTGAGTGAGAAGGGAGTCGTGAACCGATCCGGACGGTATCGTCCTGCCCCGGAAGCCGTTGGGTAGTCATATTGAACGAGAGTCTCTAGGACGTGGTAGTAGCGTGAGTATTGATCCTTCCCGTACGGTGGGTCGGCATAGACAATCGCGTGCTCAAGGTGATGGACATCGAGGGTCGACCAAAGCTCTAAGGCATCGGCGCAATGAACCTCATTGTTCTTCCGCCACGCGGCAGCTCCGAATGGGTTGAGATTGTCGGCGGCGTCGAGAAGCAATACCCACGGACGCCTAGCCCGTTGCCGGGCTATACGCGCCGCACTGGTCGCATCGTTCGGCTTGAGGTATTGAGCGAAGTGCCCTGGAGTCGCGGCGCACACGCTCGCTGCTTGCAGTAGCGCGAGCAAGGCCCAATCCCCCTGCTCGTCCGTCAAGTATCCGTCCTCGATGCTCCTGTCAATTGCGTAACGAAGGCTGTCGATTTCGATCGCCTGTCGAAGCCCGAAGTAGCCGTGCGAGAACGAAAGCGTGCAAAGGCGATATGGGAACTCGGTCGTGTGTCGGGCGAGACGAGCAGTCTCAGCTGCAACCGCAAGATCGTTGCCCGCGTGCCGCCATCCATGTTCTAACTCGGCCATGGCGGTTTGTGAGGGAGGCCGAAGAGCGTTCTCCTCTGCCGCTAGATCCGCTGGAAAGCGTTCACGTAGGGCGTGCGCGTTGGCACTGAAGGCAGGCGTCAACACGTGCGCCAACTGGGGAGAGCGAAGCGGGCCAGTTTGGCTCTTGAGCTGGCAGCGGCCAACCAGCGCCGCGTACTTCTGTACGTCATTGCTCCAGACTGGGCGTTCACTTGGGGCAATCGCAGCGGCCACTGAGCACATCCCTGAGAAGACATCAATTAGAGGGCTACCAGCGCGCTGCGGCGTGACGACACGCGCGACATCGCGAGCGAGGTCGTGCTTGTTCCCCATATACCTGATCCGCGTCGTGGACACGGGTGGATTCTGGGGTAGTCGTGGCAATCTCAGGCGGCGTAGGTGGGTGCTGCAAAGAGTCTGGCGGTTGGTCCTGTCAGAACCGCGTGGGAAGCGAGCGACAGCAGGTTGGGCATCACGGAGCGCGGTTGCGTGGGGACGCCCTCGATCTCGTACGCCCTCTAATCACCGCTGAGCCAGAGATCGCCATTCTGGTCTAGTCCGAGGCTGAACCAAGACACCAGCGGATGGGATAGGTTCTGACCACGGAGGGTCACTCGTCCCTCGACATAGCTCTCGGTCGAGTGGCGATACGGCGGGCAATGACCGATGAGAAAGTGTCGCTCCCCTTTCGTCTGTTCGGCGAGTTTGAGTCGCTCCTCCTCCCTAGTTGCGGGGAAGTCACGTTGGTTGGTGAGCTCCCATCCGACGTGGTGATAGATCCTCTGTCCCTCTGGGGTAAAAACCTCAACCTGCGGAACGACGCCTTTCGCCTTTCGCGCAGGCCCGCTCTCCACCAGCATCCCGCGCATTCCAGACGCTTGCGCCGGCTTCGGTGATCGCCTGATCCGCGTGAAGGCGCGTTTTCATCGACCAGTCACCGATTGACAGCTGTGGACCGGCTATTGCCGTCCAGATGCGAGAAAGGCCAAGCGGCACGACGACGCCTAGAAAGGCTACGAGCCCGGTGCTCGCAACAATCATGAGGCCCAAGGGAACAGCGGTCAATCCGGCAAGTAGGCCAGCCCCAATTGCGCCGAGAGTCGCGACGCCGCCTATTGACGCCACGAGAAAGCTCGTGTCCCCTGCAATCCCAACTGCCCTCCACGCTCGCCTTGCGCGCCTCACTGCGTAGCCTCCAAGATTCGCACGGTACTCCGAGCCTCAGCAACCAGATCTATCTGTAGATCCTCATGACGTGCTTCTGCCAGCGCAGCAGCGGCATATGCCGTTCCATCCAAGAACGCAGTTGCATCCCGAGGTGGATGCAGCGCATCGAGGGTTGCCGCGACTCTCATCGCTCGCTGTGAATAAAGAAGTAGCTGACGGCTCGGGCCTTGGGGCAGTTCCCGACGGTACTCACCCATCATCCCTTGGGCGTAGGCAGCACTGGACTCATCGAAGATCGGTTCTAGTGATAGCGCCCCGGAGGCACGCTGGGGTTGATCGGAACTTGCCAATGCCAGGGCGGACCATTGCCGCGCTCGCTCGCAGAGCGCAAAGAATCGCCTCTGTTCCTGTCCGGCCGGCGGCGCACTAGCCTCGTCGAAGGTCAAAGCCGCCGCAAGCACCTGCTTCGCGAGTCCTGGTGTATCTCGCATTCGGTCTGCCAAGTGATTAACGAAATGGCTGAGAACACTGGGGAGCGCCTCCCGCTCGACGATTTCCTTTCCGAGGAGGCGCGGCAAGCTCTCGTTTGAGCGGGCCTGCCAAAGCAGCTCCCATACTCGGCTAGGAGAACTCTCACCGGGGAAGAAACTCCGAAATTGATCATTGCGCTGCTTGGCGGTCGCAAGGTCGACTTCCCACCGCTCGGCGTAGGCCTCCAGAGTTGCTGCCCCCTCAACCCGTCCGTCGATTAAGGCGCCCCACTCTTGGATGAATGCCAGGACCTCACGGGCCTGCGAACGATCTCCCGCCGCTCTCTCGAGGACCAGCTCATCGAACGGCGTACCGGTCTCTCCGGGAGCCGGCAGCCGAAGGCCAGGCGGGGCTTCAATAGCCTGACTAAGGGTGGTGTCATTTGCTCCGAAGTAGAGGCTGTAGGTCGGGAGCCCTCGTGCTTCGAGGCGGGTCTCGGCGGCCGTCTGGTCGCTAAGTGGATGCGCGGGGCCAGTTGGATGGAGTCGGCGTGCAACCTGCTCGGCGAGCATTGCCCATTCGGCGCGCTCCCCAGGGAGATCTATTCCGCGTGGACCGAGGACCGAGCCTACGGTCTCCAAAGACACAGCGCCCAGGGCATCCCGTTCCTCGCGCGTTCCTTCGACCATCCGTCGGCAGAGATGGGCTGCCAGAACTATCGTCCAGTGACTTTCCGCTGCGTCGGTGTAGATCCGGCGCGCCAGCCTCCAAGACCCTCGGGCCCAGATTCGAGGTCGGACGATTCCCCCGTCGGCATCGAGAACCCATGCGAAGCGCGGCGTTCCTTTCGTCCGCAGGTAGCTGTCTTGCGAGTAGGCCGCGATGCGGCCGAGAGCCTCAGCATTCACTTTGCGATCGGGGAGTGCCGCTGCGGCAAGTGCTCTAAGGGCGGCGGACGGAACCGGCACTTGGAGCGCATCGAGAATCGCCGCCAGAATCGAAGGAAGACTGCGTTGTCCCGCGTCGAGACTAGGGTTCATTCGAATAACGATAGCGAATGGGTGCTTTTCCGATAGTGAGATGTATAGCTTGCTAGGCTGCCCAGATGAAATCTGGAGGGATGTGCATCTGGTGAACGCGGATCAGATCGTCCAAAGGGCGTGGAACGAGCTCCCGGTGCAGGATCGCCGCATCCTGGAAGAGATTCGCGCTGACCAGTGGGAGGTCTGTGCCCAGCCACTCGGGACCTACACGACTGAACTTCTCCGTTCGGCAGGCTGCGCGCCTCTTCTGCCCGAGCAAATCGCGAGTCGGAATCAAGCGCTTGCCTTGTGGGTCCCCCAGTTACGGATCGTCCTGATTAACGAGGCAAGTGAGGCGTTTGACAACGTCGACGAGCCGAGCGCCGTTTACAACCTTTCCCGGATTGCTTGGCATGAGTGGGGACACGCCTTGTCCTACGATCGGGCCACGGAAAGCGACATCTCCTCAGGAGAGCGTTATCTTGAGTTGCTCCCGGAGCAGATGGCCCGGTTCGTCCGATTGGCTGGCTACCGTCGTCGTGAGTACACCCACGAGGTGGTTGCCGAGGTCTATTCGATACTCATGGCTAGGCGGCGTCTCGGACAAGACGGAAAGCCCCCATGGTTGAACGCGGAGATCTACGAGCTGGTGAGGAGAGTCGCGGGATGGAGCCAATAACGGTGCCCCCCGGCTACCTCTTACCTGCCGGTAAGACGATGGCCGATGTTCGCCGACTCGATTTGGAATTGCTTGCTACCGAGGGTCTGGAAGTCGAAGGTCTGACGCATAAGGACGACACCGACGGAAGTTCCTAGCTGGCGAACTTGCGCCGGTCGCATTTCGGTCGCATCGCCACCGCGATCCCGCTCCACCCTGCGGACGGCATCCGTCCTTTCAATTCGTAGGACCTCCGTACCACGGGAGCAACGGCGCTCTGCAGCGCCGGGCCAACGCTCGCTAGCAGGCGATCGGTCCCGGCACCCGGTCGGGGCCGGGTTGCCAGGTGCCGCCTCGGAGGGCGACTTCTTTGACCTTGAGGATCTTTTGCCGGCAGGTTCCGTCGGCGTTGATCTGGACTATGGAGTTGCTCAGGGGAAGCAGGTCGTTGAAGAGCGCATCGAAGGCGTCCTTGCTGTTGCGGTAGGCGTTGAAGGAGAGGCGTTGGCCGGAGGGGTCCCAGCTTGGATGGGTCTCGGCGGTTTTCGGGGTCTTCGTCAGCGGGGTGCTCGAGGTGCCATTGGGATCCATGAGGTGGAGGTCCTTGTTGACGACGAACCGGGGGGTGGTCGTCGACATTTTGTGACGAACGAGGGCGAGTCGGGAACCGTCGGGGGAGAAGACGGCATCGGATGCTCGCTTGACGAGAAGCTCGACCCGGGCGGTGCGGTCGGGCCGGATGAGCAGGACGTTGGACTTTCCGCTGTACGGGTCAACCTTGGTCAGGGCCAGCCTCGAGTTGTCGGGTGCGAATGAGGTCGGTATGGCTTCGGTCCTCGCGTGCCAGGGCGTCAGCTGCTGCGCGTGGCGCCCATCGGCGTCCGCGACCCAGGCCGAGAGCACGTCGACAAACAGATCGTCGGGGAGTCGGTCGCGGGTGAAGGCCAGCCTGGTCCCGTCCGGCGAGAGCAGGGGGTTCCTTCCCCCCTCGGTGCCGCGAAGGAATCGCAGCCCGCTGCCGTCGGCGCGCAGTTTGTAGATGCCCCTCCTTGGCCCCTTCCACCCGGAGAAGAGGAGCCAGGTTCCGTCGGGCGACCAACTCACCCTGGTGCCGGGAACCGGGGTCACGCCGCGGGTCGATCCGCGCTGCAGCACGAGGCGTCCCCGCCCGTCGGGGCCGACGGTCTGGACGCTGAAGCCCCGCGGCTGCAGGGAGCTCAACGCGATGAAGGCCAGGCGCGGGCCATCGGGCGCCGGGGCGGCCCAGGCCCGGGGCGTGCCCGTCGGCGCGGCTAGGAGGACGACGGCCGTCGCGATCGCCACCGCGCACCGCAGGCAGCCGAGCGTCCGTCGATTCCGTCGCAAAGCGAGGTGGGCAGCGAAGGCGAGGAGGGCGCGGCGAGCGAATCCGAGCAAGGAGCGGAGGCTATACGAGGGCGTCTCGAAAAAGGACCGGCGTTGGTCCCGCCCCGTTTCCGCTCAGCCCGCCCACACTCCCCAGGCCGGCGACTCCACGTGGCGGCCGTAGCCGTCGACTTCGACCGTGCCGGCGTCGAACTGGCGGCGGCGCTCGCCGTCGGTGCGGAGGACGAAGAGGGACGTGCCGGAGTTGCGGACCTCGATCGCCGCGAGGTGGCGGCCGGAGGGGGAGAAGGCGGGTTCGCGGTAGCAAGGGTCGCATTCGGCGCCCGGACGGCCGAGGGTGTGGGCCTTGCGGCCGTTGCGGTTGGAGAGGCGGAGGGCGCCGGTCCGGAAGCCGCGCTTTTCGACCACGTAGGCGAGGCGGTGGCCGTGGGGGGCGACGTCGGGGCTGACCTCGGCGCCGGAGCCGTTGACGAGGACGCGGAGGTGGCGGCCGCTGGGGGCGATCTCGAAGATGTCGGTCCTGTCGTGGCCGCCGCTGGCGGCGCGGTCGCTGGCGAAGAGGATGCGCTTGCCGCCGGGGGCGAAGACCGGTTCGCGGTCCTGGTTGGTGCCGAAGGTGAGCTGGCGGGTCTGGCCGGTGGCGACGGTGAGGACCATCAGGTGGGCGATGCCGCGTTCGGGCACGGCGCTGACGAAGACGATCCGGCGCCCGTCGGGGGAGAAGGACGGTTCGGAGTTGCTGCCCCCGCCGGTCAGCTGGCGCACTTCCGTGCCGTCGGCGTTCATAAGGTGGATCTGGCGGCCGAAGCCGGTTTCGCCGCGGGCTCCGTCGAAGGCGATCAGGCGGCCGTCCGGGGAGAAAGGCCGGCGCCGAGTCGCGCGCGTCCCCGGTCAGCTGCCGCGATGGCTGCTCCTGCCTCGGCCCGTGGATGAACAGGCCGCCCCGAGCTTCGACGAAGAAGTCGGGGGGCTTCGGCGAGTTGTCGTACTCGAGGTAGACGATCGGCCCCGGCTCGCCGGGGAAGGCGGCGTCGGCGGCGGCCGGCGCAGTCCCAGCCATCAGGGCCAGCACGACGACTGCATACGCTCTTCGAGCTCGCGGGCGCATGCGTCTCCGGGTTCCCGATTCCCGCGCCGCCGAACCGCCCGGGTCGCGCCGGGCGCTTACGATTCCCGGATCGCTCGGCCGTTCTCAGTGCGCTCCAGAGTCGTCTGCCTGCTCGGGCTGGCGGCTCTCGCCTGGGCGCTCGGGTTCGCCGGCGGCGCCGAGGGCGCTCCGCGATGCACGGTGAAGGGAACCCCGGGGCCGGACCGGCTGCAGGGGACCCCCGGCCGGGACGTGCTGTGCGGCGGCAGGGGCGACGACGTGATCCGGGGCGGCGGCGGCAACGACCTCCTGCTCGGCGGTCGCGGGGCGGACGACCTGCGCGGCGGCGCGGGACGGGACGTGCTCGTCGGCGGGCCCGGGACCGACAGGTGCGTGGACTCGCGGGTGAAGGGCGAGCTTCGGGGTTGCGAGCTGCCGCGGCGGCGATCGAGCCCGCCGCGCTTCAACGTGGTCCCCTGCCTCGTTCCGGGCTGCGGCCGCGAGCTGGTGCGCCCGCCCGACACCCAGCCGCCGACGCTGTTCTTGATCGGAGCGTACCCACGGTACGTCGACACGTCGGAGGGGGACGGGACGGTTCTGGTCAACGTGGCCGCTTGGGACGAAAGCGGGATCGCGGAGGTCGTGGTCGACCTGGCCGGCCCCGACGGCCACTGGCGCCGGCAGACGATCGCGGCGAAGGCCTCGGAACCGCTGTTCTTTTCGGAGCAGGTCGAGGTGCCGGAGTCCACGCCGGCGGGCACGTACCGGATCAGCGGCCTGAAGCTGACCGATAGCGTCGGCAACACGGTCAGCTTCGGCCCCGCCGAGGTGGGCCGGGAGGACCATCACTCGTGGGAGGTCTTCGAGGGGCCGGACCTCGAGCCGCCGCAGCTGACCGGGTTCACGATCTCGCCGACGAGCGTCGACACCAGCGGGGCCGCGGCGAAGGTGACGCTGGAGGTGAGCGCCAGCGACGAGCTGTCAGGCGTCGAGTCCGCGTATGCAAACGTGGTCCCGCCCTGGTGGCAGCGGCCCTTGGCGGTCTTTCCCGGCGGCTACGGGATCGTCGGGCCGCGGGTTGGCGGCACCATCCACGACGGCACCTGGCGCACGAGCTTCCCGCTGCCGCGCTACGCGCAGCCCGGCGCCTACGAGATCAGCGCCGTCACCCTGCGCGACCAGGCCGGCAACTACAGGCGGTACGACCCCTCCGAGCTCGAGGGGCTGGGCCTGCCGACGGAGTTCCAGCAGGTCGCCGCCGGCGACTCGACGCCGCCGCGGATCCTCGACTTCCGGATCGAGCCGCGGACGGTGCACGCGCAGCGCGGCGCCGGGACCGTCACCTTCTACGTCGAGCTGAGCGACGACCTCTCCGGCGTCGGCGAGTCGGAGGAATCGGTCTTCGACGACCTCTGGGGGCGCCTGGACGCGCCCGGCGACCCGCCCAGCTTCGAACTGGGCGGCACCGTCCCGGAGCAGGTCTCCGGAACGAAAACCCACGGGGTCTGGAGCTGGACGCGGACCCTCGCGCCCGAGGCGCCGCTGGGCGACTACCCGACCACCATCCTCACCGCGGTCGACCGGGCCGGCAACGCCACGCAGCTGAAAGGGAGCGAGCTCGCCGGCAAGGGCTGGGACCTCACCTTCACCAACGCCCCCTGACGACGCCTCGCTCCTCGCCCTTGTCCGGAAACGACACCGACTTCTCGAAGCTGCCCCCCGACCTGCCCGTGCCCGTCGACGACGGCGCGGCCGATCACCTGAGGGGGATGCCGGTCCCGTCGCTCGTGCTGCCGGCGAGCGACGGCTCGACGGTGAACCTCGGGGAGCTCCCCGGGAGCGTCGTCCTCTACGCCTTCCCGATGATGGGGAGGCCCGGGGAGGCGCTGCCGGAGGGCTGGAACGAGACCCCCGGCGCCCGGGGCTGCACGGTGCAGTCGCTGGCCTATGGCAAGAACCTGGGCGATCTGGCGGCGATCGGCTTGACCGTCCTCGGCATCAGCGTCCAGCCGGTCGAGCAGCTGCGGGAGGCGGCTGGGCGGCTCGGCCTCGATCAGCTGCTGCTCAGCGACAGCGCCGGCGAGGCCCGGGCGACGCTGCGGCTCCCCACCTTCGAGGTCGAGGGCCGGACCTACCTGCGCCGGCTGACCCTGATCGTCACCGACGGGGCGATCGCCGAGGTTCTGTACCCCGTCTTCCCTCCGGGCAGCGACGTCGAGGCGGTCCGGAGCTGGGCCGGTCGCTGAGCCTCACGCGGCGCTTCGGTGGCCGGCTACTTGCCGAGCAGGGCGCAGACCGCGGTGGTCTGCAGGTTGCGCAGCTGCGCGAGCAGCTTGCCGGTCGGCGCCGGGATGTTGAGCGTCATCGTCACGGCGCGGCTGCCGTCGGCGGTGGCGGCGGCCCACTGGGTGTAGCCGGGGAAGTTGCCGGTGTGGCCGTAGACCGTTCCGCACCTGGTCTGGTAGCGGAAGAGGGCGAGGCCGGCCGAGTTCTTGCCGGGGCCGGGCGGGCTCGATTCACCGCCGGGCCAGAAGCGCATCTGCTGGCGCTGCTGGGCGCGGTCGAAGTAGCGCAGGCCGAGGTAGGCGCGGATGAAGGCGTTGAGGTCCCTGGGCGTGGAGACGATCCCGCCGGAGGCCCAGGCGCCGCTCGGGCTGAGCACCGTGGAGACGTCCTCGTCCTCCTCGCCCGGGGCGACCATGTAGCCGTGGATGAAGGGGGTGGGCAGCGCGGCCTTGACCGGGAGCGAGGTCTGGCGCAGCTTCGTCGGCCCGAACACGGTCGTCTTCAGCAGCTTGGTGTAGGACGTGCCGGTGACCGCCTCGGCGATCAGGGCGACGACGATGTTGTCGGTGTTCGAGTACTCGTACTTCGAGCCCGGCGCGAACACCAGCGGGTCGTCGCGGACCCAGTCGATGACCGTGGCCGGCGAGACGTAGGCCTTCGGGTGCTTGTTCGCCTGTTCGGCGAACGCTTTCGACTTGCTGTAGTCGGGCAGGCCGCTGGTGTGGTTGAGCATCTGCCGCAGCGTGACCGCGCCCCAGGCCGCCGGCATCCCGGGCAGCCGCTGGCCGATCGTGTCGTCGAGGCCGAGCTTGCCGGCGCGCACCAGGTTGAGCGCAACGGCGCCGCTGAACGCCTTGGCGACACTGGCGATCCGCATGTGGTCGGTTGCCTTCGGCGCCGCCTTCCGTTTGACGTCGGCGCGACCGGCGCGCAGCACGGTCAGCTTGCCGCCCCGGTACATCGTCGCGATCGCCCCCGGCGGCCCGCTCGGCGCCTCGACGATCCGCTCCAGCCCCCGCTGCACGTCAGCCGGCGTGCTCGCCGCGCTCGCGCTCCCGGCAACCAGCCCGGAGCAGGCGAGCACGGTGGCGGTGACGGCGAGAAGCGAGCGAGGAGAGTGCAAGGCCCGCTCATCATAAGGCTGGCCCGACGGGTGTCTGACCTGGACCGGCCAAATGGCCGGTCCAGGTCAGACACCCCTACCGGCGGATCGGGGGCTGGGGCTGCTCCCGGGCTGCTCCCGGCCGCTTCGCGCTTCGCTTGCGCGCGGGGCGTGCTGGCCCTCAGGCGCCCAGCGCGCGTTCGAGGTTGTCGAGGCAGGCGTTCCAGCCGCTTTCGTGGGAGATCACGGATTCCTGGTCGCGGAGGGAGCTGTGGGTGAGGCGGACGGTGGTGGCGCCGTCGGCTTCGGTGAAGTCGAGCTCGATCAGGGTGTCGCGGTCGAGGTCGTCGTCCCAGGTCCAGGTGAAGGCGAGGCGGTGGGGCGGGTCGATCTCGGTGTAGTGGCCGCCGCCGCCGTACTCGACGTCGTTGTCGGGGTCGCGCATGACGACGCGGACGTTGCCGCCGAGGCGGAGGTCGACCTGGGCGACGGTGGTCTCCCAGTCGTGCTCGCCGTGGAACCAGCGGCGCATCACCTCCTCGCTGGTCCAGGCGTCGAAGACGCGCTGGGCGGGGGCCTTGAAGGTGCGCTCGAGGAGGAGGGTCTGGCCGCTCATCGGATGGGGACGCCGGCGCGGGCGATCACGGGGCCTCCGCGTATTCGTCGTGGCGGCGCCACCACTGGTACGGCGGCGACTGGGGGTAGTCCGGGGGTGAGTCCTCCCACTCCTCCCGGCGGCCGAGCGCGGTGATGTCGAGGTAGGCCCAGGTGCCGCCCATCACTTCGTCGCCGCGACCGTCGACGAAGTAGGTGCGGAAGATCCGCTCCTCGTCGTCGCGGTAGAAGGCGTTGGTGCCGTGCCATTCGCGCACCCCGAAGTCGGTGTCGAACCCGTCGGTGATCGTGTACCAGGGCATCGTCCAGCCCATCCGCGCCTTCAGCCGTTCGATCTCCGGCTGGGGCGCCCGGGAGGCGAAGGCGAGGGTGGTGTCGCGGGCGTTCAGGTGGGCGAGGTGCGCGACCTGGTCGGCGACGAAGGAGCAGCCGGGGCAGCCGCGGTCCGGCCAGCCGTTGACGTCGGGGTCGAAGAAGAAGCGGTAGACGACGAGCTGGCGGCGCCCCTCGAAGAGGTCGAGCAGGGTGGCCGGGCCGTCCGGCCCCTCGAAGCGGTACTCCTTCTCGACCGCCATCCGCGGCATCCGCCGCCGTTCGGCGGCCAGCGCGTCGCGGGCGCGGGTCATCTCCTTCTCCTTGGCCAGCAGCTCCTCGCGGGCCGCGTCCCACTCCTCGGGCGAGACGACCGGGGGCATCTTCATCGCTCTTCCTCCTCTTCCAGGTACTCCTCGACGACGTCGAACATGCGGCCCCAGAGGGCGCGCTGGCGATCCAGCCACGCGGCCGCCTCGCCGACGACCTCGGTCTCCAGCGAGAGCCGGTGGGTCCGCCCCTCGACTACCCGGCTGACCACGCCGGTCTCTTCGAGCACCTTCAGGTGCTTGGAGATCGCCGGCTTGGAGACGCCGAAGCCGCGGGTCGCTTCGCCGACGCTCGCCGGACTTTCGGCGAGCCGTTCGACGATCCCGCGGCGGATCGGGTGCGAGAGGGCCCTGAACGGATCGTTAACCATTTGGTGAACGATAGCAGCGGGGTGACGCGGGCAAAAGAGAGGCCCCGCGAGCGGGGCCTCGGTGCTACCCGGCCTTCTGGATCGAGGCGGCAGGCGCCGCGTGCGAAATCACGCAAGCAATCACTCGAACTCACCCCTTCCCTAGCCGTGCTTCTGGATCGAGACGGCAGGCGCCATCTGCGAAGTCACGCAAGCAATCACTCGACTCACCCCCTAACGCGGCAGTTCCCTTGTATGGACAAGGGGAGAGTGCTTTAAGTAAATCCAGTATTGGTAAACGCGTGCCGCATTTTGAGCGAAGTACCCCGTCTGCTTGGTCTAGCCTTACTGGTCAAGGGTCATCTATCTATCCGAAGGGCGGGAGGAGCCAAATGTCCAAGACAAAACCGGCGAAGGGGAAGGTGAAGCGCCAGTACATCGACCAGCGGCTTGCGGCTGCCATCGGTCACCCGATCCGTGTCGAGGTACTGATCGAGGCGGTTCGTGCTCCGATCTCGCCGATCGAATTCACGCGCCGGTACGGGCACTCCCTGACTACCGTCGCCTACCACTTCCGACGACTCAGGGAGCTGGACTGCCTGATCGTTGTCGACGAAGTCCAGCGCCGCGGCGCGCATGAGCGCATCCATGCTCTCACCAGGTACCCACTGCTGACGGACGACGATTTCGCTCTGATGCCCGCGATCATTCGCGCCGGTTTCACGGAGTCGATCTTCAGTGCCTTCGCGGGTCGCGTGGAAGACGCGTTAGCGGCTCAGACGATCGAACGTCAGCCCAACCACCACTTGACTTGGACCCCGCTTCGGCTCGACAAACTGGGTTTCGACCGGGTGATGGAGAAGCTCGGCGACGTTCTCGAGTTCCTTAGTGCCGAGCAGCTGGCAGCATGCGAACGGATGAAGGAGTCGGGCGGGGAGACGCTCTACGCGACGGTTGGACTGTTCGGTTTCGAGTCGCCCCCGGCTGATCGGGACCACGACCTCACCAACGACCCCGACGTCCAATGGCCGCCCCCGAAGGGGACGAAGTAAGGCCGCTAGGCTGGCCGCGTGGGGGACGGGGGAGCGGAGGGGTCAACGGCTGAGGTTCGGGAGCGGCTGGCCGCGCGGCTGCGGGAGCGGCTGCCGGAGCTGCAGGCGGCGATCGCGACTCGGGTCTACGCGATCTCGGATCCTTATGAGGTCTCCGACCTCGCTTATCTGGGGGGACTGAACGCGGCCCTGGTCGCGGCGATCGAGTACCGGGTGCTGGTGCTCGAGGCCGGCGAGCGGCAGGCGCCGGCTCCGCCGCCGATCCTGCTCGCGCAGGCGCGGCTCGACGCCCGCGACGGGATCCCGCTCGACACCGTCCTGCGGCGCTACTTCGCCGGCAACACGCTGTTCGGGGACTTCCTGGTCGAAGAGGCGGAGCGGGCCGAGGTGCCGGGATCGGCGCTGCGGCGCCTGCTCGCCACGCAGGCGACGGTCTCCGACCGGCTGATCGCGGCGGTCAGCGCCGAGCATGCGCGTGAGGCCGGCAGCCGGCCGACCAGCCCGGCGGAGCGGCGGCGGGAGTGCGTGCAGGCGCTGCTGCGGGGCGAGCTGGTCGACCACTCGGAGCTCGGCTACGAGATGGACGGGCACCACCTGGCGCTGATGGCGAAGGGGGCCGGGGCGGAGGAGCAGCTGCGGGAGCTGGCCCGGCGCCTCGGCCGGCCGCTGCTGGTGGTGCGGCGCGAGGAGGAGACGGTCTGGGCGGCCTGGCTCGGCGGGCAGCGCCCGCTCGCCGTTGCGGCGGCGCTGGAGGGCATCGACGGGCTGGCGCCGGACGGGGTGCTGCTGACGCTCGGCGAGCCGGGCGAGGGGCTGGCGGGCTGGCGCTTCAGCCACCAGCAGGCGAAGGCGGCGCTGCCGGTCGCCGAGCGTCAGGGCCAGCCGGTCGTCCGCTACGCCGACGTGGCGCTGCTCGCCGCGGTCGCCCGCGACGACCTGGTCGAGCGCTCCCTGCGCCAGCTCTACCTGGAGCCGCTGGAACGGGCGCGGGACGGGGGCGCCAGCGCCCGCCGCACCCTGCGCGCCTACTTCGCGGCGGAGCGCAAGGTCTCCTCGACGGCGGCGGCGCTCGGGGTCGACCGCCGCACGGTGCGCAACCGGCTGCGGGCGATCGAGGTGCAGCTCGGCCGCCCGCTCAGCGGCTCGCTGGTCGATCTCGAGGTCGCGCTGACGCTCGCCGACTGAGCGGTTTCCCGAAGCGGCGCAAAGGCGCCGCCGCAGTGACCAAACCGGGGAGGGTGGCGGCGCGCGCGCGGCGCGAGCATCGGGCCATGAAAAGACTCCTCTCTCTCGCCTTCGCGATCGCGCTCTGCCTGACCCTGGTCCTGACCGCCGCCGCGACCGGCGCCCGCCAGGAAGTCCGGGTCGGCAACATCTTCCTCGCCGACGACGGCGGCATCTCGCCCTCGTCGCTGCCGAAGCACCGGATGGCCCCGGTCACCGCCAGCATCTTCGGCGAGATCGGCACCCTCGACGGCAGCCACCCGCCGGCCGTGAAGACCGTCGCGATCGACGTCGACGAGACGATCGCGCTCGACGCCGTGGGGCTGCCGGCCTGCCGCCAGTCGCAGCTGGAGGCGACCAACACGGCGACCGCGAAGCGGGTCTGCGGGGCCGCGATCGTCGGCTCCGGCAAGGCCGAGGTCCAGGTCTCCTTCCCGGACCAGACGCCGTTCTCGGCCAGGGGCCCGGTCCTCGCCTTCAACGGCGGGGTGAAGGGCAAGACGACGACCGTGCTGCTGCACGCCTACGTCGCGGTGCCGGCCCCGACCGCGGTCGTCGTGCGGGCGAGCGTGACCCGGATCAACGAGGGCCGCTACGGGATGCGGATCGAGGCCGAGGTCCCGAAGATCGCCGGCGGCGCCGGCTCGATCACCCGCTTCCAGCTCGAGGTCGGCCGCGACTACGCCTACAAGGGCAAGCGGAAGAGCCTGCTGACGGCGCGCTGCCCGACCGGCCGCTGGGCGACGAAGGGCAACGTCTCCTTCGCCGACGGGACCCGGCTCGGCCTCACCCACCTCTTCCCCTGCACGCCGAGGTCCTGATGCTCTGCTAACCGTTCCGCGGTGATCGCGGTCGCGCTGGCGCTCGGGGCAAGCGTCGTCTACGGGTTCTCGGACTTCCTCGGCGGAACGAGGAGCAGGGCGCTGCCGCTGCTCTCGGTGCTGGTCGTCTCGCAGGCGACGGCGCTGACCCTGGTGCTCGTCCTGGTCGCCGCGGTCGGCGACGATCCGCCGAGCCGGGAGACGGTCGTCTACGGGGCGCTGGCCGGGGTCGGCGAGGCGATCGGGATGGCGGCCCTCTACCGCGGGCTGGCGGTCGGGAAGATGGGGATCGTGGCGCCGCTGGCGGCGACCGCGGCGGTGGTGCCGGTGCTGGTCGCGTTCGCGACCGGGGAGCAGCCGAGCCCGCTGCAGGGGGTCGGGTTCGTGCTGGCGCTGGGCGGCGTGGTGACGATCTCGGCGCTGCAGGGCGGCGAGGGGGCGGGCCGGCTGCGGGCGAGCGTCTTCTTCGGCCTGCTCGCCGCGCTCGGCCTCGGCGGCTTCCTGGTCGGGATGGACGCCTCCAGCGAGGGCGGCGTTCACTGGGCCTTGCTCTGCGCCCGGCTGGTCACGCTGACCCTGTTCGGGGCGGCGATGCTGGCCGCGCGGGCGCGGGTCGAGGTGCCGCGGCCGGAGCTCGGCGCGGTGGCGCTGATCGGCGTGCTCCTCTTCGCCGCCGACGGCATGTACGCGCTGGCCAGCACCGAGGGTGACCTGGGGGCGGTCGCGGTGCTGAGCTCGCTCTACCCGGTGGTGACGATCGTGCTCGCCCGGGTCTACCTGGGCGAGCGGATCGCGCGCCCCCAGCAGCTCGGCGCCCTGCTCGTGCTCGCCGGCGTCGCCGCGATCTCGGCCTGAGGGGCCTTTCTCGCCTTTGTATTATGTAAGAGAAATCCGACCTGGGTGGAGGAGACATTGACTGACGCGAAGACGGCCCTCTCGGGGCCGGAGATCCTGGCGGCGCATGGGCTCGAGCGGCCCGGCTTGATGATCGACGGCGAGGAGGTCGAGGCGGCCAGCGGCGCCCGGCTCGACGTCGTCAACCCGGCCGACGGCAGCGTGATCGGGACCGTCCCCGCGGGCGGCGCCGAGGACGTCGACCGGGCGGTGCGGGCGGCCCGCGCGGCCTTCGAGGAGGGTCCCTGGCCTCGCCTCGACATCTTCGAGCGGGCGCGTCTGATCAACGCCTTCTGCGACAAGATCGACGCCAGCCTCGACCGGCTGTACGTGCTGGAGACGCTGAACAACGGCCGCCCGGTGGTCGAGACCCGGGCGCAGCTGGCGCGCCTGGCCGAGTGGTACCGCTACGCGGCGGCGCTGCTGCTCTCCCACCGCGACGCGACCCTGCCCGCCAAGGAGGGCTACGTCACCTACCTGGAGCGCTCGCCGCTCGGCGTCTGCGGCCTGCTCACCCCCTTCAACCACCCGATGCTGATCCTCGCCCAGAGCCTCTCGGGCGCGCTCGCGGCCGGCAACACGGTGGTCGTCAAGCCCTCGGAGCTGACTCCGTTCACGACGATCCTGCTCGCCCGCCTGGCGCTCGAGGCCGGGATCCCGGCCGGCGTCTTCAACGTCGTCACCGGGCTCGGGGCCGAGGCCGGCGCGGCGATCGCCGAGCACCCCGAGGTCGCCAAGGTCAACGTGACCGGCGGCGAGGGGGCCGGGCGCGCGGTCAGCAAGGCCGCCGCCGGGCGCTTCGCCAAGGTCACCGCCGAGCTCGGCGGCAAGACGCCGGTCGTGGTCTTCGACGACGTCGATCTCGAGGACGCGGTCAACGGCGCCGCCTTCGCCGGCTTCGTCGCCGCCGGGCAGACCTGCATCTGCGGCTCGCGGCTGCTGGTCCAGGAGGGCATCTACGAGGAGTTCGTGGAGCGCCTCGCCGCGAAGGCGGCGACGATCCGTCTCGGCGACCCGAGCGACCCGTCCACCCAGATGGGCCCGGTGATCTCCGCCGCCCGCCACGAGAGCGTGCTCGGCTACGTCGAGCTGGCCAAGGAGGAGGGCGGCCGCGTGCTCACCGGCGGCGGCGCCCCCGAGCTGCCCAGCCCCTTCGACCAGGGCTACTACGTCGAACCGACCGTGATCGCCGACGTCAGCAACCAGATGCGCTGCGCCCGCGAGGAGATCTTCGGGCCGGTCCTCGTCGTCATCCCGTTCCGCGACGAGGAGGAAGCGATCGCGCTCGCCAACGACAGCCGCTTCGGCCTCGGCGCCGCGATCTGGACCAAGGACGTCGGCCGCGCCCACCGCGTCGCCCGCCGGATCGAGTCCGGGATGTGCTGGATCAACGACCACCACCGGGTCGAGCCCTCGATGCCCTGGGGCGGGACCAAGGACTCCGGGGTCGGCAAGGAGTGCGGCGTCGAGTCCTTCGACGACTTCAGCCACACCAAGGCGGTGATCGTGCGGATCGAGCCCGAGGGCTTCGACTGGTACGGCGATACCGCGGGCGATCGTCTGAACTGACGGCTTCGGGGGGGGTGCGGGGGACCCCTCCCTGCGAAAGCGCCTCGATGTTCCGGTGGGACTTTGGGATGCATAGAGTCCAGAACTCCCACCGGAAGCGGCCCGGCCCGGCCTAGGACTGCCTCTCCCCGTCGGGGTCCAGGAGCGGGGCGAAGAGGTCGGGGCGGTTGTAGTGGCCGGCGAAGTCGTGGACCTGCTTGAGGACGACGGGCTGGTCGGGGTCGACGTCGGCGAGGACGAGCTGTTCGGCGGGGCCGTCGGCTTCGGCGAGGAGCTCGCCGGTGGGGGCGACGATGCTGGCCCGGCCGGCGGCCTCGGGGGATTCGAGGAAGGCGCGGACCTCGGGGTCGGTGCCGTAGGCCGCGATCATCTCGGGGCCGATCGTCGCGACCGCGTTGACGACGAAGCTCTTCAGGGTGTAGGCGAGGCCGCGGGAGACGAGCTCGATCGCCGGCGGCATCCGCACCTCGGGGCTGAAGTGCTGGGGCCAGGAGGCGACGTGGACGGTCGGGTAGGCGAGCGCGGTCGAGTACTGGGCGAGCGGGTTCGAGTTCTCGCCGCAGATCAGGCCGGTGGCGACGCGGCCGCCGGGCAGCGGCAGCGAGTTGGCGGTGCCGGTGCGGCCGGGCGCGTGGACGAGGCGCTCGCCGATCGTCGGCACGAACTTCTGGTGCTTGCCGGCGAGCTTGCCCTCGGCGTCGATCAGCAGCTGGCTGTTGAAGAGCGTCCCGGTGGTCCCCGGGAGCCGCTCGCAGATGCCGACCACGGCGGCGACCCCGGCCTCGCCGCAGGCGCGCGCGATCGCCTCGACCTCCGGCCCGGGCACCTCGACCGCGGCCTCGAAGAGGCGCCGGCCGAGCTCCAGCGCCGCGCCGTCGAAGGGCAGCACCTCGACCCAGCCGGGGTGGCCGGGGACGAACCCCTCCGGGAAGCCGACCAGCTCGGCGCCCTGCTCGCCCGCCTCGCGGATCAGCGCGACGACCCGCTCCGTGCTCGCCTCGCGGTCGAGGAAGACCGGCGCGGCCTGGACGGCGCAGACCCGCACCGCTACCAGCCTCCCCAGTGCACGACCTCGTCGAACGGCCGGCGGTCGGGTTTGACCAGCGGCTTCAGCGGCCGCCCGGCGGGATAGCCGAAGTCGAGGATGCGGACCGGCACCCGGTCCTCGGGCAGGCCGAGCAGCCGCCGGGCGAGGTCGCGGTCGCCGACGTTGGCGTGGCCGGAGCCGATGCCGAGGTCGGCGGCGGCGATCTGCATCGTCGCCGCGGCCTGGCCGAGGTCGAAGGCGGCGCCGGCCTCTTTCTCCGGCTCGACCGCCGGCTGCACCAGGCAGATCGCGGCGGCCGCGTGGGCTACGTGGCCGGCTCCCTGCCAGACCTCGGCCAGCTCGGTCAGCCGGTCGCGGTCGGTGACGACGACGAAGTCCCACCACTGGCGGTTTTTCGCCGAGGCGGACCGCCGGCCGGCCTCGAGGATGCGGCGCAGATCCTCCTCGGCCAGGGGGCGGTCGGCGAACTCGCGGACGTTGCGGCGTGAGGCGATTGCGTCCAGGGTCTCCATGTCTGTACTCCTTCGGGGGGTGGAGGTCGGCGGGCGTGCTCCGGAAACCGCCGATTCTTTCGGCTCCGGTATTTGTAGTACTTTATGACCTGATGGGCGCGAGCAAGCGGGAAACTTCAGCGCAGACGGCCGCCAACGGCGGAACGTCCGCATCTCCCGTATCCCCGGTCGAGCAGCTCGACAACCGCCTGCTCGCCGCCCGCGCCCGGGCCGAGATCCTGCAGGCGATCTTCGACGGCCGCTTCGACGGCAAGCTGCCCAGCGAGGACAAGCTGGCGGCGATGCTGAACATCAGCCGCACCACCGTGCGCACGGCGCTGCAGAGCCTCGAGCGCGACGGGGTGGTGACCCGCCAGCGGGCGATCGGGACCCTGATCAACCCGCACGCCCGCCCCTCCTCGCTGGCCCTGCAGCGGCTGGTCGGGTTCGACGGGCTGCTCGCCGAGCGCGGCTACAAGGTCGAGGTCGACCTCTCCTGGGAGTGGGAAGTTCCGCCCACCGACGTGGTCGAGGCCTTCCCGCTGGAGGCCGACCAGGAGTGCTGCGTGATCCGCAAGGCCTACTTCGCCGACGGCACCCTGGCGCTCTCGGTGCTCGACGCGGTCCCCCGCGACGTGATCTCGGTCGACGAGCTGCCGGAGCAGATCGAGCCGTCGCTGTTCACCTTCAGCGAACGGGCGCTGGTCGCGCCGATTCACCACGCGGTCGTGAACCTGGTGCCGCAGGTCAAAGACGGCAAGAACTCGCGCCTGGAAATCGCCGACGGCGAGCCCTTCCTGCGCCTGCTCGAGGTCCACTACACCGCCCGCGCGCAGCCGGTCGCCTTCTCGGTGATCGACGCCGACAACCGCTACATCAGCCTCGAGGTCGTTCGCACGCAATGAGCCGTTCGCGCCGATGACCAGCGTCGGGAAGCCGATCCCGCGGGTCGAGGACGCGAAGCTGCTCCGCGGTACCTCCGAGTTCCTCGACGACGTCGAGGTCCCGGGTGCCCTGCACGCGGTCTTCGTGCGCAGCCACGCCGCCCACGCCGAGCTGACCGGGCTCGACCTCGAGGCGGCCCGCGAAGCCCCCGGCGTGGTCGCGGCCTTCGGCGGCGCCGAGCTCGGGCTGGCGCCGCTGACCCCGCCGATCGAGAACCCGGACGCGGTCCAGACCCCGCGGCCGCTGCTCGCCAGCGAGCGGGTCCGCTTCGTCGGCGAGCCGCTCGCCGTCGTCGTCGCGACCTCCCGCTACCTGGCCGAGGACGCCGCCGAGCTGGTCGGGATCGAGCTGGATGACCTGGAGCCGGTGGTCGACCCGCGGCGCGCCTGCGAGCCCGGCGGCCCGCTGCTCTACGAGGGCTCCAACGTCCTCTACGACACCTCCTTCGAGGGCGGCCTGGTCGACGAGGCGTTCGCCGAGGCGGCGATCGTGGTCGAGCGCGACTTCCGCAACCCGCGCTACGCGGCGGCGCCGATGGAGGGCCGCGGCGCGATGGCCGTGCCCGACGGCGACGGGCTGCTGGTCTGGGCCTCGAGCCAGGCGCCGCACCGGCTCGCCGAAGTGACGGCGACGCTGCTCGGCCTCGAGCCGGAGCAGGTGCGGGTGCGCTGCTCGGACGTCGGCGGCGGCTTCGGCCAGAAGGCGCACGCCTACCCGGAGGAAATCCTCGTCGCCTGGCTGGCGCGCAAGCTCGGGCAGCCGGTCGGCTGGGTCGAGGACCGCTCGGAGAACCTGCTGACCGGCAGCCACGCGCGCGACCAGGTGCTGACCGTGCGGGCGGCCGCCGACGCCGAGGGCCGGCTGCTGGCGCTCGACGCCGACGTGGTCTGCGACACCGGCGCCTACGGGGTCTTCCCGCACGGCCACATCCTCGAGGCGCTGGGCACGCCGGCGATGCTGCCCGGCCCTTACAAGCTGCCCGCCTACCGCTTCCGCTCGCGCTCGGTGGCGACCAACAAGGCGCCGGAGGGGGCCTACCGCGGGGTCGGCCTGCCGGTCTCCGCCTTCGTCCACGAGCGGCTGATGGACATCCTCGCCGCCGAGGTCGGGATCGACCCGGCGGAGATCCGCCGCCGCAACCTGCTGCGCAGCGAGGAGCTCCCGCACACGACCCTGACCAACCAGCGCTACGACTCCGGCGACTACCCGGCGGCGCTCGAGCAGGCGCTGGAGCGGATCGGCTACGAGGAGCTCGGCGAGTGGTGCGAGGAGGCGCGCGCCGAAGGCCGCCTGGTCGGGGTCGGCATCTCCTGTTACGTCGAGTACAGCGCGGTCAACTCGAAAGTCTTCCAGGGGCGCGGCATGGTCGGGATCCCCGGCATCGACGGCGCCCACGTGGAGATCCAGGCGGACGGGACGGTGGCGCTGTGGACGACGATCCCGGCGATCGGCCAGGGCGTCGCGACCACCTTCGCGCAGCTGGTCGCGGCGGAGCTGGGGCTGGAGCCCGACCAGGTCGAGGTGCGCAACGCGGACACCGGGGTCGCCACGCTGGTCGGCACCGGCGCCTTCGCCAGCCGCAGCGCGATCGCCGGCGGCGGCGCGATCGCCGCCGCGGCGAGCGAGCTGCGCCGGCGCCTGCAGGAGGACACGGCGCCGCGGCTCGGCCTCGAGCCGGGTCAGCTCCGCGTCCGCAACGGCCGGGTCGAGGCCGACCTGCCCGGCCAGCAGTCGAGCGCCGCGGTCTCCTTCGCCGAACTGGTCGCCGAGGAGCCGGAGGAGCGCTACCGCGTCTCCGGCCAGTTCGACCCGCCGCAGATCGCCTACCCCTACGCGACTCACGCCTGCCTGGTCGAGGTCGACCCCGAGACCGGGGGCTTCGAGATCCTCCGCTACGTGATCGTCGAGGACTGCGGCAAGGTGATCAACCCGATGATCGTCGAGGGCCAGATCCACGGCGCCACCGCCCAGGGGATCGGTGGCAGCGCGCTCGAGCAACTCGTCTACGGCGAGGACGGCCAGCTGCTCACGGCCTCCTTCATGGACTACCTGCTGCCGACCGCGGCCGACCTGCCGCGCTTCGAGATCGGCCACCTCGAACACCCCGCCCCGGACAGCCCGGGCGGGGCCAAGGGCGTCGGCGAGGGCGGCACCCTGGCGCCCCCCGGCGCGCTCGCCAACGCGGTCTCCGCCGCGCTCGGCCGCGAGCTCAACGCGCTGCCGCTGACGCCCGAGGTTCTGCGTCAGCCGGAGCTGGCGCCGGTCGCTTAGGAGGGGCCAGCGCGCCCACACCTACCTGCCATGCCTAGGTGTGGGTGCTGGCCCGGCCTAGGACGGCCCTACCAGCCGCTAATCGAGACAGGCGTAGGCCTCGATCTCGACCATGACCCGGGGGTCGGCGAGGGCTGAGACGCCGAGCAGGGTCGAGGCCGGGAGGTGCTCGCCGAAGAAGGCGACCCACTCGCCGTGGCCGACGCGCAGGTACTCCTCGACGTCGGTGACGAAGGTCCGGGTGCGGACGACGTGCTTCGGCTCGGCGCCGCAGGCGGCGAGGGAGCGGCGGAGGACATCGAGGACCTGGATGGCCTGGGCGTGGAGGTCGCCCTCGCCGACGAACTGGTTGTCGGCGTCGAAGGGCATGCAGCCGGCGACGAAGACGCCGCGCGAGCCGGTCGCTTCGACGACCTGCGCGTACAGCTTGCCGCCGAGCTCGGCGTCCTCCCTGACGTAGACGTCCTCGGGCCACTGGCGATTGATGGGCATGCGAATCTCCTTCTCACGAGTTGTTCGGCGTCTTGTCGGCGACCGAAGTCGAGCCCGCCTTGACCTTCTAGGTCTAAGGTATTACAAATAGGCGGCCACTCGATGGCGCCCGCATCGCCGCCGGTAGGGCCCGTCGGCAGGGCCCAGACAAGGAGGAGTCCCCCAGATGAGCAAGTCCACGGTTCGAATCGGACTGGTGCAGCCGCACACCTACTACGGCGAGGAGGAGCCGCGCAATCTCGAGGAAGCGCTCAGCTACGTCGCCAAGGGGGCGGCGCTGGGTGTCGACCTGCTCGTCTTTCCCGAGAACTACCCCGGGCCGTATCGCAACGACGGACGCTTCGAGGTGATCGAGCCGCTCTGCCGGGCTGCCGCCGCGCAAGGGGTCGCGATCGCCGCCGGCACTTCGCTCGAGCACGAGCCGGGCTCGGGCACCTACAGCATCGCCACGGTGATGATCGGTGCTGACGGCGAGATCGTCGGCGTCAACCGCCGCACCCACCCCGAGGGCCCCTACATCTACGAGGGCGGCGACCTCTGGGATTTCACCTACGAGGAGAACAACGAGCTGCCGCCGGTCTTCGACATGGGCTGGGGCAAGGTCGGCGTGGTCACCTGCAGCGAGGTCTACGTGCCCGAGCTGGCGCGCTCGCTGGCGATGCGCGGGGCGGAGATCTGTCTTTTCCCGACCGGCATCCTGATCGACGAGCTCGGGTACACGGAGAACTGGAGAACCCTGATCCGCGCTCGCGCGATCGAGAACCTCATGTACAGCGCCATCACCGTCAACCTGTTCAGCCCCGAGTTCGCCGACCGCTACCGCCAGGGCGGCGACCTCGAGGTGCCGCCGAGCTCGTCCGGGCTGACCAGGGGGATCGCGATGATCGCCTCGCCGGAGAGCGTGATCGCGACCAGCGAGGCGCCCGGGATCATCTGCGGCGACCTCGACCTGGAGCGGATCCGCGGCCTCCGCGACACCACCGAGGAGCTGATCGTGCCGGCGCCCTACAAGACGATTCCGGGGATCCTGGACTGGCCGCGCCCCGACCTGCTCGGCTCGGCCCGGCGGCGCGAGGTGCGGGCCTAGCCCGGACGATGGCGGTCGCCACCCCGCCACGCACGCGCCGGCCCGACGTGGTCGGCAGCTCGGTGCTCCGCAAGGAGGACCCGCCCCTGCTGCGCGGCGACGCGAAGTTCGTCGACGACCTGCACCGGGCGGACTCGCTGCACGCGGCGATCCTGCGCTCCCCGGTCGGCCACGGCCGGATCGCCTCGATCGACGCCAGCCGGGCGCGCGCGCTCGACGGCGTCGTCGACGTGATCACCGCCGCCGACCTGCCGGACGGTGGCCCGGAGATCCCGATGCGGATGTTCAAACGGCCGGGCATGGAGCGCTTTCTGCAGCGGCCGCTGGCCACCGACACGGTCCGCTACTCGGGCGAGCCGGTCGCCGTCGTGCTCGCCGACTCCCGCTACCTCGCCGAGGACGGCGCCGAGCTGGTCGAGGTCGAGTACGAGCCGCTGGAGCCGCTGCTCGACGTCGAGGCGGCGCTCGCCGAGGGCGCCCCGCTGCTGCACCCGCAGGCCGGCACCAACCTGGTCGCCAGCTACGAGCTCGGCCGCGGCGACGTCGAGGGCGCCTTCGCCGCCGCCGAGGAGGTCGTCGAGGTCGCCGTCCACTGCGGCCGCTCGGGCGCGGTGCCGATGGAGACCCGCGGCCTGCTCGCGATCCCCGAGGACGAGGGCGAGCGGCTGCTCGTCCACGGCGCCGCCAAGATCGTCCA
The DNA here is from genome assembly GCA_964464285.1 of uncultured Conexibacteraceae bacterium. Lineage (GTDB taxonomy): Bacteria > Actinomycetota > Thermoleophilia > Solirubrobacterales > 70-9 > VAYN01. The sequence goes on from CAYXFL010000026.1 coordinate 40,076, forward strand.
CGTCAACCGCCGCATCCTCGCCGCCCTGCTCGGCTGGCCGGAGGAGCGGATCCGCTTCGTCGAGGACCGGGTGGGCGGCGGCTTCGGGGCGCGCGGCGAGTTCTACCCCGAGGACTTCCTGATCCCCTTCTGCGCCCTGCGCACGGGCCGCCCGGTCGCCTGGACCGAGGACCGCGAGGAGCACCTGCGCGCGACCAACCACTCGCGCGACCAGCTCGACAAGATCGCGATCGCGCTCGACCGCGACGGCCGCTTCCTCGGCCTCGACGCCGAGCTGACGATCAACACCGGCGCCTACGTGCGCACCCACGGCGGCGTCGTCCCGGGGATGAGCGGCGGCCTGCTGCCGGGCCCCTACGTGTGGCCGGCGCTGCGCATCGTCGTCCGCCAGGTGGTCACCAACAAGACGCCGGCCGGGACCTACCGCGCGCCGGGGCGTTACGAGACGACCCTGGCCCGCGAGCGGGCCGTCGACGTCGCCGCCCGCCGGATCGGGATCGAGCCGCTGGAGCTGCGCCGCCTCAACCTGATCGGCCCGGAGCGGATGCCCTACGACAACGGCTCGATGACCGACGGCCACCCGGTCGTCTACGACAGCGGCGACTACCCGCTGCTGCTCGACGAAGGGCTGCGCGTGTTCGGCGAGGCGGAGATGCGCCGCTGGCGCGCCGAACCGGTCGCCGAGAACCGTCGCCGCGGGACCAGCGTCGCCTTCTTCGTCGAGAAGAGCGGGATCGCGAACTGGGAGTACGCGCGGGTCGAGATCGGGGCCGACTCGCGGCCGGTCGTCTACTCCGGCTCGGCCTCGGTCGGCCAGGGCGTGCAGACCGTGCTGGCCCAGGTCGCCGCCGACTCGCTCGGCCTGCCCTACGACTCGGTCACGGTCCGCCACGGCGACACCGACGAGGTCCCGGACGGGATGGGCGCCTTCGGCAGCCGCGCCACCCAGCTCGGCGGCGCCGCCGTCGCCGAAGCGGCGACGGCGCTGCGCGAGCGGCTGCTGGAGCTGGCGGCGACGGAGCTGGAGACCGACGCCGGGGAGCTCGAGCTGCGCCCCGAGGGCGCCGCCCCGCGCGAGTCCGAGGAGGGCGAGACGGTCTCCTACCCGCGCCTGCGCGAGCTGGCCGGCGGCGAGCTCAGCGAGGAGACGACCTTCCGCACCGACGCGATGAGCTTCCCCTACGGCGTCCACCTCGCCGCGGTCGAGATCGACGTCGAGCTCGGCGCGATCGCGATCGAGCGCTACGCGGTCGCCTACGACGTCGGCCGCGCGATCAACCCGCAGCTGGTCGAGGGCCAGATCCGCGGCGGCTTCGCACAGGGCATCGGCGGCGCCCTCTACGAGGACTTCACCTACGACGACGGCGGCCAGCTGGTCGCCGGCTCGTTCATGGACTACCTGCTGCCGACCGCCAGCGAGGTGCCGCCGCTGCGGGTCGGGATCACCGAGGAGGCGCCGACGCCGCTGACCCCGCTGGGCGCGAAAGGCGCCGGCGAGGGCGGCACCACGGCCGCGGGCGCGGCGATCGCCGGCGCCGTCTCCGACGCGCTCGGGGTCGAGGTGAGGGCGCTGCCGATCACCCCGGAGTGGCTGGTGCGGGCGGCCCGCGGCGAGCTTGACGACAACCTGGAGGAGACGAGTGACTGAGAAGGCGATGGTGCTGCCGGCCGCCGAGGCCGCCGAGATCCCGGAGATCCTCGCCGGGCCCGGCGAGGCGCGCGAGGTGGTCGGCCCGCGGGTCGGCTCCGAGCACCGCACGATGGCGGTCGTGAAGCTGCCGCCCGGCGCGGCGACGGTCGAGCTCTGCCACCCCGGCGAGGCGGTCTGGTACGTGATCGCCGGCAGCGGCAGCGCCCGTCCGGCCGAGGGTGAGCCGCTCGAGCTCGACGAGGGCGCGATGGTCCACACCGAGCCGGGCGCGGCCTACGAGCTCGTCGCCGGCGAGGAGGGGATCGAGCTGGTCGGCGGCCCGGCGCCGGTCGGCTGGGGTCCCGGCGAGCGCCGCGAGGGGGCCCGCGTGCGCGGCTTCCACCGCGATCGCCCCGGTCGCCTGGTGCCGCTGATCTCCCGCGACGCCCGCCTCGTCGTCTTCCTCGGGGTCGGCGCCGAGACCGCGAACATGAACTACGTGCGGCTGGAGCCGGGCGAGGCCAACGTGCCCCACATCCACGCCGAGTCCGAGGACACGATCTTCGTGCTCGAGGGCAAGGGCACGGTCGTCGACCACGACAACGAAGTCTCTCTGCCGTTCGAGGCCGGCTCGGCGATCCACGTCCCGGTCGGGGTCGAACACGCGGTCCACGCCGACCGCGGCGCGACGATCGTCAGCGTCGGCGGCCCCTGCCCGCCGGACCGGGCGATGCTGAAGATGGCGGAGGCCGTTTGAGCGCCTGGCGCGACCAGCTAGTCGACGGCCACGGCCGCGAGATCGGCGACGTCCGCATCTCG
>CAYXFL010000027.1:0-8767 GCA_964464285.1 uncultured Conexibacteraceae bacterium
GGGTGATCGTTCCGTGAGGCTTCGGTAACGGTCGCCTTGACTTTCTTCGCCCACAGGGCGAAAAAGGTCAAGCGGAGCGCTTGGTCCCTCGTGAAGCTCCCTCTCCTTGCGTCCAGCCGGGCCAGGAGCCACACCTACCTGCCGAAGTGGGTGTGGGTCCTGGCCCGGCCTCGGACGGCCCCGGCCGCTCACTCGCCGCTGTCCTGCTCGTGGCGCTTTTCGATGATCACTGCGCGCACGATGCCGCCGACCACGATCACGACCGGGACCAGGTAGAAGACCCAGAGGTAGTGCCCGACGTGGGCCAGCGGCAGCATGATTCCCAGGATAGGTGCGCGCCTTCCCCGCCCTAGGCGTTCGAGACCGAGAGCAGGTAGAGGCCGAAGCAGGTGAAGGCGACCATCACGGCCAGCATCCAGTACTGGGAGCGGGCGGCGAGGCGGTAGTCCTTCCAGTAGGCGACGGCGCGATCGTGGGCGAGGACCAGCCCGAGCACGTGGCCGACGATCAGCGAGCCGACCTGGACGTACCAGATCGTGTTGGCGCTGAGCACGGTGTAGTCGATGCCCCAGTTGGCGGTGCCGAAGAGGTCGGTGGTCGAGGTCCCCAGCGGGTCGGAGAGCAGGAAGCCGAACTGCGCCTGCTCCTGGAAGACGAAGTTGCTGAAGTAGTGGGCGACCAGGTAGGCGAGCGCGATCGGGATCAACGTGTGCGCGAACCCGTCGCGCAGCTTCGCCAGTGGCGGCGCCCCGCGCACGGTGCGCATCCCGCGCACGCCGAGCATGTAGACGAGCGCGACCCCGCCGAAGCAGAGCAGCATGAAGATCGTGCTGGAGAGCCGGATCGAGGTGATCGGGCTGAGGCCGAGGCCTTCGAACCAGTCGAACAGGGTGTCGATCCCGCCTTTGAAGACGCCCTCGGAGGCGCCGTCGTAGCTGGTCGTCGCGATCGAGGCGATCACCATGGCGGCCGAGCCGGGGAGCGTTGCCCAGCTGGTCGCCGCCGAGAGCATGCGGCGGCGGCCGAGCCGGCCTTCGCGCACGCCGAAGGCGCCGAGGCGGCCGAACATCCCGAAGTAGACCGAGAAGGACTCGCCCTTCTCGCACCACTGCTCGACGCCGAAGACGGCCATCATCGCCAGCGTGTAGCCGCTGTAGACGAGCGCGGCGACCGCGATCACCTCGGGGTCGAGGCCGACGACGATCCCGCCGCTGCCGCCGTAGATCAGCTCGAGCCAGACGAAGGCGAGCAGGCCGATAACGGCCGGCCAGCGACCGAGCCGCTCGGGGTAGGCGAGGTGGGCCGGGCGCTGAGCGGCGATCGCGCTGAAGCCGGCGCCGGCGAGGCGGCCGACCGCGCGCCACGGGTTGAAGGGGCGGAAGAGGTCGCCGAGGAACGCTGAGAACAACGGGAAGCCGAACCAGCAGGTGTAGAAGAGGAAGGTCGGGGCGAAGTTGCGATCCGGGGCCGCGGTGCCGCGCAGGCCCGCGTAGATCGCGAAGCCGAGCAGGAACACCCCGATCAGGCCGCAGACGACCTGGACCGGCACCGCGACGGCGGCGCGCGAGAACCCGTCGCCGAGCGCGCGCCAGTTCTGGCGCTCGAAGCGCGGCGTGCGCCAGGCCGCCGCCAGCGCGAAGAAGGAGACGATCAGGACGATCGAGGCGCCCCAGGCGAACAGCCAGGCGGGGACCGGGAGGTCCTGCCTGGCCGCCAGCGCGTGCGCCAGCGGCAGCCAGCTCACGGGTTGACCTGCAGCTCGGCGATCAGCACGGCCTTCGCCTCCAGCTCGATCTCAAAGATGCCTTCGATTTCGGCCGGGAAGCTGAATTCGACCGTGCCGCCGCCCTGCGGGATCTCCTCCGAGAGGTCGTAGCCGTGGACGTGGACTTCTTCTGCCTCGTCGCCGGTCACCGTGAAGCGGACCTGGTCGCCGGCGTCGAACTCGAGCTTCTGGACGCCGCCCACCGGTTCGTCTTCGGCGACCTCGATCTCCGGCACCGAGACCGTGGCCGCGGCCGCGGCGCCACCTTCGAGTTCCGCGCAAGCGAGCTTGTCGGGCTGTTCGGGAGCCTGCGGTGCGCCGTCGTGGGTCTCGCCTTTGCTGTGGTCCTTGCCTTCGTGGACGAACAGCGCCGCGAACTGCTGGCCGCCCTGGCCGGCCGCCATCGCGCCGTCGGCGAGGTGGAGGACGATCGAGCCGGCTTCGCCGGCGGGGACTTCCTGGTCGCCGGTGACTTCGGCTTTGCCCGAGCCGTCGGCGTTCGAGGTGAACGAGAGGTGGATCTCGTTCGGGGGCATGTCGCCGCCCTCGGGGTCGAACTTGAAGTGGGCGCCGCCGGGGTCGGTGTCGGTGCAGCCGCCGGTGTGCAGGTGGGCCATGTACTCGGTGTCCGGGGCCAGCCCGTCGACGCTGATCGCGATCGTGGTCTTGCCGTCGGCGCGGGTCAGATCGGCTTCGCCGGAGACGTTCTTGTAGGCGCTGGGCGTTTCGACGAGCGGCTCGAAGGTGCCGGTCACGGTCTCCTCGCCGTCGTCGCTCCCCCCGCAGGCCGCCAGGCCGACGGCGAGGGCGAGAACCGCGATCAGCGGCACGATCTTCTTGGTCAGGTGCATCGAAACTTCCCCTTTCGTTGGCGCGGATGCGCTCGGCGCGTCATCCCCGGTGGGCGCGGCGCCACTGTGTCGAGTTGCTCCCGGACGTGCGGGAGCAAGTCGACAGCAAGCTCGGAACTAGATCGACGCGAGCGCCGGCGGAGCGCGGCCGGAGAGGCCGCGGGCGAGCAGCAGGCCGCCGCTGGCGGCGTGGATCGGCGCGCGCAGCGGGCGGCGCGGGAGCGCCGCGGCGCGGCGCTGCGGGCGCGTGCGGGCGGCGATCCGCTCGGAGAGGCGCACGATCGCCTCGCAACCCGGGTAGCGGCCGAGCAGCAGGAAGGCCAGCAGGAGCAGCAGTGGCAATGCCGGCAGGCAGAAGGCGCAGAGGTGGATCACGCCGGCCCAGGATAACGTCCGCAGCGATGCGCCCCGGCCGCGACAACATCGCCTCCCCCGACCTGCCGGCCGGGCTCGACTGGATCGGGGTCGAGCCGGAGTCGATGCCGAGCCTGACCGCGAGCGGCCCGGCGCTCGTCCACTTCTTCGACTTCGCCCAGCTGAACAGCGTGCGCACCCTCCCCTACGTGAGCGAGTGGGCGCGCCGCTACCGCGCGGCCGGGCTGAGCGTGATCGGCGTGCAGGCGCCGCGCTTCCCGTTCGGGACCGACCCGGAGGCGGTCGCCGGCGGGCTGGCGGCGCTCGGGGTCGAGTTCCCGGTCGCGATCGACGCCGAGCGCGAGCTCTGGGGCGCCTACGGCTGCGAGGGCTGGCCCAGCCTCTTCCTCTGGAACCTCGGCGGGGCGCTCGCCTGGGCCCACTTCGGCGAGGGCGACTACCTCGGCACCGAGCTGGCGATCCAGGAGGAGCTGCGCGAGCAGGACGCGCTGCGCGAGCTGCCCGAGCCGATGGCGCCGCTGCGCCCGACCGACGGTCCCGGCGCCCGGGTGATGGCGCCGACGCCGGAGGTCTTCCCCAGCGAGTCCTGGGAGCGCGCCTGGACCGCGGGCGAGGACGGCGAGGTGCTGGCGCTCGACTACCAGGCGGGGGGCGCCTACGCGACGGTCGAGGGCGAGGGCACGGTCGAGGCGGAGGTCGACGGAAGCGGGGGCGAGCCGATCGCGGTCGGCCCGCATCCGGGCCTGGTCACGCTCGCCGAGCACCCCCGCCACGAGGCCCACAGCCTCGTCCTCCGCCCCTCCCCCGGCCTGCGCGTCTGGTCGGTCAGCTTCGCGGCCGGCGTACCCGGGTAGGTTGGGGCGCACCCAACCCGAAGGAGGAACGATGGTCACCAAGCTCGATTTCGTCGGCGTCCCGTCCACCGACGCCGATCGCACCCGCAAGTTCTACGTCGAGACGCTCGGCCTGCGGCCCGACTCGAAGAGCGACTACGAGTTCTGGGTCGGCGAGACCTGCTTCGGGATCTGGGAGCCGGCGAAACAGGGGATGGAGTTCCAGCCCCAGAAAAACGCCCACCCGGCCCTGCACGTCGAGGACATCGAGGCGGCCCGCAAGGAGCTGGAAGAGAAGGGCGTCCAGTTCATGGGCGACACCTTCGACACCGGGGTCTGCCACATGGCGCTGTTCACCGACCCGGACGGCAACGACCTGATGCTGCACCACCGCTACGCGGACTGACGACTGACGGATTACCGCCCCTATGGGGGCGGTAAGACATCGAGCGCTAAGCCCGGGCCGCGAGCTCCTCGCGGATCTCCTTGGGGAGCATGAAGCGGACGTCCTCGTGGACGGTGCGCAGCTCGGAGACGTCGTCGGCGCCGCGCTCGCGGAAGAAGGTGACGAGGCTCTCGACCAGCTCCTCGGGCGCGCTGGCGCCGGAGGTGATGCCGACGGTCTCGACGCCCTCCAGCCACTCCTCCTGGACCTGGCTGTGGTTGTCGATCAGGTAGGAGCCGGCGCCGTGTTCGCGGGCGACCTCGACCAGGCGGTTGGAGTTGGAGGAGTTGGTCGAGCCGATCACCAGCACCAGGTCGCACTCGCGGGCGAGCTGCTTGACCGCGATCTGGCGGTTGGTGGTGGCGTAACAGATGTCGTCTGACTTGGAGCTGACGATCGCCGGGAACTTCGCCCGCAGGGCGGCGATCACCTCGGCGGTCTCGTCGACCGAGAGCGTGGTCTGGGTGATGAAGGCGACTTTCTCGGGATCCGGGACCTGGAGCGTCTCGACCTCGTCGGCGGTTTCGATCAGGACGATGCTGTCGGGCGCCTCGCCGGTCGTCCCTTCGACCTCCTCGTGGCCGTCATGGCCGATCATCACGATCGTGTAGCCCTGGGCGGCGAAGCGGCGGGCGGAGACGTGGACCTTGGTGACCAGCGGGCAGGTCGCGTCGATCGTCTGCAGGTTGCGGGCGGCGGCGTTCTCGTGCACGGAGGGGGCGACGCCGTGGGCGGAGAACACGACGATCGCGCCCTCGGGGACCTCGTTCTCCTCCTCGACGAAGATCGCGCCACGCTTGGCCAGCTCTTCGACCACGTGCTTGTTGTGGACGATCTCCTTGCGGACGTAGACGGGGGCTCCGTGCAGCTCCAGGGCCCGCTCGACGGTCTGCACGGCGCGGTCGACGCCGGCGCAGTAGCCGCGAGGGGCAGCCAGGAGCACGCGCTTGGGAGCCGCGGTGGTGGCTTCGGACATGACCCCAGGGTACCGGTGAGCGTGTCTGAGCTTAGGTGTCCCATGGGCCGTGGAAACTCAGACACGTCCGTTGCGGGGCGGGGCGGCGGCTGGCCTTGGGTGGCGCGCGCGGTTAGCCTTGCGGCATGAACACGGAGGGGCGCCACCTGGACCGCTTGACCGCAGTCGACGCATCGTTCCTGACGAACGAGAGCTCGTCGAGCCACATGCACGTCGGCGCGATCCTGATCTTCGAGGGGCCGCCGCCTAAATACGTCGACCTGGTCGAGCACGTGCGCGGGCGCCTGGCGCTGGTGCCGCGCTTCCGCCAGCGCCTGGTGGTGCCGCCGCTGGAGGCGGGCCGGCCGCTCTGGGCCGACGACGTCAACTTCAACCTGACCTACCACATCCGCCACAGCGCGCTGCCGGCGCCAGGGGGCGAGGAGCAGCTCAAGCAGCTCGCGGGACGGGTCTTCTCCCAGCAGCTCGACCGCTCGAAGCCGCTCTGGGAGATGTGGCTGGTGCAGGGGCTCGAACGCGACCGCTTCGCGATCCTGACCAAGACCCACCACGCGATGGTCGACGGGGTCAGCGGCGTCGACATCGGCACCGTGCTGTTCGACCTCGAGCCGGTCCCCGCGCCGGTCGAGGTGAGCGACGACTGGGTGCCGCACCGGGAGCCGAGCACGAGTCAGCTGGTCACCCGCGGGGTCAGCGACGCGGTCGCGGTGCCGGTGAAGCTGGCCGAGCGCGCGGTCGCCGCGGTGCGCCGCCCCGAGCGCGCGGCAACCAAGGCCGTGGAGGCGCTGGAGGGCCTCACCGAGATCGTCAGCGCCTTCGCCGACCCCGCCCCCGACGTGCCGCTAAACCAGCCGATCGGGCCGCACCGGCGCTACGTCTGGGCACGCTCTGACCTCTCCACCTTCAAGCGGATCAAGGACACCTTCGGCGGCACCGTCAACGACGTCGTGCTCGCGGTCGTCACCGGCGCCTTGCGCGAGTGGCTGCACAGCCGCAGCATCCGCACCGAGGGGCTGGAGCTGCGGGCGCTGGTCCCGGTCTCGATCCGCAGCCAGGACGAGCGCGGCGACCTCGGCAACCGGATCGCGCTGATGCGCGGGCCGCTGCCGGTCTACGTCGAGGACCCGGTGCGGCGGCTGCGTACGATCAGCCAGTCGATGGAGGGGCTGAAGCGCTCCAAGCAGGCGCTCGGCGCGGAAGTGATCTCCCGCTTCAACGACTTCGCCCCGCCGACCCTGCTCGCGCAGGCCTCGCGGATCAACTTCACCACCCGGCTCTTCAACATGATCGTCACCAACGTGCCGGGGCCGCAGCTGCCGCTCTACGTCCTGGGGCGCGAACTGGAGGAGGTCTTCCCGGTCGCCTTCCTGCCCGAGAACCACGCGCTGGCGGTGGCGATCATGAGCTACAACGGCAAAGTCGGCTTCGGCCTGCTCGCCGACTACGACTCGATGGAGGACATCGACGTCCTCGCCGCCGGCCTCGACGCCGCGCTCGCCGAGCTCGAGGCGGCCGCCACCGAGTCCGCCGCCGCGGCCTGACGCGCCCTCTACGCTAGGAGGACGTGTTCCTCCTAGTAATCCTTTTCATCGTCGTCCCGATCGCGGAGCTCTACGTGATCATCCAGGTCGGTGGGTTGATCGGGATCTGGCCGACCCTGGGGCTGCTCTTCCTCGACGCGGTGCTCGGCTCGCTGCTGCTGCGCCACCAGGGGCGCGGCGCCTGGCGGCGCTTCAACGAGGCGCTGGCCCAGGGCCGCTTCCCCGGCCGCGAGGTCGTCGACGGCCTGCTGATCGTTGTCGGCGGCACGCTGCTGCTGGCGCCCGGCTTCCTCAGCGACATCGTCGGCCTCTTCCTGCTGATCCCGCCGACCCGGGCACTCGTGCGCGCGCTGCTGAAGCGGTTCACGATCGGGCGGATCGCGATCGTCGGCGTCGGCGGCAGCCCGTTCGGCCGCGGCGCCGGTGGCCAGGCGCCGTTCGGGAACGGCGGGCCGGGCGGGCACCCCAGCCGCGACTACGACTTCGACGTCACCGCCGAGGAGGAGCCGGGAGAAGGCGCCGAGCGCCGGCTGCCGGGGCCGGGCGAGTAGATGGAGCTCTCCCTCTTCGCCGGGATCCGGGTCGGCGACTTCGCCGCGGCCCTGCCGTGGTACGAACGGCTGCTCGGCGGCGAGCCGTCCTTCCGTCCCCACGGGACCGAGGCCGTCTGGGAACTGGCCGAGGGCCGCTCGCTGTACATCGAGGAGGACGGCGACGCATCCGGGGCGGCCCTGCAGACGATTCTCGTCGCCGATCTCGACCGGCAGGTCGCCGAGATCTCCGCACGCGGGATCGAGCCGGCGAAGCGCGAGACCTACTCGAACGGCGCCCGAAAGGCGATCTATCGCGACCCCGACGGCAACGAGATCGGCTTCGGCGGCCTGCCTTCCGAGTAACCCGAGGCCCCGCCGGCGGCCGTTGCTCCGCCGTTCAGCCGGCGACCCAGCTGGTTGCCTCGTCGATCTCGTCGGACTTGAAGGTGCGCACTTCGCCCGGCGCCAGCCAGGCGAAGGCGCGGGTCGCCTTGACGATCCAGCCCTCGTCGGTGACCAGAGCGAAGCGCTGCCAGGACGAGTGGTCCTTGACCCAGGCGCGAAGGCCGGTCTTCGCGTCCTCGATCCAGGCGCCGGGCTCGGCGCCGTCGAACTCGTCGATCACGAAGAGCAGCCGGATCCCTCCGGCCGCGACCGCCGCGCTCAGAGCCGGCTCCAGCACCTCGGTGTAGTCCTCGCGGGTCAGCTTGCCGCGCGAGCGCAGGCCGAGCACCCCCGCGGGCACGCCCTCGACCGGCTCGATCACGACGGCCCTCCCCGGCCGCTGATCCAGTTGCCGGGCTTGTAGGGCGGCAACTGCAGGACGAGGAAGAAGAGCACCCCGGTCGCCCCGGAGTAGAGGAAGAGACCTTCCACGCCTTCGTGTTCACCGGTCACGTTCTGGCCGATCGCGAGAATCGAGAAGGTGAAGATCGAGAGGGCGAGGCCGCTGAGCAGGAACGGCTTGCGCCGGTTCGGCATGAACTCGAGCGTGATCAGGCTGACGATCACGAGCACGAAGATCGCCAGCTCGAGGATGCCGAGGATCGTCCAGGCGGCGTCGATGCCGGGGATCGTGTCGAGGAAGGTGCCGGCGAACTGTTTTTCGATCCCCGCCGGCGCCCCGCCGCCATCGAAGATCTTCTCCTTGCCGCCGTAGAAGAACAGCACCCCGACCAGGAAGTAGATCCCGGCCAGGATCAACCCGTAGACCGCGCCGTCCTCCCAGCGCATCCGCGAACCGCGCTCACGACCCTCACCGTCTGACATTCCCGACCTCGCTTCCCTCGCGTGGCAGCCATCGCCTATTGGACAAAGACTTTCGCGAGCCTATCCCCGGGTATGGCGGAGGGCAACCCCCCGGCCGTCCGGAACAAACGTCTAGGAGGTTGCCCTAGAAGCCGAGCGCGAACTTGGCGTCGTCGGTCATCATTTCCGGCGACCAGGCC
>CAYXFL010000027.1:8867-37615 GCA_964464285.1 uncultured Conexibacteraceae bacterium
TTCATCTGCTCGGAGACCTGGGGGCCGATCGGGCAGGCGGGGGTGGTGAGGGTGACCTACTGCGGGACGCTACTACCGAGATCCTTGCTGACGCGCGAGCACAAACCTTGATGTTTGTTGATCGATCACCAAAGGGCAACTGAGAAAGTTAAGCTGTTTAGCCAATACGCACTCCACTAGATGGAAGCATGAGCGCAGGATGAGTAGCCGATGAAGGCGCAGACAGTTCCGTGGCGCGACCGCCGTTGCTTCGGACTGCGTGGTGACAGCGTTGACTGCAAAAGGGGGGCAAATGAGGAAGCGCTTTAGGGCAATTCCGATACTGGCAGGAGTCATTTTGGCTGTGGCACTGCCGGCCGGTTTCGCGATAGCTCAGATCGTGAACGAGCCTGAATCAGAAGAGCCACCGATTACCCACGTTGACCCAGATCCGAGTACGAACGCGATCGAGATCGGGGCAGCGTTCAATAGGGCAATGGAATCGGGCGACCAAGCGGCCATTGACCAGGCCGCCGACGCAGTACGTGAGGAGTGGTTCTCCCGCCTCGGGCCAGAGGAAAAAGTAGGCGCTGAAACCGCTCCCCCCGAGCCCGACGTTCCCGCAGACACGTTCGCTTATCTCAACCCAGCCATAAATGAAGTTCAGATCAGCCAGTGCCGGAGGCGGATCGACGAGGGGCATCGGGATCAGCTATGTGGACTGATTCTGCTGTTCGGGGAAGGCAAAATCGAGGCCGGCCCATACACCAAGGCAGAGGTCGAAATCATCCTTGGCCAGAACGGGGCGACGGAATGACGGCGGCAATCGCAAAGCTCGAAGCGAGGTCGCGGAAGACTCTTGGGCTCATCGCAATTGGCTTTGCCCTGATCGGCGGAACGATCGGAGCGGCAATGCAGCAAGCGTTCGCGGCGACGATCAACTGCCCGCATAAATATGAAGGCTGTTCTGGTAGCTGGAGCGCAGATCAGATCTTCGGCTGGAGCAACGCCAACGAAATCGGCGCTTTGCCCGGTCGCGATGATGCTTGGGGATATGCCGCCCAGGACCGGCTATACGGCCACGATGACGCCGATGCCCTGTTCGGCGGCGAAGGCTGGGACCTCGTACACGGTGATTGGGGTAACGACTCCTATTACCACGCGTCCGGTGGCGCCGGTTTCGGCGTTTATGGAAACTCGGAGGGGGACAGCCTCGAAGGAAACCAAGGGCTTGACATTGTGCAGGGCGATTACGGCCCCGATGGCATGTATGGCGGCGACCACGATGACCTTCTGTTTGCGGAAGACGGGGGCGGCGTGGACACGGTGCAGGGCGGCGGCCACGTTGCAGGCGACGGTTGCTGGGTTGATGGCAGCGATTCGTGGGCCGGCTGCGAGAACGTGCTTTAAGAGCAAGCCCGCACCTGCGCTAACACCATTCGGCCATCCGCCCCAGCACTACTAACGAAAAGCGGTCACGATGGGGGTCAAATAGACCCCACTGTCCCTTACGACCCCCTGAAACCTGTCTAGAAGCCGAGCGCGAACTTGGCGTCGTCGGTCATCATTTCCGGCGACCAGGCCGGGTCGAAGACCATCTTCGGGTGCACGGCGCTGACGCCGGGGAGGTCGCCGACGAACTCTTTCATCTGCTCGGAGACCTGGGGGCCGATCGGGCAGGCGGGGGTGGTGAGGGTGAAGGTGACGTAGACGTCCTCGCCCTCGATGTTGACGTCGTAGACGAGGCCGAGGGAGACGAAGTCGAGGCCGAGCTCGGGGTCGATGACCTCTTCGAGGGCCTCGTAGACGTCCTCGTCGGTGAGAACTTCGGTCTGGGCGGCGGGCGCGGTGTTGATCTGCTCGTCAGGCATCGGTCAATGGTAGCCGGGTGGCTGGTCGCGCCCGGGCGGGGTCGGCTCGGGGGGCGGTTCGGCGGCGGCCGGGATGAGCTCCAATTGCCACCAGCCGACGTCGCGCCAGGCGCCGGCCTTCCAGCCGACCTCGCGCATGGTGCCGACGCGGGCGAAGCCGAGGCTCTCGTGCAGGGCGACGCTGGCCGGGTTGGGCAGGGTGATGCCGGCGAAGGCCATGCGGAAGCCCTGCGCGCGCAGGCGCTCGAAGAGGGCCCTGTAGAGGGCGCGCCCGACACCGTCGCCGACGTGGCCGGGCGCGACGTAGACCGAGACGTCGACCGACCAGCGGTAGGCGGTGCGCTGGCGGTGCGGGCAGGCGTAGGCGTAGCCGACGACCTCGCCGTCGCGCTCGGCGACCAGCCAGGCGTGGGTGGACCCGTGGGCGCCGATCCGGACGGCCAGCTCGGCGGCGTCGGGGGCGCGCTCCTCGAAGGAGATCGGGCCCTCGACGTAGGGGGCGTAGATCGCCGCGCAGGCGGCGGCGTCCCGCTCGGGGTCGGCGTTGCGGATTGCGACCGGACTCGTCAACCGCCGGGACAATAGGCTGCCGGGGAAATGGGCGGCTCGGGGGACATCCAACGGCGATCGATCGGGATCGTCTTCTCCGACGGCGGGCTGCTGGCGCTGACCGCACGGCGGCCGCGCGGCGGCGGCGCGCACGGCGAGGAGCAGGTCGCGGCGGTGCTCTGCGACCCCGACGCGGCGCCGGTCGAGTTCGAGGAGGCGCTGATCTCGACCGAGTACGGCGAGGACGGCGTGCAGCGGCGGGTCACCCTGGAGCTGTGGCCGACGATCGACGCCGGGCAGCCGCTGCGCGGCGCCGGAACGCTGATCAGCTCGGCCGCGGTGAGGCGCGAGGGGCTCGACGCCGAGATCGCCTTCTTCCGCTGGTCGGTCGAGGGGCGCGAGGGGCTCGGCCACTACGAGGTCGCGCGCGGCGATGGCTGAGATCCGCGCGATCGTCTCCGACTTCGGCGGGGTCCTGACCACACCGCTGATGACCGCCTTTCTCTCGTTGCAGGACGAGACCGGCGTCACCCCCGAACACTTCGGCAAGGCGCTGCGGGCGGTGAGCGAGGAGCGCGGCGAGAACCCGCTGTTCGAGATGGAGCGCGGGGAGATGGCCGAAGCCGAGTTCCTCGCGCTGCTTGGCGACGCGCTCGCCCCGCTGCTCGACCACGAGCCGCACCTGCACCGCTTCCGCGAGCTCTTCGTCGGCGGGCTCGGGGTCAACCCGCCCGTGGTCGAGCTGATGCGCGAGCTGAAGGCGAGCGGCCTGCGGATGGCGCTGCTGACCAACAACGTGCGCGAGTGGGAGCCGGTCTGGCGGCCGATGGTCCCGGTTGACGAGATCTTCGAGTTCGTCGTCGACTCCGCCTTCGTCGGCTGCCGCAAGCCGGAACCGCGGATCTACGAGCTGACCCTGGAGCGGCTCGGGTTGAGCGCCCCGGAGTGCCTCTTCGTCGACGACCTGGCGCCGAACATCGAGGGGGCCCGCGCGCTCGGCTTCGCCACCGTCCACTTCCAGGACAACGAGCAGGCGATCGCCGAGATCCGGGCGGCGCTGGCGTGAGCCGCGCGGCAGTCGCGACGGCGTTCCTGCTGCTCGCGCTGCTGGCCTCCTCCCCCGCCGCCTCGGCGACCACCGTCCGCCTCGACGACGACGCCCGGATCGTCCTCGACCGTGGGCTCGCCAAGAGCCTGCGCCAGAGCGACGTCGAGGTCAAAGCGCTCGAGCCGGGAGCGCTGAAGCTGGCCGGCGACGGCAAGCGCGTCGTCCTGCGGAAGCTGCAGTTCGACGGCGCGGCCGGGAGCATCGGCGCGAGCGTCGCCGGCAAGCGGATCGTGCTCGCCCGCCTGGCGAACGCGAAGTCCGAACCGGCGGGCTTCGACACCCGCGTGCGGGCGAGGCGCCTGCCGCTGACCCGGGCCGGGGCCGGCGCGCTCAACCGCGTGCTCGGGCTGCCCGAGGTGCTGAAGGCGGGACGCTCGCTCGGCTCGCTGTCCGCGCTCGCGAAGGCCGCCGCAGTCCCGGTCTCCTTCGGCACGATCGCGATCGGCGGTCCCGACACCGTCTTCTCGAAGCTCGAATCCCTGCGGGTCCAGATGGGGATCTGGGGAGCCACGCAACGGTGGAGCGCCCCGGGCGAAAACTTCTTCCTGTTCTCGATCGCGCCGACCACGGTCGCTCCCGACGCCTCGGCCGGCGTCCTCGAAGGCGCCGACAACGACGGCGTGACGATGCAGATCCACGAACAGCCGCCGCGCGAAATGCTCCTGCGCGACCCGCGGATCGACCTCTCGACCCGCGAGCTTTCCGCCACGCTCAGCCCGATCTCGACGGAAAGCCCGGTGACGATGCCGATCGCGACCCTCGACTACGGCGCCGCGACCTTCCAGATCCGCCCCAAGGTCGGTGCCTTCGAACTGATGCACATCCGCGCGATCTCCAGCCAGGCGATCGCCGACCAGCTGAACCAGCGCTTCGCAACCCCGGGCCTCTTCCAACCCGGCGAAACGCTCGCCCGCATCACCGTCAACCTGCACGCCGGGTAGGCCCGCGCGCGCTCGCTAGTTGTCGGAGCCGGCGCGGTCCCAGACGTAGAGCTCGACGGCCTCGACCGCGAGGCCCATCAGGCGGGGCGGGGAGAGCAGGCTGAGCACGAGCTCGAGCGCGTCCTCCTCGGTGACGCCGGCGTCGACGGCCTCCTCGCCGCGGAAGCCGGCGGCGAGCTTGAGGGCCTCGCGGCGGTTCTCGCCGAGCGAGCCGAAGGCGCCCATCAGGAAGTCGCGGTTGGGGACCGGCTGACCGACTTCGAGCGAGCCGTGCCAGGCGGCGAGCATCGAGAGGTCGTGCTCGTCGAGCTCGGAGATCGCCTTCGCGTAGTGGAGCTCGAGCTCGGCGTCGGGGATCTCGTCGACCCAGGCGCGAACCGCCTCGCCGAGCAGCTGGCGACGGGCCTCACGGCCGATCGAGTCGGAGATCGCGCGGATCGCGTCGGCTGGGTCTACGAAACAGAGGGACATCGGCTGGGTGGGAATCTAGAGGGGGCGGTAGACGGGAAAAACGGCTTCAGTACGCCGCAGTTTGCGGGTTGAGGCGCCGCGGCCGAACGTAGGCTGGACGGATGGCGTTGAAGCTGATCCACGGGCCGCCCAACTCGGGCCGGGCGGGGCTGGTGCGGGAGCGGTTCACGGCCGCGCTCGGCCACGATCCGATCCTCGTCGTACCGACCGTGGACGACGAATTCGCCTTCGAGCGCGAGCTCTGCCAGGGCGGCTCGCTGATCGGCGGCGCGGTGATGACCTTCGGGGCGCTGTTCGGCACCGTCGCCACCGCCGCCGGCACGCCGCCGGGCGCCGTCCTCTCCCCCGCCCAGCGCCTGCGCGCGATCGAGGTCGCGGTGCACTCGCGCCAGCGGGTGCTCGGGCCGCTGCGGCGCTCGGCCTCGCGCCCCGGCTTCGCCCGCGCCTTCGAGCGACTGCTGGGCGAGCTGCAGGGTTCCGGGGTCGGGCCGCTGGAGGTCGAGGCGAGCGCCGCGACGCTGGAGGGCTCCGCCTACCTCGCCGACATCGCCGCGCTCTACGGCGGCTACGCGGAGGCACGCGAGCGCTCGGGCCGGATCGACCCGCACGGCGTCGCCGCGGCGGCGATCGCGGCGCTCGAGCACGACCCCGGCTTCTGGGCCGGGCGGCCGGTCCTCCTCTACGGGTTCGACGACCTGACCGCCAACCAGCTGCGCCTGGTCGCGGCGCTGACGGCCTGCGCCGAGATAACCGTGGCGCTGCCGTTCGAGCCGGGCAACGCGGCGCTGGCGGCGCGGGCGAAGCTGCTCGGCCAGCTGCGCGAGCTGGGCGGTGCCGAGGAGACGGTCACCGCCGCCGACCCGGCCAACACCGAGAGCCCGCTGCTCTTCCACCTCGCCCGCGGCTTCGGCGTCCCCGATGCGGAGCCGCAGCCCGTCGGCCCCGGCCTCACCCTGCTGCGCTCGGCCGGGACGCGGGCCGAGGCCGAGGCGATCGCGCTCGAGGTCGCGCGGCTGCTCCACGCCGGTGCCGACCCGGCGGCGATCGCGATCGCCCTGCGCGACCCGAGCCGGCGCGGGGCCGAGATCGCCGCCGCGCTGGAGGCGAACGGGATCGCCGCCGCGCTGGAGGCCGAGCTGCCGGTCGCGACGACCGGCGTCGGCGGTGCCCTCGTCGCCCTGCTCGAGTGCGAGTTCGGGCAGGGCCGGGCCGCCGACCTGCTGCGCTACCTGCGCGGCCCGTCGGGCTTTTCCCCCGGCCGGGTCGACTGGCTGGAGCGGGCGCTGCGACGCGGCCGGGTCGAGGACGCGGAGACGGCGCTGGCGCGCTGGCGCGGCGAGGACGGCGAGGAGCCGCGCGACCTGCTGCGCCTGCGCGAGGCGGCGGCCGCCTCACCGGCGGCACTGGCCGCCGAGGTCGGCCGGATCGCGATGACGATGGCGGCGCGGCCGCTGCGCGGCGAGCGGGATGGGCCGGCCCCGGGGCCCGGCGACGGTCTCGAGCTGCGCGCCGCCGGCGCGATCGCCGCGGCGCTCGAGGAGCTCGCCGAGCTGGGGTCGATGGCGCCGCGCGCCGAGGAGCTGGCGGCGACCGTCGCCGGGCTCGAGTTCCGGGTCTGGTCGGGACCGGTCGAGGGCCGGGTGCGGATCGCCAGCCCCTACCGGCTGCGCGCCGGCCGCTTCGATTACGTGCTCGTCGGCTCCCTGCAGGACGGCGAGTTCCCGCGCCGCGACCGCGGCGGAGACCCGTTCCTCGCCGAGTCCCAGCGGGAGACGCTCGGGCTCGACCCGCGTCGCGACACGGACGCCGAGGAGCGCTACCTGTTCGGGGTCTGCCTGGCGCTGCCGCGGCGCGGCCTCTTCCTCTCCTACCGCGACAGCGACGAGAGCGGCGGCGCCGAGGCGCGCTCGCCGCTGCTCGACGACGTGCGGGCGCTGCTGGCGCCGGCACCCGACGGAGCGGCGCCGGACCCGGTCGAGGCGGCGATCACCCATGGCCGCGACCTCGCCGAGGTGGTCGCGCCGCTGGCCGAGGCGCCCTCCGCCGACGAGCTGGCGCGCGCGCTGGCGACGCACGGGAGCGCGAGCGACGCCGGCGCCGCGCTGCTGGCCGAGGTCGGGGTCGGCGGGCCGCTGGCCGAGCGGCTGCTGGACCGCCTCAGAGCCGCCGGCCGCGCCGAGGCCGCGTCGCGCGCGCCGGGGCCACTCACCAATCCGGCGGCGCTCGACTCGCTGGCCGCGGTGGGCGCCTACGGCGGCACCACGCTGGAGCTGTTCGACGTCTGCTCCTACCGCTGGTTCGTCGGCCACGAGCTCGACCCGCAGCCGCTCGAGCCGCCGCCCGACCCGCTGGTGCAGGGCGGCCTGATGCACGCCGCCCTCGACCGTCTCTACAAGGAGCGCCCCGGCGGCGACCCCCTCCCCCGCCCCGCCTCGCTGTCGGCCTGGGTGGAGCGCGGACGGGAGATCGTCGCCGCGCTGGCCGCCGAGCGAGAGCTCGGCTCGCACCCGGCCGAGCGGGCGATGGTGCGCCGGGTCGGGCGGCTGCTCGAACGGTTCCTCGCCGAGGAGGCCGAGCGCGAGACCGGCGGCTTCGAGCCGTGGCTGCTGGAGGCCGGCTTCGGCGGGCAGGAGGACGCCGAGCGGCCGGTCCTCGACCTCGGCGGCTGGGGCCTGCACGGCGCGATCGACCGCGTCGACCGCGCCGCCGACGGCAGCGCCGTGGTGCTCGACTACAAGCTCTCCGGCTCGGTCACCGCGCGGGAGAAGTTCGAGGCGGAGGCGAAGCTGCAGCTGCCGCTCTACCTGCTCGCGGTCGCCGAGCACTGGGGCGCGACGCCGGTCGGCGGCCTCTACCACCCGCTGCGCGGGACCTCCAGCCGGCGCCCCCGCGGGGTGGTCAGCGCGACCGCCGCCGGCGACCTCTCCGGCTACGCGCTCTACAGGGGCGACGTGGTCGAGGAGGACGAGTTCGAGCAGCTGCTCGAGGTCTCGCGGGCGCGCGCCACCGAGATCGTCGCCCGGATGCGGGCCGGCGACGTGCGCCGCGACCCCGGGCCGAAGGAAGGGCGCAACCATGACGTCTGCCCGGCCTTCTGCGAGTTCGCCCCGATCTGCCGGCGCGACCGCGCGCCCCAGTACGACGAGGACGTCGGCGTGGAGGAGCGATGAGCGCGCGCCAGCCCACCCCCGAGCAGGCGGCGGCGATCGGGGCCGCCGGCCGCGACGTCCTGCTCGAGGCCGGCGCCGGCACCGGCAAGACCGGGGTGATGGTCGAGCGCTACTGCCGGCTGGTCTGCGAGGAGGGCGTCGCCCCCGACGCGATCCTCGCCTTCACCTTCACCGAGAAGGCGGCCGCCGAGCTGCGCCAGCGGATCCGCGCCGAGCTGACCCGGCGCGCCGAGGACGGCTCCGAGCGGGCCGCCGAGCTGCTCGGGGCGATCGGCGGCGCCTGGGTGACGACGATCCACGGCTTCTGCAATCGCGTGCTCGCCGCCCATCCCGTCGCCGCCGGGATCGACCCGGGCTTCCGCGTGCTCGACGCACCGGAGACGGCGCGGGCCGCCCGCGAGGCCTTCGACGAGGCGCTCGCCGAGTTCCTCGCCGGCGGCGAGAGCGAGCGCGAGGAGACCGTCGCGACCTTCGAGGTCGAGGGCCTGCGGGCGGTCGTCGGCGACGTCCACGCCGAGCTGCGCAGCCGCGGCGAGGCCGAGCCGCGGCTGCCCGAGCCGCCCGCCAGCGACCCGGTCGAGGCGATCGCGCAGGCGATCGAAGCGGCGGGGACGGCACTGGAGGAGCTGCGCGAGAACGACCCCAAGCGCGAGCTGGTCGAGCGCGGCCTCGCCCGGCTCAGCGAGCTGGGCCCGCCGCCCGGCCTCGACGAGCTGCAGGCGCTGCGCCCCGACAGCAAGGCGAAAGCGATCCTGCCCTACCGGGAAGCGGTCGAGGCGGCGCTCGCGCGCACCGCCGAGGCGGGCGAGGGCGGCGTTGCCTACCGGCACCTCGGCGAGCTGCTGCGGCTCTTCTCCTCCACCTTCGAGCGGGCCAAGGAACGGCGCGCCGGGATCGACTTCGAGGACCTGCAGATCCTTGCCGCGCGACTGCTCGAGCGGGCCGAGGTCGGCGAGTCCTACCGCCACCGCTTCCGCCACCTGCTGGTCGACGAGTTCCAGGACACCAACCGGCTGCAGCTGCGGCTGGTCGAGGCGCTGCGCGGGCCGCGCAGCGAGCTGATCGTGGTCGGCGACGAGCTGCAGTCGATCTACGGCTTCCGCCACGCCGACCTCGACGTCTTCCGCGCCCAGCGCGAGCGGATCGCCGAGCGCGCCGACGCCGAGCTGATGGCGCTGAGCGGCAACTTCCGCTCGCGGCCGGCGGTCGTCGCCGCGGTCAACCACGTCGGCGCGGCGCTGCTCGGCCCCGCCTACCGGCCGCTGCGGGTCGGCGCCGAGCCCCAGGACGAGCTGCCGCTGGCCGGCGGCCCGGCGGTCGAGCTGCTGCTGACCGCGCGCGACGGCTGGGACGAGCCGGGGATCGAGCTGGAGCCGGCGATCGACGGGCGCACGCCGCTCAACTGCCTGGCCGAGGCGCGCGACGTCGCCGCGCGGCTGCGCGAGCTGGCCGACGCCGGGGTCCCGCGCGGCGAGATGGTCGTGCTGCTGCGCGCCTTCACCCACCTCGACGCCTACGAGGACTCGCTGGAGCGGGCCGGGCTGCGCCCCTACGTGGTCGGCGGGCGCGGCTACTGGTCCCAGCAGCAGGTCGCCGACGTCTGCGCGCTGCTGGCAACGGTCGCCAACCCGCTCGACGACCAGGCGCTGTTCGGCGCCCTCGCCTCGCCCGCCTGCGCGCTCGCCCCGGACACGCTCTGGCTGCTGCGCCGGGCCGCAGGCAAGCGCCGGCACGTCTGGGGTGCGCTGCAGCAGGCGGCCGGGGTGCGCGAGGAGGAGCTGGCCGAGCCAGCGCGGCTGGCCGAGATCCCCGCCGCGGAGCTGGATCTCCTGCGCGAGTTCGTCACCCGGATCGGGTCGCTGCGCGAGCGCCTGCCGCGGCTCACCCTGCCCGGCCTGATCGAGGCGCTGGTGACCGAGACCGGCTACGACTTGGCGGTGCTGATGCGGCCCGCCGGCGAGGCGCGCTACGCGAACGTGCGCAAGCTCGGTCGCCTCGCCGCCGAGTTCGAAGCGCGCGAGGGCCGCGACCTGCGCGGCCTTCTCGACTTCCTCGCGGCGCGGGCGGAGGCCGACTCGGAGGCGCAGGCGGCGACCGCCGCCGAGAGCCACGACGGCGTCCGCGTGATGACCGTGCACAACGCCAAGGGGCTCGAGTTCGGCGTCGTCGCGGTGCCAGACCTCTCGCGCAGCCTGCTCGCCGGGGCGCGCCCGCCGCTGGTCCTGCTCGGCCGCGGGCAGCCGCCGCGGGCGGGGATGCAGCTGCGCCGCCTCGGCCGCGCCAGCATCAACCTGTTCGGCTACGCCGAGCTGCTCGAGGAAGCGCGCCAGCGCGACTCCGAGGAGGGGCTGCGGCTCTTCCACGTGGCGGCGACGCGGGCCCGCCAGCACCTGATCCTCAGCGGGGTGGTGAAACCCGAGCCGGGACGTGAGCTGAAGCCGGGCACGCCGGTGATCGAGCGGCTGGTCGAGGCGCTCGGGGTCGAGCGCGACGCCGACACGGTGCTCACCGTGCCACCGCCCGAGCCGCGGCCGGGCCTGGAGGCGAGCTTCGCCCCGGGCGAGATCGCGGTGCGGGTCAACCTCCCCTCCCCCGAGCGGGCCGCCGCGCTGACCACGAGCCGCCGCGACGCCGCCGGCACCCGCCCGCTCGGCGAGGGGCCGCCGCCGCTGGTCGGGCGCCGGCCGCCGGTCGTGCCCAGCCGCCCGCTCTCCTACACCGCGATCGCCGCCTACGAGGAATGCCCCTACCGCTTCTACATGGAGCGCGTGCTCGGCCTCCCGTCCCGCGTTCGCAGTTCCGGCGACGGCAACGACGGGTCGCCCTCGGCGCGCGAGGAGCGCAGCGCCCGCGGGGCGGCCGTGCACGCGCTGCTCGAGTGGAGCCAGGCGCACGGCTGGGAGGCGCCCTCGACGGAGCTGGCGCGGCGGCACGCCGGGGCCGCCGGTCTCGACCCCGGCGCCGACCCGGAGGGCCTGCTGGCGCCGGTGCGCGACTGGCTCGGCTCGCCGCTGCTGCGCGAGCGGGTCGCCGGGGCGGGCGCGGTCCGGGCCGAGGCGCCGATCCTGCTCGGCGTCGGCGAGACCGTGCTGCGCGGCTCGATCGACCTGCTGGTCGAGCGCGACGGCGAGCCGCCGCTGGTGATCGACTACAAGACCGACCGCCTCGGCGGCGCCGCCCCGGCCGAGCGGGCAGCCAAGTACGAGGTGCAGCGGACGATCTACGCGCTGGCCACGGCGGAGGCGCTCGGCGCCGAGGCCGTCGAGGTCGCCTACGTGTTCCTCGAGCGCACCGAGGAGCCGGCGGTCTCGCTGCTGGGCAAGGAGGAGATGGACGCCGGGCGCGAGCGGCTGGCGGCGGCGATCGAGCGGATCGGCGCCGGCGAGTTCCCGGTCGCGCCAGAGGAAGAGCGCGGCTGGGACCTCTGCCGCGGCTGCCCGGCCCTCGGCGGGCTCTGCTCCGGGCCCGCCGAGGGCTAGGTTCGTCGCGGCTCCTTCGAACACATCAAAGTATTCAAAGGTCTCAAAGGAACGAATTGGGAGCTGCTCGGCTCTCTAAGGGGTCAACGCGCAAAGGAGCCCTGAATGCCCCGGCCCAACTTGGTCCTGCAATGGAAGAAGCCCCTCATCGGCGACGCCGTGGTGAGCCGGGTGAGCCCCGACTCGTCCGTCAAGCTCGAATCGCTGGTCGCCGGGGCGCAGGGCCAGATCGCGACGGTCTACCGCGTTCCCGAGCCGTTCATACGCCGGCTGCTCTACAAGGTCCGAAGGCGGATCGGCGCGCAGCACACGGTCCTGAAGCTCAACGCGCAGGGCACCGAAGGGCCGGTCTCCCAGGCCTGGATCGCGGACCAGCTGCCGCCGCCGCAGAAGCCCACGACGTTCGTCGCCGCCGTTCCGGGGATCGGCGTCTCGGGACCGCTCACCGTCACCAAAGCAGTCGACTTCGCGTGGGAGAGGAGCCGCGGCCTGCAGATGGCCCTCGACGGCAGCGTCCTGGCCGCGCTGGGCGGCCCACCGGTGCCGGCAACCGCGAAGGCGGGAGCGGGTTCGACCCTGACCACGAGAGGCACGGCGTATGGGGTCGTCGACCCCCCGGTGGAGCTGCGCCTGCTCTCGTTCGGCGACGAGACCGGGTCGCTGGACGGCTTTCTGGAGGAGTACCTGGCGGCGGTCGGCGAGACCTTCGGAGCGGAGGCCGGAGAGCTCTGGGAGGTGCTTCGCGCGGAGTATCGCGACTGCCTGGAGGAACCGGGGCAGTTCGCCATCGAGGCCGGGCCCGGGCGGTTCGACCTCGCCGAGGGAGCGGCGATCGAGGTTGACCTGCGGCTGGAAGCGCGTTCCCCCGGCCGCGCCCTCGCCGCGATGGGAGTCTTCGACACCGACCGCGACGAGCTGGTGACGATCTCCGACATCGTCGTGCTCGGCGCCGACGAGGACGGATCGACGTACCTGGCGTCCTGAGCCTTCCGGCGAGCGTGCTGCTCAGGCGCCGGCGTCGGCCGACGAGTCGAGGCGCGCGGCCAGCTCGTCGAGGCGGAGCTCCTTGAGGCCGGCGCCGACCGAGTCGAGCTCGGCGGCGCAGTACTCGACCAGGCCGCGGCCCTCGCGGCAGAGCTCGAGGGTCTCGCGCAGGCCCGCCTGGCCGGAGTCGAGGCGGTCGATGATCTCCTCGAGGCGCTCGACGGCGGCCTCGTAGCTGTTGGGCGCCTCGCTCACCGGCTCACCCGTGCTGCTCGTCGCTGGGTCGTACGTCGACTCGGCCATCTGCGAAACGCAGACTAAAGGCCACCTCGGCGCCCGCCGCGGCGGCGCTGGTCAGCGGCTCGCCGGCGGCGGTCTCGGCCAGCGCGTAGCCGCGCTCCAGGGTCCGCTCCGGATCGTGGGCGCGCAGAGCGACGGTCGCCTTGCGCAGGGCCTCGCGCCGGCGGGCGAGCTCACGCGCGGAGGCGCGGTCGAGCGCCGGGCCGCGCTGGCGCTCGGCCACCCGGCCGGCATCGACCTTCTCGACCGCGCGCTGACTCGCGCGGTCGAGCACGACCGAGGCGATCCGGCGCTGGAAGCCGAGCCGCTCGGCGACGCCGCGTTCGGAGGCGGCGCGGATCTCGCGGATCTTCTGGTTCAGCGCCCCGCGCTCGCGCTGCAGCGCCCGCGCCGGCCCGCGCGCCAGCGCGCCCAGGTGCCGCGCCCGGGCGCCGACCGCGGACTCGCCGGCGCGCCGCAGCCGGGCGGCGTCGCGCCGCAGGCCCGCGCGGGCGGCTCCGCAGTCGAGCCGCACCGCCGCTTCGGCGGCGTGGGTCGGGGTCGAGCAGGCGACCGCGGCGACGTCGTCGATCAGGGTCGAGTCGCGCTCGTGGCCGACCGCGCTGACCACCGGCACCCGCAGCATCGCCACCGTGCGGCAGAGCGTCTCGTCGCAGAAGGCCCAGAGGTCGGCGAGGCTGCCGCCGCCGCGGGTGACGACGATCGCCTCGACCTCGGGCCGCGCCGCCAGGTCCTGGATCGCCGCGGTGATCGCCGGCGCCGCCCGCCGGTCCTGGACCGGGGCGAAGGCCCAGACCACGGTCCCCTCCCAGCCGCGCCGCCCGAGCCCGGCGACGAGGTCGCGCCGGGCCGCGCCGGTCTCCGCCGTCACCACCCCGATCGTCTTCGGCAGCAGCGGCCGCCGCAGCTGCTTCTGCAGCTCGAACAGCCCCTCGGCCCGCAACTGCTCGCGCAGCGCCGCCAGCCGCGCCAGCAGGTCGCCCTCACCGGCCAGCCGCACCTCGGTGGCGCGGAAGCTGAAGCTGGGCGAGGCCTGGCCGCCGCCGGGGTAGTAGTCGGGACCGCCCCCGATCACCAGTTCGGCGCCGTCGCGCAGGGCGCCCTCGGGCAGCCCGGCCTTCTCGAGGTCGTTGAGCCAGATCGAGCAGGGCACCGCCCCCTCGGCGTCGCGCAGCTCGAAGAAAGCCTGCACGCGGCTGCGGCCGACCCCGGTCACCTCCCCCATCAGCTGCACGCGCGTCCGCTTGCGCATCTCCTCCTGGAGTTTGCGCGCGTAGCGCCCGACTGGGAACGGCCCGGGAAGGTCCATCTCTTCGAGGCTACGAGCTGGCGCGGCCGTCAGGCCGTCTCAGGGCATTTCCATTGCTTGGCCCAGGACTTCAACTCGCTCAGCGTGGGGCCGAGGCCGCTGCCGACCTCGGTCAGCGAGTAGGTGACCCGGACCGGGGTCCCGGCTTCGACCTCGCGCTCGACCAGGCCCTCCTCCTCGAGCTCGCGCAGGCGCTGGGAGAGCAGCCGGTCGGAGAGGCCGGGGACGGCCTTGCGCAGCTCGCCGAAGCGCATCGGCCGCTCGGTCAGCGCGCTCACGATCGCGCCCGTCCAGCGCTTGCCGATCAGCTCGATCGCGGCATGAAAGTCGGGGCAGACGCAGCCGGGCTCGCCGACTTGGACCTGGGTCGGGACGACCGGTTCCACGCCACCGAGCTTACTGAACGTAAGCGATGGGCCCGCCGGGGCTCACAGCGTGCAGGGCCCGGTGCTGACCTGGTCGGCGACCAGCGGCAGCGCCTCGGCGACGCGGTCGGCGGGGATCGCGAAGCCGCCGCGCGGGCCGCTGGTCGTGGCCGCGAACACGGTGCCGACGACGCGGCCGCGCGCGTCGACCACCGGCCCGCCGGAGTTGCCGCTGCGCACCAGCCCCCCGACCGCGACGATCTCGCGCTCGATCGGGCCGCGGCCGTAGGAGTCCTCGCTGAGCGTCGTCCGCGTCTCGCCGATCCGCGCCGGGATCAGCGCGTAGGGCCCGTTCTCCGGGTAGCCGAGCACGGCACCGCGGCGCCCTTCCTGCTCGCGGGTGACGATCGGCAGGGCCGGGATCTCGGCCCCGACCCGCAGCAGCGCGAGGTCCTCGGCGGGCGAGTAGTAGACCGGCGTCGCCTCCAGCTCGATCCCGCCCTGGGTGGTCACGGTGGTGTCGTCGGAGCCGGCGACCACATGCGCGTTGGTGACGACCAGGCCGGGCGCGACCGACCAGCCCGAGCCCTCGATCCCGAGCCCGCAGGCGGTGCTGAGCACGCGCACGACAGAGGCCCCGGCCGCGAGCACCTCGGCGTCGTGGGCGATCGAGGAGTCGGGCGGCAGGGTCGGCGTCGCCGGCCCGGAGACGGTCGGCGCCGGGTCGACCCGGTCGAGCGCGTTGAGGACCGGCCCGGAGGGCGGCAGGACGTCGTTGAGGCTGCGCAGGATCACCGAGCCCTGCAGGTCGGCGCGCAGCCGTTCGGTCGCCGGCGCGTGCAGGGCGACGGCGCCGAAGACCCAGACCAGCCCGAGCGCGACCGCGGCGATCAGCGCCGCACCGCCCGCCCCGTCGGCGAGGTGCAGCGAGGGGCGCCGGATCAGCTTCTCGCGCAGGCCGAGCGCGAAGCTCTCGATCGCGACCGCCGCCAGCGCCCCGAACAGCAGCGCCCCGAGCGCGGCGCAGAGCGGCGCGTAGGGCGAGTCGGCGCCGTCGGAGAGCAGCAGCGGCGCCAGCCGGCTGCCGGCGAAAGCGCCGATCCCGAACCCGACCAGGGTCAGCGCGCCGACGATCAGGCCCTGCCGGTAGCCCCAGAGCGCGAGCGCGATGGTGAAGGCGACGATCGCCCAATCGAGAACAGACACCCATGAATAGAAGCACGCGGGCGACCGCTCGACTACCTTTCGGCTGGTGAGTCGCATTTCACCCGAGGTGGAGCGTCGCCGCCGCCTCGTCACCCGCACCCTCCCCCTCGCCCTGGTCGCGTTCTGCGCCTTCATCATCGGCGCGATCGCCGGCACCCCCGGATCGCCCGAGAAGGAAGCCGCGAGCCGCTTCGGCGAGGCCTGGTCGGCGCGCAACTACAAAGCGATGTACCGCGAGCTGAACGCGGAGTCGCAGGCGCAGACGAGCCTCCCCGCGTTCGCCGCCGCCTACCGCGACGCGGCCACCACGGCGACCCTGCGCGGGCTGATCCCGGCCAACCCGCACGACTCCCACAAGCAGGACGGGCGGACCGTCGTGCCGTTGCCGATGACCCTGACCATGGCCGCCTTCGGCCGCAGCGAAGACCAGCTGATCCTGCCCTGGTCCGGCGGCGGCGTCGACTGGGACCCCAGCCTCGTCTTCCCCGGGCTGAAGGAAGGCGAGCAGCTGGGCAGCGAGATCGAGCTGGCACCGCGGGCGCCGATCCTCGCCGGCGACGGCACCCCGCTGGCCACCGGCCCGGCCACCGAACGCGAGCACCCGCTGGGCAGCGCCGCGCGCGACGTCACCGGCGAAGTCGGCGAACCCTCCGAAGAAGACGTCGAGCGGCTCTCGCGGCGCGGCTTCAGCGCCGAAACGCCGGTCGGGATCAGCGGCCTCGAGCGGGTCTTCAACTCGCGGCTGGCGGGCAAACCCGGTGGCACCCTGCTGGCGATCGACGGCGAATCCGGCACCGTGCGAACGCTCGCCAAAGCCGAACCGGAAGAAGGGGCGCCGGTGAAGACGACGATCGACCCCGACCTGCAGGAAGCGGCGGTCACCGCGCTGGCCGGGCGCTTCGGCGGCGTCGCCGTGCTCGACGCCCGCAACGGCGACGTCCGCGCGGTCGCCGGCCAGGCCTTCTCGGCCCCCCAGCCACCCGGCTCGACCTTCAAGATCGTCACCACC
Organism: uncultured Conexibacteraceae bacterium; assembly: GCA_964464285.1. Classification (GTDB taxonomy): domain Bacteria; phylum Actinomycetota; class Thermoleophilia; order Solirubrobacterales; family 70-9; genus VAYN01. Next base: position 25,609 of record CAYXFL010000027.1, read on the forward strand.
ACCGCCGCGATGCAGAAGGGCGTCGTCTCGCTCGACGACGAGTTCGAATACGGCGAAGGGATCAACGTCGGCGGCCGCTTCATCTACAACGCCAACGGCGAGATCTGCGGCGGCTCCTTCCCCGAGGCCTTCGCCCACTCCTGCAACGCGGTCTTCGCGCCGCTCGGCCCCGCGGTCGGCAGCGACGACCTCGTCGCCACCGCCGAGAAGTTCGGCTTCAACGAACCACCGAGCCTCTACGCGCCCGAGTTCCTGCGCGAAGCCAACCTGCCCGAGTCGACGATCCCCGAGGAGATCCCGACCGAGGTCGAACTCGGCGTCTCCGCGCTCGGCCAGGGCGAAGTCCAGGCGACCGCGCTGGAGATGGCGAGCGTCGCCCAGACCGTCGCCAACGGCGGCGTGCGAATGCCGACCTCGATCGTCAAGAACAAGAAGCTGCGCCCCCGAGCCAAGCCGGTGCGGGTGATGTCGAAGCAGCTCGCCAACCAGATCACCGACCTGATGGTCGGCGTCGTGGTCGAAGGGACCGGCACCGCCGCGGCGATCGGCGAGGCCCAGGTCGCCGGCAAGACCGGCACCGCCGAGCTCGGCCCGAAAGAGGGTCAGGAGAACGAGGAGAACCCGATCCAGATCAAGGACGCCTGGTTCTCCGCCTTCGCCCCGGCGAAAAAACCGCGCCTGGCGATCGGGGTGCTGCTGATCGAAGCCGAAGCCTCGGGCGGCGAAGTCGCGGCGCCGATCGCGTCGGAAGTCTTCTCGACCGGGATTTGAGGCTGGGGGGCCTAGAGGTCCAGGGTGACGGTGGCGTTCTCACCGTCGGGCCCCGGGATATGCAGGATCAGCGGGCGGTTCTCGTTCGCCGCTTCCGGCAGCAGGAAGAGCGCCATCGCGCCCTCGATCGGGCCGAGGTCGGCGGTCGAGTCGAGCACCGGGATCTGTTCCTGGCTTTCGACTTCGCCCCCGAACTGCAGCGCGTAAAGGCTTTCGCTGGGCAGCACGTCGTAGCGCTGGCCGTCGGCGTCCTTGATGTAGACGGTCGAGGGCAGCGTCTGCGGCTCTTCGCTCTCGTTCTGAATTTCGAAGAACACGCCGAAGTAGGTTTCGCCCTCCGGCGGCGGGTTCTCCTGGCCGACCAGGTAGGCGGAGTCCTCGTTGTCGTTCGGGTTCAGGTACCGCGAGAAGGTGACGTTGTAGGAGAGCTCGCCGAGCTGCACCGCGTGACCCTCGGCGACGTCCTTGTCGTGGCTCTCGTAGCCGCAGGCGGAGACGCCCAGGGCGAGCGCGCCGAGCACGAGGACGGCGAGGAGCGGCGACAGCGTTCTGCGGAGCGAGGACATCGGCGGGCGGGAGTCTATTAAGAGCCGCAGATCAAGGGATGCCGGTCGCGTAACGGTTGCCGCCGGCGACCGCAATCCGCTCTACGACTGCGTTTTCGGCCTCGAGGTCGTCACGCAGCCGGCGCACCGCCTGGTTCCAGCGGCGGCCCTGCCAGAACGAGGCGCCCGAAAGCGCCTCGACCACGCGGTCGATCGCCTTCGCCTCGGTCCAGTGCACGACGCGAACCGTGGTCAGCGTGCCGGGACCGCTGGTCAGCTCCCAGACGGTGTGGTTGACGATCCGGTTCTGGCGGCCGCCGAAGCCGCGCTCGACGATCTTGTGCGACGGCTCGACCGCGACGATCGTGGTGTCCTCCCAGGGCGAGCGCAGCGGCGCGTTGACCCGGAAGCGGGCGCCGGCCCCGACCCCGCGGGCGTCGATCCGGGTGAGGTGGAAGTCGGAGAGGAAGTGATCGGTGAAGGACGGCCGCGCGCCGAGGTCGGCGAGCAGCTCGAAGACCCGCTCGCGCGGGACGTCGATCTCGATTTCGGCGCTGATCGGACCCATCGCGGCGCGATTCTAATCAGCCGGCCCGCGGTGCCACCACATTGGAGATCTTGAGTGACGGGAGCAGAAGTGGGTACTAGGATCGATGGGCACTTCGAGAAGGAGGGTTCAAATCTTCGAGAGCATCGGCGTCGGCGCCCCGGGCGACCCCTTCGCAACCGGGTCGATTCCCGGCTGCGGTACCTACTTCTGCCTCTCCTGCGGCTCGCAGGTGGCGCTGCGCGAGACCGATCCGCTGCCCCGCTGCGCCGAGTGCGGCGACTCCCGCTTCCAGCGCGACTCGATCTTCAGCGCCCAACAGCACCACCACGCCACCGACGAACACCCGCTGCCCGACCACCACGAGGAGCCGGCCTGGCTGGTGGAGGCACGCCGCCTGCTCGAGCGCCCCGGCGACCACCTCGTCTACCGGCGCGACGACGGCGCGATCGCGACCTTCACGATCGAGCGCGGCTGGACCCGGATCGGCCGCAGCGAGGCCGCCGACGTCTGCCTCGACGACCCGACCGTCTCGCGCCGCCACGCCCTGATCGTCGCCGAACCCGGCAAGGGCCTGCGCGTGCTCGACGACCGCAGCCTCAACGGCGTGCTCGTCAACGGCGAGCCGGTCGAGCTGAAGACGCTGCGCCACGGCGACGAGATCGCGATCGGCCGCTACCGCCTCTTCCTGCTGCGCACCTGACCTGGCCTGTCGACTTCTGCGCCCCTGGGGAGGCATAACTCGACACGCCCTGGTTCCGGCCACCCTTCCCCCTAGGATCGTGCCCGTGAATGCCGCTCCGAGCCCGGTAGATCCCCCTTCGGGCCCGCAAGGCCCGCGCGGCCCCCAGGGCGTGCCGCCCTCGATCAGCGCCGCCGCCGACCGCGCCCGCGCCGAGCTCCACGCCGAGATCGAGCGCGTCCGCGTCGGCGTCGAAGAAGTCCTCGCCGAAGGGTCCGGCCCGGTCGACACCGACCTCCAGCGCGAGCTCGCCGACCTCCGCGAGGACACCCGCCTCTACGTCAAGAAACGCCTGCGCAAAACGGAGAAGAAGCTGGAGCGCTCGGTCGGCCGGGTCGAGGACTCGGTCGAGCAGCTCGAGCAGCGCACCGAAGCCCTCGAGCAGCGGATCGGCGAAGTAGAGGCCGACCGCGCCGCCGCCGAGCACCGCATCCACACCGACACCGAGCGCATGCTCGACGGGCTGCTGCAGGAGGTCCGGGACATCGCGGACATGCTGACCGGAGAGGCCCCGAGGGGGCCGGGGATGGGTCCGAAGTTCGGGTCGTGAGTTCGCACATGACCCGCATACCGACGTCAACTGCGCACTCACGAACCCGCCCGGCTGCCAGGCGGCGAGCGTCTCGACCGAGCTTCGGCTGTGCTCGGATGGGAGGGGCGGGGGTCCCTGGAGCGTCTTGTACTTTTTTGCCGCCGCGCTCCGGGCGTTGAGCGCGGCGGCGATTCTCAAAAAAGTTAAGCGAAGGGACCCCGCCCCTCCCCTAACGCCCCCGAATCACTCGGTCGAGATGCTCGGGTCCGCCTGGACCTTCTGGGGGATCACCATGAGGAAGTTGCTGGTGGCGTCGGCGGCTAGGTCGAGGACGCGGTCGGCCTCGGCGTCCTGGTCGGTGGCGCGCAGCTCCTTGGCGTAGCCGTTGAGCAGGTCGTCGAGGTCGAGCAGGCCCTCGGAGTCGAGGTCCTTGAGTTCGACTTTGGCGCCCAGGCCGAGGCGGCGCTGGATCGCGTCGCGGTCGATGCCGAAGGCGTTGTGGCGGACGTAGACGCGGCCGCCGGTCATGCCGGCGCAGGCCCAGGGGCCGATGTCGCCGAGCACGACGGCGCGGCCGGAGGTCATGTACTCGAAGGCGAAGCCCTTGGCGTTGGCGCGGTCGACGACGCAGCCGCGGCTGTCGTCGATGTCCTCTTCCGGTTCGCCGCCGAGGATCACGTCGGCGCCGGAGAGGCGGATGCAGAAGCGCGAGTCGGCCGAGCCCTGGACGTAGAGCTGGCCGCGCTGGGCGCCGTAGGCGAAGGACTTGCCGACGGAGCCGTTGAGCCGCTTGCCGCGGGCTCCCTTGCCCTTGAGGATCGCGATCGTCCCGCCCAGCATCGTCTTGCCGACGCCGTCCTGAGCGCCGCCCTCGACCCGGATCGAGACGCCGTAGGAGTTGAACGCGCCGAGCCCCTGTCCGGCGACCGAGCCGCCGTTGAAGGAGAGGTCGGCGAGCACCTCTTCGGTCGGCTCGGGGCCGCCGTCGAAGATCCGCGAGCGCGCGATCGCCCCCGCCAGCTCGGTCCCGAGCACGCGGTCGTTGGCGTCGGTCGGGCGCGGGAACTCGCTGCGCACGGTCTTGCCGGAGCAGATTTCCGGGGCCAGGGCGGCGATCTGCGAGGAGGCCTGCTTGGCCTCCATGCGGATCGGCCGGGCGACGACGAGGCCGGCTTCGGCGCGCGCCTCGACCACCTCGTCCTCGGCCACCGGCAGGTCCAGCGGCTCGAGGTCGAGGAACTCCTCCAGCGGCGTGATCAGCGGCGCCAGGTCGATCCGGTCCTTCATCCCGACCTGCTCGAGCAGGTCGTAGCGGCCGACCAGGTCCTGGGCGCGGTCGTAGCCGAGCGAGGCGACGACCTGCTTGACCTCCTCGCCCATCGAGTGGAAGAAACGGGCGCAGTTCTCGGCCGCGCGGTCGACCTCCTGCGGGGTGAACTTCTTGAGCCCGTGCTCCTGCGCTTCCTCGGGGGTCTCGATCTGGGTCGCGATCCCGACGTGGCAGGTGTCGAGCTGGCAGCCGCGGCAGATCGTGCAGCCGATCGAGACCATCGCCAGGGTGCCGAAGCCGACCCGGTTGGCGCCGAGGCAGTGCAGTTTCACGATGTCGTGGCCGGTCCGGTAGCCGCCGTCGGCCCAGATCTCCACCCGGTTGCGCAGCCCGGCCTCCATCAGCGCCCGGTGCACGGCGCGGGTGCCGATGTCGCTGGGCAGGCCGACGTGGCGGAGCGCGTGCTGGCGCGCCGCGCCGGTGCCGCCCTCGAAGCCGGAGAGCGTGATGATGTCGGCGCCCGCCTTGGCGATCCCGAGACCGATCGTGCCGATGTTCGGCACCACCGGGACCTTGACCGAGACGCGCACGTCCGGGTTCACGGTCTTCAGCTCGTCGATCAGCTCGGCGAGGTCCTCGATCGAGTAGAGGTCGTGGTTGTTCGAGGGCGAGATCAGGTCGGTGCCGGGCGCGGCGTTACGGGCCGCGGCGACCTTGGCCGAGACCTTCTTGCCGGGCAGGTGGCCGCCCTCGCCGGGCTTCGCGCCCTGGCCGATCTTGATCTCGGCGACGTAGGAGCTGTTCAGCATCTCGGCCGAGACGCCGAAGCGCCCCGAGGCGACCTGCTGGCCGCGCCACTTGCGGTACTGCCCGTACATGTCGCGGATCTCGCCACCCTCGCCGTTCATGCAGAGGATGTTGGTCTCCTTGGCCGCGTCCGCGTAGGCGCGGAAGGCGGGCTCGGACTGCGAGCCGAAGCTCATCGAGCTGATCACGATCGGGTAGTCGTGGTGGCCGACGCCGGCGTCGACGACGCTCGCGTCCTCGAGCGGCTCACGGTCGCCCTTCAGCGCCATGATGTGGCGCATCGAGATCGGGTTCTGCTTCTCCAGCTCGAGCACTTTCTGCGAGTACTCCTCGTAGGTGCCGGTGCCGTTGGCGGTCGCGATCGCCGCCTTGTAGACCTTCGGGTAGAAGCGGAACGTCTTCGCCGGTTTGGCGGCCGCGTCGTCGCCGGCGAGCGCGCGGGCGCGCTCGTTGGTGTCCTCGTCGAGGTCGGTGAAGCCGGTGCCGCCCTTGGCCGAGGCGGCGAAGGCGGTGGTCTGGAAGATCTCCGCCAGCTCCGGCTTGATCCCGATCGAGGAGAACTGGCGCGCGTAGCCGCGCACCTCGTGGATGCCGATCGTCGAGATCACTTTCTCGATGCCTTTGCGCAGCGCCGCGCAGAGGTTGGAGACGTCGTTCTCGTAGTCCTCGACGCAGATCACCTCGACCATCGTGTACGGGCAGACGCCGTTGGCGCCGAGCCCGAGCGCGAGCATCACGTCGTGGACGTTGCGCAGGGCGGCGGAGCGCAGGACGATCCCGCAGCGGCGGCGCAGGTTCTCTTCGCCGCGCTCGACCTTGAACTGCTTGAGCGCCTGGTCGACCGAGGAGGTGGCCAGGTGCGGGTCGAGGTAGCGGCGCTCGCCGTCGTAGACGGTGCGGTCGGTGAGGATCAGCAGCTCGGACCCGTTGCGGACCTTCTTCACCGCTTCCTGCTTGATCCGCTCGATCGCGCCCTGCGTCGTCTCCGACTCGAGCAGCGAGATGTCGACCGCGGCGGCGCGGCCGCGGAACTCCTCCCAGAGGTCCTCGAGCAGGTAGGTGTTGTGATCGCGGGCGATCTTGCGGTAGGTCTTGTCGGAGAGCGGCGCCAGGCCGTGGTGGCCGCCGAGCAGGATCGGGAACTCGGTTTCGACCGTGCCGGTGTCCTCCCCGGCCGAGTCGATCGAGGGCCGGCGGCCGAACAGGGAGCGGGTCGAGAAGTGCTCGAGCTCTCGTTCGCGGTCGAGCGCCGGGTTGGTGACCACGGCGACCGTCTCCTTGAAGTAGTCGGCGAGGTTCTGGCGCTCCGGAGAGAGCGCCGCCAGCGGGCCGTCGTAGCCCAGCGAGCCGACCGGCTCGGCCCCGTTGGAGGCCATCTGCTGAACCAGTTTGACGTCGTCGCGCTGCCAGCCGAAGCCGGCGAGCACGCGGTCTTCGACCTTGACCGGCTCCTCGGGGCCGGCGTCGGAGTAGCCGGGCACGTCGTCGCCCTCGAGCGGGCCGCCGGTCTCCAGGGCGCGGTCGTAGGGGGCGACCTCGCCGACCCCGTTGCGCTTCAGCCAGCGGTCCTTGACCGTGCGCAGCATCTCGTCGTGCGGGTGCAGGCTGGTCTGGCGGGCGGCGCGGTCGATCATCACCAGCGCCTTCTCGCCGGGGGCGAGCGGCTTCGGCTCGGAGACCATGTCGTGGACCGAGACGACGCCGGGCTCGGAGCTGAAGATGAAGTCGTTCTCGGTCTCCACCTGCCAGAGCGGGCGCAGGCCCATCGCGTCGGCCGAGAACACGCATTCGTCGGCGTGGCGGGCGATCAGCGCGACCGGGCCCTGGGCGAACGGCCCCATCGCCTGGTGCAGGTACATGTAGAAGCTGTGCAGGTCCTCGGGCAGGCCCTTGATCTCCTCGACGATCGGCGGCACCAGCATCTCCAGCGTCTCCGCCAGGCTGAGGCCCTCACGGCTGACCAGGGTCTCGATCGTCCGGTTCAGGTCCTGTGAGTCGGAGGCGCCCGGGGTGATCGGCGCGGCCAGCATCTTCGCCTCCTGGCGCAGCTGTTCGATCGTGTTGATCTCGCCGTTGTGGCCGATCGCCGAGAACGGCTGCACCCGCTTGAAGGAAGGCCAGGTGTTGGTCGAGTAGCGGTTGTGGCCGAGGCAGGCGAGCGTCTCGAAGCGCTCGTCGCGCAGATCGGGGTAGTACTCGCCGAGCACGTTCGGGGCGCCCATCACCTTGTAGACGCAGGTCGTGCCGGAGAACGAGGGCACGTGGACCTCGAGCTGCTGCTCGAGCTCGTTGAGCAGCTCGAAGAGCAGCGGGTCGCGGCTCCCGGAGTCGGGGACGAGGCCGGCGATCTGCCAGAAGATCGGCTCCTCCTCGCGCGCGGTCGGGCCGAGGGCGGTCGAGTCGACCATCCCTTCGCGCTCGGCGAGGATGCGGAAGCCGCCCCGGTTGAGCAGCTCACGGGCGTCGTGCTGGACCTTGTCGCGGTCCTGCGAGCGCTCGATGAAGATGTGGGCCACCGCGAAGGCGTCGTCGAGGGCGAGCGAGGGGTCGTGGCCACCGCTGCGCACCTCCTCCGACCAGATCTTGCGCGGGATGTCGAGCATCAGGCCGCAGCCGTCGCCCTCGCCGTCGACGTTGCCGGCCCGGTGGAGCATCTTCTGCAGCGCCGGCAGGGCGAGCTCGATCGGCTCGTGGCTCGGCGTCGCGTCTTTACGCACGGAGGCGTAGATCCCGCAGGCGTCGTTGTCTTCGACGCTCGGCGGCGAAACCAGCGGCTTGTAAGGACGCTCGGGCGAGTAACGCTCGACGCCGGCGTCACGGCGTGACTGATGCTCAGGCATAGGACCTCCCGGTTTCCACGCCTTCTTCGAGCGGGCGCGCGACGGGTTGACGGGTCCGGGGATTATAGGCGCGAACCCCCCGGCTCAGGTCGGATTTGCCGTTTTCCCGGTGTATGCGGGGAGATTGCGCAGGCTCAGGCCCAGGACATCGGCTCGTAGCCACCGCTCGGGTCGACGCCGACCAGCAGCGCCGTGACCGGGGCCGCGGAGCGGTTCGCGATCGTGCGGGTCGAGCCGGGCTCGATCGAGGCGAAGGTCCCGGCCGGGGCGGCCGTCTCCTCGCCGTCGATCACCAGCACCGCGTCGCCCTCGAGGATCACGTAGAGCTCGACCTGGCCGCCGCCGGACTCGTCGTGCTCGGGGATCGCGCCGCCGGGCGCGATCTCGACCAGGTTGTAGCCGAAGGCCTCGGTCCCGAGCGCCTTGCGCGCCAGCAGCCAGGTGGAGGAACCGGAGCCCTCCATCCGCTCGAACTCGTCGCGATGCCTGATCCTGGTCACGGCCATCGCATTCAGACTAGCGCCGCGTTTTCAGAGGCTCCAGTCGGGTTCGTAGGCGTTCTTGACCAGCGTCTTCGCCTTGCCGCCGCTGAAGGGGCGGGTGACGACGGTCCGCTTGTTGCCGCCTTCGTAGCCCCCTTCGAAGCCGAGCACGATCCTGCCGTCGCTGGAGAGGGCGGTGCCGACGAAGCCGACCTCACCCGCCGGGCCGATCGGCTTCTGGGCGCCGGTGAGCGCGTTGACGCCGACCGCGTAGCTGGTGTCCTGGCCCTGGAACTCGGTCAGCAGCCGCTTGCCGTCGGCCGACCAGGCGGTCGGGACCAGGCCCATCAGCAGGGGGTCGACCTTGGTGCGGGTGAGGCGCACGACGCCTTTCCCGTCTTCGTTCATCAGGTAGATCTCGTTCTTCGGGCCGTATTTGCGCTTGCTCGCGTTGAGCTGCTTGACGAAGGCGATCCTGCCGGCCGGGCCCCAGAGCGGCTCGAGCGAACGGCGGTCCTTGGTCAGCGCAACCGCTTTGCCGCCGGCGGCGGAGACGCGGTAGACGTCGCTGCGCGGCGGGTAGTTTTCGCTGTTCGCCTTCGCGTAGACGACCTGTTTGCCTTCGGGGTCGAAGCTGAAGCCGTTGAAGTAGCCGCTCGCGAGCACCCTCTGGGCGCCGGTCGCGACCGTGATCAGGACCAGCTTGCGCTTGCCGAGCTCGGCCCCGCGCAGGGCGAGGATCTGTTCGCCGTCGGGCGAGAACTCGAGGCTGGAGGGTTCGCGCCAGCCGACCATCAGCGTCTTCGCCGGCCCGCCGGCGACCGCCGCCAGCTTCAGCTCGGTGCGGAAGTTGGGGCTTTCGTGGAAGTAGGCGACGGAGGCGCCGTCGGGCGAGATGCGGGGGTTGCTGCCCGGTCCTACCTTGCGGATTCCGCTGCCGTCGTCCGCGGCCACGTAGACCGCGCGGTTGAGCTCGCCGCGCACAAAGGTGAGCGAGGCCTGGGCGGCGACGGGCAGCGCCAGTAGCAGGGCAGCGGCGAAGAGGACGGCGAGCGTGGGGAACTTCCGCGGGATCGGCATGCGGCGATCCTAAGCGCGGCCGACGGCGGCGCGGACGAACTTCCTACCCCTACTAGCCCGGGCCGGCGATCGCCGCCACGACCAGGCCGCCGCTGACGGCGAGGAAGGAGACGGTCGCGAGCGCCCGGTACCAGGGCTTCTTGTCGGCGCTCGGCTGGAAGGCGAGCGGGACGAAGAGGAACGGGTTGACGATGGTGCCGAAGACGAGCGCCGCGGCGACCACCCCCGGCAGGTCGGGCACCGCCAGGCCGACCCCGATCAGGATCAGGCCCATCATCACGTAGTCGATGTGGAGCTGGCGGATCCGGTGCGGGGCGACGACGCCGATCCGGGTCAGCCAGTCCGGCTTCTCGTCGCGCACGACCATCGCCCAGCCGAGCAACCCGCCCAGCGCGAGCTCGGCCAGCCCCACCTGCACCACCCAGTCCATGCCGGGACCCTAGAGCTCGGGGACGTCGGCACCGAGCGGCGCGAAGGGCAGCCGCCTGACCTCGGCCCAGCCGGCACAGCGCCGCTCCAGCGCGGCGGCGACCTTGCCGGCCTCCTGCCAGGTGGTCCAGACCAGCACGGTCGGACCGGCGCCGGAGATCGTCGCCCCCAGCGCGCCCAGCTCGGTGGCCGAGTCGACGATCTCCATCGAGCGCGGGTAGAGCTCGCGGCGTCGCGGCTGGTGGATGCGGTCGGCGACCCCGCGCGAGACCAAATCGAGGTCGGAGCTCTGCAGGCCGAGCACCAGCAGCGCCGCGGCGGAGACGTTGGCGACCGCGTCGGCGAGCGGCACCTCGGCCGGGATCGCCTCGCGCGCCAGCCTCGTCGAGACCTCCTCGCCGGGGATCACGACGATGCCCTCCAAGCCCCCGGGCGGGTCGAAGCGGCTGGCCAGCGGCTGACCGTCGGCGCCGGGGCCGCAGACCACGAAGCCGCCGTAGATCGCCGCCGCGACGTTGTCGGGATGCCCCTCGATCTCGCTCGCCTTGACCAGCATCTCCTCGCGGGTCAGCGCCAGCTCGAACAGGTGGTCGGCGGCGAAGAGGCCGGCGACGATCGCCGCCGCGCTCGAGCCCAGCCCCCGCGCCAGCGGGATCTCGCTGCGCAGCCGGAAGGCGATCCCGTCGGCCGGCCGCAGGCTCTCGAAGGCGCGCACGATCAGGTTCTCGCGCCCGGTCGGCACGTCGAGCCCGCCCGGGTCGAACGAGTACTCCCCCGTCTCTTCGACCTCCAGCTCCAGATGCAGCGAGACCGCCGCGGCCATCGCGTCGTAGCCCGGCCCGAGATTGGCCGAGGAAGCGGGTACCCGAACGAGCCGGTGGCGCGCGGTCATCGACGCTGACTTCTACCGGGCGCGCCGGTCAGGCGACGAGCGACTTGCCGATCGAGACCTCGACCAGGTGGTCCGGGGCGGCAAGTGCCGCCTTCGCGGTCGCGAGCAGCTCTTCGTGGTCGAGGTCGTAGCGCTCGGCGGCAACCGCGAGTAGGTCAAGTTGCTGTGCGGGAGAGAGGAGCTCAACGTAAACCGCTTGCTCATTCGTGAACGCGACATGGCAACGCCCTTCCTCGACCGGCTCCTCGTAGTCGAAGTGCTCAACCTTCCGCAGGATGATTTCGAGGGCATCGGCCTCGGTGTCGTAGTCGGCGTACATCGTCATCTCCTTCGCCGATAGATGGTGACGATCAAATCCGGCTCGTCAAGGGCCACCACGACCCGGAAGGTCGTCCCGCCGACGACCCCCTCATAGACCGGCTTGCCCTTCGCTTCGATTTCAACTGGCACAGACCCGAGTACGATCGCTTCAAACCGCTCTAGACCGACCTTGTAGAAGCGAGCCTTGTTCTTGGTGTGTCGGGTGAAGCGCACCCCCGCCCAAGTCGCGGGCACCGGTGAACTCTCCCCCCAGCGGTCAGCCGGTCAATCGAAGACCGCGCGCTCTACCGCGGCGAGGTCGTTCTCGCAGTTGATCACCGCGGGGGCTTTGCCGAAGGCGGTGTCGGGGTCCTTGAGGCCGTGGCCGGTGAGCACGCAGACGACGGACTCGGGAGGCTCGGCGCCCTCGACGACGGGGAGGCCGTGGGCGAGCAGGCCGGCGACCGAGGAGGCCGAGGCGGGCTCGCAGAAGACGCCTTCGGTGGAGGCGAGCCAGTGGTAGGCGTCGAGGATCTGGGCGTCGGAGACGGCGGCGACGCGGCCGCGGGAGGTGGTGAAGGCGGACATCGCCTCCTCCCAGCGGGCCGGGTTGCCGATCCGGATCGCCGAGGCGACCGTCTCGGGGTTGGCGACCGGCTCGCCGACGACGAGGGGGGCGGCGCCCTCGGCCTGGAAGCCATACAAAACGGGAAGCGCTGGGCTCGAACCAGTGACCTCCAGCTTGTCGAGCTGGCGCTCACCGAACTGAG
>CAYXFL010000028.1:0-37497 GCA_964464285.1 uncultured Conexibacteraceae bacterium
AAAAAGTTAAGTGCAGAGGGGTGCCCGACCCCTCCCCCCGCAACCCCCCGACCAGGGCCGTCCCTAGGAGGGCTTGGCGAAACGATTGGCGAAACCGTTGCGCCGAGTAGCTGAGTAGTTCAGCGTCGCCGGGGTCCAGACAACAAATGGCCCCGGCGAGCGGTGGAACGCCCCCGGGGCCGTGACAAAGGAGCGTGAACTCCCTTGCACGACCAGCCTAAAGCCGATGATTCCGGTTTCCGGTTGCCGCCCACCGTCGCCGAAGACCTTTCAGCGCAGGCGACGACCCTGATCTACGTCCTTGCCACCGGCCCTGAGCGGTTCACGGTGACCGCTCTCGTCGGGAAGGTGGCGAGCGACCCCAAGGACTTCGCCCAGACCGACAAGATCGACCGGGCGATCCGCGACCTGATCGGCGTCGGTCTGCTCGCCAACGTCGGCGGGCTGATCCACCCGACCCGGGCCGCCCAGCGCTTCGCTCAGGTCTTGAGCGGGACCGGCTGAGAGCGAGCCCGCGCACGCGAGAGCGTGCAGGCCAGCTTGGTCAACACCGTCAGGTCGGCGTGCAGTCGAACGCGATCAAGGCCACGGACGCGCAGGGGCTTCAGCCCCCATTCGTTCTTCAGTCGGCCGAACTCGCGCTCGACTGCCGCCCGCTTGCGGTAGCTGGCCTTCCAGCGCTTGGACTCGCGCGGCATCAGCGGGTGCAGGCGGTCGGCCTTGACCCACGTCGAGGCCGGCGCGCACTCGCCCGTGGGGCAGCGCCACTTGGAAGCCCCGCGCTTGCGGTCGGCGCCCGCGAAGGTCCAGACGCCGTGCGAGCAGGACGGCGGCGCGTCCTCGCCGCGCTTCACATCCGGCGTCTGCTTCAACGGGATCAGCGGCAGGCAGTCGCGCTCCATGCACTCGGTGTGGATGCGCTGGATGTCATAGCCCTTGTCGAGCGCCGCCGTTGCGGCCATCGCACCACGGCGCTGAGCGGTGTCAATGAGGTCGGCAGAGAAGCGGGTTTCGTGGGCCTTCGCAGTCTCGACCGTCCACGCGACCGGCAGCCCGGTCGAGACGCAGACGGCAGCGTGCAGGCGGTAGCCGAAAAACCCGCCGCCGCGCCGCGTCGAGACGGCCGAGCGGTGCCCCCAACTCGCGTCGGGATCGGTGTGCCAGTTGCGTTCGACCTCGCTGTTCTTGGAGACGTAGCGCTGGCCGTTCGCGTAGGCGGGCATGTCGCTCGCATCGATGGCGAGGTCGGTCCCGTAGGTCGGCAGCTTCGCCTTCAGTCCTTCGACCACCGAGTCGATGCAGCGCTCGACCGCCTCGCCGTTCTCGCGCAGCTTCGCGGCCCATCTATAGGCCGCCCACTTGCTCGGCGGATTCCCTTCGCAGCCGAGCGCTCGTTGCAGAGCCCAATGCTCGCGTACCAACGCGACCATCTTCGTCCACGTCGGCACGGAATAAATCGCCTTCGCGAGCGCCAAGCCGACCATCGTGCGAACCGGATATCCCGGTCTGCCGGTCCATCTCGTCGCCTCCAAATCAGCGATCAACCGCTGAATCTCCGGCGACTCTAGAAGTTGCGCGACCTCTGCCGCAGCAGGGGATCGCGGTGCTACCTTGGGACACGCCACGCGAGCTACACCTCGTTTGGCCTGACCCCCGGAAGCGTCAACTTCGCGGGGGTCGCTTTTTGCGATTTCTGAGGGGCAGGCTACACGCTGGTTCGGACGGAAAACCGCTCTAGAAAGCGGAAAATTGGGTATATGCAACTGACCTGAACCACCACCATCCTCCAAGGGAGGTTCGGCTATGCCAGTGCTATCTCTGCGCCGCCCCTCGCGGCGCTCCATCCGAGACTTCGATTGGCCTGTCGGCAGTCGAATCAGCTACGTCCTTTGGCGGAGGTCATGGCCGGGCGGCTTCGCCGCGCGCGCTCGCGGCTTCTGGCATCACGTGGTGCGCGGCTACCGCTACGAGACTTGCGGGGACTGCGGCCGACGGATCGAGCAAGCCTGGGTAGCGGACGATGCCCTTTGGCTACAGGTGATGCCCGACTCCGGTGGTCTCTTGTGCGTTTCGTGCTTCGACGACAAGGTTGAGGAATCGGGACGCTTCGTCCGGTGGACCCCGACCGTCGAAGAAGGCGCGGCGCGACCATCTGGCCGCGCCGCGCAAGGAGCAGCTAACCGCTGATCCGCCTGCATTCCGAGCACTTGGGGAGACCACCGGTACCCGACACCTTGTTGTAGGTCTCGATGTTGTTCCCCGTTTTGCACGTGGACTCATCGTGATGAACGTCCCTCGTGACCTTGGAATGCCACGGGCTCTTCTTGGCCATAGTTGGCCCTCCTCTATGCGTATTGCTTGCGTCCCCTGCCGACGAACGGCCTTGCCGGGTCATTCGTGAGGGGCTGGGTCGCAATCTAGAGTTAGTTGCAGACGGCACGTTCGTTAATACGCGGGTTCTTTTATCGGGCACTTTTCGCCGTCTGCCCCCCGACCTATTGTGAGAATTGCTTGCGGCTCGCTGAACGGTCGCCTCTCGCCTTGCCTACCTCTTTCTGAGGGGCGGCCGTTCTGTATCCACTCTTGATGGTGGCGGTCCATTCGTTTGCTGGTGACGCCTTTCGTGCGCGTCGCCAATCGCGCAGCTTCCGCAGCGCCCAGATCACCGCCGCGACTACTCCATGCGCGAGTAGGGCATCGAGGATCTGGCTCGATTGGGCGGCGACAAACTCCACGCCTTCCGACCGTAGGGCGAGACCGCGTTGACCCACGGAGGGTCGCGCGAACCGCTGGGGTAGACCCCGGCAGAAAGCGAGGTACCCGTGAAATCACCGACCCTGCGAACCCGCATGGCTACTGGCCCTGCGAGTTTCGCCAATCCCTCCTAGAGCCCCGGCGGGTGGCGGACGACGAAGCCGGCGCCGGAGCGTTTGTCGATGTGCCAGCGGGGGCCGGTGCCGCTTTCGACGCCGGAGGTGTCCCAGCGCAGGCCGGCGATTTCGGCGTAGGTGTGGGTTGCGTTGGCGTAGATCGTGATCCACTTGCCGGGGCCGGGCTCGCCGTAGCCCTCGAGCTCGCCGGAGGTTGCCGTGCGGGGGATCAGGCCGCCGCCGTAGAGGGCGAAGCTGACCGCGCCGGAGCAGTCGTAGCCGTAGGAGTAGAAGGAGCCGTGGCCGCCGCCCCAGACGTAGGGCCGGCCGACGATCAGATTGGCGTTGTTGATCACGTCCTTGACCACCTGCGGCGCGCTCGGCGGCGGCAGCGCGATCCCGGTCAGCAGGACCGAGGTCGTCTCGGGGTCGGCGCCGGCCGGCATGCGGGCGAACATGGCCTCGCGTTTGGAGCCCGAGGAGGCGTGGATCTTCTCGCTGCCGTTGGTCCCGGCCGAGGCGGGCGGCAGTTCGGAGGGGTCCATGTTGCGGTAGTCGTCGATGCTCGGTTTCGCGGCCTCGGCTTCGATCTCCGCCGCTTCCTGCTCGGCGGCCGCGGCGATCCGTTCCTGGGCGGCCAGCATCGCCAGGTTCTCGGTGATCCGGCTGAGCGCGCGGTTGGCGCCGCTGCTGCCGATCGCGGCGACCGCGGTGCGGCCGAGCGTGCGCAGCGGGTCGCGCTGGGGTTCGGCGGCGGCGGCCGCGGCGGGCAGGGCGAGCAGCGCGAGCGCGATCAGCGCGCAGGCGAGCGCTCCGCTCCGGCTGCGTGTCGAGAGGTCGGCCAAGGTCCCTACGCCCGCGCACTTTAGAGGGGCGCCGGGCGCGGCATGTTGCGCTTTCGTTTGAGCGCGGCGCTCAGCAGGAGCGCGGGCGGGCGGCGCTCTTGACCACCTCGAAGGCGCGGCCCGGGATCGTCTTCAGCTGGTTCAGGTTCTCGTCGTCCCAGCGCCGGTCGCTGCTGCCGCCGAGGAACCAGTTCGAGCCGTTGTCGGCGACGATCAGGCCGTAGCGCTTCAGCGCCAGCGCGATCGCGCGCGCCGGCCCGCTGAAGCGGCCGAGCCCGTAGCCCGCCTTGAGCCGCAGGCGCAGCCCCATCGGCGGCGCCGCGCGGTCGCCGGTGTCGCCGGCGCAGTGGGTGGCGGGGAGCAGGTAGGCGTCGCGGGTGCTGGCGAAGGTGACGCGGATCGCGTGCTCGACCCTGCCGGCGGCGGCTTCCTCGTAGCGGACCAGGCCGGGGAAGATCGGCAGCCCGGCGGCGTCGGCCGAGGTCCAGCCGCGCGGGCGCAGGGCGCTCGAGCGCAGGTCCCAGGCGGCGCCCGAGTCGGCGTTCCAGTGCGGCTTCGGCGTCGGCTTGAAGAAGGCGCGGTAGAGCTCGACCAGGGTGCAGCTACCGGTGTCGACGGTGAGCACGTGGCGGTCGCCGTCGCTGCCGGCGCCGCCCTCGACCGGCGCTCCGGCCGGAATCGGGAACGGGCCGGGGTCGCTCTCCTCGCCGTAGGCGGTGTAGTTGACCGGCAGCTTGGGCTGGCCGGGCCCAACCACGGCGAAGGGGATGCCGTAGGCGCGCGGCGAGCCGAAGTCGGGGTGCAGGCGCGCGCCGCCGGCGGCGAGGCGGGCGATGTAGGCGGTCGAGCGCGGGTCGCGCGGCGCCTTCGAGACGTCCTGGTTCCAGGCCGCCTGGCTGGGCAGCGAGGGCGCCCGAGGGGAGAGCGACGCCGGCGGGTCGGGAAAGACCGGGCAGTCGCCGAGGCCGGGATGCGACCCGGCCGCCCGCCCGCCCCCCGCCGCCACGACCATCCCCAACCCCACGATCCCCACCAGCGCCGCGAGCGCCGCCAGCACCCGTCCCAGCGGACGTGTCTGAGCTAACGGGTCTCTATCCACCCGTTAGCTCAGACACGTCCGGGGGCGGGGGCGTTTGCTCGCGGATGGTGAGGCGGCCGATCTCGAGCTGCTCGATTTTCAGCTCGGCGACGCTGAGCTTGCCGATCCGGGCGCGGCCGATCGCCAGCCGGCCGACGCTGAGGCGGCCGATCGCGAAGCCGCCGACCGCGGCTGCGCCGACGGCGAGGGCGCCGATCGCGAGGGCGCCGCGGGCACCGGCGCCGGTCATGGTCAGCGGCCGGGCCTCCGGCTTGAAGAGGGCGATGCGGGGCACTGCCATCCCCGCAACCGTAGCGCGGGTTAGCCTGATCCCGATGAGCGTGGACGAGCGTCCAACCCTGCTGGTCGTGCAGCACGTTCCCTGGGAGGGGCCGCACCGGATCCTCGACGCCTGCCACGACCTCCACGTGCGCACGGTGAAACCGCTGGCCGGCCACCCGCTGCCGCCGCACGAGGAGGTCGCCGGCGCGGTCGTGATGGGCGGGCCGATGAACGTCGACGAGCTGGCCCGCTACCCGGCCCTGGCGAGCGAGCGCGAATGGCTGGCGACGGCGGTCGAGCGCGGCACCCCGCTGCTCGGCATCTGCCTCGGCGCGCAGCTGCTGGCGCGGGCGCTGGGGGCGACGGTGCGTCCGGGGCCGCGGCCGGAGCTCGGCTTCGGCGAGGTCCGGGTCAGCGACCCCGACGACCCGCTGCTCGGCGGGCTGGCGCCCGGCGCCGAGGTCCTGCACTGGCACGGCGACGTCTTCGACCTCCCGCACGGCGCCCACCACCTCGCCTCCTCGGCCCAGACCGAGAACCAGGCCTTCCGCGCCGGCAACGCCTGGGGCGTGCTCTTCCACCCGGAGGCCGACTTCGCCCTGGTCGAGGGCTGGCTGGCGGTGCCGGAGATGATCGACGAGGCGCTGCGGGCGGTCGGCGAGGAGGGGGCCGCGGAGCTGCCGCGCCGCGCCGAAGAGGCCGAGGACGAGCTGATCCGGCGCACCACGCCGGGCTTCGAGGCGTTCGCGGATTTCGTCGCCGCCAACGGGTAGGGGAGCGCGAAAGCGCCGAGCCGAGGAGGAGCGATGGAGGTCTGCCTGATGATCGAGGGCCAGGAGGACGTGACCTGGGAGGACTGGCGGGCGCTCGCCGCCGCCTGCGAGGAGCACGGGGTGGGGACGCTGTTGCGCTCCGACCACTACCTCTCGGTCGACGACCGCCGCGAGCGCGGCTCGCTGGACGCCTGGGGGACGATCAACGCGCTCGCCGCGGTGACCGAGAAGCTGCGCTTCGGCACGATGGTCTCGCCGGCGACCTTCCGCCACCCGGCGGTGCTGGCGAAGCTGGCGGTGACCGCCGACCACGTCTCCGGCGGCCGGGTCGAAGTCGGGATCGGCGCCGGCTGGTGGGAGCGCGAGCACGAGCTCTACGGGTTCGAGCTGCCGCCGACCGGGCCGCGGCTGGACGCGCTGGAGGAGCAGATGCAGGTGATCCGCGGGCACTGGGGCCCGGGCCCGTTCAGCTTCGCGGGGCAGCACTTCCGCGCCCACCAGCTCGACGCGCGCCCGAAGCCGCTGCAGCGGCCGCTGCCGCTGATCCTCGGCGGCCGCGGCGGTCCCCGCAGCCTGCGCCTCGCCGCTCGCCACGCCGACGAGTACAACGTGGTGATGCTGCCAGTGGAGCAGGTCGCCGACCTGCGCGGTCGCCTCGACGCCGCCTGCGAGGCCGAGGGCCGCGACCCGGCGACGCTGCCGCTCTCGATGATGACCGGCTGGCTGGTCGGCGCCGACGAGGCGGAGCTGCGGGACCGCGCGGATCGGCTCGCCGAGTGGAAAGGCGAGGGCGGCGGCGGTTCCGCCCTGATCGCCGGTCTGCCCGCGAGCACGATCCTCGGCACCGCCGAGCAGGCGGTCGAGCAGCTGCAGGCGCTCGCCCAGGCCGGCCTCACCCGGGTGATGGGCCAGCACCTGCTGCACCGCGACCTCGAGGCGGTCGAGCTGATCGGGAGGCGGATCGCGCCGGCGCTCAGCTGAGCGCGGTGCCGTCGGCGGCCGCGCACTCCGCGCAGAGGCCGACGATCGGGAAGTGGCCGAAGCGGGCCTGGTGGCCGAAGCGCGCGGCGATCAGCTCGCGCACCGGGTCGAGCTCGGCCGGCTCGACGCTGCGGGCGCGGCCGCAGCGTTCGCAGACCAGGTACTCGCGCTCGCCCATCCCGACCAGCATGTAGAGGCTGGGGCCGTGGCCGAGGTGGACGTGGCGGGCGGCGCCGACCGCCTCGAGCCGCTCCAGGTTGCGGTAGACCGAGCTCGTGTCGGACTCCGGCATCCCCGCCCGCGCGGCGATCTCCGCGGCCGAGAGCGGGGCGTCGGCGGCGAACAGGGCCTCGACCACGAGCCGGCACGGGGTGGTGACGCGGTGGCCGGCGGCGCGCAGGGCGGCGAACACCTCCTCGGCGCTCTCGAAGCGGAGCGGCGGCGTCTGCACCGGCTCGGTCATCTCCGTCAACTATGCCTGAAGGCCCCGCGCGCACTTGCCAGCGGTTTGCAGTTGTGGGACGCTCGCGACAGCGACCGGAGAGGGGATTGGCGTGTTCGACATCCCGCTCGCGATGCACATCCCGGACGGCTTCCTCAGCCCGCCGGTCGCCGCTGTCGCCGCGCTGCTGGCGCTCGCCGCCGTCGCCCGCGGCCTGCGGGTCGCCGACGCGACTCTGGACGAGGCGCGGGTGCCGCTGCTCGGCCTCGTCGCCGCCTTCGTCTTCGCCGCCCAGATGCTCAACTTCCCGGTCGCCGGCGGCACCAGCGGCCACTTCCTCGGCGCCACCCTGGCCGCGGTCCTGCTCGGCCCCTGGCTCGCCTGCCTTGTGCTCGCGGTCGTGCTCGTCGTGCAGGCCTTCGCCTTCGCCGACGGCGGGATCAGCGCGCTCGGCGCCAACGTCCTCAACATGGGCGTGCTCGGCGCCCTGCTCGCCGGCTACCTGCTGCTCGCCGCGCAGCGCCTGCTCCCGCACACCCGCCGCGCCTTCCTCGCCAGCGTCGCCGTCGTCTCCTGGCTGGCGGTGATGGCGGGGGCGGCGGCGACCAGCGTCGAGCTGGCGCTCTCGGACACGGTGCCGCTCGGCACCGTGCTGCCGGCGATGCTCGGCGTGCACGCGCTGATCGGGGTCGGCGAGGCGGTGATCACGGTCGCCGCGGTCAGCGCCGTGCTGGCCTCCCGGCCGGACCTGGTGGCGGCCCGGTGAGGCGGCTGCCGACCGGCCTCTTCGTCGCCCTCGCCCTGGCCTGCGCGGTCGCCCTCGCCAGCGCCGTCGCGCCCTTCGCCTCACCGCACCCCGACGGGCTCGAAAGGGTCGCCACCGAACAGGGCTTCGGCGAGCGCGGCACGCTGAGCGCGGCCCAGGAGGACGCGCCGCTGTCCGGCTACGCCTTCCCCGGGGTCGGCAACGAACGGGTCGCGACCGGCCTCGCCGGGTTGCTCGGCACGCTGGCCGTGTTCGCGCTCGGCTACGCGGTCGCCTGGCTGCTGCGCCGGCGCCGGCGCGGGCCGTCGGCGGGCGAGGGCCACGCCCACGGGCTCGGACTCAGCGACACCGCCGGCGACCCCGGCAGCCCCGTCCACCGGCTCGACCCGCGGGCGAAGATCGTCGGCCTGCTCGCGGTGATCGGGGTCGCGGTCTCGACCCCCGCCGGCGGCTGGGTCGTGTTCGCCGCCTGCCTGGCCGTGCTCGCCGCGCTGGCCGCGCTGGCCCGGGTCGCCCCGGGGGAGATCTGGCGGCGGGCACGCTTCCTGCTCCCGGTCGCCCTGCTCGCCGCGGCCTTCCTGCCGCTGGTCCGCGACGGCGGCGCCGCCTACGCGCTCGGGCCGCTGACCGTCCACCAGCAGGGCCTCGAGACCTTCGCCGCGGTCGGCCTGAAGGCGACGATCGGGACCGTCGCGGCGATCCTGCTGGTCGCCACCACCGGCTTCCCGGGAGTGCTGCGCGGGCTCGAGGGGCTGCGCGCGCCGCGGCTGCTGGTCGCGATCGCCGCCTTCATGTACCGGTACCTCTTCGTGGTCGCCGCGGAGGCGCGGCGGATGCGGGCGGCGCTCGCCGCCCGCGGCTACCGGCCGGCCCACTCGCTGCAGGCGGGGGCGCTGGGGCGGATGGCGACGGCGAGCTTCCTGCGCAGCTACGCCCGCGGCGAGCGTGTCTACCAGGCGATGCTGGCGCGCGGCTACGCCGGCCAGATGCCGCGCCCGCGGCCGCCGGCGTTGCGGCGCGCCGACCTCCTCTTCGTCGCGATCGTGGTCGTGCTGCTGGTTCCCCTGCGGGTCGGCTCGGGGGGCCTCGGCTGAGTTGCGCGGTCGAGATCTCCGGGCTGAGCTTCCGCTACGGCGACGGCCGGCTGGCGCTCGACCGGCTCGAGCTCAGCGTCGGCCACGGCGAGCGGGTCGCCGTGCTGGGGCCGAACGGGGCTGGCAAGACGACGCTGATGCACCACCTGAACGGCCTGCTGAGCGGGGCGGGGGAGCTGGAGGTCGCCGGCCTGCCGGTCGCGCCCGCGACCACGGCCGAGCTGCGCCGCCGCGTCGGCCTCGTCTTCCAGGACCCCGACGACCAGCTGTTCATGCCGACGGTCGAGGAGGACGTCGCCTTCGGGCCGCTCAACATGGGCCTGGAGCCGAGCGAGATCGACCGCCGGGTGTCCGCGGCGCTGGCCGCGGTGCGGATGGAGCACGCCGTCGGGCGGGCGCCGCACCAGCTCTCGATGGGCGAGCGGCGCCGCGTCGCGATCGCCACCGTGCTGGCGATGCGCCCGCGCCTGCTCGCCCTCGACGAGCCCTCCGCCAACCTCGACCCGCGGGCGCGGCGCGACCTGCTCGACGTGCTGGAACGGATCGAGCGCACGATGCTCGTCACCACCCACGACCTGCCGCTGGCCGCCGAGCTCTGCGAGCGCGCCGTCGTGCTCGACCGCGGCCGCCGCGTCGCCGACGGCCCCTGCCACGAGGTCCTCGCCGACGCCGAGCTGCTCGCCCGTCACGATCTGGAGCTGCCGGCGGGCTTCGATCTCGGGCTGGTCGAGCCGCGCGGGCGCCCGTGGGCGTCGCGTCCCCCGGTGTCAGGCACGCGGCCTTGACAGGCCCCCGCCGCGGGGCGTATACCTGATCGAGGAGCCGTTCCCGGCGGCGAGCGTCGAAGTTCGAGCCGGGGGTGGTGGGGACCGACTCCGAAGTCCGAGAGAAGCGACGATCGGAGTTGCGATGTGCCTGGCGATTCCAGGCAAGATCCTTGAGACGGTCGACGAGGCCAACCACCTCGCCAAGGTCGACGTCGCCGGGGTGCGGCGGACGGTCAACGTCGGGCTGCTGAGCGAGGGCGGCGAAGCGGTCGCGCCGGGCGACTGGATCCTGATCCACGTCGGCTTCGCGCTATCGCGGATCGACGAGGCGGAGGCGGAGGCGACCCGGCTGCTGCTCGAGGGGATGGGCGCCGAGTACGAGCAGGAGCTCGAAGAGCTGAAGGCGAGCGCGATCGAGTGAGGCGCGGGGACTGACATGGGCCACCTCGTCCCGTACTGCGACCACGGGCCCGGTTGCATCACCTGCGGCGACGAGGCGGTTCCGATGGAGGTGCTGCGGGTGGACGTCGAGCGCGAGCTCGCTCTCTGCCTCGGCCCCGCGGAGGAGCGCGGCACCGTGGAGACGGCGCTGGTCGCCCCGGTCGCACCGGGCGAGGTGCTGCTGGTCCACGCCGGCACCGCGATCGGGAGGCCGCGATGAGCGCCGGCCTGCGCTTCGTCGACGAGTTCCGCGACGCCGAGCTCGGCCGCGCCCTGGCCGGCGAGATCCTCGCCACGCTCGAGCCCGGCCGCCACTACAAGCTGATGGAGGTCTGCGGCGGCCACACCCACTCGATCTACCGCTACGGGGTCGACGACCTGCTGCCCGACGAGGTCGAGCTCGTGCACGGGCCCGGCTGCCCGGTCTGCGTGATCCCGATGGGACGGGTCGACGACGGGATCGCGATCGCCCGCAACGAGGAGGTGATCTTCGCCTGCTTCGGCGACATGATGCGGGTGCCGGGGTCGGAGCGCTCGCTGCAGGAGGCGAAGGCGGAGGGGGCCGACGTGCGGATGGTCTACTCGCCGCTCGACGCGCTGCGGATCGCCAAGGCCAACCCGGAGCGCGAGGTCGTCTTCTTCGCGATCGGGTTCGAGACCACGGCGCCCTCGACCGCGCTCACCCTGCGCCGTGCCCGCGCCGAGCGGGTCCCGAATTTCTCGGTGATGTGCAACCACGTGACGATCGTGCCGCCGCTGCGGGCACTGCTCGACTCGCCCGACCTGCGGCTCGACGGCTTCGTCGGGCCCGGCCACGTCTCGACCGTGGTCGGCGCCCGGCCCTTCGAGTTCATCCCCGCCGACTACGGCAAGCCGGTGGTGATCTCCGGCTTCGAGCCGCTCGACATCCTGCAGTCGGTGCTGATGCTGCTGCGCCAGCTCGGCGAGGGGCGCTGCGCGGTCGAGAACCAGTACACCCGGGTCGTCCCCTACGAGGGCAACCTGCGGGCGCTGGAGGCGATGGCGGAGGTGTTCGAGCTGCGGCCGCACTTCGAGTGGCGCGGGCTCGGCTTCATCTCGCAGAGCGCCCTGGCACTCAGCGACGCCTACGCCGAGCTCGATGCGGAGCGGCGTTTCCCGGTCCCCGGGGTGAGGGTCGCCGACCCGAAGGCGTGCCAGTGCGGCGAGGTGCTGAAGGGCGTGATCAAGCCCTGGGAGTGCAAGGTCTTCGGCACCGCCTGCACGCCCGAGCACGCGATCGGCACCTGCATGGTCTCGCCGGAGGGCGCCTGCGCCGCCTACTACAACTACGGCCGCTACGCGCGTGAGCGGGAGGTGGCATAGCGATGCCCGGGACCGCGATCGGCGACCGCGAGCAGCGCATCCTCAGGGTGATCGAGACGGCCCGCAAGAAGCGGCCGCGCTTCCGCGACGAGCGGGTGACGATGGCCCACGGGGCCGGCGGCAAGGCGACCCAGACGCTGGTCGAGGGGCTGTTCGCGCCGGCCTTCGCCTCGCCGGCGCTCGACCACCTGGGCGATGCCGCCGCGCTCGAGGTCGGCGGGCTCGGCCTCGCCTTCACCACCGACAGCTTCGTGGTCAAGCCGCTGCGCTTTCCGGGCGGCTCGATCGGCGAGCTGGCCGTCAACGGCACCGTCAACGACCTCGCCGTGGCCGGCGCCAGGCCGCTGGCGCTGAGCCTGGCGCTGGTCCTCGAGGAGGGCCTCGACGCGGCGGTGCTGCGGGCCGAGGTCGAGGCGATCGCCGCCGCCGCGGCGGCGGCCGGGGTCGAGGTGGTGGCCGGCGACACCAAGGTGGTCGAGCGCGGCCACGCCGACGGGATGTACGTGTGCACGACCGGGATCGGGCTCACCGACCGGCGCGCCGCGCTCTCCCCGGCGGCGATCCGCCCGGGCGACCGGATCATCGCCTCCGGCCCGCTCGGCGCCCACGGCACCGCGATCATGCTGGCCCGCGGCGAGTTCGAGCTCGACGCCGACATCGAGTCCGACACGCGCCCGCTCTGGCCGGCCGCCGAGGGGCTGATCGCCGCCTCCTGCGGCGCCCTGCACTGCATGCGCGACGCGACCCGCGGCGGCGCCGCCACCGTGCTCAACGAGCTGGCCCGCGCCTCCGGGGTGGCGATGCTGGTCCGCGAGGCCGACGTCCCGGTCGCCCCGGGGGTCGCCGGCGCCGCCGAGATGCTCGGGATCGACCCGATGTACGTCGCCAACGAGGGGCAACTGCTTGCCTTCGTCGCCGTCGGGCGGGCCGAAGCGGCGCTGGAAGTGCTGCGCCACGTGCCCGGCTTCGCGGCGGCCACCGAGATCGGCGAGGTCAAGGCCGAGCCGCCCGGGATGGTCCTGGTCGACACCGCGTTCGGCGGGCGGCGGGTCATGGACCTGCTGGCCGGCGACCCACTGCCGAGGATCTGCTGAGGGGTGGGCGTGCACGAGCTGGCGATAGCGGAAGCGGTCGCGGCGGCGGTCGAACGGCACGCCGCCGGGCGCGAGGTGACAAGGGTCGAGCTGCGGGTCGGCCACCTGCGCCAGGTGGTGCCCTCGGCGCTCGAGTTCTCGTTCGCGGTGGTCACCCGCGGCACGCCGCTCGACGGCGCCGCGCTGGCGATCGAGGAGGTGCCGGCGCGCACCCACTGCCGCGCCTGCGGGGCGCGCAGCGTGCAGGCGGGCTTCCCGCTCGCCTGCGGGGACTGCGGCAGCCTCGACGTCGAGGTGATCGCCGGGGAGGAGCTGCTGGTCGAGGCGTTCGAGGTCGAGGAGCACGAGAAGACGACGGCGGGGAGTCGAGGAGGAGCGTGATGGCAACCAGGCAATGGGAAGCGCAGCCGACCGGGATCGAGGAGGTCCACATCCTCTGGATCTCCGAGGGGATGAGCTGCGACGGCGACTCGGTCTCGATCACCGCGGCCGCCCAGCCGTCGATCGAGGACGTGCTGCTCGGGGCGATCCCCGGGCTGCCGAAAGTCCACCTGCACAACAAGGTGCTCTCGCCGACGCTCGGCGGCGAGGAGTTCCTCAAACCGTTCCGGGAAGCGGTCGCCGACGAACTCGACGCGCCCTTCGTGTTCGTGATGGAGGGCTCGATCCCGAACGAGAAGATCAACGGCGACGGCTACTGGACCTCGTTCGGCAACGACCTCGCGACCGGCGAGCCGCTGACCCTCGACTACTGGCTCGACAACCTGGCGCCGAAAGCGTGGGGCGTGGTCGCGGTCGGCACCTGCGCGACCTACGGCGGCATCCACGCGATGGCCGGCAACCCGACCGGCTGCATGGGGCTCGCCGACTACCTCGGCTGGGACTTCCGCTCGGCCGGCGGGCTGCCGATCGTCAACGTGCCGGGCTGCCCGGTGCAGCCGGAGAACTTCATGGAGACGCTGACCTGGCTGCTCTACCAGGCGGCCGGGCTGGCGCCGACGATCCCGCTCGACGACGCGCTGCGCCCGCAGTGGCTGTTCGGCAAGACCGTGCACGAGGGCTGCGACCGGGCCGGCTACTACGAGCAGGGCGACTTCGCCAGGGACTACAACTCGCCCAAGTGCCAGGTGAAGCTCGGCTGCTGGGGGCCGGTCGTCAACTGCAACGTGCCGAAGCGCGGCTGGATGGCGGGGATCGGCGGCTGCCCCAACGTCGGCGGCATCTGCATCGGCTGCACGATGCCCGGCTTTCCCGACAAGTTCATGCCGTTCATGGACGCGCCGCCCGGGGGCGGCGTCTCGACGGCGATGAGCGGCGCCTACGGCCCGGTGGTCCGCCGGCTGCGCGGGATCACCAACCGCACCGTCAACAAGGAGACCCGCTGGCGCCACAAACGCCCCGAGCTGACCAGCGGCTACGAGCCCCGCTGGGGTCAAACGAGCAGGCGCTGAGAGGAGAGCAGGCAGATGGCAACCAAGGAGAAGGTGACGCCGGAGTCGCGCAACGTCGTCGACATGTCCTGGGACCCGATCACCAGGATCGTCGGCAACCTCGGGATCTATACGAAGATCGACTTCGAGAACAGCGAAGTCGTCTCCTGCAAGTCGACCTCGTCGATGTTCCGCGGCTACAGCGTCTTCATGAAGGGCAAGGACCCGCGCGACGCCCACTTCATCACCAGCCGGATCTGCGGCATCTGCGGCGACAACCACGCGGTCTGCTCCTGCTACGCCCAGCAGATGGCCTACGGGGTGAAGCCGCCGCCGCTGGGCGAGTGGATCGTCAACCTCGGCGAGGCGGCCGAGTACATCTTCGACCACATCATCTTCCAGGACAACCTGGTCTTCGTCGACTTCTGCGAGCAGATGGTCAAGGAGACGAACCCGAAGCTGCTGGAGCGGGCGGAGAAGACGGCGGCGCCGGGGGCCGACGTGCACGGCTACCGGACGATCGCCGACATCATGCGCTCCTACAACCCGTTCAGCGGCGAGACCTACAAGCAGGCGCTGCAGATGAGCCGGGTCGGGCGCGAGATGTGCTGCCTGATGGAGGGCCGCCACGTGCACCCCTCGACCCTCTATCCCGGCGGCGTCGGCACGGTCGCCACCCCGACCCTGTTCACCGACTACCTGAGCCGGCTGCTGCGGGCGCTCGACTTCATCAAGGCCGCGGTGGCGATGAACGACGACGTCTTCGACTTCTTCTACGAGGCGCTGCCCGGCTACGAGGAGGTGGGGCGGCGGCGGATCCTGCTCGGCTGCTGGGGCGCCTTCAACAACCCCGCCCACGTCAACTACCGCTACGAGGACATGGACGACTGGGGCAACGAGATGTTCGTCACCCCGGGGGTGATCGTCGACGGCGAGCTGGTGACCACCAACCTGGTGGACATCAACCTCGGGATCCGGATCCTGCTCGGCTCCTCCTACTACCGCGACTGGGCCGGCGAGGAGACCTTCGTCGAGCGCGACCCGCTCGGCAACCCGGTCGACCAGCGCCACCCCTGGAACCAGACGACGATCCCGCAGCCGCAGAAACGCGACCTCGACGGCGGCCGCTACTCCTGGGTGATGAGCCCGCGCTGGTACGACAAGCGCAGCGGCGAGCACCTGGCGCTCGACACCGGCGGCGGCGCCCTGGCCCGGCTCTGGGTCACGGCGCTGGCCAACAAGGTGCACACGCCGTTCGTCAACGCGACCGGCGACGGGGTCGAGATCGAACTGCCGCAGACGCCGAACACGCCGGCGCAGACGCTCAAGTGGCGGGTGCCGAAATGGTCCAACGCGATCGAGCGCGACCGTGCCCGGATCTACTTCGTCGCCTACTCGGCGGGGATGGCGATGCACTTCCTCGAGCTCGCGATGAACGAGCTGAAAAGCGGCCGGACCAAGGTCTTCGAGGACTTCGACGTGCCCGAGGAGGCGATCGGGTGCGGCTTCCACGAGGCGGTGCGCGGGGTGCTCTCCCACCACCTGGTGATCCGCGACGGCAAGATCGCCAATTACCACCCGTATCCGCCGACGCCCTGGAACGGCAGCCCGACCGACTCCTACGGCACCCCCGGCCCTTATGAGGACGCGGTGATGGGGCAGCCGATCTTCGAGGAAAACGGGCGCGAGGACTTCCGCGGGATCGACGTGATGCGGGCGGTGCGCTCGTTCGACCCGTGCCTGCCGTGCGGAGTCCACATGTACCTGGGCGGCGGCCGCACGATCGAAACCGTGCACTCGCCGATCTTCGGGGAGCACGGCTAGGGGGCCTGCGTGGACGACGTCCAGGCACGCGAGCTGGTCGGCACGGTCGAGGGGCGGCTGGGCGAGCTGGAGGCGCTGCCGGACCCGGTGGCGCGGGCGGCGGCCGACGACGCGGTCGCGGCGCTGCTCGAGCTCTACGGCGAGGTGCTGGCGCGGATCCTCGACGCCGACGGCGAGCTGGCGCGGGCACTCGGCGAGGACGAGCTGGTCGCCCAGGTCCTGCTCCTGCACGGCCTGCACCCGGTGCCGGTAGAGCAGCGCGTGCGCGGCGCGCTCGAGGAGGTGCGGCCCTACCTCTCCTCGCACGGCGGCGACGTCGAGCTGCTCGCGGTCGAGGGCGAGGTGGTCAGCCTGGCGCTGGCGGGAAGCTGCAGCGGCTGCCCCTCCTCGGCGGTGACCCTGAAGCTGGCGATCGAGGACGCGATCCGCGCCGCGGCGCCGGAGATCGAGCGGGTCGAGGCCGCCGGGCTGGAGCCGGCCGCCCCCGGCGGCTCCGGCAACGGCCAGCTGCTGCAGATCGAGGGGCTCGCGCCGGCGGCGAATGGCGAGCCGGCGACCGAGGCGGGAGCGCGCTGGTCGATGGCCGGGCCGCTCCCGGAGCTGCGCGGCGAGGCGCTCGCCCTGAAGGCGGTCGAGGGCGAGGAGGTCCTCTTCCTGCGCCTGGCCGGCGCGACCTACGCCTACCGCCCCGAGTGCCCCGCCTGCCACGCCTCGCTCGGCGCCGCCGAGCTGCAGGCGACGGCGCTGGTCTGCGTCGGCTGCGGGCGCCGCTTCGACGCGCTCCGCGCCGGCCGCTGCCTCGACGACCCGCAGCTCCACCTGGAGCCGCTGCCGCTGCTCACCGACGACGCCGGCCTGGTCAAGGTCGCGCTGGGGGCGGCGGCCTGATGGGCGCGAACGGGCAGGTGGCGATCGGCGCCGGCTCGCGGCTCGGCCGCCTGGCGCGGCGTGGCGCGGCGCCCGCGGAGGCGCCCGCGCCGGCGAGCCCGGGAGAGCGCTGCGAGCTCTGCGGGGAGCCGATCGGGCCCGGCCACCGCCACCTGCTCGACCTGCGCGACCGCGAGCTGCTCTGCACCTGCCGCGCCTGCTCGACCCTGTTCGACAGCGGCGCCTCCGGCGGCGGCCACTACCGGCTGGTCCCCGAGCGGGTGCTGCGGCTCGACGAGTTCGAGCTTGCCGACGTGACCTGGGAGAGCCTGCGGATCCCGGTCGACATCGCCTTCTTCTTCCGCCGCGGCGCGGAGCGGCGGACGGTCGCCTACTACCCGAGCCCGATGGGGCCGACCGAGTCGCACCTCGGGCTGGCCGCCTGGGCCGAGGTCGAGGCCGCCAACCCGGTGCTGGCGACGATGGCCGACGAGGTCGAGGCGCTGCTGGTCGACCGGGTGCGCGGGGCGCGGCGCCAGTGGCTGGTGCCGATCGCCGAGTGCTACCGGCTGGTCGCCGAGATCCGCGTCGGCTGGAAGGGGCTGGGCGGTGGCCGCGAGGTGTGGGAGGCGATCGAGGCGTTCTTCGATTCGCTCGACGAAAGAGGAGATTGAGAATGGAGAAAGGTAAAAAACCGCCGGTCGACCTGCCGGCGCACACCCCCGGGATCGGCCAGGGCAACTCGAAGGGCAACTACGAGGCCCAGCCCGGACACCTGCCCGACGGGAGCTCGACCGCGAAGCGCTCGACCGGGATCGACGCCCGCGGGCACGAGCCGATCGATCCGAGCATGCCGAACCTCTCGCCGGGGTGAGCGTGGATCCGGGCAGCGCCAGCGCGCAGTGGGCCACGCTCGGGGACGAGCGGGTGCCGGAGCTCGACTTCGCGGTCGCCGGGGCGGCGGCCGACCGCCACGCGGCGGTGCCGACGATCGGCTTCGAGCTGCGGATCGAGAGCGACGCGCCGGTGCGCGCGGCGACCCTCGACGTGCAGGTCCAGATCGCCGCCCGCCTGCGCCCCTACGGCGAGACCGAGCAGGAGGCCCTGGCCGACCTGTTCGGCGTCCCGGAGCGCTGGGGCGAGACCCTGCGCACGCTGGTCTGGACCCGGCAGACGGTCAGCGTGCCGGCCTTCGCCGGGGCCAGCGCGGTGACCCTGCCGGTCGCCTGCGGCTACGACCTCGAGGTCAGCGCCGCCCGCTACTTCGCCGGCCTGCGCGGCGGCACGGTGCCGCTGGAGCTGCTGTTCAGCGGCACCGTCTTCTACGCGGGCCCCGACGGGGCGCTGCGGGTGGCGCGGATCTCCTGGGAGAAGGAGGCCGAGCACCTGCTGCCGCTGGCGGTCTGGCGCCAGGCGATCGACCTGCACTTCCCCGACTCGGCCTGGCTGCGGGTGCGGCGCGGCACCTTCGACCGCCTCAACGCGGCGCGGGCGCGGCGCGGCGACGCCGACTTCGAGGCCACCCTGACGGCGCTGCTGGAGGGATCGGCATGAGCCGGCCCGATCCGGTGCGGGCGATCGCCGACGCCGTCCTCTACGAGGGCTACGTGCTCTGGCCCTACCGGCGCTCGGCGCTGAAGAACCAGCGGCGCTGGACCTTCGGCGGCATCCACCCGCCGGCCCACACGCTGCGCCATCCCGACGACCGCGACGAGATCCGCGCGCAGGTGCTGGTCGAGGGCGACCGCGAGGCGCGGGTCTCGGTCTCGGTCCGCTTCCTGCAGGTGGTCAAGCGCCAGGTGGTGCGGCGCACGCCGAGCGGGCCGGAACCGGTCGAGGAGCTGGTCGTCGACGGCGAGCGCCACCTCTCCTGGGACGAGGCGCGCGAGCGCCAGGTCGGGATCTCCGGGGTCAGCCTGGCGGCGCTGCGCCGCAGCCCGCGCCTGGTCCCGATCGAGTTCGGCGGCGGCGGCCAGGTCGAGCAGCTCGGCCCGGCGGGCGCCCTGGTGCGCAGCTGGCGGCCGCTGGCCGGCGACCTCGCGGTCGGCGCCGAGCCGCTGCGCGCGGGCCTGCACCGGCTCTCCGTGGGCGTCGCGAACGCCACCGAGTGGGAAGGCCTGGGGCGCGAGGAAGCGCTGCGGCAGACCCTCTGCTCGGCCCACGCGGTGCTGCGGGTCGAGGGCGGCGCGTTCGTCTCCTCCGTTGACCCACCGGCCGAGCTGGCGGCGCCGGCGGCGGCCTGCGCCCACGACGGCGTCTGGCCGGTCCTGGTCGGCGAGCCGGGCCGCAACGAGGCGATGCTGCTCTCGCCGATCATCCTCGAGGACTACGCGCGGGTCGCCCCGGAGAGCCCCGGCGACCTCTTCGACGGCGGTGAGATCGACCAGCTGCTGGTCCTCAACATCCTCGCGCTCAGCGACGAGGAGAAGGCGGAGGTGCGCGGCACCGATCCGCGTGCCCGCGAGATCCTCGAACGCACCGAAGCGCTCAGCGACGAGCAGCTGCGCCGTCTGCACGGGCGGGTGCGCGGGCTCGGCCTGGCGGAGGGGGCGTGATGGACGGCTGGGACGGAACCTCCTGGGAGGAGCTGGAGCGTCCGGGCCCGGATGAGGTCGAGGTCGGCGGCGTGACCGTGCGCCGCGGCAGCCGCGTGCGGCTGCGCCCGCGCCGGCGCGCCGACGTCTTCGACGCGGTGCTCGACGGCGCCGTCGCGGTGGTCGAGAAGATCGAGCAGGACATGGAGGGCGCGGTCCAGCTGGCCGTCGTCGCCGAGCGCGACCCCGGCTCCGACCTCGGCCGCGGGCGCCAGCCCGGGCACCGCTTCTTCTTCGCCCCGGAGGAGGTCGAGCCGCTCGGCCCGGCCTCGGCGAGCGCGCCGACCCGGGTGCTGGTCGCCGGGATCGGCAACGTCTTCCTCGGCGACGACGGCTTCGGGGTCGCGCTCGCCAACCGGCTCGCCGCCAGCGAGCTGCCGCCGGGGGTCGAGGTCGCCGAGTTCGGGATCCGCGGCATGGACCTGGCCTGGGCGCTGCAGGACGGCTACGACGCCGCGATCCTGCTCGACGCGACCCCGCGCGGCGAGCCGCCGGGCACGCTCTACCTGATCGAGCCCCAGGTCGAGCCGGGCGCGCACGCGGTCGAGGCGCACGGGATGGACCCGGTCGCGGTGCTCTCGCTGGTCGGGGCGCTGGGCGGCGAGCCGCCGCGCACGCTGGTCGTCGGCTGCGAGCCGCGCCCGCCGGCGGACCGCGGCGAGGGGGACTTCGAAGCAGGCCTCTCCGAGCCGGTGCGGCTCGCGCTCGCGGACGGGGCCCGGATGGTGGAGGCGGTGCTGGCCGAGCTGGTCGCGCCGCGAGGCGATACCGAGGGGAGCCCAGGATGAACGAGATCAGGATCGGCCGCGGCACCCAGTTGCTCGCGCTCGGCGTGGTCGCGGCGGCGATCGCCGCCGCCGTCGCGTCGCAGCTGCCGGAGCTGAAGCGCTACCTGAAGATCGAGTCGATGTAGGGGGCGCGGCGATGCACCGGACGAGGATCGCCGTCGCCGAGGACGCGCTCGACGCGAACGAGACGATTGCCCGCGCCAACCGCGAGGACTTCGACCGCGCCGGGGTGCGGGTGGTCAACCTGATGGGCGCGCCCGGCGCCGGCAAGACGGCGCTGCTGGAGCGGGTGCTGCCCGGCCTCGGCGTCGCCGTCGCGGTGCTGGAGGGGGACGTGCAGGGCTCGCTCGACGCCGACCGGCTGGCCGCCGTCCACGTGCCCGTGGTCCAGCTCGACACCGGCAACGGGTTCGGCGGCGAGTGCCACCTCGACGCCAACATGGTGCGCTCGGCGCTGCCCGAGCTGCCGCTCGCCGAGGTCGACCTGCTGGTGATCGAGAACGTCGGCAACCTCGTCTGCCCGGCCGAGTTCCGGGTCGGCGAGGACGCCCGGGCGATGGTCTGCTCGGTCACCGAGGGCGAGGACAAGCCGCGCAAGTACCCGCTGATGTTCCGCGCCTGCGAGCTGGTCGCGATCAACAAGGCCGACCTGCTGCCGCACGTCGAGTTCGACCTCGAGCGGCTCCAGTACGACGTCGACGCGGTCAACCCGGAGGCGCGCCAGATCGTGCTCAGCGCGCGGACCGGGGAGGGGACGGAGGAGTTCGGCGCCTGGCTGGCGGCGCTCTCCACGCGCGAGGCGAGCCCGGGATGAGGGCTGCCGCCGAGCGCGGCCGGGCCGGGCGGCTCGCTGCGCTCTCACGCGAGCGCAGCGCCGCCGGGCTCGACTACTTCGCCGCCACCGCCGGTGCGCTGACCGCGGTCTGCCACCGGATGGCGGAGCGCTTCGCGCGCGGCGGGCGCCTGGTCGCGCTCGGGCTCTCGCCGGCGGCGCGCTCGGACGTCCGCCACGTCACCGTCGAGTTCGTCCACCCGGTGATCGTCGGCAAGCGGGCGCTGCCGGCGATCGGTCTGACCAGGGAGGGCGGGCCGCTGGCCGCGCAGGCGGAGCTGCTCTGCGCGCCGCAGGACATCGCGATCGGGTTCGGCGTGGAGGAGGAGGGGGGAGGGGAGGTGCGCGAGGCGCTGGGCACGGCCCGCGCGCGCGGCTGCCTGACCCTGGCCTTCGAGCCGGGCAGCGGTGCCGAGCACGAGCTGGCCCCGCCCGCCGCCGACCGCTGCGTGCGCCAGGAGCTGGTCGAGACCGCCTACCACGTGCTCTGGGAGTCGGTCCACGTCTTCTTCGAGCACCCCGGCCTGCTCGCCGGGCGAGCGCCGGCACCCGCCCACGACAGCGGCGCCTCCAGCTTCCTCTACCCGTTCCTCGGGCAGCAGGAGCAAGACCTCGACCGGGTGCTCGAGGACGTCTGCGCCTCGATCCTGATGAAGGCCGACGAGGCCGGCGGGCTGCGCGAGCAGACGCTGGCCGAGAACCGCGAGGCGCTGCTCGCCGCCGCGGCGGAGCTGCGCCGCCGCTTCGACGCGGGCGGCAAGCTGCTGGCGCTCGGCAACGGCGGCTCGGCGACCGACGCGAC
Source organism: uncultured Conexibacteraceae bacterium (assembly GCA_964464285.1). Classification (GTDB taxonomy): domain Bacteria; phylum Actinomycetota; class Thermoleophilia; order Solirubrobacterales; family 70-9; genus VAYN01. Next base: position 21,915 of record CAYXFL010000028.1, read on the forward strand.
CGACCTGGTCGCCGACCTGCGCTTCCCGCCGCGCCCCGGCTGGCGCGCCCGCCCGGCGCTCGACCTCACCGAGGACGCGGCGATCCTCACCGCGGTCGCCAACGACGTCGGGGTCGAGGTCGTCTTCCAGCGCCAGGTGATCGCCCACGGCGCCGCCGGCGACGCCCTGGTCGCGTTCTCGACCAGCGGCGGCTCGGCGAACGTGATCGCGGCGCTGGCCGAGGCGCGGCGCCGCGGTCTGGCGACGGTCGCCTTGGTCGGCTACGACGGCGGCCGGATCGCCGCCGAGCGGCTCGCCGACCACACCGTCGTCACCCGCTCCCAGCACATCCCGCGGATCCAGGAGGCGCAGGCGAGCGCCTACCACGCGCTGCGCGAGCTGATCGAGAGCGACGGGGAGCGGGGATGACGACGAGCGCCGCGCCGGCCCAGCGCCACCGCGCCCGCGTGCGGGTTACCGGCACCGTGCAGGGCGTCGGCTTCCGCCCCTTCGTCTACCGCCTCGCGCGCCGGCTGGAGCTGCGCGGCTGGGTGCTCAACGACAGCCGCGGGGTGCTGGCCGAGGTCGAGGGGCCGGAGCAGGCGATCGCGCGCTTCCTCGCCCGGGTCGAGGCGGAGGCGCCGCCGCTGGCCCGGGTCGAGGACGTCGTCGCCGAGCCGGTCGCGCTGCGCGGCGGCGCCGGCTTCCGCATCCTCTCCAGCGCCGCCAGCGGCGAGCCGGCCGCCGCGGTCGCTGCCGACGCCGGCACCTGCGAGGCCTGTCTTGCCGAGCTCTTCGACCCCGGCGACCGTCGCTTCCGCTACCCGTTCGTCAACTGCACCGACTGCGGCCCGCGCTTCACGATCGTCGCCGGGGTGCCCTACGACCGGCCGCTGACGACGATGGCCGGGTTCGAGATGTGCGCCGCCTGCCGGGCCGAGTACGAGGACCCGGGCGACCGTCGCTACCACGCGCAGCCGAACGCCTGCCCGGACTGCGGGCCGCGTGCGCGGCTGCTGGAGCGGGGCGGGGAGGAGGCCGAGACAGCGCCGGGAGAGGACGCGGTCGCCGCCGCGGCGCGCGCCCTGCGGGCCGGCCGGATCGTCGCGATCAAGGGGCTCGGCGGATACCACCTCGCCTGCCGCGCCGACCGCGAGGCGGCGGTCGCGGCGCTGCGCGCGCGCAAGCACCGCGAGGCGAAGCCGTTCGCGCTGGTCGTCCCCGGGGTCGAGGCGGCCGCAGCGCTGGTCGAGCTCGGCGACGCCGAGGAGGCGCTGCTGCGCGACCCGCGCCGCCCGATCGTGCTGGCGCCGCGCCGCCCGATCACCCCGGTCGCCACGGCGGTCGCGCCGCGCTCGCGCGAGCTCGGCGTGATGCTCCCCTACGCGCCGCTCCACCACCTGCTGCTCGCCGACGTCGGGGTGCCGCTGGTGCTGACCAGCGGCAACGTCTCCGACGAGCCGATCGCCTTCCGCGACGACGACGCGCTGGCCCGGCTGGAGCCGATCGCCGACCTCTTCCTCGTCCACGACCGCCCGATCGCGACCCGCACCGACGACTCGGTCGTCCGCGTGGTCGTGAGCGGCCGCGGCCGCCGGCCGCTGCTGCTGCGCCGCTCGCGCGGGTACGTGCCCGAGGCGCTGGCGCTGCCGGTCGCGGCGCCGCGCCGGCTGCTCGCCTGCGGGGCCGAGCAGAAGTCGACCTTCTGCCTCGCCAAGGGCGGCCGCGCCTGGGTCGGCCACCACGTCGGCGACCTCGAGAACTTCGAGACCCTGCGCTCCTTCCGGGCCGGCGTCGCCCACTTCGAACGGCTCTTCGCGCTCGCTCCGGAGCTGGTCGCGCACGACCTCCACCCCGACTACCTCTCGACCGCATACGCGCTCGAGCGCGAGGGCGTCGAGACGCTCGCCGTCCAGCACCACCACGCGCACCTCGCCGCCTGCCTGGCCGAGCACGGGCTGACCGCGCCGGCGGCCGGGCTGATCTTCGACGGCAGCGGCTACGGGGAGGACGGGACGATCTGGGGCGGCGAGCTGCTGGCCGGCGACCTCGCCGGCTACCGGCGCCACGGCCACCTGGAGCCGGTGCCGCTGCCCGGCGGCGCCGCCGCGATCCGCGAGCCGTGGCGGATGGCCTGCGCCTGGCTGCGCGCGGCCTGCGGACCCGAGCCGCCGCTGCCGCCGGGGCTCGCGGGGCGGGTGACGGCGCGCGAGTGGCGCAACTGCGGCCGCCTCGCGGACACCGCGGTGCGGACGACCAGCATGGGCCGGCTCTTCGACGCGGTCGGCGCGCTCTGCGGCGGGCCGGCGCGGGTCGCCTACGAGGGCCAGGCGGCGGTCGAGCTGGAAGCGATCGCCGAGCCGGGCGTGCGCGGCCGCTACGAGATGCCGGTGCTGAGCGACGAGTCGGTTCGCATCGACCCGCGGCCGACCCTGCGCGCGATCGTCGACGAGCTCGCCCGCGGCCGGGCGCCGGGCCGGGTCGCCGCCCGCTTCCACGAGACCGTCGCGCAGGCGAGCGTCGAAGCGTCGGAACGGGTCGCCGCGGCGGCCGGCGTCGACCGCGTCGTCCTCGCCGGCGGCGTCTTCCAGAACCGCCTGCTGCTCGAGCGCACCGCGGCGCTGCTCGCCGAGCACGACCTGCGCCCGCTCCTGCCCGAGCGCCTGCCGCCGAACGACGGCGCGATCTCCTACGGCCAGGCCGCGATCGCGGCTGTGTCGGGGGGATGAACGGGGTGCTTCGGGGGGTTGCCGCCGGAGGGGTCGGTGGTGTCTCGACGAAGGACACCACCGACCCCTCCCAACGGGAGCGCTCGGAAGTTCCGTTGGCTGGCGAAGGCGCCCTGGAGGGATCGGCGTGATCGTTCCGTGAGGCTTCGGTAACGGTCGCCTTGACCTTCTTCGCCCACAGGGCGAAAAAGGTCAAGCGGAGGGCTTGGTCCCTCGTGAAGCTCCCCGGCCTCGGACGGCCTCTCTACTCGCTGAGCACGTTGCGGTCGCCGGCGGCGATCAGGCCGGCGATGGTCAGCGGTATGAGGTTGGCGGCCAGGAAGAGCAGCGGCACGGTCCAGCTCGAGGTGAGGCTGAACAGGGCGCCCATCACGAACGGCCCGGTGGCGGCCATCATGTAGCCGGCGCTCTGCGACATCGCCGAGAGATGGGCGACCTGGTGGCTGTCGGAGGAGCGGGCGACCATGTACTCGAACGAGAGCGAGAGGGTGGCGCCCTGGGCGATGCCGAGCAGGGTCGCCCAGACGTAGGTGCCCGAGGTCGGCGAGACGATCAGGCCGGTGTAGGCGGCGGCGAGCAGCACGACGACCGTCAGCACCGGCAGCGCCGGGCGCCCCAGGCGCCGGTTCAGGCTCGGGGCGAGGAACGCTGCGACCAGGCCGGGAAGCATCGAGTAGGAGAGCATCCAGCCGGCGTGCGCCTGCGACATCCCGTTGTCCTCGAGGATGCTCGGCAGCCAGCTCAGGGTCGCGTAGTAGGAGAGCGACTGCAGGCCGAAGAAGGCGGCCACGCCCCAGGCGACGCGGTCGCGCCAGAGCGCCCCCCCGATCGGGCTCGTCTCCACGGGGGCCACGACCGGCGGCTGGCGCCGCGAGTGGGCGATCCAGGGCACCAGCACCGCGAGCGCGGCGAAGCCCCAGATCGCGACCGCGGGGCGCCAGCCGACCCCCAGCACGTCCTGGAGCGGCACGGTCAGGCCGGCGGCCGCCGAGGCTCCCAGCGGGATCGCGACCGAGCAGACGCCGATCATCAGCGCGGTGTGCTGGGGGAAGTCCCGCCGGACCAGGCTCGGGATCAGCACGTTGGCGATCGCGATCGCGCCGGCGATCACGGCGGTGCCGGCGAACAGGCCGAACAGGTTCGGGTCGAGCCGCAGCGCCGAGCCAACCGCGATCAGCACCAGGATCACGCCGACTATCCGGGCCATCGGCATCCGCTTGATCAGGACCGGGGTGAGCAGGGCGAATGCGCCGAAGCAGACGACCGGGAGCGCGGTCAGCAGCCCGCCGCCGGCCGGCGAGAGGCCGGTGTCGCGTTCGATCTGGTCGAGTACCGGCGGGATCGCGGCGATCGCCGGGCGCAGGTTGAGGACGACCAGGAAGAGCAGCCCGGCCGCCAGCCACAGCCGGCGCCCGGTCAATGCCGGGTCCGCATCAAGCCGCGCCCGAGCCCGCCGCGCAGGCGGTAGATCGCGTGCTGGAGCAGGCGCCGGCGGGGGGTCCGCCAGCAGCGCAGCGAGTGGTGCCCCTCGTGGCGCAGGCAGAGGTTGCAGGAGGTGCAGTCGACGCGGCCGGTGCGGCCGGCGGCGAGCTGGGCGACGAGGTCGGGCTCGCGGATCAGCGGCCGCGCCATCGCGACGAAGTCGGCGTCGCCGGAGCGCACGACGTCGGCCATCACCGCGGTCGTGCGCAGGCCGCCGACCAGCACGATCGGGACGTCGACGACCTCGCGCAGCCGCCGCGCCGAGTCGCGGAAGTAGGCCTCGGGCCCGGGCTTGGCGAGCAGGCGGTGGACCAGCAGGTCCTCTGCCGCCCGCCTGCGGTCGACGGCGACGTAGGTCTTCGCCGAGTCGGTCGGCGCGGTCATCACGTTGACCGCGACTTCGATCGCGTCGACGCCGGCCTCGACCGCGCGCCGGCAGCGGGCCAGCGACTCCTCGACCGTGAGCCCGTCCTCGGCGTCGGCCATCCCGATCTTCAGCGTCACCGGGTAGCCGCTCGGGACCGCGGCGCGGACCGCGCGGACGAGCTCGAGCAGGAAGCGGTCGCGCTGCTCGGGCCCGCCGCCCCAGCGGTCCTCGCGACGGTTGGTCAGCGGCGAGCAGAACTCGCTGATCAGGTAGCCGTTGGCGCCGTGCAGGTGGACGCCGTCGAAGCCGGCCTCGACCGCGCGGGCGGCGCCGGCCGCGTAGGCGGCGATCGCCTCCTCGATCTCGGCCTCCGAGGCCTCGGCGACCGGGCGGCCGGTCAGCGCGTTCGGCACGGGGGAGGGGGCGAGCGGCTCGACCCCGAAGGCGCGCGACTGGCTGCCGGCATGCGAGACCTGGGCGAAGATGCGGGCGCCGTGGCCCTTGACCGCGCTCGCCAGCCGGGTCAGGCCGGGCAGCAGCGCATCGTCGTCGATCCCGGTCTGGGCGGGGGCGTAGCGGCCGCGCGGGTGACAGAAGAGGTGGCCGGTGACGATCAGCCCGACCTGGTTCGCGGCCAGACGCTCGTAGAGCTCCAGCAGCTGCGGCGTGACCTCGCCGTGCTCGCCCGCCATCGACTCCGAGGTGCCGGCGCGAACCAGGCGGTTGCGGATCTCCAGGTCGCCGATCGCCCCCGGTTCGAGCAGCACGGCCTCCGGTTTCCTCCCAAAGCTCATTCGTAGAAGGTATTACGAACTGGTGGTATAAGTAAAGGCCATGGGGATGGAGCTCTTCACGCCCGGGCGGATCGCCGGGGTCGAGACGCGCAACCGGTTCATCCGCTCGGCGACCTCCGAGGGGATGGCCGACGAACGCGGCTTCGTCACCCCCGACTACCGCCAGCTGCACGTCAACCTGGTGCGCGGCGGCGTCGGCCTCAACTTCACCGGCCACGCCTGCGTGCTGCCGAACGGCAAGTCGCTGCCGGGGATGACCGGGATCTACGACGACGCCCACGTCGCGGGCCTGCGCGAGGTGACCGACGCGGTGCACGAGGAGGGCGGCCGGATCTTCGCCCAGATCCAGCACTGCGGCAGCCAGAGCCTGGCGCCGGACATCGCCCCGGTCGCCCCCTCGGTGATCGTCAACCCGCAGTTCCTGCGCATGCCCGAGGAGATCACCCCGGCCCAGATCGAGGAGACGATCAAGGCGTTCGGCGCCGCCGCCGGCCGGGTCGTGGCGGCCGGGTTCGACGGCGTCCACGTGCACGCCGGCCACGGCTACCTGATCTCCGAGTTCCTCTCCCAGCACTCGAACCAGCGCGAGGACGAGTGGGGCGGCTCGCTGGAGAACCGCCAGCGCTTCGGCCTCGAGGCCTACCGCGCGATCCGCGCCGAGGTCGGCCCGGACTTCCCGGTCACCTGGAAGCTCGGCCTGCAGGACTTCGTCCCCGGCGGCCTCGGGCTCGAGGAAGGGATGGCGACCGCGGAGCTGTTCGCCGCCGAAGGCGTCGACGCGCTCGAGCCCTCGGCCGGGCTGATGTCACCGATCGCCGAGAGCGCCCGCACCTACGTCGGCGTGACCAGGCGGCGCGCGGTCGAAGACGGCCTCGTCCACCGCATCTTCAGCGAGCCGACCCGCGAGGCCTACTTCCTCGACTGGGCGAAAGAGCTGCGCGGCCGGGTCGATTGCAAGCTGATCCTGGTCGGCGGCCTGCGCACCACCCGGGTCATGGAGGGCGCCGTCGCCGGCGGCCACGCCGACTTCGTCTCGCTCGCCCGTCCCTTGATCCGCGAGCCCGACCTGGTCAACCAGATCGCCGCCGGCCGCCGCGGCCTGGTCGACTGCGTCTCCTGCAACATCTGCCTGATGCACGACGGCCGCGACCCCCTGCGCTGCTGGCGCACCCCGAAGAGCGCCCTCGCCAAACACGCGGTGATCCGGCTTACGGGCCAGCTCAAGCACTGAGCGCGCTTCACCGCCTCGGACCCGAAGCGGCAACACGCGCGTCGCGGGGGCGCGGTAGAAATCAGCCATTCAGGGCCCTGATCCCCGAGACGCCGCGGAGGTTCCGCTCGCGCTGATCCTCCGCGAGTGGGGGAGGATCGGCTGCGTCGGCTTCGGCGGCCCGCCGGCTCACATCGCGCTGCTGCGCGAGCTCTGCCTGGAGCGCCGCGAGTGGATCAGCGAGGAGGAGTTCGAGCACGGGATCGCGGCGACGAACCTGCTGCCCGGTCCGTCCTCGACCCAGCTGGCGATCTACTGCGCCTGGCGGCTGCGGGGGGTTCCCGGCGCCCTCGCCGGCGGGGTCGCCTTCATCGTCCCCGGCCTGGTCCTGATCATCGCCCTGGCGGCGCTCTTCCTCGGCTCGCCGCCCGAGTGGATCCGCGGCGTCGGCGCCGGTGCCGGCGCGGTCGTCGCCGCGGTCGCCGTGCAGGCGGGCCTCGGCCTGGCGCCCGGCAGCCTCGCCCGCATGGGCAGCTCCGCGCAGCGCCTGCGCTGGCTGGTCTACCTGCTGCTCGGCGCCGCGGCGGCGGCGACGCTCGGCGTCTGGCTGGTCCTGCTGCTGATCGCCTGCGGCCTGTTCGAGTGCGTCTGGCGCCTCGCCCCGCGCGCCGCCGCCTCCTTCCACGCCTGGCCGGTCCCGCTGCTCGCGGTGCTCGGCAGCGGCGGCCTGCTCGCCCTCTCCTGGACCGCCTTCAAGGTCGGCGCCCTCTCCTACGGCGGCGGCTTCGTGATCATCCCGCTGATGCAGGCCGACGCGGTCGACCGCTACGGCTGGATGACCGACGCCGAGTTCCTCAACGCGGTCGCGCTCGGCCAGGCCACGCCCGGCCCCGTGGTCCAGACCGTCGCCGTCGTCGGCTTCGCCGCCGCCGGCCTCGGCGGGGCGCTGCTCGCCGCCCTCGTCGCCTTCGCCCCCTCGTTCTGGTTCATCGCCCTCGGCGCCGAGCGCTTCGACCGCCTCCGCACCAGCCCCCGCCCCCGTGCCTTCCTCGACGGCGCCGGTCCGGCCGCGGTCGGCGCGATCATCGGCTCCGCGATCCCGCTCTCCCTCGCCCTCAGCGAGACCTGGCAGATCGCCCTGCTCGCCGCCGGCGCCCTCGCCCTGCTGGCCTTCCGCCTCAACGTCGTCTGGACCCTGCTCGGCGCCGGCGCGCTGGGCGCGCTCGCCGCCCTGGCGGGCGCGCCGCTGCCGAGCTGAGGGGCTCGTGCGTCCCGGGCGGCGGTTTGTAGGGTCTGTCGCGGTGTCAGACGCGACGCAAGGGTTGAGCGAGGATCGCTACGTGCCGGCCGCGGGCCGGGCCTGGCTGACTCGGCTCTACGACCCGGTGATGGCGCTGACGATGCGCGAAGGCGCCTGGAGGAACGCGCTCGAGGACCGGGTGCTGCGGGCGCTCCCCGAGGACGGGGCCGTGGTCGAGGTCGGCGCGGGCACCGGAACCTTCGCGACCGCCGTCGCCACGGCGGGGGCGCGGGTGATCGCGGTCGACGGCGACGCCGGCGCTCTGCGTCTCGCCCGGACCAAGCGCGACGCCGGCCTGGTCGACTGGCGGCAGGGCCTCGCCGCCGCCCTGCCGCTCGAGGACGGGAGCGTCGACGCGGTGGTGATGTCGCTGCTGCTCCATCACCTCGGTCCCGACGGCAAGCGGGCCGCACTGGGCGAGGCGCACCGGGTGCTGCGTCCCGGCGGCGTGCTGCAGATCGCCGACTGGGGCAGGCCCCACGGTCCGGGCACGCGCGCCGCGTTCTTCCTGGTGCAGGTGCTCGACGGCTTTCCGAACACGCGAGATCACGCCGCCGGCCGGCTCCCCGACTACGTCTCCGCCGCCGGGTTCGGCCAGCTCGCGGCCTGGCGCCGGCTGCGGACGCCGTGGGGCAGCCTGGAGCTGGCCAGCGCGGTTCGCGACGGGTAGCCGGCGGGAGCCGGGCGGCCGTGAGCGTCGCCCTACCGCGGTCTTGCGGCGGCCGTGGTTTTCGGCGGCCTCCAAGAAACACATAAGACATGTGATACGCTCCGCGCCACATCAGAGATGGGATGGGATCCCGTCCTGGGAAGGATTCACAGGGATACGACGCACGACCTTGCCCGGGCTGTGGCAGGCGTGAGGAAGACGAGGCCCGAAGCGATGCCCGACAAACCGAGCGTGAAGACCGATTTCCGGACCGAGTACGACATGAACTCTCCCGAGCTGGCGCACCGCTGGGACGAGGTAGTCGAGGAAATGCACGACGAGCACGGGGGCTGCCCGATCGCTCGCAGCGAGGTCGGCGAGGGCTACTGGGTCCTCAACACCCAGGAGGACGTGACTCGCGTCAACGCCGACTGGCAGAACTTCAGCAACGCGACGGGGTTCATGCCCGACCGCCCGAAGGACATGCCGTACCTGTACCCGGAGGAGTGCGACCCGCCCTTCCAGACCCAGGTTCGCGATGGCATCAACCCGTTCTTCCGGCCCAGCGTGATCCACGCCCAGGAGCCGGCGATCCGCAAGCTCGCCCTCCGCTTGACCGACGAGATCAAGCAGGAGAGCGAGATCGAAGCGATCCAGCGCTACTGCACCGCCCTCCCGGGCCTGGTCTTCTGCGACGCGATCGCCGGCATGCCGACCGACGCGATCGACTTCCTCCAGACCGCCTTCGACGAAGCGATCCTGGGGCCGGTCGAGGGCCGCGGCGCCGCCCTCCAGCGCGGCTACGACTACATCGACGACTACATGAAGCAGCGCCAGGCCAACCCGACCGGCAGCGGGGACCTGGTCGAAGCCATCGTCAACCTCGACTCGGAGCTCTTCGACTGGGAGGCCAAGGTCGGGATCCTCACCAACCTCACGATCGGCGGCATCGGGACCACCGGGTTCGTCTTCGCCAGCGCCCTCTACTACCTGGTCGACAAACCCGAGCTGCGCCGCGAGCTGGGCTCCGACCCGGACAAGATGCAGGCGGCGGTCGAGGAGTTCATCCGCTTCTACGCCCCCTCGCCGCACGACGGCCGGCGCGCCCTCGACGACGCCAGGGTCGGCGACGTCGAGGTCAAGAAGGGCGAATACGTGCTCAACAACTACGGCGCCGCCAGCCGCGACCCGGCCGTCTTCGAGTGCCCGCACGAGGTCAAGCTCGACCGCGGGCTCCCCAACCGCCATATGGCGTTCGGCCACGGCATCCACCGCTGCGTCGGCTCGCACCTGGCCCGGCTCGAGCTGCGGATCGGGATCGAAACCTTCCTCACCGAGATCCCCGAGTACTCGGTGCCGGCGGGGTTCGAGCCCGAGTACGAGATCAGCGCCACGCGGGTGATGAAAGAGCTGCCGCTGCTGATCGGCGGGGAGGGAGGCGACCGATGACCTACGTAATCGCCGAGCCGTGCCGGGACACCAAGGACGCCTCCTGCGTCGAGGTCTGCCCGGTCGACTGCATCCACCCGATGCCCGACGCCGAGGGGTTCGCGACCACCGAGCAGCTCTACATCGACCCCGCCGAGTGCATCGACTGCGCGGCCTGCGTGACCGCCTGCCCGGTCAACGCGATCTTCGCCGACAACGACCTGCCGGCGGAGTGGAGCGACTACCTGGACCTCAACGCCTCCCACTTCACGAAGGCCGGGTCCAGCGCTTGACCGCCCAACTGGAGCGGTAGGAAGGCGAAGCGTGTCACGTCCCGGCTCCTCTGATTCATCCTATGTACATGTACCATGTATTACTCGGTATAGCGACGGGGCGTCGCCGGGCCGGTCACCGTCCCGGCCCGGCCGATGCGTCGAATGTCGCGCGCCGCACTGCTGTCGGCGGAACGCCGGAACGCGACGCGTGGCCGATTCCAGGCCAACCGGCCTGTGGTCGAATCGGCGCAGTGATGGCGGAGAGATGGTGAACCGATGCTGCCGTTCGTAATTACGGGGCTGGTGACGGGCGGCGTCTACGGACTTGCCGCCGTCGGCCTCACCCTGACCTACCGCACCTCCGGCGTCTTCAACTTCGCCTACGGGGCGATCGGCAGCGTCTCGGCCTACGCGTTCTACGTGCTCGCGGTCCAGCACGACCTCCCCTGGCTGTGGGCGGCGCTGCTCGCGGTCTTCGTCGTCGGCCCGCTCTCCGGTGTGCTGTTCGAGCGCCTCGCGCGGGTGATCGCGCCCCAGAACCTCGCCGTCCAGGTGACCGCGACGGTCGGCGTGCTGCTGATGATCGGGGCGCTGATCGTGCTCATCTTCGGGATCACGCAGACCCGCCGCGTCCCGGTCTTCCTCGCCGAGGGCGGGACCACGATCGGCAGCGCCCACGTCCAGTACGCCGACATCATCACCTTCGGCATCGCAGTCGGCGCGACCACGCTGCTGTACCTGCTGATGCGCTTCACCCGGCTCGGCATCTCGATGCGCGCGGTGGTCGACGATCCGCGCCTGGTCGAGCTGACCGGCACCAGCGCGACCAAAGTGCGGCGCAGCGCCTGGATGATCGGGATGATCTTCGCCTCGGCCTCCGGCGTGCTGTTCGCGCCGCTCTTGCCGCTGGAACCGACCCTGATCACCCTGCTTGTCGTACAGGCGTTCGGCGCCGCGGCGCTCGGCGCCTTCCGCAACCTGCCGATGGCGTTCCTCGGCGGACTGCTTGTCGGCGTGCTCGCGGCGCTCTCGACCAAGTGGTTCACGACCGGCGTGCTCGCCGGGCTGCCGCCGGCGATCCCGTTCATCGTCCTCTTCGCGGTGCTGCTCGTCTTCCCGAAGCGGTTCCTCAAGGAGGACTCGCGGGCGGTGCCGCTGCGCCAGCCGGACTGGACCGCTCCGAGGTCGCTGCAGTTCGGGATCGGCGGTTTGCTGCTGCTGTTCCTGATCCTGGTGCCGAGCTTCGCCGGCATCCACCTGACCGACTGGACGACCGCGCTCGGCACGGTGATCATCTTCCTCTCGCTCGGCCTGCTGGTGCGCACCTCGGGCCAGGTCTCGCTCTGCCACGTGGCCTTCGCCGCGATCGGCGTCACCGCCTTCGCGCATCTCGCCGGCGACGTTGGGCTGCCCTGGCCGCTGGCCCTGGTCGGCGCCGGCCTGGTCGCGGTCCCGATCGGGGCGCTGCTGGCGATCCCGGCGATCCGGCTGACCGGCCTCTACCTGGCGATCGCGACCTTCGGGTTCGGGATCGCGCTCTACTACATGTTCTACACCTCCTCGTTCATGTTCGGGACGACCGGCGGCGGCGTCGAAGTGCCGCGCCCGGGGCTGTTCGAGGGCGACACCGGCTTCTACTACCTGGTGCTGGCGATCACGGTGGCGGTCAGCGCGATGGTCGTGCTGCTCACCCGGATGCGGCTCGGGCGGCTGCTGCGCGGCCTCGGCGACTCGCCGCTGGCGCTGACGATGACGGGCGTCTCCAGCAACGTCACCCGGGTGATCGTGTTCTGCATCTCGGCCTTCCTCGCCGCGGTCGGAGGCGCCCTGATCGGCGCCGGCCAGGGCGCGGTCTCGGCCAGCTCCTACCCGCCGCTGCTCTCGCTCAGCTACCTCGTCCTGGTGATGATCGTCGGCGGCCGCGCGCCCTGGTACGCCTTCGTCGCCGGCATCGCGCTGATCATCCCGCCGTCCTACCTGACCGGCTTCGACACCGCCTACTGGCTGCAGCTCCTGTTCGGCGTCTCGGCGATCGTCTACGCGCTGACGCCGGAGGAGGCGCGCGGGATCCCGCTGCCGGTCAAACGCGGGATCGACCGCCTCTTCGGCCGCCAGCGCGGCCGCGAGGAGACCACGAAGCCGAGCGAGATCCCCGCGGTCGAGCACGGCGTCGCCCGCCGCGGCGAGCTCGAGGTCGCCAACGTGACCGTGCGCTACGGCGGCGTCAAGGCCCTCGACGATGTCAGCCTGCGGATCCCCGAAGGGACGATCACCGGGCTGATCGGGCCGAACGGGGCCGGCAAGACCACCTGCTTCAACGCCTGCTCGGGCCTGACCCGGGTCCAGGACGGCCAGGTCGAGCTGAACGGCGTTGCTCTGCGCCGCCTCGGCGCCGCCCGGCGCGCCCGCGTCGGGCTGGGGCGGACCTTCCAGAAGGTCGAGCTCTTCGACACGCTCTCCGTCTACGAGAACGTGGCGCTCGGCTACGAGGGCTCGCGCGGCGGCGCCAGCCCGATCGGCCAGACCTTCGCCCGCAAGGCCGAACGACGCGAGCGCGAGGGCGCCGCCTGGAGCGCGCTCGAGCTGTGCGGGATCGATGACCTCGCCGGCCGCCGCGCCGGCGCCCTCTCGACCGGGCAGCGCCGCCTCGTCGAGCTGGCCAGGTGCCTGGCCGGGCCGTTCAACATCCTGCTCCTCGACGAGCCCTCCTCGGGCCTCGACGTCAACGAGACCAAGGCCTTCGGCGACGTGCTGGAGCGGGTCGTCGCCGACCGCGGCGTCGGCATCTTCCTGGTCGAGCACGACATGTCGCTGGTGATGAGGATCTGCTCCTACATCCACGTCCTCGACTTCGGCAAGAAGGTGTTCGAGGGCCCGCCGGAGAGCGTGCGCAGCTCCCGCATCGTCCAGGAGACCTACCTCGGCGACAGCGCCCTGGAGGCCGACCTGGCCGCGGCCGCCGACGGCCCGGCGCCGAGCGAGGTGCAGGGATGAGCGCCGTGGATCCGAGCCGGGTGAACGGCGCGCCGGCGATCTCGGTCAGCGGCCTCTCCGCCGGCTACGGCGAGATCCGCGTCCTCCAGGACGTCTCGCTGGCCGTGCCGAAGGGCTCCGTGGTCGCCCTGCTGGGTGCCAACGGGGCCGGCAAGACGACCCTCATGCACTGCCTGATGGGGATCGTCCCCGCCGCCGCGGGCAGCGTCTCGCTCGGCGGCGAGGACGTCACCAAGCGCCGGATCAACCAGCGCGTCAAGGGCGGGGCCTGCCTGATCCCGGAGGGCCGCGGGATCTTCCCCAGCCTGAGCGTCGAGGAGAACCTGCGGCTGCAGGCGCCCGCCGAGCTGGTCAAGAAGAACCGGGACAAGGCGCTGGACGCGTTCCCGGCGCTCAAGGACCGCCTCAAGCAGCGGGCGGGCACGATGTCGGGCGGTCAGCAGCAGATGCTCGCCCTGGCGCGGTGCTTCCTGGCGGAGCCGGCGATCGTCCTCCTCGACGAGGTCTCGATCGGCCTGGCCCCCCTCGTCGTCGACGAGATCTTCGAAGCGCTCAAGGGACTTGCCGACGAAGGGGTGACCCTGCTGATCGTCGAGCAGTACGTCGACCGGGCACTGGAGATGGCCGCGGAGGTGCACATCTTGACTCGCGGCCGGATCACCCTGTCGGCAGCACCCTCCGATGTCACGGAGGACGTACTCGTGCACGGCTATATGGGTGGCGACGGACCGACGCAGAGCGACGGTCAAGCGCCGCGCTAGGCCGAGCGCACGGTGTGAAAAGGGAAGTGGCAGTTCAGGTGAACGACCAACTCAGGAAGGAAGCTATGGGTTCTCTAAGAGTACGGGGGTGGGTGTACCGGGTGGGAGTGATGGCCGTGTTCGCGGCCTTCCTCGCCGTCACGGTGGCGGCGTGCGGTTCGGACTCCGACGACGGCACTGCCGACGCGGGATCGACCACGGCGGCCGAAACCGGCGCTGACACGACGACCGCGGCCGCGCCGACCGGGGAGCCGCTCGTGATCGGCTCGATCTGCAGCTGTTCCGGCGCCGTATCGGCCACCACGGCGGCGATCCCAGACGTCTTCAAAGCCTGGGAAGAGAGGACCAACGCGAACGGCGGCATCAACGGCCATCCGGTCGAAGTCGTCGTCATCGACGACGCGCTCGACGCGGCGACCACGACCAAGGCGATCAAAGAGCTGGTCGAACAGAAAAACGTGATCGCGATCGTCGGTGAGACCAGCAACCTCGACTCACTGTGGGAAAACTACGTGAAAAACCGTGGCATCCCGGTGGTCGGCGCGATGGTGCCGAACGTCTCGTTCGAAAAGAACCCGGTGTTCTTCCCGCAGGGGGCTCAGAACCCGGCCCAGGTGTTCGGCATCGTCCAGCACGCGAAAGAAGAAGGCACGACGAAGATCGCCGCGCTCTACTGCGCCGAGTCGCCGTCCTGCGCGACCTACGGCAAGCTGTTCGAAGAAGAGGGTCGGATCGTCGGCGGCGTCGAGCTCGTGAGCTGGCAGAAAATCACCGCCACGCAGCCGAACTACACGGCCCAGTGCCTGGCGGCCAAGGAGGCCGGTGCGGACATGCTCGTCACCCTGCACTCCTCGCCGATCGTCGTCAGCGTCGCCGAAGACTGCGCGAACCAGGGCTACACGCCCGCTCAGGCCAACCTGAGCTTCGTGCCGGGCCCCGAATGGAAGGACGACCCGAACCTCCAGGGCGTCGTCACCTTCACGCCGAACCAGTCCCTCTGGGACGAATCGATCCCGGCGACGAAAGAATTCCAGGAAGCGCTCGACGAGTACGCCCCGGGCACCCAGGATCGTCCCGAGTTCAACCCCTCCAACGCCTCGGTCTGGGCCTCTGCGGAGATCTTCAAGCTGGCCGCCGAACGGGCCAAGCTGACTCCCCAGTCGACCCCCGCCGACGTGATGAAAGGGCTGCACACGTTCAAAGACGAGACGCTCGACGGGCTGACCGCGCCCCTCACCTACCCGGAAGGGCCGCCGCAGCTGGTGCCCTGCGTCTTCGTCTCGGCGATCGAAAACGAAGAATGGGTCGCTCCCAACGGGGCTGAGCCGCAGTGCATCCCCGAGGAGTACCGCGAGGAGATCGAAGGCTTGATGGTCCGGGAATAGCGACGACACAGCCAAGGCTGGGTCGGCTGACCATCGAGGCGCCGGCGCCGTGGCAATCCGCCACAGCGCCGGCGCCTTTCTTTGTTTCAACCCGCTGGGGCCGTCCGAGGCCGGGCCAGAAGCCACACCTCTCTTCGGCAGGTAGATGTGGCTCCTGGCCCGGCTGGACGCAAAGAGAGGGAGCTTCACGAGGGACCAAGCGCTCCGCTTGACCTTTTTCGCCCTGTGG
>CAYXFL010000029.1:0-34527 GCA_964464285.1 uncultured Conexibacteraceae bacterium
GAGCTGAGCGACGGCCAGGAAGTGCCGAACGTGGCATCGGTGCCGGCCGGCTTCGGCGTCCCCGAGGCTGACCGCGAAGCCAACCCCGGCCGCGAATACGTCGAGTACTTCGCCAGCCCGGACCGCGCCGAAGCGGTGCTCGACTTCCCGACCCTCTCGCTGGTCAAGACGACCGGCCTCGAAGGCAACCCCGACAGCGGCAACGCCGAAGTCAACCAGCCCTTCCCGTGGCGGATCGTCGTCACCAACAGCTCGGCGACGGCCGGCGCGACCGCGGTCGAGGTGGCCGACGTGCTGCCGAACAACTGGAAATACGTGCTCGGGTCGACCGAGATCAGCAACGGCAGCACCGCTGACCCGTCGATCACCGTCGGCGGGCCCGGCGGCGACCGGCTCGAATGGACGGTCGCCTCGCTGGGCCCGGAAGCGAGCGTGACGATCGAGTTCGAGGCCAAACCGCTGCTCGCCGCGGCCACCGACCCCGGCACCGGCGTGGAAGCGCACGTCAACGGCGCCGCGGTCGCCTCCGCACTCGACGAAGGCGAAAACAGCGGCAACGCCGCCGGCCCCTACTCGACCCCGCCGGACTTCGCGAAAGCGACGCTGGTGGTCCCCCAGCTGGCGGTCGAGAAGACGCCGGACGACGGTAGCGCCACGGCCGGCACGGCCTCCGCGTTCACGATCGAGGTCGAGAACGGTGGCGACGGCGTCGCCCGCAACGTGAAGGTCAAAGACGTGCTGCCCGCCGGCCTCTCCTACGAGGCGGGCACGGCCACCGCGACCCCGCCGACCGGCTTCGCGGAGAGCTCCGTGAGCCCCGGCCCGGGGGCGGGGGAGACGACGATCGAGTGGACGATCGACGAGATCCCGGGCGGCTCCTCGGTGCAGATCGAGCTGCCGGTCCGGGTCGGCGCCGCGGTTGCCGACGGCGCCACCCTGACCAACAACGTCGCCGTGACCTCGGACGAGGAAACGACCCCGGTCGAGGACCAGGGCTCGCTGGAAGTCGAGACCGAAGCCGACGTGGCGATCGAGAAGACCGGCGCCGCCGGCTACACCGCCGGTCAGAGCTACACCTGGAGCCTGCGGGTGCAGAACCACGGGCCCTCGCAGGCCGATGACGTCCGCGTCACCGACCCGCTGCCGGCCGAAACGACCTTCGTCTCCGCCGATGCCCCCTGCGTCCACGCGGCCGGCGAGGTGACCTGCGATCTCGGCGACCTGGCGCCGGGCTTCGACCAGACCTACGAGCTGACGGTCGAAGTCGACCCGGGCACGACCGCCTCGCCGCTGAGCAACACGGCCACGGTCGAGACCACCACCGAGGACCCGGAACCGGACAACGACGAATCGACCTTCGGGCCGACCGCCGGCGCGCTGGCCGACGTCTGGATCGAGAAGAGCGCCGCGCCGGAAGCGATCGACCGCAAACAGCAGACGACGTTCACGCTGACCGTCGGCAACGACGGTCCCTCGGTGGCGCGCAACGTCGAGCTCGAGGACACGCTGCCGGCGGGGCTGGAATTCGTCTCCACCGACGAACCGCCCTGCTCGCAGGCGGCCGGCACGGTCACCTGCGCCTTCGGCGACATGGCTCCGGGCGCCGAAGAGACGGTCCAGATCGTCGTCAAAGGCGTCGCCAACGGCGAGCACGAGAACACCGCCACGGTGACGACGACGACGCCCGAGCCCGAAGGCCACAAACCGAACACCGACGAGGCGACCGTGATCGTCGGCCCGGTCGCCGACCTGGCGCTGGAGAAGACCGGCCCGGCGACGGTCGCCGCGGACGGCCAGCTGACCTGGACGCTGAAAGCGACCAACAACGGCGAAGACCCGGCGACCGGGGTGGAGATCACCGACCCGCTGCCGGCCGGCACGGTCTTCGATTCCGCTGACCCGGGCTGCACGCTCGCCGCCGGCACCGTCACCTGCGCCGTCGGCGACCTCGCGGTCGGCGAGTCCGCCGAGCGCCGGATCACGGTCACCGTGCCGCGTGCGCTCGCCGACACCACCGTCGTCAACTCGGCGACGGTCAGCGGCGACCAGGCCGACGACGAACCCGGCAACGACTCCGACGAAGCGACGACCAAAGTCGGGCCCTCGGCCGATCTCTCGGTCGTCAAGAGCGGCCCGGCCCGGGTCAACGCCAACGGGACCGTGACCTGGACCCTGGCGATCGCCAACGCCGGGCCGTCGACCGCGACCGCGGTCAGCGTCAAGGACACGCTGCCGGCCGGCGTCTCGCTGCTCTCGGTCAGCTCGACCCAGGGCTCCTGCACGGGCGCGGTCGAGTGCCAGCTGGGCACCCTGCCGGTCGGTGCCGCCGCCCAGATCCAGGTGGTCGCGAAGGTGCCGGCGGCGCTCGAGGGCGCCTCGCTCCTCAACACCGCCACGGTGAGCGGCGCGGAGCCCGACCCGAACCCCGGCAACAACGAGTCGAAGGCGACCACCGTCGTTGACCCGCCGGCGCCGAGCGACTACGACCTGGCGATCGCGAAGAGCGTCGACGGCTCGGCCAAGCCGAAGGTCGGCGACCAGGTGAGCTTCGAGCTCACGGTCGTCAACCGCGGTCCGGCCACTGCCACCGCGGTGAAGATCGTCGACACGCTGCCGGCGGCGCTGGAGTTCGTCAAGGCGACGGTCCCCGGCGGCAAGTGCACGCACAAGAACGGCGTCGTCACCTGCAGCGTCGGCTCGCTCGCCGCCGGCGCCGAGGTCCGCGCCCGGGTGACCGCGCGGGTGCTGAAGCAGGGTTCGGTGAAGAACACCGCGACCGTCTCGGCCGCGGTCGCCGACGCCGACCCGAGCAACGACAAGTCGGCCGCCACGGTCAATGCGAAGCTCGCGAAGACGAAGCTGACGATCAAGAAGACCCGGGTCGGCAAGGGCCCGGTCGAGGCCGGCGACCTGGTCAAGTACAAGATCCGCGTCGCCAACCGCGGCAGCGGCCCGGCGACCGGGGTGCTGGTCTGCGACCGCCTGCCGGGCAAGCTCTCCTTCGCCGCGCTCTCCGGCGCGAAGCTGCGCGGCGGTGACGCCTGCTGGGAGATCGACCTGCTGCCCGCGGGCGCCTCGAAGACCTTCCGCCTCGCGGCGCGGGTCGACGGCGGCGTCTCCGGCGGCAGCGTCCGCAACGTCGCCTACGTGAAGTCCGCGAACGCGCCGCGCAGTCAGGGCGTGGCCGGCGTGCGGGTCGAGGGCGCGGGCCCGGGTCGTGCGGGCGGCGTCACCGGCTAGGCGCTGCGCGGCGCTGCTGATCGCGCTGGCGGCGCTCGCCGCCGCGCCGGCTGCCACTCCGCCCGCCCTCGCCGATCCGGGTGGTCGCCATTTCCTCCGCTATGCGGAAGAAATGGCGACCACCCACGCCTCGGCGGTTGGGGGGCCGACGGCGAAGCTCGCCTGGACGGCGCGGCTCGTCTACCCGACCGTCGCCCGGGCGGCGCCGCGGGCGGATGCGCGGACGGTCGGCCGCGTCGGCACGGTTGCGGCCTGGGACGGGGGGCCGGTGGCGCTGCTGGTCCTGGCAGCGCGCCGCGACGACGACGAGCGGCTCTGGCTGCGCGTGCGCCTGCCCGAGCGCCCGAACGGCAAGGCCGGCTGGATTGACGCCGACTACGCCCGCCTGCGGCAGACGCCCTGGCGGCTCACGATCGACCGCGACCGGCGCCGCGCCACCGCCTACCGGGCCGGCAAGCCGGTGCGCAGCTGGCGGGTCGTCGTCGGCAAGCCCTCGACCCCGACCCCGCGCGGCCTCTTCGCCGTCTACGAGCGCGTCCGTCAGCCGGCCGGCGCGGTGCTCGGCCCCTTCGTCCTCCACCTGACCGCGCACTCGAACACGCTGGAGAACTACGGCGGCGGCCCCGGCCGCGTCGCCCTGCACGGACGCAGCGGCGCTCTGCTCGCCGATCCGCTCGGCTCCGCCAGCTCGCACGGCTGCATCCGGATGGCGAACGCGACGATTCGCTGGCTGGCGAGCCGGGCGCTCCCGGGAACCCCGGTCGAGGTCCGCTGAGCTCGCCCCGCGCCGGCGCGCTCAGTGCCGGCCGTCGCTGAGGTCGTGGTCGCGCTCGGGGGCGGGGGATTCGAAGCCGAACAGCGCCACGGTGGTGTGGATCGGCGCCTCGCCGGACTTCTCCATCCGCTCGCGTGCGGCAAGCTGCTCGACGCCCAGCAGGGCGAAGAGCTCCTCGAGCTTGTCCATGATCCGGTCGATTCCGGCTTTGTCGAGCTGCAGCGGGGTCCAGACCAGGTGGTGGTCCGGGTGCCGGTCGATCGTGCCCGCTTCGATCGCCTCCTTGACCCGCTCGGCGAAGGTGTTGACGATCATCGCGTCGAAGCCCCCGCGGATGTTCGCGGGCATCTGGGCGAAGTCGGTTCCTGTGATCAGGGCGCGCTTGGTGACCGCGAAGATGTGCTCGTTGGCGCCGCGGCGCTTGACTTCGTCGATCACGGTCAGGCAACCCAGCTCTTCCAGCTTGCGGAAGTGGTAGGCGACGTTGGTCAGGTTGCCGCCGTGGCGCCGGACGTATTCGACGGGGGAGACGGGGGCGCGGTCGCACTCGACCATGATCGCGACCCGCAGGGGGTGGCTGATCGCCGCCGTGAGTCGCTGGTCGATGAAGCTGCGCGTCGTTTCCTGCCTGCTCTTGCCGCCTTCCGCCATGGTCCCCGCCCTTTCAGTTGATAGCTCTTGAGCGTTTAGAGTTAACCACAATATATTGCGGTTTTGCGCAATAAATGGCAGCCGCGGCGGCAGTACTGCATCGTTCTAAAGCACTTCATTTCTCTCCAGCATAAATTCGGCGCTGGAGGGGGTGAAGGTGATGGTTGCTTGCGCGAACACGTGCGCGGCGCCCGCGGTCTCGATCCGCAAGGCGAGCTGAGGAGTTCCCGGAAGCCCCGCGCGCAGCGGGGCTTCTTGCTTGCCCGGCGCGCCGCTACGGCTCGACCAGGCCGCGCCGGATCGCGTACCTCGTGAGGTCGACGCGGTTGCGCATGCCGAGCTTGTCGAGCACGTTGGAGCGGTGCCGTTCGACCGTCTTCTTGGCGATCGAGAGGGTGGCGGCGATCTCGTCGCTGGTGTGGCCTTCGGCGATTAGCTTGACCACGTCCTGCTCGCGCGGGGTGAGCAGGTCGCGGGGCTCCTGGCCGTCGGCGTCGGCGCGCTCGAGGAAGTCGCGGATCAGGGCGGTGAGGGCGGCGGGGTAGAGGAAGGGCTCGCCGCGCATCGCCGCCCGGCAGGCCTCGACCAGGTCGCGGTTGGCGCCGGACTTGAGCACGTAGCCGGAGGCGCCGGCTTTCAGCGCCTCGAAGAAGTACTGCTCGTTGTCGTGCATGGAGAGCATCAGGACTTTGGTCTCGGGTCGCCGGGCCTGCAGTTCGCGGGCCACCTGGAGCCCGGTCATCGTCGGCATCGCGACGTCGAGGATCGCCAGGTGGACGTCCTCGGCGAGCGCGATCCGCAGTGCCTCGGCGCCGTCGCCGGCCTCGGCGACCACGCTCAGGTCCGGCTCGGAGTCGAGCACCATGCGCAGGCCGTCGCGGACCAGGGTGTGGTCGTCGGCGAGCAGGATCCGGGTGGTCAGCGGGATCACGTGGCCACCGCCCCCGGCACCGCGAGCCGCACCTCGGTGCCGCCCTCGGGCAGCCGGCGCAGCTCCAGCTCGCCGTCGACAAGGCGCGCCCGCTCGCGCATCCCGGCGATCCCGGCGGTGTCCTCCGGCAGCAGCTCGGGCAGGCCGCGGCCGTCGTCGGCGACCCGCAGCTCGACCGCCTCGCCCGGGCGCTCCAGGGTGAGCAGGATCTGCGCCGCCCCGGCGTGGCGGACGGCGTTGGTGATCGCCTCCTGGGCGATCCGGTAGACGACCAGCTCGACCTCCGGCGAGAGCGGCGCGCCGGCGCTCGGCAGCCGCGCCGAGACCCGCACCCCGTCCGCCACCGACATCCGCCGGCAGAGCGTGATCAGGGCGTTGCCGAGGCCGAGGTCGTCGAGCGCCTCCGGGCGCAGGTCCCGCCCGATCCGGCGCACGTCGTCGAGCCCCTGCTGGACCGAGCGCGCGATCCGGTCGAGCAGCTCGTCGTCGACCGGGCCGTCGCTCGACGCCGCCCGCTCGACCTCGATCGTCGCCGCGGTCAGCGTCTGGCCGACCTGGTCGTGGATCTCACGCGCGATTCGCAAGCGCTCCTCCTCCTGGGCGCTGAGCGCGGCGCGGGCCGAGCGCCGCTGCTCGGTCTCGACCCGCTCGAGCAGGCCGTTGAAGGCGCGCGCGAGGTCCTCGACCTCGCGCGGCGCCGCCTCCGGCTCGCGCACCCGCTGGCCCGGCCGGCCGGGGTCGATCGCGGCCAGTTCGCGGGTCAGCTCGCGCAGCGGCGACAGCGTCCAGCGCACCAGCACGACCAGCACCGCGAGCATGATCGCGAGGCCGGCGCCGAGCGCCAGCGCCTCGGTCAGCACCGGGTTGCTGCTGATGCTGATCGGGGTGACGATCAGGGCGACGGCCGCGACGACGAGAACCGGCGCGGTGGTTCCGACCAGCCGCCAGAGCAGCGAGCGCCTCGGGGTGTTGGCGATCACGGCTCAAACCTTAGGAGCGCGGGCGGGCCGCGGTGCTGTCGGGCTCCGGCGGGACGAAGACGACCGGGCACTCGGCCTCGCGCAGCAGGGTGGTCCCGTGGGTGCCCCGGAGCATGCCGGAGAGCCGGCCCTCGCCGCCGGTCGGGGCGATCACGACGACGTCCGGCTTCTCCCGCTTGATCGCCGCCAGGGTGACCTCGTCACGGCGCCCGGTCAGCACGCTGACCGTCGCCGGGATGCCGGCCGGGAGCGGGGCGGGGGGGAAGCCGAGCGCGTCGTCCTTGCTGGCGAGGACCTGGATCACCCGCAGGTCGGCGCCCGCCCGGCGGGCCAGGTCGGCGCCGACCCGCAGCGCCGGGTCCGGTTCGGACCCCTCGTCGCAGACAACCCAGATCTCGTTGAACATCGTCGACGGATGGTCGCCGCCGGGCGCCCCCGGGTCCATGGGGGCGCGGCCTCATCGCGCCCCTGCCGCTGGGGGTCGCCGCGGGTCCGATGGGGGAAAACACCCAAGCGGGTAGCGGTTCCCGGTGTTCGAGTGGCTGACCGCCGAGGTCTCCAACAACCCGCTCACCTACGCGATCGTGTTCGCGGCCTGCGCCACCGACGTGCTGGTGCCGCTGATCCCCTCGGAGACGATCGTGATCGCCGCCGCGGTGATCGCCGGTCAGGGCGAACTGCTGATCTACGCGATCGTCCCCGCGGCGGCGCTCGGCGCGCTGCTCGGCGACAACGTCGCCTTCCTGCTCGGCCGGCGGCTGGGCGAGCCGCTGGCGGGCAGGCTGTTCCGCAGCGAGCGCTCGCGGGCGCGGCTGCGCTGGGCCGAGCGGGAGATCGAGGCCCGCGGGCCCTCGCTGATCGTGATCGCCCGCTTCATCCCCGGCGGCCGCACGGCGACCACCTTCGCCGCCGGGATGCTGGGGATGGCCTACCTCCGCTTCCTGCGCGCCGACGTCGCCGCCGCGCTGGTCTGGGCGCTCTACGTCTCGATGCTCGGCTACGTCGGCGGCGCCAGCTTCGAAGACAACCTCTGGCTGCCGCTGCTGATCGCGCTCGCGGTCGCCTCGCTGATCTCGGTCGGAGTCGAAGCCTGGCGCCGCCGACGGGCGTAGGGCGAGGCGGGCCGTCCGAGCCGGGCCAGCACCACACCTCGCTATGGCAGGTAGGTGTGGGCGCTGGCCCGGCTCACGTTGGGGAGGGAGGGGCCCCGTCCCTGAACGACCTAGCGCGCCGCCGAGATCGCCTCGACCAGCTCCCCGGCTTTGTCGCCGGGCAGGTTGGTGGCGATGTCGGCCTGGCTGACGATCCCGACCAGGCGGTGGCCGTCGATCACCGGCAGCCGGCGCACCTTGTGCTCGGTCATCGTCCGCAGCGCCTCCTCGGCGGAGTCGTCGGCGCCGATCGTCACCGGCTTGCCTTCGCCGAGCTCGCCCGCCTTGGTCTCGCCGGGCGACTTGCCCTGGGCGATCGCCTTCACGACGATGTCGCGGTCGGTCAGCATGCCCTTCAGCCGGTCGTCCTCGCCGCAGATCGGCATCGCGCCGACATCGAGGTCGGCCAGCATCTTCGCTGCCTGCTCGAGGGTTTCGTTCTCGCCGACGCACTTCGCCTCGCCGGTCATGATCTCGCGTGCAGTTGCCATTCTTGCTCCTGTCATTTGGGGGGTCTTCTCTGCTCGCCTCGACGGGTACCCGTGACGAGCCCACGCATTCGGGGGCCGCGAGCCCCGGTCAGAGCCCCGCCTTGCGGCGCAGGCGGTCGGCGATCTCTTCGATCTCGCCGGGGTCGGGCCCCGGCGCGAAGACCGCGGGCTGGGGCGGCAGGTCGTTGGGGACGGAGCCCTCGGGGTGCAGCTCCTCGGCGACTTCGAGCTGCTCGCCGGTTTCCGGGTGCGTGCCGTTGAAGACCGCGCCGATCTGCTTGAAGTCCTCCGGAGAGAAGCGGTAGAGCTTCAGGTGTTCGCCGCGTTTGATGTGCGGTTTGCACTCGGGGATCTTGTCGGTGGGGATGCGCGGGGCGGGGAAGAGCTTTTCCATCCGCGCCCCGGTCAGGTTCTCCAGCGCCCGCGCGTAGGCGACCTGGTGGACGCCGCCGCGGACCAGCAGGTAGCCGGTCAGCGCCCGCGCGGCCGGGTGGTCGACCGCCTCGTAGACCTTCAGCTTGTTGTTGCGGGCGCCGGTCTCGAGGAAGAAGTTGTGGGTCAGGTCCTCGACCAGGTCGCCGGTCGCGTTGACGTAGTCGCCGCTCCACGGCTTGCCCATCGAGTCCTGGACCAGCGCCGAGGCGCCGCCGGCGATCAGCTGCTGCGTGTTGCGCATCTCCTTGACGCCTTTGAGCGCGCCCTTCTTCCCGGCTTTGCCTTTCGCCGACCCGGTCAGCATCGTGTTGATCGCGGTCGAGACCAGCTCGATGTGGCCGAACTCCTCGGCGGCGATGCTGGCGATCAGGTCGTAGAACGGCCGCGCTCCGTCGCGGTTGCGGAAGTTGAACGACTGGTACGTGTAGTTCATGAAGGTCGACATCTCGCCGAACTTGCCGCCGAGCAGCTCCTGGACGACGGAGGCGCCGGCGGGGTCGGGCGTCGACGGGGGCGGGATCTCCGCCTGCAGGCGGTCGAGCCGCATGATCATTCGGGTCCTCCTTCTCGCGGGGCGGAGCGAGCGTTACGGACGCGGGTACCCGGGGGGTCGAGGCGGAAACGGACGGGGTGCTTCGGGGCGGTTCCGCCGGAGGGGTCGGTGGTGTCCTTCTACTCTCGCTGGGCGAATTCGCCCGGATCGCAACCGGGCCGGTCCGAGAGCGTCGCTTGGGCGAATCGCGGACGCCGCTCGACGAAGGACACCACCGACCCCTCCCAACGGAAGCGCTCCGAAGTTCCGTCTGGCTCGAAAGCGCCCGATGTTCGAGAGGAGGCTGACGAAGGCGCCCTGTGATTCGAGCTGGGGGCTGACGGACCGGGTCGAAGTTCGGGGGGTGCTGTTGAGGTTTGTCTCGCATACCGCGACAAACCTCAACAGCACCGGCGCGCCCGTCCCGAGACCACGCTTCGAAGCTCCTCGAACCGCCCCTCAGTCAGCCGGGCCAGCGCCCACACCTACCTGCCAAGACGAGGTGTGGGTGCTGGCCCGGCGCTCGGACGGCCCCCAACCCCGTCAACCAGGGGGAATCCGGTGCGGATACAGGAGATATGTGGTATTCCTACTATCTGTGAGCCACATATCTTCGCCAAATCCCCCTGACCCGTCCACCTCTACCCCCAAGCCGATCGAGCGCGTCGCGATTCTCGGCGGCGGCCTGATGGGCTCGGGGATCGCCGAGTCGGTCGCCCGCGCGGGTCTCGCGGTCTCCGTGCGCGACATCGACGACGCCGCGCTCGGCGGCGTCTCCGAGCGGCTCGAGCGCTCGCTGGCGAGCGCCGTCAAGGGCGGCAAGATCGAGCAGGGCGAGGCCGAGGAGATCCGCGGGCGGGTCGCGCTGACCACCGAGCTCACCGACCTCGCCGAGGCGGACCTGGTGATCGAGGCGGTGCCGGAGAACGCCGACCTCAAGGTCGCGATCCTCGCCCAGGTCGCCGGGATCGTCGCCGACGACGCGCTGATCGCCTCCAACACCTCCTCGATCCCGATCGCCCAGCTCGCCGCCGGCATCCCCAATCCCGAGCGGGTGCTCGGCCTGCACTTCTTCAGCCCGGTGCCGGTTATGCCGCTGGTCGAGATCGTCGTCGCCCTCGACACCTCCGAGCGGACCGTCGCCGCCGCCAACCGGTTCGCCGAGCAGATCCGCAAGACCCCGATCGAGACCAAGGACCGATCCGGGTTCATCGTCAACATGCTGCTCGTCCCCTACCTGATGGCGGCGGTGCGGATGTACGAAGAGGGCTTCGCCACGGCGGAGGCGATCGACGAGGGCATGAAGCTCGGCTGCGGGCACCCGATGGGGCCGCTGACCCTGTCCGACTTCATCGGCCTCGACGTCCTCTACAGCGTCTGCGACTCGCTCTACGAGGAGTTCAAGCGCAGCGAGTACGCGCCGCCGCCGCTGCTCAAGCGGATGGTCGCCTCCGGCCGGATCGGCCGCAAGGCCGGGCGCGGCTTCTATGAGTACGAGCGCTCGCGCGCCAAGGCCGCGGCGTGACCACGCTGGCCGACACCCCGAGCACCGCGGTCCCGGAGCGAGTCAGCATGGCGCCGCTGCGCTTCGTCACCGCCGCCTCGCTGTTCGACGGCCACGACGCCGCGATCAACGTGATGCGGCGGCTGATCCAGGCCAACGGGGTCGAGGTCGTCCACCTCGGCCACAACCGCAGCGTCCGCGACGTCGTCCGCGCGGCGATCCAGGAGGACGTCGACGGGATCGCGATCAGCTCCTACCAGGGCGGCCACACCGAGTACTTCAAGTACGCGATCGAGATGCTCGACGAGCTCGGCGCCGGCCACATCCGCGTCTTCGGCGGCGGCGGCGGCACGATCACGCCGGCCGAGATCGAGGACCTGCACGCGGCCGGGGTCGAGCGGATCTACCACCCCAACGACGGCTCGGCGCTCGGCCTGACCGGGATGATCGACGACCTGATCGAGCGCGCCAGCGCCGTCCAGCTTCCCTCCGCGGTGCCGCCGCCCGAGGGCGAGGGCGACCTCTGGGTGGCGCGGATGCTCTCGGCGCTCGAGGACGACGCGATCCCCGAGTCCCAGCTCGAGGGCCTGCGCGAGGACTGGCGCGCGGCCGGGGAGGGCGTCCCCGTGGTCGGGATCACCGGCACCGGCGGCGCCGGCAAGAGCACCGTCACCGACGAGCTGCTGACCCGCTTCGTGGGCCGCTTCCCGGAGCTCCGCGTCGCCGTGCTCGCGGTCGACCCGACCCGCCGGCGCACCGGCGGCGCCCTGCTCGGCGACCGCATCCGGATGAACAGCCTGCGCAACGAGCGCCTCTACATGCGCTCGCTGGCGACCCGCCGCCAGAACCTGGCGACCACCGCGGTGCTCGCCGACGCGGTCGCCTTCCTGCGCTCCGCCGGGTTCGACCTGGTGATCGTCGAGACCGCCGGGATCGGCCAGTCCGACTCCGAGATCGTCGACCTGGTCGACCTGCCGATGTACGTGATGACCAGCGAGTTCGGCGCCGCCAGCCAGCTCGAGAAGATCGACATGCTCGACCTCGCCGAGCTGGTCGTGATCAACAAGTTCGACAAGGGCGGCGCCGAGGACGCGCTGCGCGACGTGCGCAAGCAGTGGCGCCGCAACCGGGTCGCCTTCGAGCTGGACGAGGAGGAGATCCCGGTCTACCCGACGATCGCCAGCCAGTTCAACGACCCCGGCCTGACCTGGATGTTCATGAACCTCTGCCGGCGGATCGGCGAGCTGGACGGCCAGGAGGCCGAGCGCTGGGACGCCGGCCCCGAGCCCGCCACCCGCGAGCCGCTCGGCAACGTGCTGATCCCCGCCAAGCGGGTCCGCTACCTGGCCGAGATCGCCGAGCAGGGCCGCTCGATCGATGCGGAGATCGAGCGCCGCGCCGAGCTCGCGACCCAGGCCCAGAGCTTCCACGAGGCGCTGCGGGCGCTTGCCGACCCGGCCCTGCCCGCCCCGCTCGACCCCTACCCGGAGGCCGACCTCGGCCCCGACGAGGGCGACGGCCGCGCGCCGCTGCGCGTCCGCTACAACGAGGCGCTGGCCGAGCTCGGCCCCGAGGCGGTCGGCCTGCTGCGCGGCTGGCAGCGCCAGCTCGAGAGCATCACCGAGCCGACCTACACCTACACGGTGCGCGGCCGTGAGATCAGCGGCCCGAACTACCGCGAGTCGCTCAGCCACCAGCAGGTGCCGAAGGTGGCGCCGCCGCGCTTCGACGGCTGGGGCGACCGCCTGCGCTTCCTCTCCAAGGAGAACCTGCCCGGCAACTACCCCTACACCGGCGGCGTCTTCCCCTACCGCCGCGAGGGCGAGGACCCGACCCGGATGTTCGCCGGCGAGGGCTCTCCGGAGCGCACCAACCGTCGCTTCCACTACCTCTCCCAGGGGCAGCCGGCGGCCCGCCTCTCGACCGCCTTCGACTCGGTCACCCTCTACGGCGAGAACCCGGCCGAGCGGCCCGACATCTACGGCAAGATCGGCAACTCCGGGGTCTCGATCGCGACCCTCGACGACGCCAAGAAGCTCTACTCGGGCTTCGACCTCTGCGACCCGACCACCTCGGTCTCGATGACGATCAACGGGCCGGCGCCGATCATCCTCGCCTTCTACATGAACGCGGCGATCGACCAGCAGGTCGAACGCCACCTGAAGGAGAGCGGCGGCTGGGAGGCGGCCGAGCGCAAGATCGACGAGTACTTCGCCGACCGTCAGCGACCCCGCTACGAGGGCGAGCTGCCGCCCGGCAACGACGGGCTCGGGCTCGGCATGCTCGGGATCACCGGCGACCAGCTGCTCGACGCCGAGACCTACGAGCGGATCGCGGCGGAGACCCTGCGCACGGTCCGCGGCACCGTCCAGGCCGACATCCTCAAGGAGGACCAGGCCCAGAACACCTGCATCTTCTCGACCGAGTTCGCGCTGAAGATGATGGGCGACGTGCAGGAGCACTTCGTCGCCAACGAGGTGCGCAACTTCTACAGCGTCTCGATCAGCGGGTACCACATCGCCGAGGCCGGGGCGAACCCGATCAGCCAGCTCGCCTTCACCCTCGCCAACGGGTTCACGATCGTCGAGTACTACCTCGCGCGCGGGATGGCGATCGACGACTTCGCGCCCAACCTGAGCTTCTTCTTCTCGAACGGGATGGACCCCGAGTACGCGGTGATCGGCCGGGTAGCGCGGCGGATCTGGGCGCGGGCGATGCGCGAGCGCTACGGCGCCGGGCCGCGCAGCCAGATGCTCAAGTACCACGTGCAGACGTCGGGCCGCAGCCTGCACGCCCAGGAGATCAGCTTCAACGACATCCGCACCACCCTGCAGGCCGCCTACGCGATCTTCGACAACTGCAACAGCCTCCACACCAACGCCTACGACGAGGCGATCACGACCCCGACCGAGGAGTCGGTGCGGCGCGCGGTCGCGATCCAGCTGATCATCAACCGTGAGCTCGGGCTCAACTACTGCGAGAACCCCTGGCAGGGCTCGTTCGCGATCAACCAGCTCACCGACCTGGTCGAGGCCGCGGTCTACGAGGAGTTCGAGCGGATCTCCTCGCGCGGCGGCGTGCTCGGAGCGATGGACACGATGTACCAGCGCTCGAAGATCCAGGAAGAGAGCCTCTACTACGAGCAGAAGAAGCACGACGGCTCGCTGCCGCTGATCGGGGTCAACACCTTCCTGCCCAAGGAGGGCGAGGGCGAGACGATCGACAAGCTCGAGCTGATGCGCTCGACCGACGCCGAGAAGGACGCCCAGATCGCCGCCGTGCGCGCTTTCGACGCCAACGGCGCCGACCGCGCGCCGGCCGTGCTCGAGCGGCTGCGCGAGGTCGCGCGCGAGCGCGGCAACGTGTTCGCGGCGCTGATCGGGGCGGTCAAGGTCGCCTCGCTGGGCGAGATCTCCGCCGCGCTCTACGACGTCGGCGGGGAGTACCGCCGCAATATGTAAGCGTCGGGGGATGAGCGCGATCCCCGACGCCCGCATCGTCTGCCTGGTCCCCAGCGTCACCGAGCTGCTCTTCGCGCTCGGCCTCGGCCCGCAGGTCGTCGGCCGGACCGGGTTCTGCGTCCACCCGTGGGACGAGGTCCGCGAGGTGCCGAAGGTGGGCGGGACCAAGGACGTGAAGCTCGACCGGGTGCGCGAGCTGGCGCCGACCCACGTCGTCGTCAACGTCGACGAGAACCGCCGCGAGGACGCCGAGGCGCTGGCCGGGATGGGCTTCGAGCTGGTCGTCACCCACCCGCTCGGCCCGCTCGACAACCTCGACCTCTACCGCCAGCTCGGCCGCACCTTCGGCCGCGAGCGGGAGGCCGAGCGCCTCTGCGCGGAGTACGAGCGCGCGCTGGCGCGGGTCCGCGCCGCGACGCTGCCCGCCCGCGACGTCCTCTACCTGATCTGGAAGGACCCCTGGATGACCGTCGGCCCCGACACCTACGTCTCCCGCACCCTCGCCCTCTTCAACTGGCGCACGCTGCCGGCGCAGGCGCCACCTCTTGACCTTTCTCGCCCAGAGGGCGAAAAAAGTCAAGCGGCCCGGTACCCGGAGGTTGATTTGGAGGCGTTCGCTGGGGTCGACCTGGTGCTGTTGAGCAGCGAGCCGTTTCACTTCAAGCAGGCGCACGTCGAGGAGGTTGCGGCGCTGCTGCCCGATGCCGAGGTCTCGCTGATCGACGGCGAGATGACGTCGTGGTACGGCCCGCGCGCGATCGCCGGGCTCGACTACATGCTGGAGCTGGCAACCGGGGCGGCGCGGTGAGCGGCAGCGAGCCCCGGCGCGGACCGGGGGAGGGCGAGCCGGCGAGGGCCGAGCCGGTCGAGTCGCCCTGCATCGACGTCTGCGTGATCGACCCGGAGAGCGGGCTCTGCGAAGGCTGCCTGCGCACGCTCGACGAGATCGCCGAGTGGGGGCTCTACTCGCCGGCCGAGCGACGCCGGGTCATCGACGCGCTTCCTGGGCGAACCACGGAGTAGGCGCCGGGCCTGGCAAGCGGGCAGGCGCGGTGTTACCTTCGGCGGGTGCAAGAGAGTGCCGTGCAAGCGGGACCTCGGAGTCGCACACCGCTCGCAGAGCGGCTTCAGGTCGGAATCGTCGGCGCTGGCTTCGTCGGCCGCGTGCACGCCCGTTCGGCCCGGGTCGCCGGGGCCGAGCTGGTCGGCGTCGCTTCCTCCAGCCCGCAGAGCGCCGCCGCCGCGCGCCCCGTGCTCGGCGCCGAGCGCGCCTTCGACAGCGCCGGAGAGCTGATCGACTCGACCGAGATCGACGTCGTCCACCTCTGCACCCCGAACCACCTGCACCTGCCGCTCGCCCTCGCCGCGATCGCGGCCGGCAAGCACGTGGTCTGTGAGAAGCCGGTCGCGCTCGATGCCGCCGGCGCCGACGAGCTCGCCAGCGCGGCCGCCGAGGCCGCCGGCGTCGTGGTCACGGTGCCGTTCGTCTACCGCTTCTACCCGAGCGTGCGCGAGCTGCGCGCCCGCCTCGCCGGCGCCGCCGCGCCGCGGCTGATCCACGGCGGCTACCTGCAGGACTGGCTGCTCGCCCCCGACGACTACAACTGGCGGGTCGATCCCGAGCTCGGCGGCGCCTCGCGCGCCTTCGCCGACATCGGCTCGCACTGGTGCGACCTGGTCGAGTTCGTCAGCGGCCAGCGGATCGTCTCCCTGGTGGCCCGCACGGCGATCACCCACGCGGCGCGCCAGCGCTCCGAGCGCTCCTCGTTCGAGCGCGCCGAAGCCGGCGGCGACGGGGCCGGGCCCGCCGGGGAGGGGGGCGACGGCGTCGCGCAGGCGGTGCGGACCGAGGACGTCGCCACCCTGCTCTTCGAGACCGACGCCGGGGCGGGCGGCTCGGCGGTCATCTCGCAGGTCTCGGCCGGGCGCAAGAACCGGCTCTGGCTGGAGATCTCGGCGGCGGCGGAGACCTTCTCCTTCGAGCAGGAAAGCCCCGGGACGCTGGCGATCCTGCGCCGCGGCGAGGCGGCGGCGCTGCCCAGCGACCTCGAGCACCTGACGCCCGCGGCGGCCGCCTACGTCGCCCTCCCGGCCGGCCACCCGCAGGGCTACCACGACTGCTTCGACGCCTTCGTCGCCGACACCTACGCGGCGATCGCCGGCGAGCGTCCCGAAGGGCTGCCCGGCCCGGCCGCCGGCCTGCGGGCGGCGCGGATCACCGAGGCCGTGCTCGACTCGGCCGAGCGCGCCGCCTGGGTCGAGGTGGCGCCCTGAGGTCGTCGCGCTTCCGAGTTTGTAGGGCCTATAGCCCCTACAAACTCGGAAGCGCGACGCCGGCGGCGCTGACCAGGGCGGCGGCGATCGTCGCCACTTCGTCCTCGTCGCAGACGTAGGGCGGCATCGCGTAGACGAGCCGGCCGAAAGGGCGGATCCAGGCGCCCGCGTCGAGCGCCGCGGCGCTCGCGGCGGCGACGTCGACCGGGCGCTCCAGCTCGATCACCCCGATCGCTCCCAGCACCCGCACGTCGGCCACCCCCGGCAGCTCCCGGGCCGGCGCCAGCCCGGCGCGCAGGCCCGCCTCGACCCGCCCGACCCGGCCGCGCCAGTCGCTCCGCTCCAGCAGATCCAGCGAGGCCAGGGCCGCCGCGCAGGCCAGAGGGTTGGCCATGAAGGTCGGCCCGTGCATCAGCGCGCCGGGCTCGCTGCGGCCGACCGCCGCGGCGATCTCGGCCGTGGTCAGGGTCGCGGCCAGGGTCATCGCGCCGCCGGTCAGGGTCTTGCCGACGCAGATCACGTCGGGGACGACGCCGGCGTGTTCGCAGGCGAAGAGGGCGCCGCTGCGGCCGAGGCCGGTGGCGATCTCGTCGAGGACCAGCGGCAGGTCGTGGCGGTCGCAGAGCTCGCGCAGGAAGCGCACGCAGGCGGGGGAGTGGAAGCGCATGCCGCCGGCGCCCTGGACCACCGGCTCGACGATCACCCCGGCCAGCTCGCCGGCGCGGCGCGCGCAGGCCGCCTCGACCGCCGCCGCCCAGGCCGGGTCGAGTGGGGCCTCGAAGCCGTCCGGGGGGCGCGGCGCGAACTCGTGCTCGGGCAGCATCCCGGCGTACATCCGGTGCATCCCCTGCTCGGGGTCGCAGACCGCCATCGCCCCGAAGGTGTCGCCGTGGTAGCCGCCGCGCACGGTCAGCATCCGCGTGCGGCCGCGCTCGCCGCGCCCGTCCCAGAGCTGGAAGCAGAGCTTCAGCGCGACCTCGACCGCGACCGAGCCGGAGTCGCTGAAGAAGACCCGGTCGAGGCCGGGCGGGGTCAGCTCGACCAGCCGCTGGGCGAGCCGGATCGCGGGCTCGTGGGTGAGCCCGCCGAACATCACGTGCGGCATCGTCTCCGCCTGGGCCTGGATCGCGGCGACGATCGGGGCCGGCGCGTGGCCGTGGATCGCGCTCCACCAGGAGGCCATCGCGTCGATCGGCTCGCGGCCGTCGGCGAGCCGCAGCCGGGTGCCCTCGGTGGCGGCGACCGCCAGCGGCGGGTTGGGCGCCGGCATCGGCGCGTAGGGGTGCCAGACGTGCTCGCGGTCGAACTCGAGCAGCTCTGGCCAGCGGTTCACGGGTCCGGATCGTATCGGCGCCGAGCGAGCGGGTCGGGGTGGGAATCCCCCTGCGTGGCGGGGGTGCCGGTGCTCCACACCGCAGCGTCGGCGGCCGGCCGCTGTTGGGGGATGGAAGCGAGCGATGGAAGGAGCCCGATGAGGTCCAAGAGCGTGTTGGCGGTGCTGTGCCTGGCGATCTTCGCGACGGCGGTGACCGCGAGTCCCGCGAGCGCTCTGCCGCGGCAGTTCTGGGGACTGGTGCCGCAGGGCCCGCTGAGCGCCGAGCGGCTGGAGCGGCTGCGGACCGGCGGCGCCGACTCGATCCGGGTCCCGCTCGACTGGGGCGCGGTCCAGCACACCCGCAACGGTCCCTTCGACTGGTCGGGCCCCGACGCGATCGTCGCCGGCGCCAGCTCCCACGGGCTCGCGGTGCTGCCGTTCCTCTACGGCGGGCCGCGCTGGGCTGTCCCGATGACCCGCGTCCCCGGCGGTGGGGGTCAGGCGCCGGCGCGCCTGCCGGTCAGCGGCGCCGCCGGTGCCGGCTGGCGCGCCTTCGTCGGCGAAGCGGTGCGCCGCTACGGGCCGGCCGGCAGCTTCTGGGCCGAGAACCCGGGCCTGCCGCGACGGCCGATCCGCACCTGGCAGGTCTGGAACGAGCCGAACTTCAAGTACTTCCTCGCCCGGCCCAATCCGGCCGCCTACGGGAAGCTGGTCATGCAGACCTACGCCGCCGCCCACCCGGTCGACCGCGGCGCCCGCCTCGTGCTCGGCGGCCTCTTCGCCCGCCCGGCGGAAGCGTCGCGCAACTTCCGGCCCCCGCGCGCCTTCTTCGCCACCGACTTCCTCGACCGCATGTACCGCTCGACGCCGGGGATCCGGCACCGCTTCGACGGCATCGCCCTGCACCCCTACAGCGGCCGCTGGCAGCACCTGGCACCGCAGATCGAGGAAGTCCGCGAGGTGCTCGGCAAGCACCGCGACCGCGGCAAGGGCCTCTGGATCACCGAGCTCGGCTGGAGCTCGAAGCCGCCCTCGCGCGGCAACGCGTTCGCCAAGGGCGAGGCGGGCCAGGCGCGCGAACTGCGCGGCGCCTTCAAGCTGCTGCGTCGCAACCAGGGGCCGTGGCGGCTGCGCCAGGTCTACTGGTTCTCGGTCGACGACCTCGCCGGCAGCTGCAACTTCTGCGACGGCAGCGGGCTGTTCGGGCCCGGCTTCAAGCCGAAGCCCGCCTGGCGCGCGTTCGTCCAGTTCTCCGGCGGCCAGGTGCGCTGAGCGCCTGGCTGGGTAGTCGATTCCCGACGGTCGGTCCAGCTGTCCCCGAGACAACGACGGAAGGAAGACATGTACGAACTGAGCAGACCCCAACGGCGCGGCGGCTTCGCGCTGACCGGCGCGGTCGCCTCGCTGCTCGCCGTGCTGGTGTTCTCGCCCGCCGCGCTGGCGGCGCGCGACCCGGTCGCCGGCGGCAGCGCCGACCTGCACATGAAGAAAGGGTTCGTGCGCAAGCTGGCCAACAGCCAGATCTCCGTGCAGGGCGTGGGCAGCGGCACCGTCACCGGCAACAAGCTGAGCATGCCCGTCGATGCCGGCAAGCTCGACCCGACCAACGCCCAGGGCTTCGTCGAAACCGCCGGCGGCTTCAAGCTCGCGCGCGGGCAGCGCGGCGTGCCGATCACCGACGTCACCGTGAACACGGTGAAGGGCGCGGTCTACGCGAGCATCGCCCGCACCCGGATGCAGCTCGGGGAACTGCAGATGCTCTCGACCTCGCGGGACGGCTTCGGCGCCCGGGTCAAGGCGGTGAAGCTGGTCCTCAACGCGAAGTCGGCGCAGCGGATCAGCAACCGGCTGGGGCTGCAGGGGAGCAAACGAATCGAGGCGGGGAGGGTGCTCAGCAACGTCTTCACGGCGCCGGTCCCGCGCACGGTGACGATCGTCCCCGGCGGTGTGGCGACCCTGGAGGGCGACGCCGCGACCTTCGCCAAGTTCGGCGCCAAGGGGGTCGACGTTCCGGCCGGGATCAGCGCGATCGCGCCGGCGACCAAGCCGACGCCGGGCTCGTTCCAGTTCCCGGTCAGCGGCGGCACGATCGCCCTCGACGCCAGCAGCGGCAGCGTCGAAACGGCGGGCGGCGTGCAGATCCTCAAACAGGCCGAGCCGTTCTCGCCGACCGTGCGGATGACGAAGATCGCGGTCGACTTCAAAGAGCGCACGGCGCTCGTCGACCTCGAAATCCTGCCGGCGCCGCCGTTCCCCGGCGCGGTTGGCCGCTCCTCGGTCGCCACGGTGCAGATCGAAGGCTCGCAGCTGGCGACCAACCCGGTGACGCGCCAGATCGCGATCGTCGGCGCGGCGGCGCGCCTGCAGGCGGTCGCGGCCTCGACCCTGAACGACGTGTTCAACCAGCCGGCGCCGGCCCCGCCGCCGTCGAGCAACTTCGTCGTCGGCGACCCACTCGGCACCTTCTCGATGACGCTCCAGGCCCAGTAGCCCGGCCCGGCCGGGGCCCGTTCGCGCGGGCCCCGGCCGTTAGCTCCGCGCCCGCCGGGGTAGCCGGGGTCGGTAGCCGAGACCCGAGAGGAGGGCCGAGATGGATGCGGAGCGCGTGCTGGTGGTGGCGGGAACGGCGGTCGACGAGGGCCAGCTGGCCCGCCACCTCGACCTCGACCGGGACGTCGAGCTGAAGGTGATCGCGCCGATCGAGCCCGACTCCGACCTCGATCTCGTCGCCGGCGACGTCGACGACTCGATCGCCGTCGCCGAGCAGCGCGCCGAGAGCACCGCCGCGGCCGCCGAGGACGTCGGCGCCGAAGTGGTGGAGGCCGAAGCCGGCGAACCCGACCCGCTGCTGGCGATCGCCGACGCGCTCGCCACCTTCGAGGCCGACCGGATCGTCCTCGTCCCCGCCGCCGGTGGCGCCGGCGCCTGGTCCGAGGGTGGCCTCGCGGACGACGTCCGCGACCGCTTCGACCTCCCGGTCCGCGAGCTCGAGCCCTGATTTGCGCGACCAGGTGTACGAGAAGAGCTGACCGGTCGAGGCTAGGCTTCCCGGCTCACTGAGAGCTAGGAGGGGGAATGAGGTCGATCTTGGCCGCGGCGGTTGCCGCGGCGCTGCTGGGGTTCGCGGCGACGGCGGCGGCCGAGCCGCCCGCGACCGCGTCGGACTACGACTGCGCGGACTTCGCCACGCAGGGGGAAGCGCAGGAATACCTGCTGCCCGGGGACCCGTACCGGCTGGACGCGGACAACGACGGGGTTGCCTGTGAGGACCTGCCGTCTGGCGGCGGTGGTGGAGGAGGAGGCGGCGGATCGACCGGGACCACGCCGCCCCCGCCGCCCCCGCCGAAGCCCCCGAAGCTCCAGAAGGCCGCCGCCAAGCGCGCCGCCTGGGCCGCGGTGCGGAGCTTCGACCGCGCCAACGGCAAGGTCGCCGGTCCCCAGATGACCCGCTGCGTGCGCCGCTCCAGGCAGATGGTCAACTGCCGCTTCGTGGTCGACGGCGAGCGCGGCAGCCTGAAGACGACCTGCAACCTGGGCGTGGTCGTGCGCGGCCAGGGCAAGAGCGCGAACGCGCGTCTGCGGCCGACCTGCCGCTCCTATCGCGAGCTCTCCGCCGAGCGGGCGCTCGAGGCGATGCGCTCGCATGGCGAAGTGCTCGCCGGCAAGCCGGTGGCGATCTTCGAGTTCTCCCGCCACAGCCTCCTCTTCTTCGTCGGCTACGCCTTCTGGACGCAGCCGGATCCGGCGCAGGAATGCACCGCCTACCTGGTCGCCCAGCTGCTCCCGTCCGACCGGGTCCGCGTCGAGACGCGGGAGATGGAGTGCGTCCCGCCGCCCGGCTAGCCTCGGCCGGACCATGATCGAGGCGGTTACGTTCGACTTCTGGAACACGATCGCGCGGGTGCCGGCCGGGGCGATGACGGCGGCGCGCACGGAGGCGGTCGGCGTGGCCTGTCGGGAGCACGGGGTGGAGCTGAGCGCGGAGGCGCTGGGGGCGGCCCTGGAGCAGGTCGGCGAGCACTGGGAGCGCTCCTGGGCCTCCGGCGAGCACCTGCACCCGCGCGAGGGAGCCGACCTGCTGGTGCGCACGCTCGGGGTCGGGGCGGCGGCGGGGGAGCTGGTCGCCGAGGCGTTCCTCAGCGCCGGGCGGGAGGCGGAGCTGGAGGTATCACCTGGGCTTGCCGCGACCCTGGCGGCGCTCGGCGCCCGCGGCGTGCGGATCGGGATCGTCTGCGACGTCGGCTTCAGCGGCGGCGCGCTGCTGCGCGGGCTGCTCGAGCGGGAGGGGCTGCTGCGCCACTTCGGCGGCTGGGCCTTCTCCGACGAGGTCGGCGCCTACAAGCCGGCGCCGGAGATCTTCGAAGCCGCCCTGGCCGGCCTCGACGCCGCGCCCAGCGCGGCGATGCACGTCGGCGACCTGCGCCGCACCGACGTCGCCGGCGCCGCCGCCCTCGGCATGCGCACGGTCCGCTACCGCGGCATGCACGACGACCCCGACCTCAGCGCCGGCATCGAGGCCGACTTCGTCCTCGACCGCCACGCCGACCTGCCGGCCCTGGTCGACGGGGCAGGGCGCGGCGAGTAGGGGTTGGCGAAACGGCCGGGTGACGGGGCCGTCCGAGGCCGGGCCAGCACCCACACCTGGCTATGGCAGGTAGGCATAGGGACGGTTACCGAAGCCTCACGAAACGATCACCCCGACCCCTCCGGCGCAAACCCCTCGAAGCAAGCCGTCCCTAGCGCAGCTCGTCGAGCGACTTGACCTCGAGGTCAAACGCCTCGTCGGCGGAGCGGCGGCGGCGGTAGGGGGAGACGGTGACGCGGTGGGTCTCGCCGCACTCGCAGGGAACTTCGATCGGGCTGGTGTCCGAGGACGGGTCGGTGTCGACCTTGAGCCGGCGCAGGGTGCCGGTCTGTTTGCAGCCGTAGGAGATCACCCAGCCGTAATCGCCGCGCTCGGGTTTCTTGCTGCCTTGGCGGGGCATGGCCCCATCCTCGCGGATTCGGCGGCGCGGCGCTCGCTGCCGTGGCGGCCCCGATGCGTGGGCGCGGCGGAGGTGGGTACGGGACCGAACACGGGGCCAGCGGCCGCGCGGGCCGAAATCGCGACCGGCGAGGTGCAGACATGGGTGATCCGTTGAACGAGGCGCGCGACCTGATCGGGTGGCAGCCGCCGCTCGGCGTCGTCTCCGTCTATCTCGGCTTCGACGCCGCCGATCGCGGCGGCGCCTGGCGGACCGACCTGCGCAACGGGCTCGACCGCCTGCTGGAGCGGGCCGGGGAGGCCGAGCACCGCCACCGGCTGGCGCTGCGGGCGACCGCGCGGCGGCTGCTGGCCCGCTTCGAGGACGGCGACCTGCGCCCGCCGCCGCACGGCGAAGCCGGCTTCGTCGAGGTCGCCGAGTCCGGCGGCGAGGAGCGCTGGTGGCCGACCTCTCTGGCCCCCGACGGCGGCGACTGCGTGCGGCTCGGCGAGCGCGCCGCGGTCGCGCCGCTGGTCGAGCTGCGCTGCCGCGAAGCGGAGTGCGGGGTGGTGCTGGTCTCGGCCGAGCGGGTGCGGCTGCTGCGGCTCGGCGCCGGCGAGCTGTCCGAGCTGGAGGAGTGGGAGCTCAGCATCACCAGCCTCGACTGGCGCGAGCGCAAGGCGCAGAGCGCCGCCAACCCGGCCCGCGGCCAGGGCGTCAGCTCCTCAGGCCACGACCAGTTCGAGGAACGCCTGGAGCACAACCGGCGCCGCTTCCTCGCCGAGTGCGCGGGCGCCGTCGGTGCGCGGCTGGCCGCCGAGGGGCTCGAGCACGCGCTCGCCTTCGGCCCCGCCCACGAGGTCGAGGAGCTGCGCGCCGCCTTCAAGGCGCCGGGGATCGCGCTCGCGCTCGGCGGTCGCGCCGACCTGATCTCGACGCCGACCGGGCAGCTCTCCGACCACGTGCTCGCCGCGGTCGAGGAGGGGGCGCGGGAACGCGAGCGGGAGCTGGTCGAGCGCGCTCTCGACGCGGCCCGCGGCGGCGGCCGCGGCGCCGCCGGCCGCGAGGAGGTCGCGGCGGCGCTGGCCGAGCGCCGGGTCGAGCGGCTGCTCCTCGACGCCGCGATCGGCGAGCGCGCCGAGGCCTTCGTGCGCGCCGCGCTCGACGGCGACGCGCGGGTGACCCTGGTCCGCGGCGAGGTCGCCGAGCCGCTGGTCCCAGCCGGCGGCGCGGCGGCGATCCTGCGCTACTGAGTCAGCTCGAACTCGGCGAGCCCGAAGCGCACCCCGTTGACCTGCAGCTCGATCGTGTGCGGGCCGGGGTAGTAGCGGCGGGTGGTGATCGGCTTGAACGAGTGGCGGCGGGAGAGCTCGGCCCGCTCGCCCGGCTCCAGCCGCCGCGTGGTCAGCTTGAACACCTTCGGG
This sequence comes from uncultured Conexibacteraceae bacterium, assembly GCA_964464285.1. Taxonomy (GTDB): domain Bacteria; phylum Actinomycetota; class Thermoleophilia; order Solirubrobacterales; family 70-9; genus VAYN01. The sequence continues at coordinate 24,129 of CAYXFL010000029.1, forward strand.
CTGAGCTCGCCGTTCGCCTTGCGGTGGCCGACCACGTAGTCGATCGCCAGCTCGCAGGGCTCGCTGCCGCTGTTGGTGACGGTTGCGGCGAAGCCGAGCTGGTCGCCGATCGCGACCGACGCCGGGTCCAGCCGCACCCCGTCGACGAGGACGCCGTCGGGCGGCCCGAACCCGAACAGGGCGAGCGCCGCGGGGTCGCCGGCCTTGACCAGGGTCCGCATCGCCCGCTTCGCCAGCCGCACCGACTCGACGTCGTCCGCGCGCAGCCAGCCCCGCGCCGCGCCGACCGCGAGCGCCGGGTCGAGCCGGCTGAGGTCGTTGAGGTGGTTGGCGACCGAGCGCCGCACGTACTCGGACTCGTCGCGGTGCAGGGCGTCGAGGATCGGCAGGGTGACCCCGGGGCGCTCGAACAGCGCCGCCACCCGGCGCGCCCAGGGCAGCCGCGGCCGCGTCCCCTCGCTGGCCAGCCGCCGCACGTGCCCGTCGGGATGCCCGGTCCAGGTCGCGATCGTGCGCAGGGCGCGGTCGAGGTCGGCGGCGAGGAAGGAGCGGATCGCGAACTCGCTGCTCAGGCGGCCGGTCAGCTCGGCGAGCAGCTCCAGCCCGTCCTCGAAGTCGGTCGCGCCCGGGGAGGCGAGCGCCCGCCCCGCGACTGCCTCGCCCAGCGGCCAGACCATCCAGCCGTCGAGCCCCTCACCGGCGAGCGCCCGGCGCACGATCCGCGCCGTCGCCCCGTAGTTCTCCGGGAAGTCGGCCAGCAGCGCCGCCTGCACCGCCCGCACCCGCTCGGCCAGCGCCTGCTCGCCGAAGTCCGCCGCGCTCCCGTCCAGCGCGCGCCAGCGGCGGCGCCCGTCCGCCCCGCGCAGGCAGGCGGCGAGGCGGGCGACCGTGGTCGCGTCGAGCAGTTCGTCGGCGGTCGGCATCCGGCCAGGCTATCCAGCGCCCGGCGCGCCTACGGCAAGGTCAGCACGTGGGCGCGGCGCGGCGGCACGCCGCCGGCCAGCACGTCCAGGTAGGCCTCCTGGACGGCATCGAAGCCGCTGCCGGGGGTCGGCTCCAGCCAGCTCCCGACCCACTCGCAGAACGGGTGCCAGGCCTCGGCGACCCGCGCCTCCAGCGTCGCGCGGCCCCACTCCTTGCCGCGCTTGGCGACCCGGTCGGGGGCGAAGAAGAGGGCCGGCTGGGGGCCGGAAAGCTCGGCGCCGTCACCCGCGCCGAGCCGCTCCCAGTGGGTCATCCCGACCATCACGCTGGCGCCGAGCTGCTCGCCGTAGTGGGAGTGGACGGCGGCGCGCAGGGCGCCGTCGCCGGCGAAGTCGACGTAGGTGGCGGGCTCCCGCGGCAGCGCGCCGACCTCGTCGTAGGTGAGCACCTCGGAGTAGACGCCCAACCCCGCGACGAACTCGCGGTTGCCGGGCGAGGTGAGGCCGACCAGGCGCGCCTCGGGGCGGCGGGCGAGCAGGCAGGCGGCGGCCAGCGCGGTCTTGCTCGAGGCGCTGGCCAGCACGATCGGCCCGCGCGCGGTGAGGCCGTCGTCGGCGAGCTGGTCGTCGAGCAGGAAGGAGGTGAAGAAGAGCGGCCGCAGCAGCATCTGCACCGCCTCGGTGTCCTCCGCGTAGAAGGGGTCTGCCATCGTCGCCAGGTAGCGGTGGTAGGCGGAGGGCAGCGCCGCCCGGTGCGGCGAGCCGTCGACGAAGCCGCCGCCGTCGACCGCGGCGGGAGTGACGAGCAGGTGGGAGGAGGGAGGCAGGTAGCCGAACACGCGCGTCCCCGGCTCGACCCCCTCGGCCTCGCTGCGCTCGACCTCGGCGAAGCCCCAGACGGGGATCCGGCCCCAGCCGTCGGCGGCGGGGAAGAAGTCCCAGTAGTGCATCGCTTCGCCGAACACCCCGTAGGTGACGTTGTTGGCGGTGAGGCCGAAGGTGTTGACCCGCAGCAGCGCCTCGCCCTCGCCGGGCTCCGGCGTCGTGGTCTCGACCAGCCGGCACTCGCCCAGCGCTTCCCGTTTCACCTCCAGCGCGGTCATCGCCCCGAACCTATTGCCCCTGACGGCGGCGCGCCACCCGAGCCGTCACCCTTGGTCGATGGCAAAGCGAGCGGATCCGGGCTCGAAAGCGGTGCGGGCGACGGTGCGCGGACGTGTGCAGGGCGTCTTCTTCCGCGCGACGACGCAGGAGCGGGCGCGCGAGCTGGGCGCGCTGGGCTGGGTGCGGAACGCCGAGGACGGCGCCGTGCTGGTCCACGCCGAGGGGCCGGAGGAGGCGGTCGACGCGCTGCTGGAGTTCCTTGCCGAGGGCCCGCCCGGGGCGGCGGTCGAGGCGGTCGAGGCGGAGCCGGCGAAGGTCGAAGGTCACGAGCAGTTCGCGGTGCGCGGGGTCGACGCGGGCGTCTTCGTGGTCCAGGAGCACCAGGCCACCTCCCACCACTGGGACCTGCGGCTCGAGGTCGAAGGCGTGATGCGCTCCTGGGCGGTGCCGAAAGGCCCGTCGCTCGACCCGGCGGTGAAACGGATGGCGATCCAGGTCCCCGACCACGACCTCTCCCACAACGATTTCGAGGGCGAGCTCGACGGCGGCGGCGTGATCGTCTGGGACCGCGGCGGCTACGAGCAGGGCGGACGCGTCGCCTGGCCCGAGGCGCTCGAGCGCGGCCACGCGGTCTTCGTCCTGCACGGCGAGAAGCTGCACGGCGGCTTCGCCCTGCAGCGCACCGGCCCGCCCGGCGAGAAGTCCCGCTGGCTGCTGATCAAGCGCCGCGACGACGAGGCCCGTCCCGGCTCCGACGTCACCGCTGAATCCCCCCGCTCGGTGCTCAGCCGCCGCGAGCTCGGCGACCTGGGCTCGTAGGGAGGCGGCGTCCTAGGTGGGGGCCGTCCGAGGCCGGGCCGGATTCGCTGAAAAGCCCGAGCCCCCGACCACGAGTCTGCACTTACCCGTCTTGAGGACGGGCCACAGCAGACTCGTGAGCCAGACGGAACTTCGCAGCGCTTCCGTTGGGAGGGGTCGGTGGTGTCCTTCGTACGAGCGGCGTTAGCGATTCGCACCACTGCGAATCTCGGACGGCCAGGTTGCGCAACTGGCGAATTCGCCCAGCGAAGGTAGAAGGACACCACCGACCCCTCCGGCGGAGACCCTTCGAAGCACGCCGTCCCTCAGCTCGCCTCGCGCTTCGGCGCCGGCTTGGCATCCGCCAGACCGGCCTTGCCGGTCGGCTTCTCCGGCTTGCCGGGATGCTCGCCGGCGCGGGCGTAGGGGAGGGCCTGGCGGAAGAGGCGGGCGAAGGCGTCGGCGCCGGGGAAGGTGAGGTGGAGGTTGTCGGGCTGGAACCACTCGGGGTGGCCCTTGCTGAAGGCGACCCAGTCGAGCAGGACGGCGCGGCGCGGGTGGCGCTTGACCGCGGCGCGGACCACGTCGGCGTCGCTCGAGGTGCCGCCGCCGAGCTCGATCGGGGTGACCAGGCCGAGCACCCGTTTCGGGCCGAGCAGGCGGAAGGCGGCCTCCATCTGGCCGCTGGAGAGGGTGGCGTCTGCACCGAGGGCGATCACGACCAGGTGGGGGAGGGCGCCGCGGCGCTTGTAGTCGCGGATCACGTCGAGGCCCTCGTCGATCATCCGGCAGCCGCGTGCGTTCACCTGGTAGCCGATCCGCGCCAGCGCCGGCAGCGCCAGCAGCATCGTCGAGTCGCCGATCGCCAGCGGCGCGCGCCCGTCCGGGTTGACCGTCTTGCGCGCCTTCGCGGTCTCGGTGTCGCCGCAGGCGGAGGCCGCGGCGGGGGTCAGCGCCAGGGTCGCCAGCAGCGCGAGCGCGAGGAGGCTGGTGTGAACGCGGCGGCTCATCGAAACGAATCGAATAGGCTCGCCCCGCTTCCGCGGGCCGAGGCGCCGGCAACCTAACAGAGCCATTGGTATTCCCCACCGTCCAGTTCGCGATCTTCTTCCCGATCGTGCTGGCCCTGAGCTGGCTGCTGATGCCGCGGCAGAAGCTCTGGAAGCCGTACATCCTGCTTGCCAGCTACGTCTTCTACGCGGCGGCCGACATCCGCTTCTGCCTGCTGCTGGGCGGGATCACGGTGGTCAACCAGCTCGCCGCCAGGGCGATCCACGCGAGCGAGGACGAGCGCCGGCGCAAGTGGATCACCGCCGCCGCGGTCAGCTTCGACCTCGGGATGCTCGGCGTCTTCAAGTACTACGGCTTCTTCACCCAGGGGGTCGGCGACCTGCTCGACTCGTTCGGGCTCGGGATGCCGCTGCCGCTGCTCTCGATCGCGCTCCCGGTCGGGGTCAGCTTCTTCACCTTCCAGGCGATCTCCTACGTCGTCGACGTGAAGCGGCGCGAGTTCGAGCCGGCCTCGCTGATGGACGTCGGGATCTACCTCTCCTTCTTCCCGCACCTGGTCGCCGGCCCGATCGTGCGCGCCCGCGAGTTCATCCCGCAGCTGGCCACCGCGCGCGACGCCAGCCACGTCGCGGTCGGCGCCGGCCTCGGGCTGATCGGGCTCGGTCTGGTCAAGAAGGTGATGATCGCCGACTACCTCGGGCGCGAGGTGGTCGATCCGGCCTTCGGTGTGCCGCAGGCGTTCGGCGGCCCCGACCTGTTCTTTGCCGCCTACGCCTACGCGGCCCAGATCTACTGCGACTTCTCCGGCTACACCGACATCGCGATCGGCCTCGCCCTGCTGATGGGCTTCATCTTTCCGCAGAACTTCCGCAGCCCCTACCGGGCGCTCGGCTTCCGTGACTTCTGGCGCCGCTGGCACATGACCCTCTCGCGCTTCCTGCGCGACTTCCTCTACATCCCGCTCGGCGGCAACCGCAAGGGCAGGGTCCGCACCTACGTCAACCTCTTCCTCACCATGCTCCTCGGCGGGCTCTGGCACGGGGCCTCCTGGACCTTCGTGCTCTGGGGCGGCTTCCACGGCGCCGGGCTATCGGCCGAGCACGCGCTCGGGCGGCGGGTCGAGCGGGTGCCGGCCTGGCTGCGCTGGTTCGTCACCTTCAACCTCGTCGTCTTCGCCTGGATCCTCTTCCGCTCGCCCGACGTCGGCCTCTTCTGGACCTACGTCACCGGGATGTTCAGCGGCGGCGGGGTGGAGCTGGTCACCGGACCGGCGCTGGTCGCGCTGGCCGCGGTGATCGGCCTGCAGCTGCTGCCCGAACGGACCAGCCAGGGGATCGAGGTCGGGATCGAGCGTCTGCACCCGGCGGTCCTCGCGGTCGCCCTGGCGCTGCTTATCCTCGTCGTCGGCGCAAGCGTGCCGAGCCAGGGCGTGCCCCCGTTCATCTACTTCGCCTTCTGATGCCCGACGACCATCCCGCAGCCAAGCAACACGACGACGACAGCCTGATGGAGCGCTTCGACGAAGAGCGCCTGCGCCGCTTCAGCGCCCGCGACGCGGTGCTCGCAACCGGGCTGATCGCGCTCTTCCTGCTGGTCTTCTCCGGCGGCTCGGTGCGCGAGGCGGGGGAGGAGATGGACCCCGGGGTCTACCGCGACATCGTGATGGCGGTCGGCGAGCCGGCCGGCTGGGTCGCCGACCAGCTGCCGTTCGCCGAGGTCGGCCAGGCGATGACCGGCTGGCTCTCGCCGGACACGGAGCTGGTCGGCGCGACCTTCGAGGAAGGGGAAGGCGCCGCGGGCGCGGTCGGTGCCGCCGGCGCGAAGGGCCCCTCGGCGGTGACGCCCGAGTGGTTCGAAGGCGCGGCGCTCGGCGAGGCGGCCGAGCGGCGGCCGCTGGGGACGCTGCTGGTCACCGGCGACTCGCTCTCGACCCCGCTCGACGTCGAGCTCGGCCAGCGCCTCGCGCCGGCCGGGGTCGAGGTGATCCGCGACCCGCACCTGGCGACCGGGATCTCCCGCGACGACCTGGTCGACTGGAGCCAGCTCGCCGCGACCCAGGTCGCCGAGGACGAGCCCGACGCGGTCGTCATCTTCATCGGCGCCAACGAGGGTCTGCCGATGCCCGGCCCGGGCGGCGCCGAGGTCAGCTGCTGCGGACCCGCCTGGGCGGCGGTCTGGGCCAACCGGGCGCGCCAGCTGATGACCACCTACGCCCAGGACGGCGCCGCCCGCGTCTACTGGCTGACCGTCCCGGCCGCCCGCGACCGCGACCGCGCCCCGATCACCGACGCCGTCAACGCCGCGGTCACCGCCGCCGCCGCGCCCTGGCGCAGCGCCGTCCGCGTCCTCGACATGGACGCCACCTTCGCCCCCGACGGCCGCTTCCGCAACGCGATCGAGGTCGACGGCAGCGAGACGATCGTCCGCGAACCAGACGGCATCCACCTCAACGGCGCCGGCTCCGCGATCGCCGCGGATCAGGTCGAAGCCGCGCTGGCGCGCGACTTCGAGTTCTGAGGCCCTATCGAGTTGTGCACCCCTGTGGAGGCATAACTCGACAGGCCGTCTCAGGTGTTCTGGGTGTAGGTGCTGAAGACGCGCTTCGCGCCCCAGGTGCAGGTTACCTTGGAGCTGTACTGGACGCCGGGCACCGCGTCGTAGCGCTTCTCCGAGCAGGTCCAGCTGCCGACCTTGCGGGTGCACTTGCCCTGCGGCTTGCCGCCGGCGGTCCGGCACTTGTTGAAGGAGAGGGTGACGCCCTTGCCCTTCGCGCAGCTCGTCCCCTGGACGCTGACCGAGGTCACGTAGGAGGCGCCGAGCCCGCGCTGCTCTTTGCTGGTCAGCGAGCAGTTGGTCGCCGAGGCACTCGCCTGCGGCTCCGCCATCGCGCCGGGTGCGATCAGGCCCGCGAGCAGGGCGGTGGCGAGTGAGATCCCGATCAACTTGCGCATCAATCCTCCTGGTGTGGTGCCGGACGAGCGCCCGATCCTAGTCGGGTTGCCGGCAACCCCATACGATCGCGCCGTGCTGATCGACGGATACCCGCTGGAGCGGCCGGTCGGGCCGCTGGGGGAGTTGCTCGCGGGTGGGCTCGCGGCGCGGCCGGACGAGGTCGCGATCCTCTCCGCCGACCGGGCGCTGAGCTGGCGCGAGCTCGAGCGGGCGAGCGACCGGTTGGCCGGCGGCTACCGGGGCCTCGGGCTCGTGGCCGGCGACCGGGTCGCCTCGCTGATGCCGAACCGGGTCGATCTCGTCGTCCATTACCTCGCCTGCTTTAAGGCGGGGCTGGTGGCGACGCCGCTCAACTACCGCTACACCCACCGCGAGATCGACCACGCGCTCACGGTCAGCGGCGCCAGGGCGCTGGTCGCGCACGCCGAGCGGGCCGAGGACGTCGCCGGCAGCGAGCTGGCGCGCGGGTTGGCGCTCGGCACGGTCGTCTTCGCCGACGGCGAGGAGCCGGCGCTCGGCAGCGGCCCCTGGCGCCACAGCTTCGCCGCGCTCGCCGCCGCGCCGCTCGCCGCGCAGCCCGAGCCCGAGCCCGACCCCGCCGACCCGGCGGCGATCTTCTTCACCTCCGGCAGCACCGGCCCGGCCAAGGGCGTCACCCACTCGCGCGAGACCCTGCGCTGGATGATCGCCAGCGCCGCCGCCGCCTTCGAGCTCGGCGACGAGGACGTCTTCCTGCCCGGCTCCTCGATGTCCCACATCGGCTCCTTCCTCTGGGCGCTCTCGACGCTCGCGGTCGGCGGCCGCGTCGTCGTCGCCCGCACGATCGACAGCCACGAGCTGCTGCCGCTGCTGCGCGAGCAGCAGCCGACCGTGCTGGCGATGATCCCGGCGGCGCTCTCGGCGCTGATCCACGACCACGACCTGCGCCCGCACGACTTCGACTCGCTGCGCATCTGCCGGGCCGGCGCCGACAAGGTCTCGACCGAGCTGCTGACCGAGTTCGCGGCCGCCGCCGGCTTCCCGATCGTCGAGGGCTACGGGATGACCGAGGTCGGGCTGGCGACCCTCAACCCGCCCTCGGGCGCGATCAAACAGGGCTCGATCGGGCGCCCCATCAGCGGCTTCAGCATCGCCCTGCGCGACGAGGACGGCAACCCGGTCACCGACGACTCGGTCGGGCGGATCTGGATCCGCACCCGCAGCCAGATGGTCGGCTACTGGGAGGCCCCGGAGGCGACCGCCGAGGTGGTCGTCGACGAGTGGCTCGACTCCGGCGACCTCGCCCGCGCCGACGATGACGGCTACCTCTGGTTCTTCGGCCGCAAGAAGCAGGTGATCGTCCACGACGGCTCCAACATCAGCCCCTACGAGGTCGAGGGGGCGCTGGTCGAGCACCCGGCGATCGCCCTCGCCGGCGCGGTCGGCGTCCACGACGAGGTCCACGGCGAGAACGTGCGCGCCTACGTAACCCTGGAGGAGGGCGCCGAGCGGCCGTCGAGTGCCGAGCTGATCGTCTTCTGTCGCGAGCAGATCGGCTACAAGGCGCCGGAGGAGATCGTCTTCCTCGACGAGATGCCGCTCAACCCGACCGGCAAGATCGACCGCGCCGGCCTCAAGCGGATGGCCGAGGACCACCTGCACCCGCACGGGCTCAGATAGCTAGGCACGCGTACGTCGGAGGCGAGCGGACCGAACGGCAACCGCGCCGACGAGCCGACCGCGGCTTGAGAGGACGCCGCGTCGCGATACTGCGGCGCGAGATGAATCGACGTCGCCGCCGCCCGCGATCTCGACGCCGCCCGTGACTTTCTGGAATCGAGGCGGCAATAAGTGGTCCCAGAGACCCCTTATTGACGACTCGATCGAGCGCCGAGCAGCAGGTCGCAGTAGCCGTCGGCGATCTGCTCCGGGCTCAGCCGGCCCTGCGGGCGCAGCCACTGCGGCGAGTAGTTGACCATCCCGAGCAGCGCCCGCAGGGCGAGCCCGCGGTCGCCGAAGCTCATCGAGCCGTCGGCCTCGCCGCGGGCCAGCACGTCGTCGAGGATCTGCTCGAACTCCTTGCGCTGGGCGCGCACGCGGCGCCAGCGCGGCTCACGCTCGATCACGTGGCGCTCCTGGGCGAAGACCAGCATGTGGTCGAGGTGCTCGGCGATGTGCAGGAGCCAGGCCCGCATCAGCGACCGCAGCTGCGCCTCCGGCGCCGCCTCGGCGGCGACGATCTCGCGCGCCTCGCTGAGCAGCGGCTCGAGCAGCTCGTCGCAGATCGCGATCAGCAGGTCGTCCTTGCCGTCGATGTAGTGGTAGAGGCCGCCGGCGGCGAGCCCGGTCGCGGCGGTCAGCTCGGCCATCGAGGTCGCGTGGAAGCCGCGCTCGGCGAAGACCCGCGCGGCGTCGGCGACGACCCGCCGCCGCCGGGCGTCGTAGCGCGCTCGCAGCGCCGGCCGGGTGGGAGGGGAGGCGCCCGCCATCGGGCAACCGTAGCGCAGCACCGAACGGCCTTTCGAACTTAGAACGATCATTCGGTATAACTCCCGGCATGAACTTCGAGCTGAGCGACGAGCACCGCCTGATCCAGAGCACCGTCCGCGACTTCGCCCGCCAGGAGGTTGCGCCGGTCGCCGAGCAGCTCGACCACGAGAAGCGCTTCCCCTACGAGATAGTCGAGCGCCTCGGGGCGCTCAACCTGATGGGGATTCCGTTCCCGGAGGAGTACGGGGGAGGGGGCGGCGACTCGCTCGCCTACGCGCTCGCGGTCGAGGAGCTGACCCGGGTCGACTCCTCGGTGGCGATCACGCTCTGCGCCCACACCTCGCTCGGCACCCAGCCGGTCTACCTGTTCGGCAGCGAGGAGCAGAAAGCCGAGTGGCTGCCGAAGCTGTGCTCGGGCGAGCTGCTCGGCGCCTTCGGCCTGACCGAGCCGGAAGCCGGCTCCGACGCCGGCAACGTGCGCACCACCGCCACCCTCGAGGAGGGCGAGTGGACGATCGACGGCGCCAAGCAGTTCATCACCAACGCCGGCACCGAGATCTCGGGCCTGGTCTGCATCACCGCCCGCACCGGTCCCGAGGAGATATCCAACCTGATCGTGCCCAACGGCACCCCCGGCTACGAGCAGGGCGAGCCGTACCGCAAGATGGGCTGGAACGCCTCCGACACGCGGCCGCTCACCTTCACCGAGTGCCGCGTCCCCGAGCAGAACCTGCTCGGCCCGCGCGGCAAGGGCTTCCACCAGTTCCTCCAGGTCCTCGACATCGGCCGGATCGGCGTCGCCGCGATGGGCGTCGGCCTCGCCCAGGGCGCCCTCGACGAGGCGCTCGTCTACGCCAAGGAGCGCCGCGCCTTCGGCCAGCCGATCTCCAAGTTCCAGGCGATCCAGGCCAAGCTCGCCGACATGGCGACCGAGATCGAGGCCGCCCGCCTGCTCGTCTACAAAGCCGCCCGGCTCAAGGACCGCGGCGAGAACTTCACCCTCACCGCCGCCCAGGCGAAGCTGAAGACCGGCCGCCTCGCGGTCCGTTGCGCCGAGGAGGCGGTCCAGATCCACGGCGGCTACGGCTTCATCGAGGAGTACCCGGTCTGCCGCTTCTACCGCGACGCCAAGATCCTCACGA
>CAYXFL010000030.1:0-33798 GCA_964464285.1 uncultured Conexibacteraceae bacterium
CGAGGGCTACGCGGCGCTCACCCGCGGCTGACTCTTTGGGGACGGCGATCTTCATACCCGTGCGGCGCGGTAGGTTATGCGAATCGGCTAGGCCGACGCGGTGACCCCGGCGAGAGCGGCCAGTCGCTCGAGCGTGTGGAGCTTCTCACCGACCTCTACATGAACCGGTGAAACGATCAGACGGTCGATGCCGGCGCCGCGGAAACGCTCGATCCGGGCGGCCACTTCCTCCTCGGTCCCGACCAGCGAGGTCGCCTCGACGATCTCGTCCGGCATCGCCGCGAACGCACCCGCCCGGTCGCCGTCCTGGAAGCGCTGCTGGACCTCGTCGGCGACGTCGCCGAAGCCGAAGCGGTGGGCGAGGTCTACGTAGAAGTTGGTCTTGCGGCTGCCCATGCCGCCGAAGTAGAGGACCAGGCCGGCCTTGACCACGCTCTTGGCGGCCTCGAGGTCGCCGTCGATCGCCACCTGCAGCGAGGGGCTGACCTCGAGGTCCGAGCGCTGGCGCCCGCCCTTGGCGAAGCCGGCCTCGAGGTGCTCACCCCAGGTCGACTCGAAGGCGTCGACGCTGAAGAAGATCGGGATCCAGCCGTCGCAGACCTCGGCCGCCATCTCGACCGATTTGCGCCCGATCGCGCCGACGAAGACCGGGATCCGGTTGCGCTCCGGGTGGAAGTTCAGCTTCAGGGCCTTGCCCTCACCGCCGGCGAGCGGGATGTCGTAGTGCTCGCCGTGGTGCTCGACCGGCCCTTCGCGGGCGATGATCTCCCGCACCACTTCGATGTACTCGCGGGTGCGGCCCCACGGCTTCGCGTAGGGCACGCCGTACCAGCCCTCGGAAACCTGCGGGCCGGACGGGCCGAAGCCGAAGAGGAAGCGGCCGCCGGAAAGTTTGTCGATCGTCGCCCCGGCCATCGCCGCAGCCGCGGGCGGCCGGGCGGGCACCTGCATGATCGCGGCGCCGAGGTTGATCCTGGTGGTCTGGGGTACGAGCCAGGCGAGCACGCTGACCACGTCCGAGCCATAGGACTCCGCCACCCAGACAGACTCGAAGCCGAGGCGCTCGGCCTCCTTGACGACGTTCGTCGCCTCCTCGCCCGCGGGCCCGATGCCCCAATACCCCAGGTTGATCCCCAGCTTCAGTGCCATCCCGTCCCCCACCCTATTGAATAGCGCTGTGGGAAACGACCGCCCCTCCCCCCAGCACGGTCTCTCCGGCGCCGAGGCCGCCAAGCGCCTGCGGGAGCTGGGGCCGCCGCCGGAGAGCTCCTCGCGCTCCACCGCGAGCATCGTCGCGGGCAACGTCTTCACGTTGTTCAACGCGATCATCGGGGCCTTCTTCATCTTCATCATCGGGCTCGGGCTCTGGGCCGACGCGATCTTCGGCGTGATCGCGATCGTCAACACCTACATCGGGATCCGCCAGGAGCTGAAGGCGAAGAAGACGCTCGACGAGCTGGCGGTGCTGGTCGCGCCGCGGGCCAGGGTCGTCCGCGACGGCGCCGTCGTCGAGCTGCTGGCCGAGGAGATCGTGCCCGGCGACGTGGTCCAGGTCGGGCCGGGTGACCAGCTGGTCGCCGACGGCGAGGTGATCGCCTCGCGCGGGATGACCCTCGACGAGTCGATGCTGACCGGCGAGGCCGACGGGATCCCCAAGCCGGGCGGCGAGCGGGTCCTCTCCGGCTCCTTCTGCATCTCCGGCTCCGGCCACTACCTGGTCGACGCGGTCCGCGAGGACAGCTACGCCGGCCGGCTGGCCGGCGAGGCGCGCCAGTTCCGCCACCCGCCCTCGCCGCTGCAGCAGGAGGTCAACCGGGTGATCATCGCCTGCACCTACCTGCTGCTGCCGCTGGCGGTGATCCTGGTCCTCAGCCTCTCGATCCGCGAAGTCGGCCTGCACGAGGCGGCGCAGACGGCGACCGCCGGCCTGATCACCCTGATCCCCGAGGGCCTGGTGCTGCTGATGAGCGTGACCTTCGCGGTCGCGGCGGTGAAACTGGCGCGCCGCGACACCCTGGTCCAGCAGATCAGCGCCTCCGAGAGCCTCGCGGCGGTCGACACGATCTGCGTCGACAAGACCGGGACGCTGACCGCGGGCGAGCTCTCCCTGCACGGGGTCGAGTTCGCCGAGGGCATCGACCCCGCGGCCGGGGCAGCGACGATCGGGCGCTTCGCGGCCAGCGCCGGTGAGCGCAACAAGACGCTGGAGACGATCGCCCAGCGCTACCCGGGCGAAGCGGCGCGGGTGGCCGCCGAGGTGCCGTTCTCCTCGGAGTGGAAGTGGAGCGGCCTGGTGCTCGCCGACGGGGCCGAGAGCGGCGCTTTCGTGCTCGGCGCCCCCGACATCCTCGCCGAGCAGGGCGCGCTCACCCTGCCGCCGAACCTGGAGGCGAAGCTGGCCGAGCAGACTGCGGCCGGCCGCCGGGTCGTCGCCTTCGGCCGCGCCAGCTCCCAGCTCCCCGCCGATCCGGCGGCGTCGCCGCCGCCGCGGCTGACCCCGCTGGCCCTGATCGTGCTGGAGGAGACGCTGCGCCCCGACGCCGCCGAGACGATCGCCTTCATGAAGGAGCAGGAAGTCGACCTGAAGCTGATCTCCGGCGACGCCGAGGCGACCGTGACCGCGGTCGCCTACGCGGTCGGGGTGCCGCGCGATGCGGGCGTGGTCGAGGGCCCGGACCTGCCCGACGACCCCGAGGATCTGCAGCGGGTGGCGCTCGAGAACACGATCTTCTGCCGGATCAAGCCGGAGCAGAAGAAGGCGCTGGTGGCGGCGCTGGTGGCGGCCGGGCGCTACGTGGCGATGATCGGCGACGGGGTCAACGACGTGCCGGCGCTGAAGCAGGCGCGGATGGCGGTGGCGATGGGCTCGGGCACGCAGGTGACCAAGGGCGTCGCCGACATCGTGCTGCTCAAAGACCAGTTCTCGCGGCTGCCGGAGGCGGTCGGCGCCGGGCGCCGGATCGCCCGCAACATCCACCGGCTCGGCCGCCTCTATCTGACCAAGACGATCTACGCGGCGGCGCTGATCCTGCTCGTCGCCGTGCCCGGCTGGGCCTTCCCCTTCCTCCCCCGCCACCTCACCGTGGCCGCCTTCATCACGATCGGCATCCCCTCCTTCGTGCTCGCCCTCGCCCCCTCAGACGGGCCGCTCTACCGCGGCCGCCTGCTGCGCGCCCTGGCCGCCTTCGCGGTCCCGGCCGGCCTCGCGATCGCGCTCGCCTCGATCCTCTCCTTCTTCCTCGTCGACACCGTCGCCGGCGGCAGCCTGGAAGCGGGCCGGACCGCGGCGACGACGACGCTGATCGCCCTTGGCCTCGCCTTCATCCTGCTGCTCGAGCGTGGCCCCGGCCGCGAGCACATCGCGATCCAGAGCAACATGCTGGCGATGGTGCTCGGGCTCGCCGGCCTCTACGCCGGCATCCTCGCGATCGCCCCGCTGCGCGACTTCTTCGAGATCGAGCTGATCAACGCGACCCAGTGGTTCCTCTCGCTGCTCGCCGCCGCAGCCGGCCTGACGATCGCCAGCCTGCTCTGGAAACTCCCCCAGGTCGAAGCCCTGGAAGCACCGGTCGAGGACGAAGCGGCGCCCGAGTCGCCGATGGAGGAGTCTGAGACGCCGGTCAAACCGGCGGTTTAGCGGAGCGGCCTGCTTCGGGGGTTTGCCCCGGAGGGGTCGGCGTGATCGTTCCGTGACGCTTCGGTAGCGGTCACCTTGACTTTCTTCGCCCACAGGGCGAGAAAGGTCAAGCGGAGCGCTTGGTCCTTCGTGAGCTCCCTCTCCTTGCGTCCAGCCGGGCCAGGAGCCACACCTACCTGCCAAGCCGAGGTGTGGGTCCTGGCCCGGCCTCGGACGGCCCTACCCCGCGGCGGCCAGATGGTGCGCCAGCAGGGCCGCAGCGCGGCCGCGGTGGCTGATCGCGTTCTTCTCCTCCTGGCTCAGCTCGGAGTAGGTGCGTTCGTCGTCCGGGCCGGTGTCGTCGGGGACGAAGGCCGGGTCGTAGCCGAAGCCGCCCTCGCCGCGTCGCTCGCGCAGCAGGCGGCCCTCGCAGCGGTCCTCGAAGACGTGCTCGCTGCCGTCGGCGTCGATCAGGGCGAGCGCGCAGACGTAGGCGACGCGGCGATTGCCGCCGGCGGCGTCGACCTCGTTGAGCAGCTTGGTCAGGTTGATCTCGTCGGTGGCGTCCGGGCCGGCGTAACGGGCCGAGTAGATCCCCGGCGCGCCGCCGAGGTCCTCGGCCTCGATCCCCGAGTCGTCGGCGAGCACCGCCTCGCCGGTCGCCGCGTGCACCGCCCGCGCCTTGATCAGCGCGTTGGCCTCGAACGTGTCGCCGTCCTCGGGCGGCATCTCGACCCCCTCCGGCAGCGGCTGCAGGTCGAGCTCCGGCAGCAGTTCCAGCATCTCCGCCAGCTTGTGGCGGTTGCCGGTCGCGAGGATCAAGCGACCCGCTCCTGCACCTCCCGCAGGCGGGCGATTCCACCCTCCGCGAGTGCCAGCAGCTCGTCCAGCGAGGCGCGCGAGAGCGGCGTGCGCTCGGCCGTCGCCTGCACCTCGACCAGACCGCCGTCGCCGGTCATCACCACGTTCGCGTCGACCTCGGCCTGCGAGTCCTCGTTGTAGTCGAGGTCGCAGAGCGGGCGGCCGTCGACCATGCCGACGCTGACCGCGGCAATCGTCCCGGTCAGCGGCATCGTCTCGATCGCCTTGCGGTCGAGCAGTTTCTGGAAGGCCTGGCGCAGGGCGACGTAGCCCCCGGTGATCGAGGCGCAGCGCGTCCCGCCGTCGGCTTCGAGCACGTCGCAGTCGACGTAGACACTGCGTTCGCCGAGCGCCTTGAAGTCGACGACGACCCGCAGCGAGCGCCCGATCAGCCGCTGGATCTCCACCCCGCGCCCGTCCTGCTTGCCCTTCGAGATGTCGCGCTGCTTGCGGTCCCCGGTCGAGGCGGGCAGCATCGAGTACTCGGCGGTCACCCAGCCCTTGCCCCGCCCCTGCATCCAGCGCGGCACGGTCTCGCTGACCGAGGCAGTGCAGATCACCCGCGTTTTCCCCAGCGAGATAAGGCAAGACCCGGCGGCGCTTTCGACGAAACCGGGGTCGATCGTCACCGGGCGGATGTCGGCAGGGGCGCGAGCGTAGCTGCGAGAGGCGGTCATGGGCGCGAGTCTTTCATGGGCACAGCCGTACGTCATCTTTCGTTCGGGCTTCCGCTATATGGTCAGCATCCATGTCATTAACCACCGGCTCATTAGTGCAAGAAATCAACGAAGGCAATCTGGCCCTGCCCGATTTTCAGCGGGATTACCGATGGGCCGACGACTTCATCGTCGAACTGCTCCGCTCCATAGCTCGAGGTTGGCCGATCGGCTCATTTCTGATGCTCGAGCAGACCGGGAAGAACCGCCTGCTGTCTCGCGAGATCGCGGGAGCGCCGAAAGCTCGATCAAAGCCCAAGCATCTAATCCTCGATGGACAGCAGCGGATCACGGCCCTATATCAAGCCCTCACCGGCAACGGCAAGCGTAAAACGACCTTCTTCATCGACATGGCAGAGCTGCGCCGCGCCAACGAAATCACCGACGAGGCGATTGAAGGCATGTCAGATCGACAGTTTGAGCGCGAGTACGGCAAAGCAATCGATTCACACGCCGAGGCGCAAGTCATTCGCATGCAAGACCTGGTCTCGTCTTCCGCGTTCGCGACTTGGCTAGGTCACATCAGCGAAAGCAAAGCCGAGCAAACTATCTTTGCCGACCTCAAAGACAGTCATCTCGCAAACTTCACCGGCTACGCCCTCCGCACCGACGCGGTGAGCTCCGAACTGCCGATGGAGGCAATAGCGAAGATCTTCGAGCGAACCAATCGCAGCGTACTTCAGCTCGATGCATTCGACTTGATGGTTGCGATCCTCTACCCCCACAAGTTCAACTTAAGGCGAAAGTGGGAAGCCGCAAAAGACGCGTACCCAATCCTTGAAACCTACGATGTGGCCGGAGTGGAGATTCTCAAAGTCATCGCGCTTCGAGAGCATCTCAAGCAACGCACTGAACTCGATGCGGGAAAAATTCGCAAGCTGACCGTTCGAGGCGTACGCCAAAGCGACGTACTCGCATTGAGCCCCAAGTTAGTGATTCGAGACTGGACGAAAGCGCTGAAAGCATATAGCCAGGCACTCGAACTGATCCGCCAGGACTGTGGCGCAATCCGTCGCAAGATCGTTCCCCAGCATACGATGCTGTTGCCGATCGCGGACTCCCTCTTTGGACGCAAGGCAGCACTCTCAGCGGCTGGCCGAAGGAAGGTTGCTCGCTGGTTCTGGGCGGTTTCGTTTCAGAGGCTCTATGCGCGAGGGGCGAACACCCGCGCGATCACCGACGCACAATTGCTGCGGCAATGGCTGGGGCGAGGCGGAACTACGCCGGATGAGATATCCGAATTCACGCTGGGGGACGATTCGTTCTCGATCATGGATGACGGAAATGACCTCGCAGTTTCAGCCTGTCTTTGTCTCCTCAACACGATGGAGTCCCGGGATTGGGCATCGGAGTCGTCCGTAGGGGGAAGCGGTCGCAAACTCATGGATACTCCGGAAAGCACTGATCTAGGAATCCATCATGTCTTTCCACTCGAGTTTCTTGCTTCACGCGTTAAACGACCCACGCTTGCGGCTGACGTACCTGCGAATCAGGTACTGATTGATGCAGGTCTAAATAGCTCAATTCGAAATTCGCCTCCAAGCTCCGTGATGAAGAACTCGAAGGTCGTGCCTAGCGCGATCAAGTCGCATTTAATTGATCCTGCGACAATGCGTTCCGACAGCTACGCGGCGTTTGTGGAAAAGCGCTCGATGCAACTCGCCGTTGCAGCCCGTCGCGCCGTCAACCCAAGCCCGTAGGCGGCATTGGCGACTTCCTCCCCGACGTGCGGGAGGAAGTCGCCAGACCCCTATTTGGTCGCGAACCGGATCAGGTCGGCGAGGGTGAACTTGCCCGCTTTCGGGCCGAGCGTCGGGCGCCAGCCGGGCTGGGCGTTGACGAACGAGCGGCGGTCGCCCTGCAGCAGGCCAAGCAGGACCTCGGCGACGATCCCGCCGCCGACCGGTCCGAGCTGCTGGCCGCCGCCGAGCTCAGACTCTTTGAGGATGTAGAACCAGAGCGGGGTATCGGCCGGGGCGCCGAGTTTTTTCCCGCTCAGCGCTTTCAGGTCCATCGCGTCGGCGATCGTCTGGCCCGAGGGCAGTCCGAGCGCCTGACCGCGCTTGAGGTTGCGGAAGGCGAGCGAGGACTCTTTGTCCGGGAAGCCCGGCAGGTCGAACAGCCCGCCGACCAGCTTCGCGTCGATCCGCTTCGAGAGCTGCGGTTTTTTCGACTGCCCGGGAACGTCGAGGAAGAACGACCAGTCGATCGTCCAGGCGCCCGGCAGGGGCCGGAAGCCACGCAGGTCTTCGAGCTCACCGACTTTTTCTCCGGGGATGAAGATCGGCACGTTCTGGACGATCTGGTTGAGGTCGTAGCGGCCGCGTATCTGGCTGTGGCCGTAGCGGTAGGCGGCGACCGAGAACTCGACCGGCATGAACAGGTTGTTCCGCGGCTTGAACCAGCGCAGCGCGATTTCGACCCCTTTGCCTTTGCGCCGGACCCGATCTTTGAGCGGGCCTTTGCCGACGATCCGCGGCAGGAAGTCTTCGAGGATCACCCACTGGTAGTGCCAGCGGACCAGCTTCTGGGTCTCCTGGAACTTGCGCGCGTCCGGCACCGATTTGTCTTTCGCGACCCGGTCGGCGACCTTGTTGTGGAAGCGCAGGAAGGCCAGCTGCAACTGGCTGACGATGATGTTCTCGTCGTTGCGCGGGTCCCCGATCACCGCCACGCCCTGCGCGTTGCGCTGCAGGTCCGGTTCCCCGTTTTTGTTGTTTTTGTCGATCAGCAGCCGCAAGCCGCCGGGCTGGTCGTAGAGGAACGGGTCGTCGGCCGGTCCCGAGCCGTAGATGCAGTCGAGGTCGAACCGGGGCGTGCGGAAATCGGTCAGCGCGTCGGGGTCGTTGCGCCGCTGCAGGCTGGAGACCGGATCGAAGGTGATGTCGTGATCGACGAACTGACCGAAGTAGGTGTAGGCGGCCGGGATTTTCGGGTTGTCGAGTTTGGTGCCACCGCCTTTTGGCTCCTGCATTTTTTTTGCCAGCGCCTGGAGCTCTCCGTCTTTGAGTTCCGGCGCCGGGTCCAGGCGGAAGAGCCGACCGAAGCGCCCCTCGTGCAGGCTCGAGCGGGCGACGCGTTTGATCCCCCGCGGTTCGTTTTTCCCGTGTCCTTTGGTGACCAGCGGCTGCGGTGACATCGGTGCCTCCCATTGGTTGGAAATCCCCGCCCAAACCAATCTTGCCCCGCTTTCAATGAACCTCGCTGTCGGCCCGCCGGCCCCTGGACGGATGTCGATTTCCTCTCGGATATCCGAGAGGAAATCGACATCCCGGTTTCCTATTTGAAGGCGACTTTGTTCACCGCCTCCTTGATCTTGTTGACGATCACGTCGGCCAGCTCGGTGCCCTGTTTGCCGTTGAAACCTTTCATCGCGGCGACCATGCCGACCATCAGCAGCGAGACCAGCAGGATCAGGCCGACGTACTCGACCGTGCCCTGTCCGCCCTCCCCTCCGACCAGTCGCTGGATCTGGCGCACGCGGGTGTGGATCGCGGCGTGCAGGTAGCCGAGCAACGCGTAGAACATCGGTTCCCCTCTCGTTCGTGGACGAGGGCCGATGCTGGGCCGCGCCGGCATACCGAACAAGACGCGCGACGAACAAATCCACGACCGCAGAGTCAAATCTCTGCGAAGCCGCGCTCAGCGCCAGCGCGAGGTGACGACCTTCTTGCGGGTGTAGAAGTCGACCGCGTCGCTGCCGTTGGCGTGCAGGTCCCCGTCGATCGAGTCCTTCCAGCCGGCGAACGGGAACCAGGCGACCGGCGCCGGGACGCCGATGTTGACGCCGATCATCCCCGCCTCGACGCCGTAGCGGTACTCGCGGGCGGCCTCGCCGGAGGAGGTGAAGATCACCGAGGCGTTGCCGTAACGGGAGGCGTTGACCAGCTCGAGGGCGCCGTCGAGGTCGGGGGCGCGGAGCACGGAGAGGACCGGGCCGAAGATCTCCTCGGCGAGCGCCGGCGAGCCGGGCCGGGCGTCGTCGACGATCGTCGGGCCGAGCTGGGCGCCGGCCGCGCCGCCGCCGATTCGGCCATCGAGGGCGAGGGTCGCGCCTTCGGATACGGCGCGCTCGATCTCGCCCTCGACCCGTTCGCGCGCGCCGACCGAGACCAGCGGGCAGACGTCGGTGGCGGCATCGGCGCCGGCGCCGGTCTTCAGCCCTGCGCTCGCCTCGACCACCCGCGCCAGCGAGCGCTCCTGCTGCTCGGCGTCGCCGACCAGGACCAGCAGCGAGCCGGCCAGGCAGCGCTGCCCGGCGGCGCCGAAAGCCGAGGAGGTGACCCCGTCGGCGAGCAGCTTCGGGTCGGCGTCGGGCATCACCACCATCGCGTTCTTCGCTCCGCCGAGCGCCTGCACCCGCTTGCCGTGCTCGACCGCGGTCGAGCAGACGTAGCGCGCGGTCTTCGCCGAGCCGACGAAGGAGACCGCGTCGACCCCGTCCGCAGAGAGCAGCCCGTTGACCGCGTCGTGGCCGCCGTGCACGAGGTTGACGACGCCGGGCGGGAAGATCTCGGCCTCGTCGATCAGCTCGAAGATCCGCACCGAGGCGAGCGGGTCCTGCTCGGAGGGCTTGAGCACGAAGGTGTTGCCGCAGGCGACCGCGTAGGGCAGGAACCAGAGCGGGATCATCGCCGGGAAGTTGAACGGGGTGATCGCGGCGACCACGCCGACCGGCTGGCGAACCATCTCGACGTCGACGCCGCCCGCCACGCCCTCGAGGTTCTCGCCCTTGAGCAGATGCGGAATCGCGATCGCCGACTCGACCGACTCGATCCCCCGCCCGACCTCGCCGGCGGCGTCGTCGAGCGTCTTGCCCATGTCCTCGGTGACGATCGCGGCGAGCTCGCCGCGATGGGCGTCGAGCACCTGGCGCAGCGCCATCAGCGCCCGCGCCCGGTTCTGCGGCGAGGTCGCCCGCCAGGCCGGCTGCGCGGCGCGTGCCGCGGCGACCGCGCGCTCGACCTCGGCGGCGCCGCTCAGCGGCACCTCGGCAAGCGGCTCGCCGGTCGCCGGGTTGAGGTCACGCAGGGTCTCGACCCCCACAGCCGGCACCCACTCGCCGCCCGCGTAGTTGGAGACGGTTCTGGTGGCGACGCCGTTCGCCAGCGCGCCCGGTGATGAGGACCCATCGGGCATATCCCCATTGTGGCACTGCGGGATACCCTGCCCCGGGTGCGCGTCCTCGTCGTCACCAACTTCACGCCTGACGAGGGAGCGCCCCAGCGGGGGCGCTGGGTCTGCGACCAGGTCGACGAGGTCCGCAAGCGCGGCATCGAAGTCGACGTCTTCGCCTTCCCGCGCGGCCGCAACGAGTACGTGCCGGCGACGCGGCGGCTGCGGGCGCTGCTGAAGCGCGAGCGCTTCGACCTCGTCCACGCCCACTACGGCCTCGCCGGCTGGGTCGCGAAGCTGGCCGGGGCGAAGCCGCTGATCGTCACCTTCCACGGCACCGACGTCCGCCACGAGATCGTCGGCCCGATGTCGCGGCGGCTGGCCTGGCGGGTCGAGCTGGTCGGCGCCGTCTCGCGGGCGCTGTTCGAGACCGAAAACGACCGCCCCGGCCTGCCCGCCGTGCCCGGCTCGGCGGTCCTCCCGTGCGGCCCCGACCTCGAACGCTTCGGCCGCATCCCGCGCACACAGGCGCGCCGCTCGCTCGGCCTCGACCCGGAGGGCCGCTACCTCTTCTTCCCCGCCAACCCGGCCCGGCCGGAGAAGCGCCACGACCGCGCCGCCGAGCTGGCCGCCGCCTGCGGGGCCGAGCTGCTGGTCGGCGGCTCGATCGAGCCGGAGCGGATGCCGGTCTGGCTGAACGCCGCCGGCGCGGTCCTCGTCACCTCCGACTACGAGGGCTTTGGGATGGCCGCGGTCGAGGGGCTGGCCTGCGACGTGCCGGTGCTCTCGACCCCGGTCGGGATCGCCCCCTACGCGCTCGCCGGCATCGACGGCTGCCTCTGCGCCCCCTTCGAGCTCGCCACCTGGCGGGCCGTCGCGCGCCGCCAGCTCGACGCCGCCGACCCCCGCGTGGCCGGCGCCGCCCGCGCCTCGACCCTCTCCGCGGCGAGCATGGCCGAGCGCCTGATCGAGGCCTATCGCGACGTTGCCGCCGAGCCGGTATTAGATT
This sequence comes from uncultured Conexibacteraceae bacterium, assembly GCA_964464285.1. Lineage (GTDB taxonomy): Bacteria > Actinomycetota > Thermoleophilia > Solirubrobacterales > 70-9 > VAYN01. Next base: position 11,318 of record CAYXFL010000030.1, read on the forward strand.
GAGCGGGCATGAGCGCTGAGAGCGGCGGGACGGGGGGCGACTTCGAGGGCCGGATCGCGGAGGCCGAACGGCGCCTGTCCGCGGCCGCCGACCTCGCGAGCAAGGCCGAGCAGCGGGCGACCGCGGAGATCGAAGCGCTGGAAGCCGACCTCGCGCAGGTCCGCGCCAACGACGAGACCAAGTTCGAGAAGCTGCGCCTCGAGCACGAGGAAGAGCTGCAGCATGAGCGCCGCGCCAAGGACGAGGCGATCGCCGCCGCCGAGCACCGCCTGACCGAGATCGAAGCACAGGTCGAAGCCTCCGAAGAGCGAATCGCGGAAGCCGAGCGCCGCGCCGCCGCCGCCGAGGCCGCGGTCGCCGACGAGCGGGCGCGCGCGCGCGACGGCGCCGCCACCTGGCTGCGCGAGCAGCTCGAGACGATCCGCCGAGAGGCTGAGAGCCGATAACGGCAACCCGTGAGTTCGACGTCGCCGTCGTCGGCGGCGGCGCCGCTGGGCTGTGGACCGCGCTGCGTGCGTCCGAGCAGGGGGCCGAGGTCTGCCTCGTCTCCCGCACCCCGCTCAACCTCAGCGCCAGCTTCTGGGCCCAGGGCGGCCTGGCGGCGGCGCTGGAACCGGACGACACCCCGGCCGCCCACGCGGCCGACACGATCGCCGCCGGCCGCGGCCTCTGCCGGCCGGAGGCGGTGCGGGTGCTCTGCGAGGAGGCGCCGGCGGCGGTCCGCGAGCTGCAGGCGCGCGGCGTCGTCTTCGACCTCGACCACGAGGGGCGGCTGGCGCTGGGGCTCGAGGGCGGCCACGCGGCGCGGCGGATCGTCCACTCGGGCGGCAGCCAGACCGGCCACGAGATCACCTCGAAGCTGGCGGCGATGGTCGCCGCCGAGCCGCGGATCGAGGTGCTGGAGCGGACCTCGGCGCTGGCCCTGTGGAGCGACGGCGAGCGCTGCCACGGCGTGCTCGCCGACTCCAGCCCGCTGGCCGCGCCGGCGACCGTGCTGGCGACCGGCGGCGCCGCCGCGCTCTGGCGCCGCACCACCAACCCGCGCGGCGCGATCGGCGCCGGCCCGGTCTTCGCCGCCGCCGCCGGCGCCGATCTCGCCGACCTCGAGTTCTGCCAGTTCCACCCGACCGCGATCGCGCTCCCGGGCACCGAGTTCGACGGCGCCCTGATCACCGAGGCGGTGCGCGGCGAGGGCGCCAAGCTGCTCGACGCGGCGGGACAGCGGTTCACCGACGAGCTCGCCCCACGCGACGCGGTGACCGCGGCGATCCTCGCCCAGATGCGCGCCGACGGGACAGCCGAGGTGAAGCTCGACCTGCGCGGGATCGACCCCGCCCGTTTCCCCAACGTCTTCACCTCGCTCGCCAAAGCCGGCTTCGAGCCGCGCACCGAACCGGTCCCGGTCGCCCCCGCCGCCCACTACACGATGGGCGGGGTCGCGGTCGACCTCGACGGCCGCTCCTCGCTGCCCGGCCTGTTCGCGGTCGGCGAGTGCTCCTGCACCGGCCTGCACGGCGCCAACCGGCTCGCCTCCAACTCGCTCAGCGAGTGCTTCGTCTTCGGCGCCCGCGCCGCCCGCGCGGCGCTCGCCGAGACTCCCGCGGGCCCCCGCCCGCCGCTGCCCGAGTGGCGCTTCGACCCGCCGACCGAAGAGACCCGCGACGCGGTCTGGCGCTACGCCGGCCCGACCCGCGTCCCCGACGCCCTCGCGCTCCTCGTCCGCAACCCCTACCCGCTGGCCAAGGCGCTCGCCAGCGCCGCCCTCGCCCGCCGCGAGTCGCGCGGCGGCCACCTGCGCAGCGACCGCCCGGACACCGACCCCGCGCTCGACGGCGTCCACCTCGTCGTCGGCCCCGACGGCAGCGTGCGCCAGGAGCGCTGGGACTAGCCTCCACGGCATGCTGCTCGGAGTCGACGTCGGCGGGACCTTCACCGACGCCGTCCTGCTCGACTCCGGCTCGGTTCACACGGCCAAGGTGCCGACCACGCCGGGGGACGAGTCCGACGGGGTGATGAGCGCGGTCGCGGCGGTGCTGGAGCGGGCCGGTGCCGCGGCCGGCGCGGTCGAGTCGTTCGCGCACGGGATGACGGTCGGGACCAACGCGCTGCTCGAGGAACGCGGCGCGCGCACGGCGCTGATCGCCACCGAGGGCTTCTCCGACCTGCTCGAGATCGGCCGCCAGGACCGACCCGACCTCTACCGGCTCTGCACCGCGAAGCCGGCGCCGCTGATCGAGGGCGGGCTGCGCTTCGAGGCGGCCGAGCGGGTCGGCCCGGAGGGAGTGCTGGAGCCGCTGGGCGAGGACGAGCCCGAGCGGCTCGCCGCGCTGCTCGAGGCGAGCGGCGCCGAGTCGGTCGCGATCTGCCTGCTCTTCTCCTACCTCGACCCCGGCCACGAGCGCCGCCTCGCCGCGCACCTGCGCGAGCGCCTCCCCGGCCTCCACGTCTCCGCCTCGCACGAGGTCCTGCCCCGCTTCCGCGAGTACGAGCGCTGCTCGACGACCGCGATCGACGCCTACCTCAGCCCCCTGCTCGGCCGCTACATCGGCCGGCTCGGCGAGGCGAGCGCCGCCGCCGGCCTCCCGCAGCCGCTGGTCATGCAGTCCTCCGGCGGCCTCGCCCCCGCCGCCGAGGCGGCCCGCGCCGGCGCCTGGAGCGTGCTCTCCGGCCCGGCCGGCGGCGCCGTCGGCGCCGGCCTGCTCGCCCGCGCCAGCGGCGACGGCAACGCGCTCGGCTTCGACATGGGCGGCACCTCCTGCGACGTCTGCGTGGTCGAGGAGGGCACCGTGCGCCGCACCGACTCGCGGCGGATCGAGGGCCGCACGATCCAGCTGCCGATGGTCGACGTGCACACGGTCGGCGCCGGCGGCGGCTCGGTCGGCTGGCGCGACGCCGGCGGCGCGCTCCGCGTCGGCCCGCGCTCGGCCGGCGCCGTTCCCGGGCCCGCCTGCTACGGCCGCGGCGGAACCGAGCCGACGGTCACCGACGCCAACCTGGTGCTCGGCCACCTCGCCGCCGACTCGCGCCTGGCCGGCGGCGTCGCCCTCGACGTCGCCGCCGCCGAGGCGGCGATCGACGGCCTCGGCGCCGCGCTCGGCCTCGACCGGCTGGCGACCGCGGCCGGGATCGTCCGCGTCGCAAACCAGGAGATGGTGCGGGCGCTGCGCGTGGTCACGGTCGAGCGCGGGGTCGACCCGCGCGGCTTCGCCCTGCTCCCCTTCGGCGGCGCCGGCCCGATGCACGCGGCGGCGATAGCCGCCGAGCTCGGGATCGAGACGATCCTCTGCCCGCGCGCCGGGGGCGTCCTCTCCGCCTTCGGCCTCTGCGCCTCCGAGCGCCGCCGCGACACCACCCGGACGGTGATGCTGGCCGGGCCGGAGCTGAGCGCCGAGCGGATCGAGGCGATCGTCGCCGAGATGATCGAGCGGACCGGCGCCGGGCTCGCGGGGGCCGAGCCCGAGCTGATCTACGCGATGCGCTACGCCGGCCAGGCCTTCGAGCTGCCGGTACCCGGGCCGCCCGCCCCCGACCCGGCGGCGCTGACCGCCGCCTTCGAGGATCTGCACGAGCAGCGCTACGGCCACCGCGACCCCGAGGGCGAGGTGGTGCTGGTCGACGTCCAGCTCGCCCTCGTCGTCCCCGGGCCGGAGGCGACCCCGCGCGCTGCCGACGGCGCCGCGCCGGAGCGGCTCACGCGGCCGGTCTGGAGCGGCGAGGAGTGGGTGAAGACCCCGGTCCTGCGCGGCGAGCCCGGCGCCGGCACCGAGGCGGAGGGCCCGGTCGTCTTCGAGCTGCCGGAGGCGACCCTGGCCCTGCCGGCCGGCTGGTCGGCCAGGGTCGACGAGCACGGGACGATCGTGAGCCGATGGACCCGATAACCCTCCAGGTCCTGGTCGGCGGCCTGCGCGCCGCCTGCGACGAGATGGGCGCGGTGCTGATCCGCTCCGCCTACTCGGCCAACATCAAGGAGCGCCACGACTGCTCGACCGCGCTCTTCGACGCGGCCGGAGAGCTGGTGATGCAGGCCGAGCACATCCCCGTCCACCTCGGCTCGATGCCCGACGCGGTCGCCGCGGTGCTCGGCGAGGAGCAGCGGCCGGGGGTCGCCTGGATCCTCAACGACCCCTACCGCGGCGGCACCCACCTGCCGGACGTCACCCTGATCTCCCCCGTCTTCATCGCCGGCGAGCTGCTCGGCTTCGCCGCCAGCCGCGCCCACCACGCCGACGTCGGCGGCCCGACCCCGGGCTCGATGCCGGCCTTCTCGCGCACGCTCGCCGACGAGGGCGTGGTGATTCCGCCGACCGTCGCCAGTGAGGAGAAGCTCGCCGAGCTGGCCGCGCGGATGCGGGCGCCGCGCCAGCGCCTCGCCGACCTGCGCGCCCAGGCCGCCGCCAACCGGGTCGGCGAGCAGCGCCTCGCCGAGCTCGCCGAGCGCCACGGCCCCGCCGAGCTGCGCGCCGGGATGGCCGAGATCCTCGCCTACGCCGAGCGCCGCACCCGCGCCGCCCTGGACGCGCTGCCCGATGGCGTCTACGCCGCCGAGGACGTGCTCGAGGAAGACGGCGCCGGCGCGGACCGCGACATCCTCCTGCGGGTCGAGGCGACGATCGCCGGCGACGGCCTGCGGCTCGACTTCTCCGGCACCGACCCGCAGGTCGGCGGCAACCTCAACTGCCCGCTCTCGGTGACCAAGTCGGCCGCCTTCTTTGCCGTCCGCGCGATGACCGACCCCGACGCGCCGCCCTCGGCCGGCGCCCACCGGCCGATCGAGCTGATCGCGCCGCCCGGCTGCCTGCTCAACGCCGCCCACCCGGCCGCGGTCGCCGCCGGCAACGTCGAGACCTCGAGCCGGGTCGCCGACCTGGTGATCGCGGCGCTGGCCGGGGCGCGCCCTGCGCCGGCACAGGGCCAGGGGACGATGAACAACCTGACCCTGGCCAACGACGACTTCACCTACTACGAGACGCTGGGCGGCGGCCAGGGAGCCTGCCCCGAGGCCGACGGACCGAGCGCGATCCACGTCGCGATGTCGAACACGCTGAACACGCCGATCGAGGCACTGGAGAGTGAATTTCCGCTTCGTGTGACGAAGCTCTCACTTCGCCGAGGGAGTGGCGGGGAGGGCGCGACGAGGGGTGGCGACGGCCTCGTCAGGGAGCTGGAAGCACTGGCTCCGATGCGCTTCACGCTGATCACCGAGCGGCGCCGACACCCCCCGAAAGGCCGCAATATGGGGGGAAATGGGGCCCTCGGAGTCAATCTCCACAACGGCGAGCCGCTGCCCGGAAAGGCCGACGGCGAGCTCGCGCCGGGGGACCGCCTGCGGATCGAAACGCCCGGAGGCGGAGGCCGCAACTGACGGGTTTCTTTATTTGGTGATTTCGCCACCCTGTTCTAGAATGCGCGATCCCGGGGCGGGCGCACGGCTTTGTCGAGGCCATTTGAACCCCCCGTCCCCACCGTTCAACTTCAACCTTCTCAGGTACTGATTTCAAATGCCGATCGCTCTAAAGGAATGGGCTGTAACCGTCCGCGCTCTCGCCGAGGGTGAGCAGCTACTCACGCTCCGCAAGGGCGGAATCCGCGAGGAGAACAAGCACTTCGAGCTCGAGCACGAGCGCTTCTTCCTCTACCCGACTTTCGATCACCAGCGCAACGACCTGGTGCGCGAGTCCCATCACCCCGAGCTGCGCCGCGCCCTCGAGGAGGGTGTCTGGCCGGACGAAGAGCCGCCGCCGAAGGCGCTGCTCCAGGACGGCGGGATCGCCCAGCCGGACCGCGTCCGCCTGCGCGCCTGGGCCGAGGTCACCGATCACGTCACGATCAACGATCGGCGCACCCTGGACAGCCTCTCGCCGTATTACATCTGGACTCCGGACTACGCCGAAAAGCGGCTCGCCTGGAAGCGCCGTCATCCGCTGCACATCCTGCTGCTGCGGGTGCACCGGATCCCGCGCCCGGTCACCGTGCGCGTCCGCGACGAGTACCACGGCTGCCGCTCCTGGGTCGAGATCGATCGCGACCTGCCCTTCGAGGGCACGCCGGTGATGGCCGACGACGAGTTCGACCGCGCCCGCGAAGAGATTCGCAACCGCTGCGAGACGAGAGAACCCGCTCTCGTCTGATCTGGGCCATGACGCGGGCCGCTAGGCTCGCGTCATGAGCTGGATCGAAACCGATTCGCTGTCGTTTGCCGCCCGGCACGACAGCGACGACTCGGCCTTCGCCGAGCGCACGCTGGACCGGCTGGAGGGACTGCGGCTGCGGCTCGAAGACCGCTTCGAGACGGTGCCCGACGAGGTCACCGTGGTCGTCCACACCAGCCCGATCTGGCTGACCCTGGCGCACCCCTTCCTGCCCGTCGCGCGCTGGTCGGCCGCCCCCGCCGGGCGCCGCTACATGGCCGGCTGGGCGATGGCGACCGAGCTGCACGTGCTGAGCGACCCGCGGCTCGAACGGCGCGCCGCCGGCGAGGACTCGCTGGAGGCCCTGCGCGGGACCGCCGAGCGCCTCTACGCGCAGCTGGTCGTCGCCGCCAACAACCCGGCCCTGCCGCCGCCCTGGACCCCGCGCCGCTTCAGCCGCTACCTGCGCTGGACCTGGCTGGTCGAGGGCAGCGCCCAGTACTTCTCCCGCCAGGTCGGCCTCTACCGGGCGGCCGTCCTGCGCCACCTCCGCGAGGGCGCCCGCCCCTCCTTCCCACCCTCGCTCCGCGACGCCGTCCTGCTCGGCGGCACCGTCTTCGACCTGCTCGAGAACGAGCGCGGCCCCGAGGCCTGCGAGCGCCTCGTCGACCGCCTCCTTCCCGGCGGCCCCGAGGTGACCCTCGAAGACGCCTTCGACGCCCGCTTCCGCGACATCGAGGACGCCTGGCGCGACTACCTGCGCTCGATGGTCCGCCCGGCCGGCGTCAGCTGAGCCCGTCCTCGGCTTCCAGCGTCGCCGCGATCACCTCGCGCGCTTCCTCGAGCCGGTGCGCGTGCACCATCACCTTCTGCGAGCCGCCGTAGACGGGAACGGTCGGAAACCCGTTGCGGAGCGTCGCGACCATGCCGGCCCCCTGCAGGATGCTGGGGATCCCGGCGCTCTCGAGCAGGCCGCGGATCATCTCGCCCTCGGTCTCGTTGCGGACCAGCGTCGCCTCGACCAGCTCGCCTTCCCGCCTGTGCCCGGACTCAGCCAAAGCGCAGCTCGTAGAGCACCCAGATCAGGGCCACGGCACCGAGCACGGCGACCGCGAACCAGAGCGCGAACCGCTCCGGCGCGATGCCGGCGCGCGGCGCGATCCCCATCGCTTCCAGCTCGGCGCGCTCCTCGCTTGCCTCGTCGCCGACGATGTCGGCGAGCACCTGCCGTGCTTGCGGCGCGATCTCGGCACTCACCATCACGTCGTGCGGGCCGGCGGCGAGGAAGTCGGGATTGTCGAAGCCGCCGCTGCGCTTCAGCACGCTGGGGATGCCCTCCTCGCCGAGCAGCGCCTGCAGCATTTCGGCTTCCGCCTGATTGCGCCCGAAAGCGACCTTGACCAGCCGTCCGCCGCCGCTATGTGACGTCGAGCTCGACATCGGCGATCTTCAGGTCCGCCAGCAGGAAGCCCTTGACGTCGGGTGAGTCAGCGTCGGCGAGCGAGACGATCAGGTAGACCTGTTCGGGCCAGGCGACCGCCTGGTTGACGTCGGTCTGGGACGGATAGGCGGCGCTCTTCGTGTGCGAGTGGTAGATCGCCAGCAGCTCGTCGCCGCCGTCTTCGATCTGCTTGAGCGCGTTGTACTGGCCCTGCGGGTCCATCTCGTAGCGCAGCGGGCTGGCCGCCGCGTTGGCCACGCGGACCACCGAGGTCGCCTCGCCGTCGCGGCCACCGACCATCCCGCAGCACTCGTTCGGCAGGTCCTCGCGCGCGTGCGCGACCATCTCGTCGATCAGGGACTGGGCGATCCGCATCGGAGCACTACGCGACCGGCGGCCGCTACCACCAGACGGTGGACTCGAGGTTTTCGATCTCCTCGATCGGCTTCGTGTAGACGCCGGAGGAGAGGTACTTCCAGCCGTCGTCGGGGATCAGGAAGACGACGTTGCCGCCGTCGAGCTCGCCGGCGATGCGGGCGGCGATGCGGGCGATCGCGCCGGCCGAGACGCCGGCGAAGACCCCCTCCTCCTCGAGCAGTTTCTTGGTCCAGACGATCGCGTCGCGGTTGGAGACCATGATCTTGCGGTCGAGCAGCGAGATGTCGATGATCGGCGGGATGAAGCCGTCGTCGAGCGAGCGCAGGCCGTCGACCAGCTCGCCCTGCATCGGCTCGGCCGCGACGATCAGCGTCTCCGGATTGGCCTCCTTGAGCCGACGGCCGTTGCCCATCAGGGTGCCGCCGGTGCCGAGGCCGCCGACGAAGGCGGTGACCTCGTCCAGCTCGTCGAGGATCTCAACCGCGGTGCCGTTGTAGTGGGCGAGCGGGTTGTTCTCGTTGCCGTACTGGTAGGGCATGTAGAAGCCGGGCTGCTCGGCCAGCTCGAGCGCCAGCTCGACCGCCCCGTTGGAGCCCTTGGCCCCCTCCGAGTAGACGATCTCCGCCCCGTACATGTGCAGCAGCTGGGTGCGCTCGGCGGTCACGTTGTCCGGCATCACGACCTTCAGCGGATAGCCCTTGCGGCGGCAGATCATCGCCAGCGCGATCCCGGTGTTGCCCGAGGTCGGCTCGAGGATCGTCTGGCCCGGCTCGATCGCGCCCTCGGCCTCGGCCGCCTCGATCATCGACTTGGCGACCCGGTCCTTGACCGACCCGGTCGGGTTGTGCCCCTCGAGCTTCGCGTAGATCCGCACGTCCGGCTTCGGCGAGAGCCGCGGCAGCTCGACCAGCGGCGTGTTGCCGATCGACTCGACCACGTTGCCGAAGCGCCCCCCGCAGGGTCGGTTTAGAAGTTGTTCCTGAGCCATTGCCGGATCCCGATACTTCAGAAAGTGTAGCGAGGGATTCAGGACCGCTGGATAAGAGAGACCGAGCGGTCGGGGTGTATTTTCGGCCGCAAGCGGCTAAAGGCACATAGTCCCTCGAAGTGAAAGGCAGGCCAATGAGAAAAACCCGGTGGACCGCAATGCTCGCGGTCCTTCTCGTAGGCGCCGTCGCGATGCTCGCAGCGGGATGCGGCTCCGACGACGACACCACCGGCGGTGGCGGCACCGCGGCGACGACCGATGGCAACGGCGGAGGCGAGCCGCTGACGGTCGCGTCCGACATCCCCTATCCCCCGTTCGAGCAGGGCAAACCGGGCGAATACACCGGCTTCGACATCGAACTGATGGAAGCGATCGCCGAAGAAGTCGGGCGTACGGCGGAGTTCCAGGACGCCTCCTTCGAAACGATCTTCCGCGACGTCGCCCAGGGCAAGTTCGAAGCGGTGATCTCGGCTGCGACGATCACCGAAGAACGGGAGAAAGTGGTCGACTTCTCGAACCCGTACTACCTCTCCGAACAGGCGATCCTGGTCAAAGACGGGAGCGACATCAAAGGCCTCGATGACCTCGCCGGTGAAACCGTCGCCGCCCAGCAGGGCACGACCGGGCTCGAACTCGGCAAAGAAAAAGCCGACGCGGGCGAACTCCGGCCCTTCCCCGAAGGCCCGGACGCGATCAACGCGCTGAAAGCGGGCACGGTCGCCGCGGTGATCATCGACGCCCCGGTGGCGCAGAACGCGGTCGAAGCGGGCGGCGTCGAAATCGCCGAAAAAGTCCCGACCGAAGAATCGTACGGAATCGCCGTCGCCCAGGGCAACACCGAGCTGCTCGACTCGATCAACGAAGGCCTGGCGGCGATCCTCGACAACGGCAAATACAAAACGATCTACGAAAAGTGGTTCAAAACGGCGCCGCCGAAAGCGATCTTCACCGCCTCGCACGAGGCGGAATGACGTTGCGATCGGCCAGATACTGAGGTAAGAACGAAGGGCGCCGGAGACGGCGCCCTTCGTCTTTGCCGATCCCCAAGGGAGCAGCGATGAGCGTCTTCTTCGAACAGTACTTCGACTTCTCGGTGATGGCGGAACACTTCGGGGAAGTCTTCGAGGCGTTCCTGCAGAACCTGCTGATCTTCCTCGTCGCCGGCATCGTCGCGCTGACCTGGGGGCTGATCCTGGCCATGCTCCGGCAGCTGCCCGACAGGAAGTTCCTCCCGATCCGCGTCATCACGATCGCCTACATCGACGTCTTCCGGGCGATCCCGATCCTGATCATCATCCTGCTGATCTCCGGCGGGGTCCCGTTCCTCGACTTCCTCCCCAAAGACGTCCGCATCCCCGACTGGCTCGGCCGCCCCGACACCTTCTGGTACGGCGCCGCCGCGCTCGTCCTCGTCTACGGCGCCTACATGGCCGAGGTCTACCGGGCCGGCATCGAAGCGGTCCCCGGCGGGCAGATGGAGGCGGCGCGCTCGCTCGGCATGAGCCATCTGCAGGCGATGCGCCACATCGTCGTCCCGCAGGCGATCACGAAGATCCCGGCGCCGCTCTTGAACGAACTGATCTCGCTGCTCAAGGACACGACCCTGGTCAGCGTGATCGCGCTCGGCGAGTCGGTCCTGGTCAGCCGCGAAATCCTCGCCGAACAGCTGAACAGCTCGGCCCTGATGCTCACCGCCGGCTTCTTCCTCGTCATCACGCTGCCGATGGCGCGGCTGGTCGACTACCTGATCAAGCGCCAGCAGAGCAAGATCGCCCGCGGCGCGCACATCGAGGTCGCCTAGATGAGCGAGCCGATGCTGCGACTCGACGGCGTCTGCAAGAGCTTCGGCAAGCTCGAGGTTCTGAAAGGCGTCGACCTCGACGTCGCCAAAGGCGAAGTCGTCTGCATCCTCGGCCCCAGCGGCTCCGGCAAGAGCACGCTGCTGCGCTGCGTCAACCTGCTCGAGCCGCCGGAGCGGGGCGCGATCTACCTGGAGGGCAAAGACATCTGCCGGGGCCCGGGGTCGGGCACGGGCGAGCAGAGCTGGAACCTCAACTTCGTCCGCCAGCGGGTCGGGATGGTCTTCCAGCAGTTCAACCTCTTCCCCCACAAGACCGCCCTGGAAAACGTCGCCTTGGCGCCGCAGCGGGTGCTCGGCAAGTCGAAGGCGGAGAGCGTCGAGAAAGGGCGGGCGCTGCTCGAGCGGGTCGGCCTCGGCGACAAGCTCGACCAGTACCCCGAACGGCTCTCCGGCGGCCAGCAGCAGCGGGTCGCGATCGCCCGGGCGCTGGCGATGGAACCGCACGTGATGCTGTTCGACGAGGTGACCAGCGCGCTCGACCCGGAGCTGGTCAAAGAGGTGCTCGACGTGCTGCGTGAGCTGGCCGGCGAAGGGATGACGATGCTGCTGGTCACCCACGAGATGGGCTTCGCCCGCGAAGTCGGCGACAAGGTCGTGTTCATGGACGGCGGCGTGATCGTCGAGCAGGGCAACCCCGCCGAGGTGCTCGACAACCCTCAGCAGGAGCGGACGAAGAAGTTCCTCGGGCTGGTCCTGGAGCGCTGAGTCAGCCGAGCTCGGCTTCGGCGTAAGCCTCGGCCAACCGCTTCGGTGCCCGCGCCAGCCACGCTTCCACCACCACCTCCCGCAGCTCCTCGGCACCGAGCCGGTCGAGCCGCGCGAGCACGATCGCGTAGTTGTCGAAGTGCGGGGTGGTGAAGTAGGTCGCCGGGTCGTCGGCGAGCATCGCCTGCCTGGCGCCGAGATCCTCGACCCAGGCGGCGAGGATCGGCCCCTCGGGCGCGGCGTCGCCGAGCGCCTCGACTTCCTTCGGGCGCAGCGGGCGGTCCCAGACGAAGGTCTTGCCCTTCACCTGCCAGACGCGCAGGTCGCGCGAGGTGCCCTCCGCCGTCTCCGGCAGGGCCAGCGCCAGCCGCTCGACATCGGCCCAGGTCGCCAAGGTCGCCCGCCTACTCCGGGGTCAGGCCTTCGTAGTAGGCCTGCTGGGAGGGGAAGTAGTCGTCGAAGCTCGGCAGCGGCTGGTCGGCGTGGGCGGCAACCAGCATGTCCAGGTAGTACTCCCAGCCCGGCCCGACGAAACCGGGCTCGGCGCTCTCGTCGAGGTGATGGACCAGCTCCAGCTCGGTCCCGCCGTCCCGCTCGCGCAAGCTCACCTCCAGGCGCCAGCTGCCGTGCTCGTCCTCGCTGCGCAGGGCGAGGTGGTGCGGCGCCTCACAGGCGAGCACCGACATCTCGACCTCCGGCTCGCCCTGCTCGAAGGCCATCGAACAGCGGACCGTGCCGCCGGGCGCCCCCTCCCCGCTCCATGGCCCGAACCAGCGCGCCGTGCGCGTGGGGTCGGTCAACTCGGCCCAGACCGCGTCGGGACCGGCTGCGAAGGCGCGCGTGAGGATCAGGTCGCGGCCATCCTCGGTGGCCAGAAGTCTGCCGCTCGCCTGCGGCTCAGCCACCGGCCATCGCCGGCAGGATGACCACGGTGTCGCCGTCCTTGACGGCGGTCTCGAGCCCGTCGAGCACCCGCACGTCCTCGTCGTTGAGGTAGACGTTGACGTAGCGGTTGAGCTCGCCGTCCTCGCCGAACAGCTGGGCCGAGGTGTCCGGGTGCTCGCCGGTCAGCGTGCGCAGAACCTCGCCGACGCTGGCGCCGGCGGCTTCGACCTCGGCGGCGCCGCCCGTTTTCGGACGCAGGACCGGTGGGATGCGGACAGTCGCCATGAGAGCGTGATCCTATCTAGGCCGTGGAAACCAGGTTTGCAGCGGCCTAGCGGTCGCCGCCGGCGCCGGCGCAGAAGAGGTCGTAGTCGGGGAACTGGCCCATCTCCGACTCCGGGATCTCGGGCGCGTTCTCGCCGCAGATCTGGCAGTCGGGATCGCGGCGGACCTTCAACTCGGTGAAGCGCGAGCCGAGCGCCTCGTAGAGCAGCAGGCGGCCGACCAGCGGGTCGCCGACGCCAAGCACCAGCTTGATCACCTCGTTGGCCTGCAGGGTCCCCATCGTCCCGGCCATCACGCCGAGCACGCCGTTGGCCGAGCAGCTCGGGGCCAGCTCCGCCGGCGGCGGGGTCGGGTAGAGGCAGCGGTAGCAGGGGCCCTCGAAGGGGACGAAGGTCGAGATCTGCCCGTCGAAGCCGAGGATCGAGGCGGAGACGACCGGGATGTGCAACCGCACCGAGGCGTCGTTGAGCAGGTAGCGGGTGGGGAAGTTGTCGGCGCCGTCGACGACGATGTCGTAGTCGCGGATCACATCGAGGATGTTGCCCGCGTCGAGCCGCCCGTTGTGCTCGACGACCTTGACGTCGGGGTTCAGCCCTTCGATGAAGATGCGGGCCGACTCGGTCTTCGCCATCCCGATCCGTTCGGTGTTGTGGATCACCTGGCGCTGCAGGTTGGAGGCGTCGACGACGTCGTCGTCGACCAGGCCGATCGTGCCGACCCCGGCCGCGGCGAGGTAGAGCGCGGTCGGCGCTCCGAGCCCGCCGGCGCCGAGCAGCAGCACCTTCGAGTTGAGCAGCTTGACCTGGCCGTCGACCCCGACCTCGGGCAGCAGGGTGTGGCGCGAGTAGCGGTCGCGCTGCTCGGCGGTCATTCCGGAGGCGGAGATCACCGGCAGCCCCTGCTCCTGCCAGAGCAGGATCCCGCCCGCCATCGAGGCGACGTCCTCGTAGCCGAGCGCTTCCATCTGCGCGGCGGCGATTGCCGAGCGGTTGCCGGAGCGGCAGTAGACGATCGTGCGCGCCGACTTGTCCGGCGCCGCGGTCGCGATCTGATCAGCGAGCAGGGCCGGCGGGACCAGCTTGCCCCCGTCGAGGTGGGCCTCCTGGTACTCGTGCGGCTCGCGGGTGTCGATCAGGACGACGTCGCCGCCCTCGAGCTCGGCCTGCGCCTCGAACGGCGCGATCTCCTCGATCTGCTGCTTCAACTGCTCCGTCGCCATGAAGTGAAATCCCCTAATTCGGATCGGCTTTTACTTCAAAAAGTATAGCGAGCTTTGAGGGCCGGCTGGACCGCTGCTCGCCGAAAGCGAACGGGCCGCCCGAAGGCGGCCCGTTCGGCACTGCTCCCCGGTTCCCGTCTAGCCCAGGCTGGGGCGCATCTGACGCAGGCGCTTGACCCGCTCTTCGATCGGGGGGTGGGTCGAGAAGAGGCCGGCGATGCCGCCGCCCTTGAACGGCTTGACGATGTAGAGCGGCTCGGCCGCCTGGTTGACTTTCATCGGGATCGCCTCCGCCCCCTGCTCGAGGCGCAGCAGGGCGCTCGCCAGCGACTCCGGGTTGCCGCAGATCTCAGCCCCGCCGGCGTCGGCGGCGTACTCGCGCTGGCGCGAGATCGAGAGCTGGATGATCGTCGCCGCGATCGGGGCCAGCAGGACCATCGCCAGCGAGGCGACCAGGCTGAGCGGCGAGTCGTTGTCGCTGCCGAACCACATCGCCATGTAGGCGAGGTAGGTGATCGCCGCGCCGATCGCCGAGGCGACCGACTGGATCAGGATGTCGCGGTGCTGGATGTGCGCGAGCTCGTGCGCGAGCACGCCCCGCAGCTCGTCCTCGGAGAGGAGCTTGGTGATCCCGCGGGTGACCGCGACCGCCGAGTGCTGCGGGTTGCGGCCGGTCGCGAAGGCGTTCGGCTGATCCTGGGGGATCATGTAGAGGCGCGGCATCGGCAGGCCGGCGCGGGTCGTCAGTTCGCGGACGATCTGGTAGAGCCGCGGCGCCTCCGACTCCTCGATCGGCTGCGCGCCGCTCATCTTCAGCGCCAGTTTGTCGCTGAAGAAGTAGGAACCGAGGTTCATCAGCAGGGCGATGCCGAGGAAGATCGCGGCCGTGCTGGGCCCGCCGATCAGGGCGCCGATCAGAACCAGCAGGCCGGAAAGCGAGGCCAGCAGGATCGTCGTGCGCAGCGTGGCGCCGAAACTCGACTGCTTGGTGGTCTTCATCGCGTGGATTGCTCCTGGGGTCAGCCCGGAAGGGCGTTGCAGTCGAGCGAGTATCGCGAGCAGCAGGGAAATTGCCTATAGGGGCCAACCCCCCATTCGCGCCGCTGCGCTACCCAGGCACCTGCATTCCCCAGCGCCCGTGCGGCCGACCTTTCAGACGCCTACCGTCCCAAACCTCTGCCGCACCCGCTCTCGGACCACCAGCGCGGCCCACGCAGCTTCCGAAGCCGGCAAAACGACTGCATCTGACGGAACTTCGCAGCGCTTCCGTTGGGAGGGGTCGGTGGTGTCCTTCGTCGAGCGGCGTCCGCGATTCGCCCAAGCGACGCTCTCGGACCGGCCCGGTTGCGATCCAGGCGAATTCGCCCAGCGAGAGTAGAAGGACACCACCGACCCCTCCGGCGGCAACCCTCGAAGCACCCCGTCCCGCGGCTCCCCTCCGCGCCCCCACCTACGCTTGCCCCGTGACCTGGTTCGTAATCGCCCTGCTCTGCCTCGCCGTGCTCACCCTGCTGGCGGCGCTGCTGCGCGAGCGGCGGCGGCTGCGGCCGCTCGAGCAGCTGATCGAGGAGATGGAGAAGGTCGACCTGAGCCGGCCGGGGATGGCGCTGCCGAGCTCGATCGACGGGGTCGCCGAGACCGAGGAGGTCGAGCGGCTCGAGCTCGCCTTCCTGCGGATGATGCGGCGGCTGGAAGCGGAGCGGCGGCGGGCCGGCTCGGCGGCGCTGCGCGCCCAGGAGGAGGAGCGGGCGCGGGTCGCGCGCGACCTGCACGACGAGGTCAACCAGTCGCTGACCGGGCTGCTGCTGCGGCTGGAGGCGGCGCGGGAAGCGGCGCCGCCGCAGCTGGAGACAGAACTGGAGGAGACCAAGGCGCTGGCCAACCAGGCGATGCGCGAGCTGCTGCAGCTGGCCCGCCAGCTGCGCCCCACCGCGCTCGACGACCTCGGCCTCGCCGCCGCGCTCGGCGGCCAGGTCGAGCAGCTCGGCCGCGGCGAGATCGAGGCCTCCTTCGCCGCCGAGGGCGACTTCTCCGACCTCCCCGACGACGCCCAGCTGGTCGTCTACCGGGTCGCCCAGGAGGCGCTCTCCAACGCCGCCCGCCACAGCGACGCCGGCCGGGTCGAGGTGCGGCTGCGCCGCGACGGCGGCCGCGGCGGCGCGCTCGAGGTCGCCGACGACGGCCGCGGCTTCGCCTTCGACGAGGCCGAGCGCGGGCTCGGGATCGCCGGCATGCGCGAGCGCGCTCTGCTGGTCGGCGGCGAGCTGACGATCGAGTCGCGCCCCGGCCACGGGACCACCGTGCGGCTGGCGCTGGCGGGAGAATCGGCGCCGTGAGGGTGCTGATCGCCGACGACCACGGAATCGTCCGCTCCGGGCTGCGGCTGCTGCTCGAGCGCCAGGGCGACATCGAGGTGGTCGGCGAGGCTGCCGACGGCGCCGCGGCGCGCGACCTGGCGGTGCGCGAGCGGCCCGACCTGGCGATCCTCGACGTGAAAATGCCGAAGCTGACCGGGCTGCAGGCGACCCGGGAGATCAAGCGGCAGGCGCCCGAGGTCTCGGTCCTGATCCTCTCCATGCACGACGACGAGCGCTACCTGTTCGAGGCGCTGAAGGCGGGCGCCTCGGGCTACGTGCTGAAGACGCAGGCCGACACCGACCTGCTGGCGGCGGTCCGCGCGGTCGAGCGTGGCGAGCCGTTCCTCACCCCGGAGGCGCAGCGGACGCTGATCAAGGACGTGCTCGAGCGCGGCTCCAGCGGCGAGGAGGAGCTGACCCCGCGCGAGGAGGAGATCGTCAAGCTGGTCGCCGAGGCGAACACGACCAAGGAGATCGCCGAGGTCCTCCACCTCTCCGAGAAGACGGTCGAGAACCACCGCGCCAACGCGATGCGCAAGCTCGGGATGCGCGACCGGGTCGAGTTGGTCCGCTACGCGATCCGCCGCGGCCTGATCGAGCCGTAGTACGTGACGAACGGCATAACCGAGTGCTCCGATAGGATTTAAGGACTGATGCTGTTTTCGACCAAAGCCGAGTACGGAGTGAGACTGATGGTTGAGCTGGGCCGCCAGCCCGGCTCGCAGCCGATCTCGCTGAACACCGTTGCCGAGGCCGAGCGGCTGCCGCTCTCCTACCTCGAGCACCTGGTGGCGAAACTGCGCAAGGCCGGGCTCGTCACCTCGACCCGCGGAGCCCACGGCGGCTACCGGCTGGCGCTGCCGGCCGATCAGATCACGATGGACGAGGTGGTGCAGGCGCTGGAAGGGCAGATCGCACCGATGGAGTGCTTCCACGAGACGCCGGAAGGCAAAGTCCTCTGCTCGCACGAGGACGACGGCGACCGCGCCTGTTCGACCAAGCTGCTCTGGACCCGGGTGCAGGGCGGCGTCACCAAGGCGCTCGCCGGCACCACCCTGGCCGAGCTGGTCGAGTTCTCGCGGCCCGGCGGCCGCAGCGAGGCGGACATCGCCAGCGCCGCCTGAAACTTCCCCCCTTTACGCAACCTAGAAACGGAGTCACATGGCTGAGCTGGAGATACGGAATCTGCACGTCGAGGTGGAGGACAAGAAGATCCTCAAGGGCCTCGACCTCGACGTCGAGAAGGGCAAGGTCCACGCCCTGATGGGGCCGAACGGCTCCGGCAAGTCGACGCTCGCCAACGTGATCATGGGGCACCCGGCGCTCGAGGTGACCGAGGGCACGATCACCTTCAAGGGCGAGGACATCACCGAGGCCGATCCCGAGACGCGCTCGCAGGCCGGCCTCTTCATGGCCTTCCAGTACCCGGTCGCGATCCCCGGCGTCTCCGTCTCCAAGTACCTGCGGATGATCATCAACGCGCAGCGCGAGGCGCGCGGCGAAGACCAGATCAAGATCAAAGACTTCGCCCGCACCGCCCAGGAGGCGATGGAGCTGGCGAACATCCCGAAAGACTTCTCCAGCCGCTACCTCAACGACGGCTTCTCGGGCGGCGAGAAGAAGCGGATGGAGCTGCTGCAGCTGGCGCTGCTGAAGCCCGAGATCGCGGTCCTCGACGAGACCGACTCCGGCCTCGACATCGACGCCCTGCGGGTCGTCGCCGAAGGCGTCAACAAGTTCGCCGGGCCGGACATGGGCGTGCTGATCATCACCCACTACCAGCGCATCCTGCACATGGTGAAGCCGGACTTCGTCCACGTCATGTTCGAGGGCCGGATCGTCAAGGAAGGCGGCCCGGAGCTGGTCGGCGTGCTGGAGGAGAAAGGCTACGGCTGGATCCGCGAGGAGGTCGGGGCAGGCGCTGGCGCCTAGCCCCGGATCGGAGATGGAGCCGGTGAGCACGGAGAGCACCACCGCGCCCTTCCCGATCGAGAAGGTCCGCGCCGCCTTCCCGGCGCTGGAGCGCGAGATCGGCGGCCACCCGGTCGCCTACCTGGACAGCGGCGCGAGCTCCCAGCGGGTGCTCGCCTCGATCCAGGCGGTCGACCGCTACGAGCGCCGCCACCACTCCAACGTCCACCGCGGCGCCCACACGCTCTCGGCCGAGGAGACCGAGGCCTACGAGGGGGCGCGGGCGACGGTCGCCGACCACATCGGCGCCGCCGACCGCCGCGAGGTGGTCTTCGTCCGCAACGCGACCGAGGCGATCAACCTGGTCGCGCGCGCCTGGGGCGACGCCAACGTCGGCGCCCGCGACCGGATCGTGCTCACCGAGATGGAGCACCACTCGAACATCGTGCCCTGGCAGCAGCTCGCCGAGCGGGTCGGGGCCGAGATCGAGTGGGCGCCGATCGACGAGCAGGGCCTGCTCGACATGGGTGCCTTCAAGGGGCTGCTCGAACGCGGCCCGAAGCTGGTCGCGGTCACCCACGTCTCCAACGTGCTCGGGACCGAGAACCCGCTCGCCGAGATCGCCCGGCTCGCCCACGAGGCCGGCGCCCTGGTGCTCGCCGACGGCGCCCAGTCGGCGCCGAAGCTGCCGCTCGCGATGGCCGAGCTCGGGGTCGACTTCTACGCGATCACCGGCCACAAGCTCTACGCGCCGACCGGGATCGGGGCGCTCTGGACGCGGCTCGACCTGCTGCGCGAGATGCCGCCCTTCCTCGGCGGCGGCTCGATGATCCGCAAGGTGACCCGCGATGGCACGACGTACGCCGACGTGCCGGCGCGCTTCGAGGCGGGCACGCCGGCGATCTCGCAGGCGGTCGGGGTGGCCTCTGCCCTGCGCTGGCTCGACTCGCTCGGGATGGAGGCGGTGCGCGAGCACGAGATCCAGATCGCCGACTACGCGCTGGCCCAGCTGGAGACGGTGCCGGGCCTGAGGGTCTTCGGCCCGCCGCGCGGCCCGGAGCGGCTCGGCCCGGTCTCCTTCGAGATCGAGGGCATCCACGCCCACGACGTCTCCGAGATCCTCGACCGCCACGGGGTCGCCGTCCGCGCCGGCCACCACTGCGCCCAGATCCTCATGGACCGGCTCGGCGTCGCCGCCACCGCGCGGGCCAGCTTCGGCGTCTACACGACGCCGGCGGAGATCGACCGCCTGGTCGAGGCGCTCGAAGACGCCCGCCGCGTATTCGGGCTTTGAGCCTTCGCTAGCCTCGTAAGCCGATGGACGAGCTCTACCGCGACCAGATCCTCGAGCACTACAAGCGCCCGCACAACTTCGGCGCGCTCGAGGGCCCGGACCTCGAGTTCGAGGACACCAACCCGTTCTGCGGCGACGAGCAGCACGTGACGATCAAGCTCGACGGAGACGACCGGGTGGCCGAGATCGCCTTCGAGGGCAAAGGCTGCGCGATCTCCACCGCCGCCACCTCGCTGCTCACCGACGAGCTGGTCGGTAAATCGCGCGAGGAGCTGCTGCGGCTGCCCAAGGAGTACGTGCTGGAGCTGCTCGGGATCGAGATCTCGGCGACCCGGATGAAGTGCGCGATGCTGGGCCTGAAGATCGTCAAGAGCGCCAGCCTCGGCCAGGCCGCCGAATGGGAGGACGAGGGCGAGGCCGGCGATCCCAGCGAAGCGGCGGCGCTGTAGCTACGCCGCCTCTTTCTCCTGCATCTTCATCACGCCGAAGACCGCTCCGCCGGGGTCCATCAGGATCGCGAAGCAGCCGCCGGGCATCTCGTGAGGCGGCTGCGGGACCTGCCCGTTCGCGTCCGCGGTCGTCTGCGCCGCCGCCTCGACGTCGTCGACCCCGAAGTAGACCATCCAGTTCTGCGGCACCTCGTCCGGCAGCACCCCGGTGATGTCGAAGATGCCGCCGGCCATCTCCTCGCCGAGCATGATCTCGGTGTAGCTGACGTCCTCGTTGCGCTGGTCGACGAAGGTCCAGCCGAAGACGGCGCCGTAGAACTGCTTCGCGCCCTCGACGTCGCGGGTGTTGAGCTCGTTCCAGAGCACCGAGCCGGGCTCGCCGACCAACTCGGCGCCGGCGAAGGTGACCGGCTGCCAGGTGCCGAAGACGCCGCCGGCGGGGTCGCTGAAGACGGCCATGTGGCCCATGCCGATGTCCATCGGCTCGACGATCACGGCGCCCCCGTTCTCCCTGACGGCCGCCGCGGTCGCCGCCGAGTCGGTGACCGAGAAGTAGGTCGCCCAGGCCGGGTGCTGGCCCTCCTCCATCAGCGGGTAGACGCCGGCGACGTCCCTGCCGTCCAGTTTCGCCCGCCGGTAGCCGCCCATCTCGGCCGAGTTCGGCAGCTCCGGGACCTCCCAGCCGAACAGCCGGCCATAGAAGGCCGCCGCCGCCTCGACGTCGGGGGTCGCAACGTCCACCCAGCAGGGCACGCCGGGGGTGTAGCTGGTCCGCTCGCTCATCTCCACGTCCTCTCCTCGAATTTGCGTTCTGCCAATAAGACCATCTGAGCGCCGGAAACTCATCGCTGCGCTGTGAAACCGTCTACCGGGTGGCGCGGCCCGGATGAGGGCCGCCGCCGCATGCCCGCTAAAATCCGAGTGCAGCAGTAGGATTAAGTCTCAAGTCGCACTAGCTACCACCCGGAGTCCCCCCGCCTCTATGACCGAAACCGCAGGAACGACGATTGCTGTCTGCCCGGCCGCCGAGCTTCCGCCCGGCACGATGCGCCTGGTCGAGCACGACGGCATCAAGATCGGCGTCTTCAACTGCGACGGCACGATCTACGCGATCGAGGACCGTTGCTCACACGACGACGGCCCACTCGCCGAGGGCGAGTTCGACGCGTCGTCCTGCACGGTCGAGTGCCCGCGGCACGGCTCCCTCTTCGACCTGACCACCGGCAGGCCGAAGACGCTCCCCGCTTTCAAGCCGGTGCAGACGTTCCCGACCGCCGTCGCGGACGACACCATCACCCTGGAGGTCTGAACATGGCAACGCCCGAGGCAGTCGCAGAGAAGAAAGAGCTTGCTGGCCTGAACGCCAACTACGAGGAGAAGTTCGGATTCCACGACCCGGAGTCCGGCTACGCCTACAAAGCCCCGAAGGGGCTCTCCCGTGAGGTCGTCGAATCGATCTCCGAGTACAAGAACGAGCCGGCCTGGATGCGCGAGTTCCGCCTCAAGGCACTCGAGCACTTCTACTCGCGCCCGACCCCGGAATGGGGCGGCAACCTCGCCCAGATCGACTGGGACGACATCCACTACTTCGTCCGCGCCTCGGATAAGAACAGCCGAGACTGGAGCGAGGTCCCGGACGACATCAAAAACACCTTCGACCGGCTCGGCATCCCCGAGGCGGAGCGGAAATTCCTCGCCGGCGTCGGCGCCCAGTACGAGTCCGAGGTCGTCTACCACCAGGTCAACGAGAAGCTCGAGGCCCAGGGCGTGATCTTCACCGACATGGACACCGCCCTGCGCGAGCACGAGGACCTGGTGCGCGAGCACTGGGCGACGGTGATCCCGCCCAACGACAACAAACTGGCGGCGCTGAACAGCGCGGTCTGGTCGGGCGGCTCGTTCGTCTACGTGCCGGCCGGGGTCAAGGTCGAGATGCCGCTGCAGGCCTACTTCCGGATCAACACGGAGAACATGGGCCAGTTCGAGCGCACCCTGATCATCACCGAGGAGGGCGCCGACGTCCACTACATCGAGGGCTGCACGGCGCCGGTC
Organism: uncultured Conexibacteraceae bacterium; assembly: GCA_964464285.1. Lineage (GTDB taxonomy): Bacteria > Actinomycetota > Thermoleophilia > Solirubrobacterales > 70-9 > VAYN01. The sequence continues at coordinate 33,271 of CAYXFL010000030.1, forward strand.
TACTCGAGCGACTCGCTGCACTCGGCGGTGGTCGAGATCATCGCCAACAAGAGCTCCCGGGTCCGCTACACGACGGTCCAGAACTGGTCGCAGAACGTCTACAACCTGGTCACCAAGCGCGCCGTCGCGCACGAGAAGGCGACGATGGAGTGGGTCGACTGCAACCTCGGCTCGAAACTGACGATGAAGTACCCGTCGATCTACCTGCTCGGGCCGGAAGCCCACGGCGAGATCCTCTCGATCGCCTTCGCCGGCGACGGCCAGCACCAGGACGCCGGCGGAAAGATCATCCACGCGGCGCCGAAGACCTCGTCCTCGATCTTCTCCAAGTCGATCTCCAAGGACGGCGGCCGCTCGACCTACCGCGGGCTGCTCGAGGTCGCCGACGGGGCGACCGAATCGCGCTCGAAGGTGGTCTGCGACGCGCTGCTGCTCGACGAAGACTCGCGCTCGGACACCTACCCGACGATCCGGATCTTCGAGACGGTCGCCTCGTGGCCGACGTCGGCGTCGTTCTCGTCGATCCGG
>CAYXFL010000031.1:0-1291 GCA_964464285.1 uncultured Conexibacteraceae bacterium
TGCGCAGGCGGATGTTGGCGAAGGTGCCGCGGATCATCACCTCGTGATTGCCGCGGCGGGCGCCGTAGGAGTTGAAGTCGGCGACCTCGACGCCCTGCTCCAGCAGCCACTTGCCGGCCGGGCTGTCGCGTTTGATCGCGCCGGCGGGTGAGATGTGGTCGGTGGTGATCGAGTCGCCGAGCTTGGCGAGCACGCGGGCGCCGGCGATCGGCTCGACCCCGGGCGGGTCGGCCGGCATCGCCTCGAAGAAGCTCGGCTGGCGCACGTAGGTCGAGTCCGGCCAGGTGTAGCGGTCGCCGGCCGGAACCTCGACCGCGTTCCATTCCTCGTCGCCGCTGAACACGCCGGCGTAGTTGTCGGCGAACATCTCGGCGGCGACCGAGTCGCCGACCACCCGCTTGATCTCCTCCGCGTCGGGCCAGACGTCCTTGAGGAAGACGGGCTGGCCGTCGGAGCCCTCGCCGAGCGGCTCGGTGGCGAGGTCGATGTCCATCCGGCCGGCCAGCGCGTAGGCGACGACCAGCGGCGGGCTGGCCAGGTAGTTGGCCTTCACGTCCTGGTTGATCCGGCCCTCGAAGTTGCGGTTGCCGGAGAGCACCGAGACCACCGCGAGGTCCTTCTCGGCGACCGCGGCGGAGATCTCCTCGGCCAGCGGGCCGGAGTTGCCGATGCAGGTGGTGCAGCCGTAGCCGACCAGGTTGAACTGCAGCGCGTCGAGGTACTCGGTCAGCCCGGCGCGGTCGAGGTAGTCGGTGACCACGGTCGAGCCCGGCGCCAGCGAGGTCTTCACCCAGGGCTTGCGGGTGAGCCCGGCCTTGACCGCGTTGCGGGCGAGCAGTCCGGCGCCGACCATCACGCTCGGGTTGGAGGTGTTGGTGCAGCTGGTGATCGCGGCGATCACCACGCGGCCGTGGTCGAGCTCGAACTCGGAGCCGTCGGTGAGGTGAACCTCGATCTCGTCGCCGGAGACCGCCGTGGCGGCGCCCGCGCCGCTGACCGCGGGCCGCGGCCTGCCCTTGTCGCCTTCGCGATCCTCGGCCGGCGAGTCGGAGGCGGGGAAGGACTCGTCGATCGCCTCGTCGCGGCAGTCGCCGTTGCCCATCCGCCCAGCCGCCTCGGGGCTGAACTCCTGCATCGCCTCGAGGAAGGACTCCTTGGCGCTGGCCAGCGGCACCCGGTCCTGGGGCCGTTTCGGCCCGGCGATGCTGGGCACGACGGCGCCGAGGTCGAGCTCGAGCAGGTCGGAGAAGACCGGGTCGGCGCCCTCGCCGTCGACGAACATGCCCTGCTC
>CAYXFL010000031.1:1301-33133 GCA_964464285.1 uncultured Conexibacteraceae bacterium
GGTAGCGCAGGGTCTCGGCGTCGACCGGGAAGATCGCGCAGGTCGAGCCGAACTCCGGCGACATGTTGCCGAGCGTGGCGCGGTCGGCGAGGCCGAGCGTGGCGAGCCCGGGGCCGAAGAACTCGACGAACTTGGAGACGACGCCGCGCTCGCGCAGCATCTCGGTCGCGGTCAGCACCAGGTCGGTCGCGGTCGCGCCCTCGGGCAGCGTCCCGTGCAGCTTGAACCCGACCACCTGCGGCAGCAGCATCGAGATCGGCTGGCCCAGCATCGCCGCCTCGGCCTCGATCCCGCCGACGCCCCAGCCGAGCACGGCGAGGCCGTTGACCATCGTCGTGTGCGAGTCGGTGCCGACCAGGGTGTCCGGGTAGGCCTGCAGGACGCCGTCGTTCTCACGGCTGTAGACGACCTGGGCGAGGTACTCGAGGTTGACCTGGTGGCAGATCCCGGTCGCCGGCGGCACCACGCGGAAGTTGTCGAACGACTGCTGTCCCCATTTGAGGAACGAGTAGCGCTCCAGGTTGCGCTCGAAGTCACGGGCGGCGTTGACGGCGAAGGCGCGCTCGTTGCCGAAGGCGTCGACCTGGACCGAGTGGTCGATCACCAGGTCGACGTCGACCAGCGGGTTGATCGCCGACGGGTCGCCGCCGATCTCCTCCATCGCGTCGCGCATCGCCGCCAGGTCGACGACCGCGGGCACACCGGTGAAGTCCTGCATCAGCACGCGGGCCGGCTGGAAGGGGATCTCGACGCTCGGCTCGGCGGCCGCGTCCCAGCCGGCGATCGCCTCGACGTCGGCGGCGCTGACCGAGACGCCGTCCTCGAGCCGCAGCACGTTCTCGAGCAGGACCTTGATCGAGTAGGGCAGGCGGTCGACGTCGAAGCGGTCGCGGAGGGCGTCGAGCCGGAAGACCTCGTACTCGCGCCCGCTCACCTCGAGGGTCGAACGGGCGCCGAAAGAATCGCTGCTCATCTGTGGGAAGTTCCTTCCAAGTGGGGGGTTGACCTCGGCTCCCGCGGGGACGGGCGCCCTATCGCTTGTCCTTCGAGTGCCCGCCGGCGATCTCCGCGGCGGACTTCTGGCCGGCCGAGCCGCTCGACACGCGCACCGCGATGCCGGGGCTGGCGAGGCCGAAGTGGGCGAGGAAGCGCTGCCGGGCCGGCGCCACCGCGATCTCGACCTTGTTCGCCTCGACCGCCCGTACGGTCGCGGCCGCGACCTCCTCGGGGGTCGAGGTGCCGAGCCCGGGCGGGGAGCTGGCGCCGGACTCGGCGAACATCCCGGCCTCGCGAATGAACCCGGGCGAGACGATCGAGACGCCGACCCCCTGCGGGGCGAGGTCGGTGCGCAGGCCGAGCGCGAAGCCGCGCAGGCCGAACTTGGTCGCGTTGTAGATCGAGGACTGCGGGGCGGGCGACTTGCCGGCAAGCGAGGAGATGAAGACGAGGTGGCCGGAGCGGCGCTCCAGCATCGCCGGGAAGAGCGCCTGGGCGAGCAGCATCGGCGCCTCGAGGTTGACCCGCAGCGCTCGCTTGACCTGCTCGGGCGTGAAGTCCTGCATGCGGCCGGCGGCCGGCAGGCCGGCGTTGGCGACGAGGATCTCGGTGCCGGCGGCCGCGGCGGCGAGCGCCTCGGCGGCGCCCTCCTCGGCGAGGTCGGCGGGCAGGGCGCGGTGGCCGTCGCCGGGCAGCTCGGCGGCAAGCGCCTCCAGCGCCGCCTCCTGGCGGGCGCTCAGCAGCAGGGTGGCGCCGCGGCCCGCGAACGAGCGGGCGATCGCGCGGCCGAGGCCGCCAGTGGCGCCGGTGAGCAGTGCGGTGCGGCCCGAAAGATCCATCCCAGAGGGCAAGCTACCAGCCGTGCAGCCGACAGGAATCTAGGATGCACGCCCGAAATTCCAGGGAATGTTTGCGTTTCGTGAGCAGAGCGCCGGGTGATGGTGTACATTGCCGCGGGTCCGAAAGACCGGAACGCCGAGTCCCCAATGCCAAAAGCGCGGCGGGGAGCGGGGGAACCACGTTTTCGGGGCTAACTCACCGCTTTAGGTGGGGGCGCGAGCTCTTTCAGCGCCAGCCCGACAGCTAACCCCGTAGGCCGACGAAGGAGATATCGGTTTGCGCCACAACTTGAAGCTGAAGGCCGGGATCGCGGTTATCGCAGTTCTCGCGATGCTCGCCTTGACCGGCCCGACCAGCGCCTCGGCGAGGTGCAGCGGCGGTGGCCTCTCGGCCGCGGCGGTAGACATCTGCACCCCGACCGAGAAAGCGAAGCTGCTGCCCAACGGCCAGCTGATCCCGCCGAAGAGCGCCCCGGCCCGGGTCAAGGCCGTGATCGCCGCGGCCAACAAGATCAGCCGCAAGCCGTACATCTACGGCGGCGGCCACGGTCGCTGGTGGGACAAGGGCTACGACTGCTCCGGCGCCGTCTCCTACGCCCTCCGCGGCGGCAAATTCCTCGAATCGCCGCTGCCCTCGACCGGCCTTGAAAAGTGGGGCTCCGCCGGCGAAGGCCGCTGGATCTCCGTCTTCTCGAACCCCGGCCACGCCTACGCCGTGATCGCCGGCTACCGCTGGGACACCTCCGGCAACACGGGCGAAACCGGCCCCCGCTGGCACGAAGACGTCCGCGAGAGCACCGGCTTCATCGCCCGCTACCCCGCCGGCTACTAGCCCAGCGGCGGAAAACCCGGCGGCTCACGCAGCGAACGGAACTTCGGGGCGCTGCCCGAAGCACCCCGTCCTGCGTACTCCGGTGTGTCTAATGCACCGACCGCTCTTGCACTTGCTTTTGGCTCTGCAAGGGGGCTAGTTTCAGGCAGTAGTTACGCAGCCTGACATCCGCATTCGCTCACTCACCAAGGACTACGGTGGGGTGCGGGCGGTTGCGGGCATCGACCTGGATGTCGGGGCCGGGGAGTTCTTCACGATGCTGGGCCCGTCGGGGTCGGGCAAGACGACGACGCTGCGGATGATCGCCGGGTTCGAGGACCCGAGCGGGGGCACGATCGAGCTGGCCGGCGAGGACGTCAGCGGGGTGCCGCCCTACGACCGCGCGGTCAACACGGTGTTCCAGGACTACGCGCTGTTCCCGCACATGAGCGTCGCCGACAACGTCGCCTACGGCCTGAAGGTGGCGAGGGTCGACAAGGGCGAGCGGCGGCGGCGCGGCGAGGAGGCGCTGGCGATGGTGCGATTACCGGGCTACGGCGATCGCAAGCCGGCCGAGCTCTCCGGCGGCCAGCGCCAGCGGGTGGCGCTGGCGCGGGCGATCATCAACCGGCCGCGGGTGCTGCTGCTCGACGAGCCGCTCGGGGCGCTCGACCTGAAGCTGCGCGAGCAGATGCAGGTGGAGCTGAAGGCGATCCAGGCCGACGTCGGCATCACCTTCGTCTACGTCACCCACGACCAGGACGAGGCGCTGACGATGAGCGACCGGATCGCCGTCTTCAACGAGGGCCGGATCGAACAGGTGAGCCCGCCGATCGAGCTCTACGAGCACCCGGCGACGCCCTTCGTCGCCGGCTTCGTCGGCGTCTCCAACCTGATCGAGCGTGAGGGCCGGACGCTGACCATCCGGCCGGAGAAGATCATGCTGCTGGAACAGGGAGAGACCGGGAACGGACTGCACAGCGAGCCCGGCCGGATCACCGAGGTCGCCTACGCGGGCATGGTCACCCGCTACACGGTCGAGCTCGAGGCCGGCGGCACGCTGCAGCTGGTCAGGCAGAACGTGGGAAGCGCGTCACCGGACGCGACCTTCGCGCAGGGGAAGACGGTGCTCGTCGGGTGGCAGCCGCAGCACGCGGCGGCGCTCGGCAGCGAGTCAACCAACGAGGGGGTACCACCATGAGACAGGAAGCTCAACACGCGCGCGCCGCCTGGCTGATCGTCGCCGGGCTCGTCGCGTTCATGCTCGTCCTCGCCGGCTGCGGCGGAGGAGACGACACCACCGAGGGCACCAGCGCAGCCGCCGGCGAAATGCCGGAGAAACTCGGCAAGCCGGAGGGCGAAGTCAACCTGATCAACTGGGCCGGCTACGTCGAACCGGCCTGGAGCAAACCGTTCGAACAGAAAACCGGCTGCAAAGTGAACAGCAAAGTGGCCGGCACCTCCGACGAAATGGTGGCGCTGATGCGGACCGGCGAATACGACGGGGTCTCCGCCTCCGGCAACGCCTCGGCCCGCCTCTTCGAGGGCGGCGACGTGGCCCCGGTCAACGTCGACCTCGTGCCCAACTACAAAACCGTCTTCGCCGACCTCAAGGGCCAGCCGTACAACACCTTCGACGGCACGCCCTACGGGATCCCGCACGGGCGCGGGGCGAACCTGTTGATGTGGAACTCCGACGACGTGAAACCGGCGCCGACCTCCTGGGACGTGATCCTCGACCCGGCGATCGCGGCCAAACACAAAGGCAAAATCAGCGTCTACGACGACCCGATCTACATCGCCGACGCCGCCGTCTACCTGAAGACCCACCAGCCCGACCTGGGGATCGAAAGCCCCTACGAGCTGAACGAAGAGCAGTTCGAAGCGGCGGTCAGCCTGCTCGAAGAACAGGCGCCCAACGTCGGCGAATACTGGTCGGAAGCCGAAAAACAGATCTCCGCCTTCGCCAACGGCGACGAGCAGGTCGGCACCACCTGGCAGTACCAGTACTTCGCCCTCCGCGAAGAAGGCGAGCCGGTGGCGGCCAGCCCGGCGAGCCAGGGCTTCCTCCCGAAAGAGGGGGCGACCGGCTGGTCGGACACCTGGATGGTCGCCAAGGACGCCGCCCATCCCAACTGCATGTACGAATGGATGGACTGGATCATCGAACCGAAAGTGAACGCCGAAGTGGCGGAATTCTTCGGCGAGGCGCCGGCCCAGAGCCTCGCCTGTGACCAGACCGCCAACCCGAAATTCTGCGCGGACTACCACGCCGAAAACCCGGAGTTCTGGAAACGCGTCTACTACTGGCAGACCCCGCTCGCCGACTGCGGTGACGGGTCCGAAGATTGCATGGACTACAACGCCTGGGTGAAAGCCTGGACGACGATCAAGGGCTGAGACGGAGGGCCGGCGGCCGATGGCCACCGAGGCCGTCACCGTGAGGAGGTCGGTGGGCCGGCGGCTCGCCGGCCTCTTCCACGGGCGTCCCCGCCTGCAGGTGGGGACGCTGCTCGCCGGCCCGATCGGGTGGCTGGTGGTCGGCTACCTGGGCTCGCTGCTGGTCCTCCTCGTCACCGCCTTCTGGACCGTCGACCCGCTGAGCGGGGAAGTGGTCGAAGGCTTCAGCCTCGAAAACTTCGAAGCGCTGTGGAACGAACCCGTCTACCACGACATCGTCCTGCGCACGGTCGGGGTCGCCGCAGCGGTCACCGTCACCGACGCGCTGCTCGCCTTCCCGATCGCCTTCTACATGGCGAAGGTGGCGAGCAACCGCGGCAAGGGGATCCTCGTCGTCGCGATCCTGCTGCCGCTCTGGTCCAGCTACCTGGTCAAGGTGCTCGCCTGGCGCACGATGCTCTCCAGCGGCGGCATCATCAACTGGGCGCTGGAGCCGTTCGGGCTGAGCGGGCCCGGCTACGGCATCGTCGCCGTCTGGCTGGTGATGAGCTACCTCTGGCTGCCGTACATGATCCTGCCGATCTACGCCGGGCTCGAGCGGATCCCGGACACCCTGATCAGCGCCTCCGAGGACCTCGGCGCGCGCCCCTTCAACACCTTCCGCCGGGTGATCCTGCCGCTCGCCTTCCCGGCCGTCGTCGCCGGCTCGATCTTCACCTTCTCGCTCACCCTCGGCGACTACATCACGCCGCGCCTGGTCTCCAACGACCAGTTCATCGGCAACGTGATCTTCAACAACATCACCAACAACCAGCCGTTCGCCGCCGCCCTCGCGCTCGTCCCGATCGTGGTGATGGTCGCCTACCTCCTGGTCGCCCGCCGGCTGGGCGCCTTCGAGCACGTCTGATGCGCCTCTCGAAACGAGCCACCTGGGTGCTGCGGGCGGGCGTCGGGCTCGGGCTCGCCTTCATCTACATCCCCCTGGTCGTGGTCGGCATCTACGCCTTCAACGCCAGCGGCACCGCCCAGAAGTGGCCGCCCTCCGGGCTCACCCTGGAGTGGTTCCCGAAAGCGATCGAAAGCGAAAGCGCCCGCGAAGCGCTGCTCACCTCGGTCGAGGTCGGCCTGCTGGCGACGGCGATCGCGATGGTGCTGGGCACCCTCGCCTCGCTGGCCGTCGCCCGACACCGCTTCTTCGGGCGCGAGACCGTCTCCTTCCTGGTGATCCTGCCGATCGCGCTGCCCGGGATCGTCACCGGCGTCGCGCTCAGCAACACCTTCACCCAGGTGCTCGGCATCGGCCTCAGCCTGTTCACCGTCGTCGTCGCCCACGCCACCTTCTGCATCGTCGTCGTCTACAACAACGTGATCGCCCGCCTGCGGCGCAGCTCCGCCTCCTTCGAGGAAGCCTCGGCCGACCTCGGCGCCGACAGCTGGCAGACCTTCCGCTTCATCACCCTGCCGACCATGCGGACGGCGCTGGTCGCCGGCGGCCTGCTCGCCTTCGCGCTCTCCTTCGACGAGATCATCGTCACCACGTTCACGCTCGGGGCCGGCGAAGAAACGCTGCCGATCTGGATCTTCCGCAACCTCTTCCGCCCCAACCAGCTGCCGATCGTCAACGTCGTCGCCCTGCTGGTGATCCTGATCTCGATCATCCCGGTGTACCTGGCCCACCGCCTCTCCAGCGAGGCCGGCGTCTCCGCCGGCGCCGGCGCCAAGGCCGTCCCGGCCGCCGATGCCGCCGAGGCAACCGCCGCGCCGTAGATAGGGTCCCTCCGTGGACATCGTTCTCGCCCTTACTGCGGCGCTGTTCTTCGCGTTCGGGACCGTGCTGCAGCAGCGAGCGGGGCTGGAAAAGCCGGCCTCCAGCGAAGGGGCGGGACTGCTGGTGCAGATGGCGAAGCGGCCGGTCTGGCTGGCCGGGATCGCCGCCGACGCGCTCGGCTTCGTCTGCCAGGCGGTGGCGCTGGCGGTCGGGCGGCTGGCGGTGGTGCAGCCGCTCTTGGTCGCGACCGTCGTCTTCGCGCTGCCGCTCGGCGCCAGGTTCACCGGCCAGAAGGTGCGGCGAATCGACGTGATCGCGGCGCTGGTGGTGCTCGCCTCGCTGGTCGCCTTCCTGCTGATCGCCGACCCGACCGGCGGGATCGACGACGCGCCGCTCGGCCAGTGGGCGATCGCGATCGGGGCCTGCGCGGCGGTCTGCGTGCCGATCTTCCTGCTGCGCAAGCGCGGCACGCCGGGACGGCGGGCGGCGGCGCTCGGCACCGCGACCGGGATCCTCTTCGCGCTCTCCGCCGCCTTCACCAAGGTCGTCGCCGACCAGTTCGAGGAGGGGCTGTTCGAGATCTTCGTCAACTGGCACCTCTACGCGCTGATCGTCGTCGGCTACGCCTCGATGACCTTCAACCAGCTCGCGCTCAACACCGGCGCGCTGGCGCCGGCGGTCGCGACCAGCCTCGCCTTCGACCCGATCACCAGCGTGGTGCTCGGCGTCACCCTGCTCAACGAGTCCCTGCACACCTCGCCGGTGGGAATCGCCGGCACGGTTCTGGCGCTGGGCGCCGCGCTCGGCGGGATGACCGTGCTGGCGCGCTCGCAGTCCCAGGCCGAGGGGCCCGGCGGCCAGACACCCGCCGAGCCGAGCCCCGTCCCCGCCTAGCCGGCAACTAGGATCACCCGCGAATGCCCCCCGACGAGAACGGCCAGCGCGACGCCGACCAGCAGCCGCAGCGCGCCGAGTTCCAGGAGCAGACCCGCGCTCACCGGCTGGAGAAGCTCGACGCCCTGCGCGGGCGCGGGATCGAGCCCTACCCGGTTCGCTTCGACCGCGACACGACCGCTGCGGCGATCCGCGAGGAGTTCGGCACGATCGAGGCCGGCACCGACACCGGCCGCAGCGTGAAGATCGCCGGCCGGGTGCTGGGCGAGCGCCGCCACGGCGGCCTCGACTTCGCCGACCTCCAGGACGAGACCGGGCGGATCCAGCTGATGGCGACCCGCGACGCGGTCGGCGGCGGCGAGCTGCAGGGCTTCTCCGAGCTCGACCTCGGCGACTGGATCGGGGTCGAGGGCACGGTGATCGCCTCCGACAAGGGCGAGCTGACCGTGCGGGTGGCGAAGTTCGAGCTGCTCTCGAAGAGCCTGCGGGCGCTGCCCGACATCCGCCACGGGGTCGCCGACGCGGAGACCCGCTACCGCCAGCGCTACCTCGACCTCACCCTCGACGAGGACTCGCGCCGGGTCTTCCGGATCCGCTCCGCGGTGATCGCGACCACCCGCCGCGTGCTGACCGAAAAAGGCTTCAGCGAGGTCGAGACGCCGGTCCTGCTCGGCCAGGCCGGCGGCGCCGCGGCGAAACCGTTCATCACCCACCACAACGCGCTCAACATCGACATGACGCTGCGGATCGCGCTCGAGCTGCCGCTCAAGCGGCTGATCGTCGGCGGCATGAACCGGGTCTTCGAGATCGGCCGCGTGTTCCGCAACGAGGGCCTCGACACCCGCCACAACCCCGAGTTCACCCTGCTCGAGGCCTACCAGGCGTTTGGCGACTACCACGACATGATGGACCTCACCGAGGCGATCATCGCGACCGCCTGCGAGGAGGCGATCGGGACCACGGTGGTGCAGATCAACGGCCGGGACGTCGACCTCAAGCCGCCCTGGCGGCGGGCGACGATGGCCGAGCTGATCAAGGAGAACGCCGGGGTCGAGATGCACCCGTCGATGCCGGTCGAGGAGGCGCGCAGGATCGCCGACGAGCGCGGGGTCGAGTACCTCGACGTCTGGGGCTCGGGGAAAATCATGAGCGAGGTCTACGACTCGAGCTCCGAGGCGAAGCTGATCGAACCGACCTTCGTGATGGACCACCCGCGCGAAGTCTCGCCGCTGGCCCGCGCCCACCGCGACGACCCCGAACTGACCGAGCGCTTCGAGCTGGTCGTCGCCGGCCGCGAGCTCGCCAACGCCTACAGCGAGCTCAACGACCCGGTCGACCAGGCCGAACGGTTCCAGACCGAGGCCGACCTGCAGGCGGGCGGCGACGAGGAGGGCGAACCGGTCGACGACGACTACGTGAAGGCGCTCGAGTACGGGCTGCCGCCGACCGGCGGGCTCGGGATCGGGATGGACCGGCTGGTGATGCTGATCTCCGGCGCCGAGGCGATCCGCGACGTGATCCTCTTCCCGACCCTGCGCCCGGAAGGCCAGGAGGGCGCCGACGGCTCGGCCGCAACTGCTTCCGCAAACGCACCGTCAGCCAGCGACTTCGCAGCATCGGAGACTGCCGCGGACGAGGTCGGTACCCCCTCTGAAATCACTCAGCGCGATAGCGCGATTTCAGAGGGGGTACCGACCTCGTCCTCTCTGAACCGTCGCCGCGCGCTGCGCCCCCTCGCCTGGCTGAGCGTGCTCGTCGCGATCTTCTCGCTGCTGCCGACGGCGACCTCCTTCCGCTTCGACCTCGCCCACTTCGGCTTCGTCGAGCAGCAGGGCCGCACCGCCGGGCTGATCGCCTCGGTCGCGATCGGGCTCGGGATCATCGCCGTCGCCCGCGGGCTCAGCCGCGGCAAGCGGCGCGCCTGGGCGGTCGCCGTGCTGCTCTTCGCCGCCGCCGCGCTCGTCCACCTGGTCCGCGGCCCCGACCCGATCTCGGTGGTCCTCTCGGCCGCGATGCTCGGGGCGCTGATCTGGTTCCGCGACGACTTCCGCGCCCAGGGCGACCCCGGCTCGCTGCGCCAGGCCGAGCTCTTCGTCCCGATCTACCTGCTCGGCGTCTTCGTCTTCACCTCGATCACGCTGTTCGCCGAGCGCGCCCGGATCGAGCCGGGCCTGACCTTCTGGGGCAACGTCGAAACCGCCTACAAGGGCCTGATCGGGCTCGACGGCCCCTACGAGTTCAGCCGCAAGGCGTTCGCCGACTTCTTCGAAATCACCCTGATCATGCTCGGCGTGGTCGGGCTGCTGACCTTCCTCTACCTGCTGCTGCGCACCTTCGTCCAGGCCGAGCCGCCGAGCGCCGAGCGCCGCCGCCGGGCCGAGGAGATCGTGCGCCGCTGGGGCGACGACACGCTCGACTACTTCGCCCTGCGCCGCGACAAGAGCTACTTCTTCTCCTCCGACGGGCAGTCGCTGATCGCCTACCTCTACGTGCGCGGGACGGCGATGGTCGCCGCCGACCCGATCGGGCCGCCCGCGGACACCGCCCGCACGGTCGACGAGTTCCTCGCCTTCTGCGCCGAGCGCGGCTGGCGGGTCGCCTTCTTCGCCGTGCGCGAGGCCGACGCCGAGCTCTACAAAAAGCGCGGCATGCACGCGCTCTACCTCGGCGACGAGGCGATCGTCCACCCCGACCGGTTCACGCTCGAGGGCGGCGAGATGAAGGCGGCGCGGACCGCGGTCAAGCACGTCTCCCAGAGCCACGACTTCGAGCTGATCGCCGAGACCGAGGCCAGCCGCGAGCTGATCGACGAGCTCAACGAGATCAGCGCCGAGTGGCGCGACGGCTCGCCCGAGCGCGGCTTCACGATGGAGCTGGGCGAGGAAGTCGAGGGCACCAACCCGGACTTCGTGATCGCGATCGCCAAAGAGCGCGGCGGCCGGGTCGCCGGCTTCCTGCGCTTCGTCCCCGTCTACGGCTCCGAGCCGGGCTACTCGCTCGACCTGATGCGCCGCCGCCCCGACTCGACCAACGGGCTGACCGAGTTCCTGATCGCCGAGGCGGCGCTGGCGCTCGGCTCGCGCGGCTTCAAGCGGCTCTCGCTCAACTTCGCCGCCTGGGGCCGGCTGCTCGACAGCGCCGAAGGCGAGGGCCTCTCCGGCAAAGTCCAGCGGCTGATGGCGAAGGGCCTCAACCCGTTCTTCCAGATCCAGAGCCTGCGCGACTTCAACCAGAAGTTCGACCCCGAGTGGGTGCCGCGCTCGATCGTGATCGACGACGTCTCCGACCTGCCGCGGGTGGCGATGCTCTATGCCAGCGTCGAGGGCTTCCTCGACGTGCCGGTGCTCAGCCGGGTGCTGGAGGCGCCGCTGCGCCAGCGGGTGGAGGCGGAGCAGCCTGCTGGCGCAGGCGACGTTCCTCCTGCTTAGCCATCAGCCGCACCGAGACCAGCAGCAGTACGTCGACGGCGAGGCCGAAGACGGCGCCGAACTGCGACTCGACGAAGGAGAAGACGCGGGTGATGAAGATCGAGACGAGCAGCGCCCGGGTCAGCCATTCGTAGGCGTCGAGGCGGTCGTGGCGGAGCAGCCGCTCCAGCGCGATCACCAGGAACACGGTCGAAACCAGGGTCGAGGCGACACTGGCCCAGTTGACGAAGGCCATGTGCTTGATCGAGTCGGTGAGAAAGCCGTGGTGGGCGGCGGCGATGCTGAAGCCACCGAAGACGAGGCCGGCCAGGGCGAGGACCGAGCCCAGCGCCCAGAGCGCGAAGACCGCGATCACGACCTCGTGGAACCAGCGGCGCTCGGTCCACTCCAGGTAGCGGGCCGAGCACCAGTCGGCGCTGCGCCGGTACCAGGGCGGGTTCGGGTCGGGCCGGGTGTCGACCTCCTCGACCAGCGCGGTGAGCGGCTCGCGCAGCGGGTTGGAGGGCGAGACGTCGGCGAGCAGGGCGAGCGCCCGGTTGCGGTTCTCCTCCGCGACCGTGCCGGCAGTGGTCGCTTCGCCGACCAGCTCGATCGCGTTGCGCACCAGCTCGCCCTCGTTGAGTCCGCGGTGCTTCTGGAAGGCGCGCGAGGCGAGGAAGAGGAGGACGAAGATCAGGTAGATGATCCCCGCCGCCGGCTTGAAGAAGTAGTTGTTGTCGGAGGTGATGAACTTGCCGAGCTCGTCGATGAAGAAGCCGAAGCCGACGCCGGCGACGAGCGCGGCGACCTGGCGGGCGCGGCGGCCGAGCAGGCTGAGCAGGATCGCGATCGCGATCACCATGAAGAGGCCGCCCCAGAGCAGGTGGGCGATGTGGAGGCCGCCGCCGCCCAGCTGCGGATAGTGGGTCAGCCAGAGCTGCGTGCGGATGCAGAGGACCGTCGTGATCGCGGTGACGAAGAAGGTCGTGTGCAGGGTGCCGACGTCGGCGTTGCGGGGGGCTTTGTTGAACGGCTGGAAGCTCACCCGCCCGCCTCCCCCTCGGCGGGCGCGGCCTGGCCGGCCAGCACCGCTTCCAGTTTCTCGCCGCTGTGCTGGCGCGCGTACATGAAGTAGATCGCCAGCCCGAGCGCGGTCCAGACCGCAAGCCGGATCCAGGTGTCCCCGGGCAGGGTCGCCATCAGCGCCAGCGAGGCGACGATCGCGGTGCCGGCGACCAGCGGCAGCGCCGGGACCCGGAACGGGCGGTGCAGGTCCGGGCGGGTGCGGCGCAGGTGGACGACGCCGGCGGAGACGATGATGAAGGCGAGCAGGGTGCCGATCGAGATCAGTTCGCCGAGGATCGAGAGTGGGACGAGGCCGGCGACGACGCCGCCGACCACGGCGCTGAGCACGATCGCGAACTGCGGGGTCTTGGTCTTCGGGTCGACCCGGCCGAAGGCGGGCGGCAGCATCCCGTCCTCGGACATCCGCATGAAGATCCTGGTCTGGCCGTAGAGGGTGACGAGCACGGTCGAGGCGAGGCCGACCACGGCGGCCACGTCGGTCAGCTTCAGCAGCCAGTCGAGGTCGCGGCCGCCGGCTTCGAGCGCGACCGCGATCGGGTCGCCGACGCCGAGTTCGCGGTAGTTGACCATGCCGACCAGCACCGCTCCCACCGCGACGTAGATCGCGGTCGCGATCAGGACCGTGCCGAGCAGCCCGATCGGCACCGTGCGGCGCGGGTTGCGCGCCTCCGCGGCGGCGGTCGCGACCGCGTCGAAGCCGATGTAGGCGAAGAAGACGACGCCGGCGCCGCGCAGCACCCCGCTCCAGCCGAAGTCGCCGAAGCCGCCGCCGGCGGTCGGGATGAAGGGCTCATAGTTGGCGGAGATCACGTAGAAGCCGCCGACCGCGACCAGCAGCGCGAGGATGCTGAGCTTGAGCAGGACCATCAGGTTGTTGGCGATCGCCGACTCGCGGGTGCCGAGCCAGAGCGCCCCGGAGGTGAGCAGCATGACCGCCAGCGCCGGCAGGTTGACGATCCCGGGGTCGTCGCCGAGCGGCGGCTTGGCGAGCTCCTCGGGGAAGTGGATCCCGACCGAGCCGAGCAGGTCGACGAAGTAGGCCGACCAGCTAACCGCGACGGTCGAGGCGGCGAACAGGTACTCGAGCAGCAGGTCCCAGCCGATGAACCAGCCGATGAACGAGCCGAAGGCGGCGAAGGCGTAGGAGTAGGTGCTGCCCGCGGCCGGGATCATCGAGGCGAGCTCGGCGTAGCAGAGCGCGGTCAGCCCGGCGACGATCCCGGCGAGGATGAACGAGATCACGACCGCCGGCCCGGCGTGCTCGGCGGCGGCCTCGCCGGTGACCGCGAAGATCCCCGCACCGACCACGCTGGCGATCCCCAGCAGGGTGAGGCTGAACGGGCCGAGCGCGGAGGAGTTGAGGCGGCCGCGATCCCGTTCGGCGGTGACCAGCATCGCTTCGAGGTTGCCGCCCTCCTTGCCCTTGGCGCTCATGCGGCGGGATTCTTCCTCACCGCACCGGCTCCTTTTAGGGTGAGCGGTCCGTGATCCGCCATCGGTCCACCGCGCTCGCCGGTCTCGGCGCCGCGCTGCTCAGCAACTACTGGGTCCTCGAATGGTGGCTGGCCGACCGCGCCGACACGCCCCGCTCCTGGATCAGCGACATCGCGACCCGCACCGAGCCGAGCGGCTGGCGCTTCCAGCTGCTCGCGATCCTCTCCGGCCTCGCGGTCGCCGCCTTCGCCCTCCTCCTCCGCCGGGTGGTCGCCATTTCTTCCGCCTACCGAAAGAAATGGCGACCACCCGAACCGAGGGGGCGGATGCTGCGGCAGGGGCTGGTCGCGCTGATCGCCGCCGGCGCCTTCGTCGCGATCGCCGGCGCGGCGCCGCTCAGCTGCCCGGAAGGGATCGAACCGAGCTGCTCGCTGGCCGAGGACCCGCTCGACGTGATCCACGCGCTCGCCACCGGCGGCGAAATCGTCGCCACGATCCTCGCCTTCCTGCTCCTCGGCCTCGCCCTCCGCCCCCGGGGGGCGGGGCGGGTGATGCTGGCGATCGGGGCGGCTTGGCTGCTGCTGACGGCGGTGACCGGGCTCGCTTATGTGAGCGGGGACGTCGACGCGGTGAAGGGAGTGCTGCAGCGCTCCGCGCAGATCCTCTTCGGTACCTGGCTGGTCCTGCTCGGGCTCTGGTTCTCCCGCGAGCGGCTACCCTCCAGGCGATGATCCTCTACACCTGCGGGACCAAGAAGATGGGGCCGGGCTTCGCGCACCCGTGCGCGAAAGCCGGCAAGGCGCTCGACGCGGCTGGCTACGACTACGAGCTGAAGACGGTCGGCGGCTACCGGCTGATGCCCTGGACCTGGCGCACGCGCAGCGCCGACCGGACCGAGATCAAGAAGCTGAGCGGCACCAACGAGGTGCCGATCCTGGTGCTCGACGACAGCGAGGTGATCTCCGGCTCCGCCGCGATCGCCCGCTGGGCAAAGGAGCACCCGCACTCCCGCGGGGCGGCCTAAGCCGCGATCAACGCGAGCAAGGCGGCTGCCAAGGCGGCGATGAGGGCAGAGATCGTCGCGCCGCAGAAGATGATCAGCGTTTGCTGGAAGCGTTCCATCCGGGCGTGCAGGTTTTCGAACTGTGCGTCCTGCCTTGCGAACCGGTCTTCCAAGCGGGCGTCCTGCTTGTCGAACCTCGCGTTCATTTCGACCCGCAACTCCTGGATCTCCCCTCGGAGTTCTCGCGCGGATTCCTGGATCTCCCCTCGGAGTTCTCGCGCGGATTCGTGGATCTCGCCTCGGAGTTCCCGGGCGGATTCGTCGATGCGACGATCGGTCCGCTCGAAACCGTCAGCGACTTTCCCGCTCAGGTCGTCGAGCCGCTCGTCGGTCCAGGTTGGCCTCTCCTCGGTCATCAAATCCATGATGGCAGGACTGTAGACAGAAAGTTGCGACGGGTGACGCGCTTAACGCGAAATCTCTGAGCCGTTTTCGCGCCTAAACCGTGACGGGCCGGCGCTCGCGCGCGGGCTCGCGCGACTCGACCACGACCGGGGTCCCGCCGCGCGGCGAAAGCGTGATGTTGCGGCGGCCGGTCTGCTCCGGCTCCGGGCTCGCCTTGCGCAGCTCGCAGCGGCCCAGCACCTCGGCCAGCACGATCCGCATCTCGAACTCGGCGAAGGCGGCGCCGATGCAGCGGCGGATGCCGCCGCCGAACGGGATCCAGCCGTAGGTGTCCGGCGGACTCTCGAGAAAGCGCTCGGGGCGGAAGGCGAACGGCTCCGGGTAGAGGTCGGCGCGGGTGTGGGTGAGCCAGATCGCCGGCGTCACGTCGGTCCCGGCCGGCAGCGTGAGGCCGTCGGCGAGGAGCTCGGTGGCGAGGCGGCGGCCGGCCAGCGGGATCACCGGGCGCAGCCGCAGCGACTCGGAGATCGTCGCCCGCAGGTACTCGTCCTCCCCCGCCGCCAGCGAGTCGCGCAGCCGCCCGACCGCGGCCGGATGGCGCAGCAGCAGGTCGAAGGTCCAGGCGAGCGCGGTCGCGGTCGTCTCGTGGCCGGCCAGCAGCAGGGTCATCAGCTGGTCGCGCAGCTCCTCGTCGCCCATCGCGCCGCCGTCCTCGAACTCGGCCAGCATGAGCATCGAGAGGATGTCGTCGCGCTCCTCCAGCCCGCCGCGGGCGCGGTGCTCGCGGATCTCGGCGTAGAGCAGCTCGTCGACCTCGCGCAGCTTGCCCTCGAAGCGCGCCCAGGGCCCGCCCCCGAAGCGCCGCGTGGCCAGGCCGATCAGCTGCCGGGTCGGCGCCGCCGTTTCCTGCAGCACCGTCTCCAGCATCCCCCGCAGCCGGTCCAGGCGCGGGCCCTGGGAGACCCCGAAGACGGCGCGCAGGATCACCTCCAGGGTGATCGCCTGCATCCGCGCGTGGACCGGGAACTCGCGGCCGATCGGCCAGGAGTCGATCTCGGCGGCGACGACCTCCTCGACCACCGCCTCGTAGGAGCGCATCCGCTCGCCGTGGAAGGGCGGCAGCATCAGCTTGCGGCGCGAGAGGTGTTCGGCCCCTTCCTGAATCAGCAGGGAGCGCGAACCGACGATCGGCTCGAGGATGATGTTGCGCCCCGGCGGCATCCCGTGCGCGCGCTCCGTATATAGAGCCTTGATCGCGGCCGGGTCGGAAATCAGCACCATCGGCCGCTCGAAGCCGAGGAACCTGACGCTGAACGAGTCGCCGTAGCGGCGCCGGTTCTCGGCCATGAAGGGCAGCGGCCGGAAGGCCCAGCGCATGGTCTGCACCAGCGAGCTGTTGTTCGGACCGGGTGGCAGCATCCGCTGCATAGGTTTGCACGCGAGGCGAGGGGCGGCACATCGGCCGCAGTAGCTAGCATCGCCCCCGTGCCCGCCTCGGTCGCCGATCTGAAGCTTCTCTCCTCCGGCAAGGTGCGCGAGATCTACGAGTGGGAGGACGACCTGCTGATGGTCGCCTCGGACCGGATCTCGATCTACGACGTGGTGATGCCGACGCCGGTCACCGACAAGGGCAAGGTGCTCAACCGGATGTCGGTCTTCTGGTTCGGGCTGACCGGGGACATCGTGCCCAACCACTTCATCTCCGAGGACGTGCCCGAGGACGCCGCCGAACGCGGCATGCGGGTCAAGCGGCTGCAGATGTTCCCGGTCGAGTGCGTGGTCCGCGGCTACCTCTCCGGCTCCGGCTGGAAGGAATACAAGGAGTCCGGCGCGGTCTGCGGGATCGAGCTGCCCAGCGGCCTGGTCGAGTCCGACAAGCTGCCGGAGCCGATCTTCACCCCGGCGACCAAGGCCGAGGTCGGCGACCACGACGAGAACGTCGACTTCGACCGCGCCGCCGAGATCGTCGGCGACCGGGCGCTGATGGAAGAGCTGCGGCGGATCTCGATCGAGGTCTACCTGCGCGGCGCCGAGCACGCGGCCGAGCGCGGGATCGTCCTCGCCGACACCAAGTTCGAGTTCGGCAGCCACGCCGGCGCCGAGATCGTGCTCGGCGACGAGGTCCTCACCCCCGACTCCTCGCGCTTCTGGCCCGCCGACAGCTACGCGCCCGGCGCCACCCCTCCCTCCTTCGACAAGCAGTTCGTGCGCGACTGGGCCAGCGCCCAGGGCTGGGACAAATCCCCGCCGGCGCCGGAGCTGCCCGCCGACGTGGTCGAGCAGACCCGCGGCAAATACGTCGAGGCGTTCGAGCGGATCACCGAGTCGAGCTTTTGAAGGCCCGCGTCCTGATCCGGCCCAAGGAGGGGATCCTCGACCCCCAGGGCAAGGCGGTCGAGCGGGCGCTGCCGGCGCTCGGGTTCGAGGGCATCGAGCACGTGCGGGTCGGCCGCATGGTCGAGCTCGAAGCCGAGGATGCCGAGCGGCTGGCCGAGCTCTGCGAGAAGCTGCTCGCCAACCCCCTGATCGAGGACTACGAGATCCAGACCCTGTGATCTGGGGAGTCGTCCAGTTCCCCGGTTCCTGCGACGAGCGCGACGCGCTGCTCGCCTGCACGATCGCCAGCGGCAACGCGCGCCTGGTCTGGCACGAAGAGCGCGACCTCTCCGACGTCGGCGGCGTCGTCGTCCCCGGCGGATTCTCCTACGGCGACTATCTGCGGGCCGGCGCCGTCGCCCGCTTCTCGCCGGCGCTGGAGGCGGTCGCCGAGAAGGCCGCCGCGGGCGCCCCGGTGCTGGGGATCTGCAACGGGTTCCAGGTGCTCTGCGAGGCGGGCCTGCTGCCGGGGGCGCTGCTGCGCAACGAGAACCTGCGTTTCGTCTGCCGCCAGGTCGACCTGGTCGACGGCGAGGAGACGCTCTCGATCCCGGCCAAGCACGGCGAAGGCCGCTACTACGCGCCCGAGGACATGCTCGACGAGATGGAAGCGAAGGGGCAGATCGCCTACCGCTACGCGCCCGGCCAGAACCCGAACGGCTCGCTGCGCGACATCGCCGGGGTGACCAACGAGCGCGGCAACGTGCTCGGCCTGATGCCCCACCCCGAGCACGCGGTCGAGCCGCTCAACGGGTCGACCGACGGGCTGCGAATTTTCCAGCGGCTGGCGGAGCTGGCGCGGTGAGCGAGCCGACGCCGAAATACCGCGAGCTCGGCCTGACCGACTACGAGTACGGCCTGATCATGGAGAAGCTGGGTCGCGAGCCGGGCGACGTCGAGCTGGCGATGTTCAGCCTGCTCTGGTCCGAGCACTGCGCCTACAAGCACTCGCGCAAACTGCTGCGGCGGCTGCCGACCGAGGGCGAGCGGGTGGTGATGGGGCCGGGCGAGAACGCCGGCGCGGTCGACGTCGGCAACGGCTACGCGGTCGCCTTCAAGGTCGAGTCCCACAACCACCCGAGCGCGGTCGAACCGTTCGAGGGCGCGGCGACCGGGATCGGCGGGATCATGCGCGACGTCTTCGCGATCGGCGCGCGGCCGATCGCGCTGCTCAACTCGCTGCGCTTCGGCGAGCTCGACTCGGCCCGCTCGCGCCACCTGCTCGACGGCGCCGTGCGCGGGATCGGCCACTACGGCAACTCGATCGGCGTCGCCACGGTCGGCGGCGAGGTCTACTTCGAGGAGCCCTACGAGCACAACTGCCTGGTCAACGCGATGTGCGTGGGGATCGCGCCGACCGCGGAGATGGTCCGCGCCGCCGCCGCCGGGGTCGGCAACCGGGTCGTGCTGATGGGCGCCTCGACCGGGCGCGACGGGATCGGCGGCGCCAGCGTGCTCGCCTCGGCCGAGCTCGGCGAGGGCGACGCGGACAAGCGGCCGACGGTCCAGATCGGCGACCCGTTCGAGGAGTCGAAGGTGCTCGAGTGCTGCCTTGAGCTGCTCGGCGCGGGCCTGCTGGTCTCGCTGCAGGACCTCGGCGCCGCCGGGCTCACCTCCTCGGCCGGCGAGATGGCCTCGGCCGGCGGGGTCGGGATCGACATCGACGTCGCCAAGGTGCCGCTGCGCGAGGCCGACATGGAGCCCTTCGAGATCATGGTCTCCGAGTCCCAGGAGCGGATGCTGGCGGTGGTCGAGCCGGCCAAGGTCGAGGCGGTGCGGGCAATCTGCGAGAAATGGCAGACCGGCTCGGCGGAGATCGGCGTGGTCACCGACACGGGCCAGATCCGGATCCTGCGCGGCGACGACGTGGTCGGGGAGATGCCGGTCGAGGCGCTGGTCGACGGCTGCCCGCTGTATGACCTCGAGCCGGCCGAGCCGGAGGGCTGGATCTACGGCAACCGGGAGACGCTGGCGCGGGGCCTCGCCGCCGAGGACGAGCTGCTGGCGCTGCTCGCCGCCCCCAGCATCGCCTCCAAGCGCTGGGTCCACGAGCAGTACGACTGCCTGGTCGGCTCGCGCACCGTGCGCCGGCCGGAGAGCGCCGACGCCGCGGTGCTCAACCTGCCCGAGGCCGACAACGCGATCGCGGTCTCGATCGACGGCAACGGCCGCCGGGTCGCCTGCGACCCCTACGCGGGCACGATCGAGGCGGTGCTCGAGTGCGCCCAGAACCTCGCCTGCGTCGGCGCCGAGCCGCTCGGCCTGACCAACTGCCTCAACTTCGGCAACCCGGAGAAGCCGACCACCGCCTGGCAGCTCGACCGCGCGGTCAGCGGCCTCGCCGACGCCTGCAACGCGCTCGGCGTCCCGGTCGTCGGCGGCAACGTCTCGCTCTACAACGAGGGCCCCGACGGCCCGATCTACCCGACCCCGGTGGTGGCGCTGGTCGGCGAGCTGCCCGACCCGCACGAGGTCGCCGGCAGCGCCTTCGCCGGCGAGGGCGGCGCGATCGGCCTGCTCGGCCCCTTCGCCCCCACCCTGGCCGGCTCGGAGCTGGCCAAGCAGCGCGGCGAGCTGGCGATGGGCCTGGCCCAGCCCGACCTCCCCGCGGTCGCCGCCGCCTGCGCGCAGGTCCGCGACGCGGTCCGCGGCGGCCTCGTCTCCGCCGCCCACGACGTCAGCGACGGCGGCCTCGCCTGCGCCCTCGCCGAGATGGCGATCGCCGGCGGGCGCGGCTGCCGCGTCGACCTGCAGCCCCTGCGCGACCGCGGCTGCTCCCCCGAGGAGGCCCTGTTCGGCGAGGGCAGCGGCGGCTTCCTGCTCAGCGGCAACCGCGCCGCCCTGCTCGAGCTCGGCGCCGTCCCGATCGGCGAGGTCGGTGGCACCAAGATCGAGATCGCCGCCGGCGACCGCAGCCTGATCGTCGGCCTCGCCGACGCCGAGAGCGCCTGGCGCTCGCTGGACGCCAAGGCCGAAACGGTCGCCTAGAGCTCCCGCCCGCGCTGGTAGATTCGGCCGCATGGGCAAGGTCTTCGACGGCATCGAAGCGCCGCTCCGAGATTGGATCGAGCGGCAGCGGATGTACTTCGTCGGCACGTCTCCGCTGGCGGCGGACGGGCACGTCAACGTCTCGCCGAAGGGGCCGATCGAGACGCTCCGGGTGCTCGACGAGCACACGGTCGCATACCTCGACCTGGTCGGCAGCGGAGCGGAGACGATCGCGCACCTGCGTGAGAACGGGCGGGTCGTGGTGATGCTCTGCGCCTTCGAGGGGCCGCCGCGCATCCTGCGGCTGCATGGGCAGGGACGGGTCGTGCTGGCCGGCGAGCCGGAGTACGACGAGCTCGTCGAGCGAGCCGGATTCGAAGGCTCCCCGGTGGCGGAGGCGCGCCGCGCGGTGATCGTCGTCGAGGTCAGCCGCATCGCCGACTCCTGCGGTTACGGCGTACCGCTGATGAGCTACGAGAAAGAGCGCGACCACCTCGAGCTGAGCGCGCGCAAGAAGCTGCGCGTCGGCGGCGCCGACGCGCTCGAGACCTACAAGGCCGAACGGAACGCGGTCAGCATCGACGGGCTGCCGGCGGTCGGCTGATCCGGGGACGGATCAGGTCGAGACGGGCTTCGCCTCGCCTGCCGGAACCAGACGTCCCCGCAAAGCCAGCGCGCTGGCTCCTGCGGCGAGCGCCGAGACGGCGGCGAACAGGTAGCCGGCGTCGGAGACGCTGAGCGCGTCGGCGAGCGAGCCGGGCTCGCCGACGATCGCGACCAGGATCGCGGTGCCGAGCACGGCGCCGACCTGGCGGAAGGCGGCGTTGACGGCACTGGCGGTGGCGAAGCGGTCGACCGGGACGTCGCGGACCGCGGCGGCGCCGAGGGTCGGGAAGGCGAGGCCGATGCCGATGCCGGTGAGCAGGGCGCCGGGCAGCCAGACGCCGAACCAGTCGGGCTCGGCGCCGGCCGAGCGCAGGACCATCACCCCGGCGGCGAAGACGAGGGTGCCGGGGACGATCACGGCGCGGTGGCCGAAGCGGTCGGCGAGGCGGCCGGCGGGCCCGGCGACGACGGTCGACATCAGCGGCCCCGGCAGGGTCGCCAGCCCGGCCAGCAGCACGGTGTAGCCCCAGACCGAGGTGAGGAAGAGGACGTTGCCGAGGATCAGCGAGAAGAAGGCGGCGGCGAAGAGGATCGTGCCGAGGTTGCCGAGCGCGAAGGAGCGGTGGCGGAAGAGCTGCGGTTCGACGATCGGGCGCGGGTGGCTGCGGCTGCGCGCGGCGACCGCGGCGAGCAGGGCCGCCGCGGCGGCGAAGCAGGCGAGCACGCCGGCGGACCCCCAGCCCCACTCGTTGCCCTCGACGATCCCGAGGGTGAGGACCGCGAGGCCGAGCGCCAGCAGGCCGGCGCCGGGCAGGTCGGGCAGGCGGCTGTCGAGGGTCCGCGGCTGCGGCAGGCTGCGCCGACCGGCGAGCAGGATCGCGGCGCCGAGCGGCAGGTTGACGAGGAAGACGAGCCGCCAGTCGCTGAGCTCGACCAGCGCCCCGCCGAGGGTCGGGCCGACCGCGGCCGCGGCCGCCGCCGCGGCGCCCCAGAGGCCGACGCCGGTGGCACGGCGCTCGACCGGGAAGCTGTCGAGCACGATCGCCAGCGAGGCGGGTGCGATCAGCGCCGCCCCGACTCCCTGCAGGACGCGGAAGGCGATCAGCAGCTCCAGCGAGGGCGCGACAGCGCAGAGCAGGCTGGCGACGGTGAACCAGGCGACGCCGAGCATGAAGACGCGGCGGTGGCCGAAGCGGTCGGCGAGCCCGCCGGCCGGGACCAGCAGCGCCGCGATCACCACGAAGTAGCCGTCGAGCACCCAGGAGAGCAAGCCGCGACTCGCCTCCGGGAACGAGGCGGCGATGTCGGGGAAGGCGATGTTGACGATCGTCGTGTCGAGGAAGGCGACGAAGGCGCCGGCACAGGCGACCGCTACGGCGGCTCTATGACCACGGTCATACATCGGGGGCGCGACTATACTATGTCCGTGGGCATAACGCGAATCGCAGACGCGCAGGCGATCGAACCGAAGCGCCGCG
Organism: uncultured Conexibacteraceae bacterium; assembly: GCA_964464285.1. GTDB lineage: Bacteria > Actinomycetota > Thermoleophilia > Solirubrobacterales > 70-9 > VAYN01. The sequence continues at coordinate 23,793 of CAYXFL010000031.1, forward strand.
ACGGCCGCGAGCGGCTGCTCAACGGCGCCCGGCGGCTGCTCGCAGAGAAGGGCTACGCGGGCATGGAGCTGCGCGACGTCGCCGCGGTCGGCGAAGCGCCACGCGGCTCGATCTACCACCACTTCCCCGGCGGCAAGACGCAGCTCGCGGTCGAGGCGGCCGAACTCGAGGGCGCCGAGATCCGGGCGACGCTGGAACGGGCGCTGGCCGAGCGCGGCGTCGCCGCGACCCTCCAGATGTTCGGCGACTTCTTCCGCCGCCACGCCAAGGACCACCCGGAGCGACTCGGCTGCCCGGTCGCCGCCGCCGCCCTCGCCCGCCCCGAAGACCCGGCCCTGGCCGCCGCCGCGACCGCCGCCTTCAAGAGCTGGGAAGCGCCGATCGCCAAGGCGCTGCGCGCCGAAGGCGTCTCCGCCAAGGACGCGACAGCCTTCGCCGGGCTCGTCGTCTCCACCATCGAGGGCGCCCTGATCCGCGCTCGCGCCGCCGGCGACGAGGCGCCGCTGAAGAGCGCGGTCGCCGGACTGCAGCGTTCGCTCGAGTCCCTGCTCGAAACCACACACTAGATCCACCGCTATCGAGTTACTCCCCCACGGGCGGGAGTAACTCGATAGGCGCCGCGGCGGTTTAGAAGCGGCGGCTCCGGGCATCACCTAAGGGCGCCTCCGTAAACCTTTGCTCGCGGGGCCGGAGGCTTCGTCATGGAGGAGGAGTCATGACATCCCGCGCGGTGCGCAAGGGCCTCGTCTGCCTCGTTCTTGTGGCTGCCGCGACGGCGGCGCTCAGCGCCTGCGGCGGCGACTCGGAGGGATCGACCGGCCCGCGCGATCTGACCTTCTTCGTCGCGATCCAGCCGGGCGGGACGATCGAGGAAAACGCCAAGCGCTGCAGCGAAGAGTCGAACGGCAAGTACTCGATCACGCCGGAATTCCTGCCCACCGACGCGAGCCAGCAGCGCGAACAGCTGGTCCGCCGGCTCGGCGCCTCGGACCCCTCGATCGACATCGTCGGGATGGACGTGATCTGGACCGGCGAGTTCGCCAACGCCGGCTGGGTCGAGGAGTGGACCGGACCGCAGAAGGCGGAGGTCACCGAAAACGTGTTCGGCAACGTGATCGAGACCGCCTCCTTCGAAGGCAAGCTCTACGCGGCGCCGTTCAACACCAACACGCAGCTGCTCTGGTACCGCGAAGACCTGGTCAAGGAGCCGCCGCAGACCTGGGACGAGATGATCGAAGAAGCCGAACGGCTCGGCCGCGGCGATGCCGGCACGATCCAGGTCCAGGCCAACCGCTACGAGGGCTACATGGTCTGGGTCAACGCGCTGATCGAGAGCGCCGGGACCGAAATCCTCTCCGGCCCCGAAGAAGTCGACCTCGAACAGGGCCCGACCGAAAAAGCGCTGGCGGTGATCGGGCGGCTGGCCAGCTCGTCGGCGGCGCCGACCAACCTCTCGACCTCCGACGAGGACAGCGCCCGGCTCGGCTTCGAGGCGGGCGAATCGGCGTTCATGACCAACTACACCTTCGCCTACGCGAGCGCCCAGTCCGAAGCGCCGGAAATCGGCAAGGAGATGGGCGCGGCGCGCTTCCCGGAGGTCGTCCCCGGGACCGCGAGCAAGCCGCCGCTGGGCGGCTTCAACCTCGCGGTCAGCGCCTTCTCGGACAACAAGGACGTCGCCTTCCAGGCAGCCGCCTGCCTGGCCGACAAAGCCAGCCAGGAGACCGCCGTCGAGCTCGACGGACTGCCGCCCTCCCGGGCTGACCTCTACGGCGAAAAAGCCGTGCAGAAGGCGTATCCCGGCTTTGCGCAGCTGGTCAAGGAGTCGATCGAAGCGGCCGGGCCGCGGCCGACCACCCCGGCCTACCAGGACGTCTCGCTGGCGGTCCAGCGCACCCTGCACCCGCCGAACAAGATCGACCCCGAAGACACCGAACCGATCTACGACGAACTGAAGTCGAAGCTCGAAGACGCGGTCAAGCGGGAAGGGCTGCTGTGAGCTCGCGGACCCGCTCGGAACGCAAACTCGGCTGGCTGCTCTGCGCGCCGGCGGTGCTGGCGATGCTCGCGGTCACGGCGTACCCGATCGGCTACGCGATCGCGCTCTCGGTCCAGCAGATCGACCTCCGCTTCCCCGACGAGAGCGGCTTCGTCGGGCTCGACAACTACGCCTCGGTGCTGAGCTCGGACCTCTGGTGGCAGGACCTCTTCAACACCGCCTTCCTGATGGTCACCACGGTGGCGATCGAGCTGGTGCTGGGGATGGCGATCGCGCTGGTCATGCACCGGGCGATCTTTGGCCGCGGGGTGATCCGCACCTCGGTCCTGATCCCCTACGGGATCATCACCGTGGTCGCCGCCTTCGCCTGGCAGTTCGCCTTCGCGCCCGACACCGGCTTCGTCAACAACCTGCCGCTGATCAGCGACGAAATGGACTGGTTCGGCGACCGCTTCAGCTCCTTCGCCGTGATCATCATGGCCGAGGTCTGGAAGACGACCCCGTTCATGGCGCTGCTGCTGCTCGCCGGCCTGGTCACGATCGACGGCCAGCTCTACGAGGCGGCACGGGTCGACGGCGCCAGCGCCTGGCAGCGCTTCACCCGGATCACGCTGCCGCTGATGAAGCCGGCGATCCTCGTCGCCCTGCTCTTCCGCACCCTCGACGCCTTCCGCGTCTTCGACACGATCTTCATCATGACCCGCGGTGCCCAGGACACCGAATCGGTCTCGATCCTCGGCTACAACCAGCTGATCTCGCGGCTCAACCTCGGGCTCGGCTCGGCGGTCTCGGTGCTGATCTTCATCTGCGTCTTCCTGATCGCGTTCCTCTTCGTGCGCGGCTTCGGCGCCAAGCTTGAGGAAGGGAGGCCGGGCTGATGGAGCGCGGCAGCCGCGAGTACGCGCTCTGGAGCGTCGGCATCGTGCTGGTGCTGCTGTTCGCGCTGATCCCGGTGGTCTGGCTGATCTCGCTCTCGCTGAAGCCGCCGGAAGCGATCACCGACCAGAGCTTCATCCCGACCGAATTCTCGCTCGACAACTACAAGAGCCTGTTCGAAGGCGGGATCGACGAGAGCCCCTTCATCAAGCCGCTGATCAACTCGATCGGGATCGCCCTGATCACCACCGTGATCTCGATCGTGCTCGCCTCCTTCACCGCCTACGCGATCGCCCGGCTCGAGTTCCCCGGCAAGCGGCTGATCCTCGCCGGGGCGCTGGCGATCGCGATGTTCCCGCCGATCTCGACCGTCGGGCCGCTGTTCGACATGTGGCGCTCGCTCGGCCTCTACGACACCTGGCCGGGGCTGATCATCCCCTACCTCACCTTCTCCCTGCCGCTGGCGATCTACGTCCTCGTCGCCTTCTTCCGCGAGATCCCCTGGGACCTCGAGCAGGCCGCCGCGGTCGACGGGGCGACCCCGTTCCAGGCCTTCCGCAAGGTGATCGTGCCGCTCGCCGCGCCCGGCGTCTTCACCGCCGCGATCCTCGTCTTCATCTTCGCCTGGAACGACTTCCTGTTCGCGATCTCGCTGACCTCCTCGGACGCCTCGCGCACCGTCCCCGCCGCGCTCGCGTTCTTCACCGGCGAGTCCTCGTTCACCCAGCCGACCGGATCGATCGCCGCCGCCGCGGTGGTGGTGACGATCCCGATCATCGTCTTCGTCCTCTTCTTCCAGCGCCGAATCGTCGCCGGTCTCACCGCCGGCGCCGTCAAGGGATAAGGAGCAGCAGAAATGGCAGAGATAGTCCTCGACCGCGTCTCGAAAGTGTTCCCGGACGGCTTCGAAGCCGTCAAAGAGATGGAGCTCTCGATCGAGGACGGCGAGTTCATGATCCTCGTCGGCCCCTCGGGCTGCGGCAAGTCGACGGCGCTGCGGATGATCGCCGGGCTCGAGGACATCTCCAGCGGCGAGCTGAAGATCGGCGGCGAGACCGTCAACGAACGCTCGCCGAAGGACCGCGACATCGCGATGGTGTTCCAGAACTACGCGCTCTACCCGCACATGACGGTGCGCGAGAACATGGGCTTCGCGCTGAAGCTGGCCGGTACCGACAAGGACGAGATCAACCGCAAGGTCGAGGACGCGGCGCAGACGCTCGACCTCACCCAGCACCTCGACCGCCGGCCCGCCAACCTCTCCGGCGGCCAGCGCCAGCGGGTCGCGATGGGGCGGGCGATCGTGCGCGACCCGAAGGCGTTCCTGATGGACGAGCCGCTCTCCAACCTCGACGCGAAGCTGCGCGTGCAGATGCGCACCGAGGTGGCGAAACTGCAGTCGAAGCTGGAGACGACCACGGTCTACGTGACCCACGACCAGACCGAGGCGATGACGCTCGGCGACCGGGTCGCGGTGATGCGGGCGGGCGTGCTGCAGCAGGTCGGCACCCCGGCCGAGCTCTACGAGCACCCGGTCAACCTCTTCGTCGCCGGCTTCATCGGCTCGCCGGCGATGAACTTCATGCCCGCCGAGGTCTCCGGCGGCACGGTGAAGCTGCCGATCGGCGAGGCCGAGCTCGGCGAGGAGGGGCGCGGCGTCGAGGACGGCCCGGTGATCGCCGGGCTGCGGCCGGAGAACTTCGAGGACGCCGAGCTGGTCGGCGACCTGCCGAGCGAGCGCGGCGTCACCTTCGAGGCCGAGATCGACCTGGTCGAGTCGCTCGGCTCCGACCTCTTCGTCTACTTCCACGTCGAGTCGCCCGGGGTCCACTCCGACCAGCTCGCCGAACTGGTCGAAGAACGGCTCGAGGAGACCGGCGTGCCGGAAGTGCGCGAGGGCCAGGAGCAGCTGGTCGCCCGCCTCGAACCGACCAGCAAGGTGCGCCGCGGCCAAACCGCGAAGCTCTGGGCCGACACCGCGAAGCTCCACCTCTTCGACCCTGAGAGCGGCGAGCGGCTCGGCGAGTGACGGGCCGCTCAGCGCCTGACCGCGCGCGCGGCGCAACAAGAGCGCTCGGCAGGTTTTAGGGTGCTCGCATGCGCAAGCCCCTCGCGACCCTCGGCGCGCTCGCCGCGCTCTGCCTGCTGACCGCTCCCGGAGCGGGCGCCGCGCAGGAACTGGGCGATCGCTGCGTCGGCAACAAAGCCGAAGCCGACTGGACGACGATCGTGGTCAACAACGGCCTCACCTACCCCGAGCTGCCGCCGCTGGTGCCGCCGGAAGGGGCGAAAGTGATCACCCGCTGGCGCGCCCAGGTCGCACCGGGGATCGGCCCGATCCAGCAGCAGCTGGTCGCGCTCAAGCAGATCGAGATGCAGGAAGACCAGCTGGTCGGCGCCAGCGCGGTCGAGACCCTGGTCGACGGCAGCAACGAGTTCGCGACCCGGATCCCGGTCCCCGAATACGCCCACATCGGGTTGCGCGGCCCGACCGAGACGCTCTACTGCGACCTCACCCCCGGGCACATCGGCGGCTGGGTCGCGGGGCCCTGGGCGGTCGGCGAGACCCGCAAATTCAAAAGCTCCGACATCGGCGTCCCGGTCCTCGCCTGGGTCGAGCCCGACGTCGACGGGGACGGCTACGGGGACGAGAGCCAGGACGGCTGCCCGCGGGTCGCGGCCCTGCAGACGCCCTGCCCACCGGCCGTTCTGACCGGCCGCAAGGCGACGGTCCGCAAGCGCGCGGTGCTGGTCGACGTGCAGGTGAACGGCCCGGCTCAGGTCGAAGTCTCCGGGCGGACGGCCTGGAACAAGACGGTGCCACGCGGCAAATCGCCGGGTACGCGGATCACGACCGTGATGACGACCGCCGGAGCCCCGCTCCAGATGGCGGCGAACGTGCCCCAGACCTTCCGCCTCGCCCTGCCCAAGGCGGTGAAGCGCAGGCTGGCCACGCTGCCACCGCGGAAGGCGCTGCGAATGCGGGTGACGATTCGCGTCACCGACCTCGCCGGGGCGGCAAGCGAAAGCGCCTCCACGGTCAAGCTGCCGGGCCGCAAGCAGCGCCGCTGACTCAGGCTAAGAGGGCTTCGCGCAGACCAGGTGCAGGGCGAGCGCGGCGCTGGTCTTCGCCGCCGCGCCGTCCGGGGTGCGGAAGCTCAGCGCCCAGCCGCGGCCGCCGCTGGGCAGCGAGGAGGCGACGTAGGGCACGGTCATCCCTTCGGTGCTGCCGGGCCGGCGGAACTCGTTGCTCGGCAGGGTCCCGGCCTCGAAGCCCCAGCTGATCGGCCGGGCGCCGGCGGCGCAGCTCGCCTTCACGACGGCGGTCGCCGCGCCCTGCTTGAAGCTCGCCGTGCGCTTGACCAGCTTCACCTGCTTGAAGGCGGAGGCGGCGACGCAGATCGCCTTCGCGCGCGCCGAGTCGCCCTGGCCGCTGGTCCGCCAGGCGCGCTTGCCCGCCGGCACCGAGGCGACCGGCGAGGAGAGCAGCGGGCCACCGTCGATCGGGATGCCGAGCGCGAGCTGGTTCGCCGCGCACTTGACGGTGCCGCTGGCGCTCTCGGACGAGGCCTTGAAGCCGCCCTTCGCGCAGACGACCACGCCGCGCACCCTGGTCGCCTTGGCCGGCCGGGTGAGGCCGAGGCCGAGGTTGCCGTCGCTGTCCCAGGTGTGGGAGTAGAGCAGCGCCATCGGGGCGCGCACGTCGGTCCAGCCGATCGTCAGCGCCCGGTCGGAGCCACGGCATTCGACCCACTCGTAGCCCTCGAAGGTGAAGACCGATTCCTCGTTGCCGGCGGCAACCGCCGAGGGCTTCGACTTGACCACGCTGAGCTTCACCGCCGCCGGCGCCGCGGCGGCCAGCGACGCGGCGAGCACGGCGACCGCGGCCAGCGCGAGCAGAAGCACGGCCGGCCGGCGGTCTGATCCTTTACGAACCCGTGCGTGCATCGGCGGTGATCCTAGCCCGCCAGCCGCCGACGAGAACTGGAAGGGCTATTCGACTTTGAGCCCGACCGGGCTTTTCGCCCCTTCTTTTTCCTGGGCGGAGAAGATCGCGGTAAGGGAGAGCGTGCCGTCGCTCACCGAGCCGGTGCCGCTGAGCGGACAGAACAGGCCGTCTTTCACCCGGTTGTAGGTAACCCCGGTAGCGGAAACCGTCGCTGTGACCTTAGGTTTAGGCGTCGCCGTTGTGAGGTTTTCGTAGCTGACGGGGCCGAGGCCGGTCTGCGTGGGGATGAGGATTTCGCATCCCGCCCCCGCGGCTCTGATCCCTTTGCCCGTCGGGCAGAGGATGCCCATCGTGCCGGCGAACTGGTCGCCGCCGCCAGCTCCGGTGTCGAACTGCCAGTGGCAGCCGTTCATTTCGATCGAGGTGATCAGGCCCCAGAACACGCAACCCTGGAACACCGAGCTGGCTGTGAGCGCTTCAGTCGGAGCAGCGAGATCGGCATAGAAGTCGCCCGAGCATTTTGTGTACAGCGATTCTTCGAAGGTAAATGTCAGATCGCCGGTCCCACCCGTGACTTTCGCGGGATATTTTTCGGCTTTCAACTGCGAAGCCGACGCCCCCGTCGCAAGTGCCGACATCGACACGCAGGCGAGGGCGAGCACTATGAGAATTCGCGCCTTCATAGCAATACCTCCTGATTAGTTGATTAATCAGGAGATTCTAGATGGAGCCGCTAGGCGGTACGGCAACGAGCGTCGCCATCAGCTCGGCGGCCTGGGCGTCGTCGAGGCCCTGGGCGACGGTGAGGTCCTGCCAGGTGCGGAAGGCGAGGGCGTGGCCGAGCGCGGCGCGGGTGCGCTTGGCGGCGTTGCCGCGCAGGCCCCTGCCGCGCATGAGGACGTCAGTGGCCGACGCCAGCAGCGCCCCGAACGGTGCCATCAGCTCGGCGACCCTGGGGACGATCGGCATATCGCGGAGCAGCCGGTCGAGCATCTCGGCGTTGCGCCCGTAGTAGGCGTAGAGCTCTCCGAGGGCGAGGTCGAGGCGCTCGTCGGGATCGGCGACGCGGGCCCAGGCATCGACGTCGGGGGGCGGGTTGCGCTCGGCCCAGTGAGCGGAGCAGGCACCGAGCAGCGCCTCGTCGTCGGGGAAGTGGCGATAGAGGGTCGAGCGGCGCACCCCGGCGCGCTCGGCGACGGCGCTCATCGAGGTCCGCGCTGGGCCGAGGGTGCCGTGCAGCTCGACCGCGCTTTCGGTGATCCGCCGGCGGGTCTGCGCCTCCTGCTCGGCGCGGCGCTTCATCCTGTATTCGCGTTTTCCGTCGGACATAGGTGTACGACCAATATTGACAGATCGGCTGGACGGCGCTACGTTCTTTCGCGCGACACTACTGTCCAATGAAAGAGAGGTAACGATGGCAACGGTGATTGGCCCCAACGACGGCACGGCTGGGTTCCTCGGCAGCATCGGGGTGCGCTGGATGATCGACGGCGAGGACGCGGGCGGCGACTTCTCCCTGGTCGAACACCCGCTGCCCCCGCACGCCCTGGCGGCGCCCCTGCACAAGCACAACCGCGAGGACGAGTACAGCTTCGTGCTCGAGGGCCGGATGGGCGCGCTGCTCGGCGACGAGGTGGTCGAGGCGGGCCCGGGCGATCTCGTCTTCAAGCCGCGCGACGAGTGGCACACCTTCTGGAACGCCGGTGAACAGACCTGCCGGATCCTCGAGATCATCGCCCCCGCCGGCTTCGAGCACTTCTTCCGCGAGCTCGACGCCCTCGGCGGCGCGATCGCGGCGAACCCCGACGACATGGCAGCCCTCAACGACCGCTACGGCCTGGAGATGCAGCCGGAGACCGTGCCGGGCCTGCTCGACCGCTTCGGCCTGCGGATCGGCGAGCGCACCGAAGCGGTGCTGCTACCCGCGTAGGGCCGCAAATAGCGAGAGTCGGAGACGGGTAGCGACGGTGCGCGGCGCTGCTACCCTGCGCAGGTAGGCAGCTTCCTGCCTGCGCGTCCGTCTCTCCATCCCACGAGGAATACGCGCTTTTGACTCCCGACGAGCGGTTTGCGATCGACCGCGATGGGCCGCACGACGAATGCGGCGTGTTCGGCGTATTCGCACCCGGCCACGACGTCGCCCGGCTCGCCTACTTCAGCCTCTACGCGCTCCAGCACCGCGGCCAGGAGTCGGCCGGGATCGCGACCTGCGAGGGCGGCCACATCACCACCCTGCGCGACGCCGGCCTCGTCTCCCAGGTCTTCGACGAGGAGAAGCTGCGGGCGCTGGAGGGCGACATGGCGATCGGCCACGTGCGCTACTCGACCACCGGCGGCGGCTCGTGGGAGAACGCGCAGCCGATCTGGCGCGACGACGGCCGCGAGGTGGCGCTCGCCCACAACGGCAACCTGACCAACGCGGTCGAGCTGTGGAGTGAGCTGAAGGGGCGCGGGATCGACTTCCGCGGCACCTCCGACTCGGAGATCATCGCCCCCCGTGCGAGGAGAGCAGGGCGG
>CAYXFL010000032.1:0-32640 GCA_964464285.1 uncultured Conexibacteraceae bacterium
GGCGAGGGCACCGACGAGGTCCAGCAGATGGTGATCGCCCGCGCCCTCGGCGCCTGAAGCCTGGTCAGCCGCCGATCCCGGACCAGAGGAGGTCGAGGGCCGGGCCGATGCTGAGGCCGGGTTCGGCGCCCGCGGCGGCGGCCTGCACCGCGGGGAACATCGCGCCGGCGCTGACGGTGAGGGCGGCGAGGCCGGTGTTGACGTCCGGGCTGACCTCGCCGCGGCGCTGGCCCTCGGCGAGCAGCTCGGCGACCAGGCCGATCAGCGGGAAGGGGCTGCCGTTGTCGACCAGGGCGGCGAAGCGGGTGGGGCGGGAGAAGACCTCGATGAAGGCCTGGTTGTGCAGCGGCTGGGAGAGCTGGTCGGCGCTGAGGACGTCGATCAGGAAGCGCTCGATCGTCTTGCGGACCCGCTTGCGGCGGTCGCCGGAGTCGCGCTTGGCGAGCTCGGCGCGGGCGCGGAAGTGGCGCGCGATCGCTTCGACCAGGACGTCCTCCTTGCGCGGGAAGTAGCGGAAGAAGGTTGCCCAGCTGACCCCGGCGTCGGCGATCACGTCCTCCACGCGGGTCTCTGTGACGCCTTCGCGCTCGAAGCGGACGAGCGCCGCGGCGTAGAGGCGATCGCGCTTCTCGACCCCGCGCGACTGCGTCGGCGGCTCGGGCAGACGGGCTTCCTCGCGACCCACGGCGGCCCCGACTGCGCCTTGGCTGGCTGACCCCTGATCCTTGGACATGGCCGAAAAGGCTAACTCCATCTATACGTCGTATGGATTTATTAAGGTCCTCGATCCGAAATGCAATATGGATTTGGAGGACCGATGAAGCTCGCCGCAACGAGGCACCCGAGGGGCCGCAGCGCTCTTCTGCTCGTCGGGTTCGCGTTTGCCCTGGCGCTCGCGCTGGCACCCGCCGCCCAGGCCACGAAGCCGGCCGTGCTGACCTTCAAGACGGTCGAAGTCGGCTCGCCGGGCAACCCCTCGGTCGGGATCATCCCCTTCAAAGACGAAATGTACGGGCGCTGCTCCGCGGCGCCGCCGCCGAACCCGGAAAAGCCGCGCGCGCCGAAGTGCATGGACGTCGGCTCGGTCGACTACCGCTACGGGATCGGCCAGCTCGAGGTGACGGTCGAACAGTACGTCGCCTTCCTCAACACGGTGGACCCGCAGGGGACCAACAAGCGCCGCCTCTACAGCCACACCGAGAGCGGCAAGGCCTGGCCCCGCTTCGGCCAGATCAACTTCAAGCGCAAGGCCAAGCCCGGCAAGCACTACTCGCTGGCCGCGCCCGAATGGGCGAACAAGCCCTACGGCTTCGCCAACTTCCTGCGCTCCGCCCGCTTCGCCAACTCGCTCTTCAACGGCAAGCTGCTGAACAAGGAAGAAAGCAGCGCCGGCAACTTCAAGTACGTCACCTACCGGGTTCGCCTCTCGCCGCGGACCGAGCGCGGGATGTACGAGATGAGCAACCCGAAGACGACCCGCCAGGCCGCAGCCGGGTTCGTGATCCCGAGCCAGGACGAGTGGATCAAGGCCGCCTACTACGACCCGACCGGCGGCGGCAGCTACAGCTACTGGAAGTACCCGACCAACCCCGGCTACATCGGCGGCGGGATGGCCGACGGGCCGATCCCGGCGACGCTCGACCCGAGCAACGGCAACGTCACCAACCCCGGCGCCGGCTACGTCGCGATCTTCCACCAGCTCGAACCGCCGCTGCCGCCGCCCTACTGGTGCCCGACCAACCAGTCGGCGGAAGCCTGCGCGACCGCCAACCCGTTCGGGATCGAACCGCAGGCCTACGGCAAAGCCTTCGCCGGCAGCCTCGGCACGGTCGGCACGGCGCTGGCCACCTCGCCCTGGGGAACGCTCGACCAGGGCGGCAACGCGGTCGAGTGGACCGACACGATCACGCCGCCGCCGTTCGGCGTGAAGGGCAAACGGGTCTGGCGCCGCCTGCACGGCGGCGTCCCCAACTCGCCCTCCTACCAGCTCTGGATCACCGCGGTCGGCCTGCAGCCGCAGGACAACTCGTTCTTCACCGCGACCTACCCGTGGCTGGGGATGCGGATCGGCGTTGTCGGCAACCTCAAGCCGGGCAAGAAGGGCTGAGCCGAGTGACCCGGCGATCGCTGCTCGCGGGCCTCACGGTCCTGGTCGCGCTGCTGGCCTTCGCGCCGGCGGCGCCCGCCACGGTCAAAGGCGGCAAGCCGAAGCCGGGCACGCTGACCCAGCTGCCGGGCAAGGCGGGCTGCATCGTCGACCGCTCGCTCAAAGCGGGGACCTGCGGGGTCGCGCGGGCGCTGAAAGGACCCGGGCCGTTCATGGGCTCGCAGGCGGTCGCGGTCAGCCCCGACGGCCGCAACGTCTACGTCGCCTCCGCGACCAGCGACGCGATCGCGACCTTCGTCCGCAACCCGAAGACCGGCGCGCTTAAGCAGCCGAAAGGCAAGGCCGGCTGCATCGCCGCCAAAGGCAGGGCCGGCTGCGCGAAGGTCGTCGCCTTCGACGGGCCGAACTCGGTCGCGGTCAGCCCCGACGGCCGCAACGTCTACGCGACCGCCCGCAACAGCAGCACGCTGCTGAGCTTCAGGCGCAACCCGAAGACCGGGGCGCTGGCGCCGATCCCGGGGGCGACCTGCGCCACCGGGATCCCGCTGCCGGTCCCCTGCGCTCCCGCCACCGGCCTGGTCGGCCCCGACGTGGTCGCGGTCAGCCCCGACGGCAAGAACGTCTACGCCGGCGCCTTCTTCGGCAGCGCCGTCGTCGCCTTCTCGCGCGACCCCGGGAGCGGGGCGCTGACCCAGCTCGCCGGGACCGCCGGCTGCATCGCCGAGGCGACCGCCGGCTGCGCGACCGGGATAGGGCTGAAATCGATCGAGGGCCTGGCGGTCAGCCCCGACGGCGCCAGCGTCTACGCCGCCGCCGCGGCCTCCAACGCGCTGACCGAGCTCTACCGCGACCCGGCGACCGGCGCGCTCGCCCAGCTGCCCGCTCCGAACGCCTGCATCTCCGACGCGCCGCTGAGCGGCTGCACCACCGGGCGGGAGATCGGCGGCGCCAACGCGGTCGCGCTCGACTCCGCGGGCGCCAGCGTCTACGTCACCTCGCTCCTCTCCAACAGCGTCACCGCCTTCGACCGCACGCCCGGCAGCGGCGCGCTCGCCCAGAAGGAAAAGACCAGCGCCTGCCTCGTCTTCCTGCGCTCGGCCGGCTGCTCGTTCGGCCGTGCCCTCTCCGGGCCGGAGGGGATTGCGGTCGCCCCCGACGGACGCAACGTCTACGTCGCCTCCTTCCGGACCGGCGCGATCGACGTGCTCGGCCGCAACGAACAGGGCGCCGTGCGCCAGCTGCCCGGCGCCGCCGGCTGCGTCGCCCGCAAGCAGGTGCAGGGCTGCACGCGCGCCCGCGCGCTGACCGGGGTCAGCTCGGTGGCGCTCAGCCCGGACGGCCGCCACCTCTACGCAACCGCCTTCGAAAGCAACGCAGTCGACGTCTTCAGGAGGAACCGATGACCGAGTCCGAGCGCCAGGGCCTGACCCGCAAGCAGCTGATCGGCAGCGGCGCCGCCGCCGCGGCCGCCGCGGCGATCGCCGGCAGCGGGGTCGAGCGCGCCGTCGCCGCCGCCAAGGGCGGCCGCAAGGACGTCTCCGGGATGAACATCGTGCTCATCCTCACCGACCAGGAACGGGCGATCCAGCACTTCCCGCCGAACTGGCTGCGCCGCAACCTGCCGGGGATGCGCCGCCTGCGCCAGCACGGGCTCAGCTTCGAACGCGCCTTCACCAACGCCTGCATGTGCTCGCCGGCCCGCTCGACCTTCATGACCGGCTTCTTCCCGGCCCAGCACGGGGTCAAGTACACGCTCGAGGAAGACATGCCGTACCCGGAATACCCGCTGCAGGTGGAGATGCCGAAGCCACCTCAGATGGGCAACATCGGGACGGTGATGCGGGCGGCCGGCTACAACGTCGTCTACAAGGGCAAGTGGCACTGCTCGAAGCCGGCGACGCTCGGTGAAGCGGTGCCGAAGGACCTGCTCGAATACGGCTTCACCCGCTGGAACCCGCCGGACGCCGGCGCCAACCAGACGGTGCCCGAGGCGGGCGGCGGCAACCCCGACAACGACGGGCGGTTCATGGAATCGACCGGCTCGGTCGAGGCCGGCGACGAGGGCGTGATGCAGTACCTGAGCTCAGCCGCGGCCAAAGATCAGCCGTTCTTCATGGTGATCTCGCTGGTCAACCCGCACGACGTCCTCTTCTACCCGAGCAAGACCTTCGAAGAAGCCGGCTACGACGACTCCTGGCTGGAAGGCGAGATGAAGCCGCCGAAGACGGCGCTGGAAGACCTCTCGACCAAGCCGAAGGTGCAGGCCCAGTTCCGCAACATCTTCAACCTCACCGGCAAACCGGAAAACGCCAAGCAGATGGCGCAGTACCTCAACTTCTACGGCAACCTGATCCGCTCCTCGGACAACTACGTCGTCAACGTGCTGAACAAACTCGAAGAGACCGGCCTCTACGACGACACCCTGATCATCCGCACCGCCGACCACGGCGAGATGGGCCTCACCCACGGCGGCATGCGGCAGAAGAACTTCAACTTCTACGAGGAGGCGACGCGGGTGCCGCTCGTCTACTCGAACCCGAAGCTGTTCCCGAAGCCGCAGACCACCGACGCGCTGGTCTCCCACGTCGACTTCCTGCCGACCCTGGCCAGCCTCGCGGCGACGCCGAAGGCGGCGCGCTCGCGCTGGCAGGGCAGGGACTACTCGAAGCTGGTCCTGCAGCCGAAGGCGAAGCCGGTGCAGGACTACGTCGTCTTCACCTACGACGACGTCCAGTCCGGCCAGAAGAAAGGCCCCTACCCGCGCGGCGCCAACCACATCGTCAGCATCCGCGAGCGGCGCTGGAAGCTCGCCAAGTACTACGCGGTCGAACCGAAGAAACCGACCCCGCCCGAATGGGAGATGTACGACCTCGAGGAAGACCCGGAGGAGACGGAAAACCTCTGCGCCTCGGGCTTCAAACGCTCCGAGCTGCAGGAGCGCGAATTCCTGCGCCTGAAAGCGAAGCTGGCGAAGGTCTCGAAGACGAGGCTGAAGGAACCGCAGGCCTGACCCGGGCGGGATACGGTTCGCCCGTGGGGGCGACGGTCGACGAGATCTTGGTGGGGGACACGCCGCAGGCGTGGGCGAAGCTTGGCTTTGCGCTGGACGGGGAGGCGGTGGCGCTGGGGGAGGTGCGGGTGCGCGCCGGCGGGCCGGAGGCGGGGAAGGGGCTCGTGGGGTGGTCGCTGCGCGGCGTGGGGGAGAGTGAGCTCGATCAGCTCGACGGTCTGCCGACGACGCTCGCCGGCGGCGAGCCCACGAGCGAGCCTTCGTCCCACCCCAACGGCGTCACCGGGGTCGACCACGTGGTCGCGATCACGCCGCGGCTGGAGCGCACGGTCGCGGCGCTCGAGGCAGTAGGCCTCGACCTGCGCCGGATCCGCGAGGAGCCGACGCCGGCGGGGGCGCCGCGGCAGGCGTTCTTCCGGCTCGGGGCGACGATCCTCGAGGTGGTCCAGGAGCCCGCGGAGATCGCCGCGAAGAGCGGGCCCGACCGTCCCGCCTTCTTCTGGGGCATCGCCCTGCTCGCACCCGACCTCGACGCCACCGTCGCCGCCCTCGGCCCCGAGCGGGTCAGCGAGGTCCGCGCCGCCATCCAGCCCGGCCGCCGCATCGCCTCCTTGCGCCGCGACGCCGGCCTCTCGCTCCCCGTCGCCCTGATCACCCCGCGGGACGCAGGTCGCGCACGCTGAAGCCCCAGTCCTGGCGCAGGCGCTCGGCGATCAGGGAGCGGTGGCAGGCCTCGGGGTCGCGCTCGACGCAGAGCAGGGCGGCGCGGCTCTTGCCGATCCACCTGACGATCGGGGCGAGGTCGAGCGGGTCGAGGATCTGCTCGGTGTAGCGGCGCACGTACTCGGGCGCCAGCTCGGTGCGGGAGCGCTTGCCCTCGCCGCGGCGGTCGTCCTCGCGGTACTGGGCTTCGCGCATCTCGGTGGTCGGCGCCAGCTCCTTCACGTGGGTGTAGGCGATGCCCGCCTCCTCCAGCGCCGCCTGCAGGCGCGCCGCGTTCGCCCAGGCGTACTCGCTGCCGCGCACCCCGCGCCGCTGGCGCACGTCGAGCAGCAGCTCGACCCCGGCCGCACGCAGCGCCGCCAGGAACGCGTCGCGGTCGAACCCGTAGACGCCGATCGTCGCGATCTCACCCATAGCCCCAAGTCTGACGTTACATTCGCAGGGTCGACCGGGTGCACGGCCCTCGAGCGGGCGCCGGGAGGCCGGCGCCTCATCCTGTCCGATAATCCAGCGATGTCACAAAACCCCCCAACTCACGGCGACGGCTGGGACCACAAACTGCGCTGGCCCGCCGCCGTCCTCCTGATCTGCCTGATCGCGGTCGCCCTGTTCAGCACGCACTGGCTGCCGATCCTGGTCGCCCTCGTCGTCGCGCTTCTCTACCTGGCCCTCACCTACCTGATGAAGAGGGACTGAGCCGTGCGCTGGGGGCGGCTGCTGGTGGTCGCAGCGCTCGGCGTCGCCCTGCTGCTGGCGGTGAACTTCATCCCCGCGCGCCTGATCGAGTCCGATTCCGAAGTGCCCCCGCCCATCCGCGCCGGTGGGGGAGCGAAGGCCGAGCGCGGCGGCGGCAAGTCCGGCGGCGCGGCGCACGACGAAGCTGCCGCGCGGAAGCCGCGCCCCGCGACCGTGAAGGCCGCCCGCTGCCCCGCCGGGGTGCCCGAGTGCGCCGAGACCGAGGGGCGCATCCTCTACGTCGAGGCGGTCGACCCCGACGGCGACGGCGACGCCCACTTCGTCCTCCTCGACAGCCAGAGCATCAGCCTGCCCGGCATCACCGCGATCGACGTCCGCAAGGGCCTGCGCCCCGATCCGCTGCCCGGCCCCGGCGACCTGGTCAGCGCCGCCGGCCCGGTTCAGACCGGCTCCTACGGCCAGAGCCAGATCCACGCGCTCGAGTTCAACGTCGCGCACTGACCGCTTGACCGGGCGCTACGAGCGGTGCGGTGCCCGCGGCACCTGCTGGGTCACGCAGTGGACGTTGCCGCCGCCGAGCAGGATCTCGCGGCCGGGGACGCCGACCACCTCGCGGCCGGGGAAGCGCTCGCGCAGGACCTCTGCCGCCTCGGCGTCGGTGCGCTGGTCGAGCAGGGGGAAGACGACGCGGTCGTTGGCGACGTAGAGGTTGGCGTAGGAGGCGGCGAGCCGGTCGCCGCCACGGCGTGGCTTCGTGCCCGGGCGGGGCACCAGGCCGGCCGCCTCCCCCTCGGTCATCCGCAGCGGCCCGGGGGAGGGGAGGAGGACGACCTCGAAGGGGCGCCCGCGGGCGTCGGTCGCCGCTTCCAGTCGCTCGCGAGCGTCGCGCGAGATCGCGTGCTGGGGGTCGGACTCGTCGTCGGTCCAGGTCAGCAGGACGAGCGCCGGCGCGGCGAAGCAGGCGAGGTTGTCGACGTGGCCGTCGGTCTCGTCCGCGTGCACGCCGCGGCCGAGCCAGACGACCTTCTCCGCCCCCAGGTACTCGAGCAGCGCCGTCTCGATCTCCGCACGCGAGAGCGCCGGGTTGCGGTTGCGGTTGAGCAGGCACTCCTCGGTGGTCAGGACCGTGCCCTCGCCGTCGACGTGGATCGCGCCGCCCTCCAGCACCAGCGGCGCCCGGTAGCGGTCGGCACCCTCTATCTCCAGCACCTTGGCGGCGACCAGCTCGTCGCGGTCCCAGGGCGAGTAGAGCCCGCCGTGGCTCCCTCCCCAGGCGTTGAAGTGCCAGTCGACCCCGCGCCGCCGCCCGCGGGCGTCGACCACGAAGGTCGGGCCGGTGTCGCGGATCCAGGCGTCGTCGGCGGCGATCTCTACCACCCGCACCGAGTCCGGGAGCAGCGCCCGGGCGTGCTCGAACTGGGCCTCGGAGGCGGCCATCGTGACCGGCTCGGAGACCGCGATCGCGGCTGCCAGCTCGGCGTAGGCCCGCTGCGCCGGCGCCGCCCCGAGCCGCCAGTTGTCGGTCCGCTCCGGCCAGGCCATCCAGCAGCCGTCGTGGAGCTCGAACTCGGCCGGCATCCGGAAGCCGTCGGCGGCGGGGGTGCTGTCGAGCGTCGCGCTCACCGCTTCCGATTGTCGCCCACGGCGCCCGCCGCCGCAGGCGTTTCTGGTCCCGGCGTGAGCCACCGCCTACAGTCGGTGCGTGGATCTGCTCACCGCCTACGAGATCCCCGACTCGCCGGCCCGCACCCGCCCGCCCGAGCGCCGGCCGTTGCGGGTCGCCGCCGTCCAGGAGCGCTGGCACCCGGACCCCGAGCAGCACCGGGCCGCGCTCGCCGCCGGCGTCGCGCTCGCCGCCGCCGAGGGCGCCCGGCTGGTCTGCCTGCAGGAGCTGACCCTCAGCCGTTACTTCGCCGCCGACCCGGCCGGCGCCGGCGCCGCCGGCATCGAGCCGGAGCCGCTGCCCGGCGGCCCGACCCACCGCTTCGCCGCCGAGCTCGCCGCCCGCCACGGCCTCCACGTCCACGCCTCGCTGTTCGAGCGCGCCGAGGGGGGAGGGGAGGACCCGCGCGGCTACAACACCGCGATCCTGGTCGGCCCGGAGGGCGAGCTGCGTGCCCGTACCCGCAAGCTCCACATCCCGGTCACCGCCGGCTACCACGAGGACCGCTACTTCCGCCCCGGCCCCGCCGCCGGCGACCCCTATCCCGTGCTCGACCTCGACCAGGCGCGGCTCGGCCTGCCGACCTGCTGGGACCAGTGGTTCCCCGAGCTCGCCCGCTCCTACAGCCTCGCCGGCGCCGAGCTGCTCGTCTACCCGACCGCGATCGGCTCCGAGCCCGACCACCCGGGCTTCGACACCCAGCCGCTCTGGCAGCGGGTGATCGTCGCCAACGGGATCGCCAACGGCCTCTTCATGGTCGCCGTCAACCGCACCGGCACCGAGCCCCCGCTGAGCTTCTACGGCTCCTCCTTCGTCTCCGACCCCTACGGCCGCGTCCTGGTCGAAGCGCCGCGCGAGGAGCCGGCGGTCCTCGTCGCCGACCTCGACCTCGACCAGCGCCGCGACTGGCTCGAGCTGTTTCCCTTCCTCACCACCCGCCGGCCCGACGCCTACGGCGCCCTGGTCGAGCCGGGCTAGCGCGCTTCCGGCCCGCGGCCCCGCTCGGGACTGTGACGTCGGACACACGCGGGTTCTTATGTGAGCCGGCCCACAGAACGAACGCGCGTTCGGTGCAAACTTGTATACAAGCAAGCAAAGCACGAAGAAAGCGCACCTGATTCAGATGAAGAACAAGAGCTGGACCTTCACCTCATACGAGGACGGCAAGCCGGTCGGCACCGAGAGCGGCCTCGACCACAGCCAGGCCCTCGACGCGATCCGTGCCGCGATCTCCGGCGAAACCCCGGGGACCGTCACCGACCTCGAGTCGCACCGCCGCCGCGAGTCGGACACTCGCGAGCTCGCTCGCGTCGCCTAGCGCGCGAGCGAGTCCGGTGGGCGCTTAGGGCCCTTCGAAGTAGTCCGGGTGCTCTGCGCGCATCCGCGGGACCTCGCGCAGGACGGTCCGCAGGTGCTCGCGGAGCAGGCGCTCGGCGAGGTCCGGGTCGTTGGCGGCGACCGCGTCGAGGACCAGCCGGTGCTCGGCGACCATCTCGTCGAGGTAGCTCGGCATGCCGAGGCTGAGCCGCCGGATCCGGTTCAGGTGCGCCTTCGCGCGCTCGCTGACGATCCAGACGGAGAGGTGGCCGCTGAGGTCGCAGAGCGCGTGGTGGAAGCTGTCGTCGAGCAGGTAGAAGGTGTCGCGGTCGCCGGTCTCGCGGGCGCGCTCCTGCTGGTGCAGGTTCTCCTCCAGTTCGGCGACGTCCGCTTCTTCGGCGACCTGCGCGCTGAGCCGGATCGCCGCGCACTCCAGCGCCTCGCGGATGAACTGCGCGTCGGCGATCGCCACCGGGTTGATCCGCGCCACGAAGGTGCCCAGCTGCGGCACCGTGTCGACCAGCCGGTCCTCCCGCAGCCGCCCGATCGCCTCGCGGATCGGCGTCCTGCTGACCCCGAGACGCTCGGCCAGCGAGTTCTCCGAGAGCCGCTTTCCCGGCTCCAGCTCACCCCGCACGATCGCGTCCCGCAGCGCCGCGTAGACCTGCACCCGTGTCGGCGTCGACTTGTCGCGCTTGTAACGGTCCAGGGGGATGACGGAGGGGGAGGCCATGTCGCTAGGATACAAGTATCCCAGAAGTGTATTTCAGTTCCTGAGCGGGTCGGGGCCTCGACATCCCCGGCCCGCTCTCTTGGTTGGGGTGGCCTAGGGACGGCCTGCTTCTGAGGTTGCCGCCGGAGGGGTCGGTGGTGTCCTTCCGTTGGCTCACGAGTCTGCTGTAGGGGGCGCATAGCGCCCCTAAGTGCAGACTCGTGGTCGGGGCTCTCGCGCTTCCGAAGCACCCTTTTCTCCCCACGTGAGCCCGGCCTCGGACGGCCCAGCCCCAAAACCGAACCGGGCGCCCTTGCGGGGCGCCCGGTCGGCACAGCGGTTCGCTCGGGAGCTCAGCCGTTTGACGGCTCGATCCGGAAGGCGGAGCGGGTCGGGTTTTCCGGCTTGTAGAAGGTCGCCGTCTGGTTGGTCAGCCGCCAGGGGAAGGGGAGGCGGGTGCCCATCTGGCCGAGGAAACGGGTGAAGAGGACGGCGGCGCGGCGGCAGGTGATCCCGGTCCGCGGCGGCTGGTAGATCACATATTCGCCCTTGGCGAAGACCAGCGGGCCGATCGTCTTGTCCGCGTTGACGGTGAACGGCCTCGCGCAGAGGCGACCGCTCGGGCTCGGGCCGCCTTCGTTTTCGCCGCCGCTGCGGGCGACCGAGAAGCCGAAGGCGCCGCCGCGGTTGAAGGTCGCTTTGCCGGAGCCCTGGGCGACCACGCGCCAGGGGGCCGGGAGGTTGCCGTCCCAGTCCTGCAGGAAGCGGGTGAAGAACTGCGAGGCCTGCGAGCAGCTCAGCGTCGCCGAGGTGGTGATCGTGTAGCTGCCGGCGGGGAGCACGGCGGGGCCGATCCGGTCGTCGTGCAGGACGCGGAAGCTCGGGCACGTGGCGGCGTTTGCCTTCGGCGCGGTGGTCGCACTCAGCGCCAGGGCCGCCAGCAGGGCGGTCAGGGCCAGCGTCGCGATCGCGACGGCGCGCTTGCTGATGGGGGTGATGCGGAGGGTATTCACGGCGCGGAAACCTACCAGCGCCGGCGGCGTCCGGACAAGCCCAGCAAACGTTTGTCTAGCGCCGCGGCGTCGGCGCCACCCGGTCGAGCTCGCGCAGGTCGGTCTCGCTCGGCTGCCAGGCGAGCGCGGCGACGTTCGCCGCCACCTGCTCCGCGCGGGTCGCGCCGGCGATCACCGAGGCGACCATCGGCTGCGCCGCCAGCCCGCCGATCGCGACGTCCAGCAGGCCGAGCCCGCGCTCGCGCCCGTACGCCTCCAGCCCCTCGACGACGTCGAACTCCTCGCCGTCGCCGACGCTCTCCCGACCAGCCAGGCGCGTCCCCGCCGGCGCCGGCTCGCCGCGCCGGTACTTGCCGGTCAAGAGGCCGCTGGCCAGCGGGTAGAAGGGCAGGATCGAGACCCCGAGCCGCTCGCAGGCCGGCGCCACCTCGGCCTCGATCCCGCGCACCAGCAGGCTGTACTCGTTCTGCAGGCTGACGAAGCGCGCCCACCCGTGCTCGCGCGCGAGCCGGTCCGCCTCCTCCAGTTCGGCGGCGCTGAAGTTCGAGCACCCGATCGCGGTCACCACCCCTTCGCGGACCAGCTCGTCGAGCGCCTTCAGCGTCTCCTCGATCGGCGTCTCCCCGTCGGGCTCGTGGTACTGGTAGAGGTCGATGCGGTCGACCCGCAGGCGCTTCAGCGAGTTCTCGACCGCCCAGCGGATGTAGTCGCGCGAGCCGCGCGGCGCCCCCTCGACCTCCGACAGCGGCATCCCGAACTTGGTCGCGACCAGGTACTCGTCGCGGCGCCCCTCGAGCGCCTCGCCCATCAGCCGCTCGCTCTCGCCGGCGCCGCCGTAGATGTCGGCGGTGTCGAAGAAGGTGATCCCGGCGGCGAGCGCCGCGTCGAGCACGGCGGCGGTCCCGTCGAGGTCGAGGCGGCGGCCGAAGTTGTTGCAGCCGAGACCGACCGCGGACACCTCCAGCGGTGAGTCGCCGAGGCGGCGGGTGGGCAGGGTGGTGGGTGGGGGGCTGGCGTGCATGAGAGCTCTCCTGTTCGTCGGTAACAGGATCAATACCCACATCCCCCGGCGTCCGTACCATTGCGGCCCCGATGCCCGAACCAGTCAAGCGCAACCAGCGCTACATGCCCGGGCTCGACGGGCTGCGAGCGATAGCCGTCCTGGCAGTCATTGCCTTCCATCTCGAATTCGGCTGGGCCCCCGGCGGCCTGCTCGGGGTCGGCATCTTCTTCACCCTCTCCGGCTACCTGATCACCGACATCCTGCTCGCCCAGCTCTCGCGCCAGGGCAAGATCAAGCTCGGCGGCTTCTGGCTCGCCCGCGCCCGCCGCCTGCTGCCGGCACTGTTCGTGATGCTGGCGATCGTCCTCGCCTGGGTGACGATCTTCGGCCCGGCCCAGACCCAGCAGTTCCGCGACTCGGTCGTCTCGGCGATCTTCTACGTCAACAACTGGCAGCAGATCATCGGCGACGTCTCCTACTTCGCCCGCTTCGAAGCGCCCGGCCCGATGAACCACCTCTGGTCGCTGGCGGTCGAGGAGCAGTTCTACATCGTCTGGCCGTTCCTGCTCTTCCTCGGCGTCAAGGTGATCCGCGATCGCGAGAACCCCGGCGGCGTGCGCCCGAAGCTGGCGCTCTGGACGCTCGGCCTGGGCCTGATCTCGGCGATCCTGATGGCCGTCCTCTACAAGGCCGGCACCGATCCCTCGCGGGTCTACTACGGCACCGACACCCGCGCCTTCGAGCTGCTCTTCGGCGCCGCCCTGGCGATGGTCTGGCCGAGCCGCCGGCTGAGCCGCAAGATCACCCCGCAGGCGCGCAAGACGCTCGACGGGCTCGGCGCGCTCGGCCTGGTCGTGATCGCGCTGATGATCTGGCGGACCAGCGAACTCTCGCCCTTCCTCTACCGCGGCGGCTTCGTGCTGCTCTCGCTGGCGGTGATCCTGGTGCTGATGGCGGCGACCCACCCGGCCTGCCGGCTCGGGGTGCTGCTCGGGGTCAAACCGCTGCGCTGGGTCGGCGTGCGCTCCTACGGGATCTACCTCTGGCACGCGCCGGTGATCGTGCTCACCAACCCCAGCGACCACCCGGGCCCGAGCGTGCCGCGGGCGCTGCTCCAGGTCGCCGCGATCTTCGCGATCTCGGCGCTCTCCTGGAAGTTCATCGAGGAGCCGATCCGCCACGGCGCGGTCGGCCGCTTCTTCGCCCGCCGCCGCGCCCGCGGCTGGGGCTGGACGACCTTCTCGCCGCAGGGCCGCGCCGCCCTGATCGGCTCAGTCGCGGTCCTCTTCGCCGCCGTGCTCGGGATGGCCGGCGTCAACTCGGCTCCCGAAGGCGCCGACGCCCGGGTCGCCGAAGCGGTCAAGGGCGGGACCGCGAAGAAAGCGCCGCTGACCCCGGTGCAGGCCGCCCGGTCGGACAAGACCTCCTGCAAGAAAGTGATCCACATCGGCGACTCGACCTCGGAGGGCCTCAACTCGCCCGACTACCTGCCGATCCCCGGCCAGCGGATCGAAGCCCAGTACGAAGACGTCGGCAGCAAAGAAGAGATCCTCGAGATCTCCGGCGCCCGCTCGATCGAAGAGCGCTTCGAAGGCGAACCGAACGCGCAGGAAGTCGCCGCCGCCTGGAAGGCCGAAGGCTACGAGGGCTGCTGGGTGCTGGCGATGGGCACCAACGAGGCCGCCAACGTCGCCGCCGGCTCGACCGTCGGCGAGCGCGAACGGATCGACAAAATGATGGCGATCATCGGCGACGAGCCGGTGATGTGGGTCAACGTCCGCTCGATCGTCCCGCCCGGCGACCCCTACTCGAAGGAAAACATGGAAAAGTGGGACGAAGAACTCGTGCTCGCCTGCGACTCGTACCCCAACATGCGCGTCTACGACTGGGCCTCGGACGTCAAAGACGCCTGGTTCATCGAAGACGGGATCCACTTCACCTCGCCCGGCTACGCCGCGCGCGCGCAGTTGATCGCGCAGGCCCTGGCGCACGCGTTCCCCGCCAAAGGAGAGACCCGGGGCGGGTCGAAAAACTGCGTGGTCAGCTGACCCGCGGACACCTGTAAACCAGTCGTTTCGCGGCTTCCCAGCAGGGGTAACCGCGATCAAACCACCACTAGGGAGAACACACCCAATGAGCGACCCGAACGAGCGCGACGCGAAGCTCGTCCAGTATCTGAACGAGGCCTACGGCAACGAGCGTGAGCTCGAGACCTCGCTGCAGGCGGACATCCTGCTCACCACCAAGCCGGCGTACCAGAAACGGCTCAAGCAGCACCTGAAAGAGACGAAGGCCCACGCGAAACTGCTCGAGCGCCGGATCAAGAAGCTCGGCGGCGGCGGCACCGCGGTGCAGGCCGTGGTCGGCAAGGCGGCGGCCGCGGTGAAGGCCCCGCTGCACGCCGTGCGCGGCAGCGGCGAGGCCGAGAAGATGCTGAAGAACGCGAAGTCGCAGTACGTGGCCGAGCAGGAGGAGATCTCCACCTACCTGGCGCTGGAGACCTTCGCGACCAAGGTCGGCGACAAGGAGACGGCGCAGATCGCGCGCGGGATCCGCAAAGACGAGGAGCGGATGGCGCGCTTCCTCGAGGGCCAGATCAAGCAGCTCGCCGGTGCGGTAGTCCAGGAGGAGGTCCCGCGGGGCCAGCGCGGCGGCTCCTCGAAAGCGAAAAAACGCAGCGCCAAAAAAGCCAGCGCGAAACCGGCGGCGAAAAAAGCGGCTGCGAAAGGCAGCGCCAAAAAAGCCGCGGCGAAAAAAGCCAGCAGCAAAAAAGCCGCCGTCAAAGCCACCAAAAAAGGCAGCGCGAAAAGCTCCGGCGCGAAAAAAAGCAGCGCCAAAAAATCAAGCGCGAAAAAAACCGGCGCCAAAAAACCGGCGGCCAAAAAAGCCGCCAAAAAAGCCGCCAAAGCTAGCGCGAAAAAATCGAGCTGAGCCGGTCGTAGACGTAGTCGGGCAGTAGCGGGCGCACCGTGGTCAGCGTCCGCACCCCGCGCCCGACCGGGTAGCGGGACCCGGAGCCGCCAAGGGCGTCGGCGATCTTCGCCGCGACCTTGGCGGGCTCCACGCCCTTCTCGTTGGCGCCCTCGAGCTGGCGCCCGAACTTGCGCAGGCGCTCGTCGTAGAGCTGGCGCTGTTCGCCCTCGAGCCCGCCGCGCAGCTCCTCGACCTGGTCGCGCGACTTCTCCCAGATCGGCGTCGCGATCGGCCCCGGCTGGACCAGGGCGACGCCGACGTTCTGGCCGGCGAGCTCGGCCCGCAGGCAGTCGGCGATCGCCTCCAGGGCGAACTTCGAGGCGTGGTAGGGGGCGGCGAAGGGGAGGGCGACGCGACCGCCGACCGAGCCGACGAAGACGACCCGTCCGCCGCCCCGCCGCAGCAGCGGCAGGAAGGCGCGGGTGACCGCGACCTGGCCGACCACGTTGACGTCGAGAATCTCCCGCAGCCGCTCCGGAGGCAGCGCCTCCAGCGGCCCCGCGACCCCGATCCCGGCGTTGTTGACGAGGCCGTCGAGCAGCCCGCCGCCGAGCGCCGCGACCTGCTCGCGCGCCGCCTCGATCTGAACCTCCTCGCGGACGTCGAGCGCGACCGGGACGACCTCGCCCGGCTCGGCGGCGAGTGCCCGCATGTCGTCCTCGCCGCGCACCCCGGCGAACACCTGCCAGCCCTGGCCGGCCAGCTCGCGCACGGTTGCCCGGCCGATCCCCGACGAGGCCCCGGTCACCAGCACGCTCTTCATCGCTCCACCTCCGTCTCGCTCGCCTCCATCAGGCGGTCTTCGGCGGGTTCGGCTCGTCGCGCGGCTCGAGCTGGATCTCGCGCTCGGCCCGCGGCCGCCCCTCTTCGATCTCGATGCTGCGCTCGCGCTCCGCGTTCAGCTGGTGGCCGAAGAGGATCGCCAGGTTGCTGATCCAGAACCAGACCAGCAGCGCGATCAGCCCGCCGAGCGTGCCGTAGGTCTTGTCGTAGGAGCCGAAGTTGCCGACGTAGAAGGCGAACAGCGCCGAGGCGGCGATCCAGACCACGATCGCGACCAGGCTGCCGGCGGTGACCCAGCGGAAGCCGCGCAGCCGCACGTTCGGCGAGGCGTAGTAGAGGACCCCGACCATGAGCAGGAAGATCGCCGCCATCACCGGCCACTTGGCGATGCTCCAGACCGTCACCGCGGTGTCGCTGAGCCCGACCGGCCCGGCGATCGCGTCGAGCACCGGCCCGGTCGCGACGAGGCCGAGCGCGAGCACGACCAGCAGCAGGATCATCGCCAGGGTGACGCCGAGCTGCAGCGGCCGCAGCTTCCAGAACGGCCGCCCCTCCGGGGTCTCGTAGATCACGTTGGAGGCGCGCATGAAGGCGCCGACGTAGCCCGACGCCGACCACAGCGCGACCGCCAGCCCGGCGAAGAAGGCGACGCCCGCGGTGCCACGGTTCTCGGTCACCGATTCGATCGGCCCCTTGAACGTCTCCGCCGCCGATTCCGGCCCCAGTTCGGTGATGATCTCGGTGAGGCTGCGGGTGGTCGAGGTCGGGTCGCCGAACAGCCCGAGCAGGGAGACCGTCGCGATCAGCGCCGGGAACAGCGAGAGCAGGGCGTAGTAGGTGAGCGCGGCCGCCCAGTCGGTCAGGTTGTCCTCCTGGAACTCGGAGGCCGTGCGCTTCAGGGTCGCCCAGGCGCCGGAGTCGCGCTCGACCCCGGTGGGGCGCAGGTCCCTTCGTTCGCTCACAGCGGCGAGCTACCCGCGCTCAAGCCGCCGGCAAACCGTCGATCTGGACCGGGTCCAGCTCGTCGGCGGGCTCGAAGCCGAGGATGCGGCCGTAGAAGTAGAGCTCGGCCTCCAGGCAGCGGATCTTGGTCTCGGCGCGGCGGAAGCCGTGCTGCTCGCCGGCGAAGGCGAGGTAGGCGTGGGGGACGCCGTTGGCGGCCAGCGCCGCGACCATCTCCTCGGCCTGGTTCGGCGGCACGATCTCGTCCTCGAGCCCCTGGAAGAGGATCGCCGGCGCGCGCAGCCGCTCGGTGAAGTGGATCGGCGAGCGCTCGCGGTAGAGGTCGGCGCGCTCGGGGTACGGCCCGATCAGGCCGTCGAGGTAGCGGGCCTCGAACTTGTGGGTGTCGCGGGCGAGGGTCTCGGTGTCGGCGACCCCGTAGTAGCTGGCCCCGGCGGCCATCTCGTCGTGGAAGACCAGCGCGCAGAGGGTCGCGTAGCCGCCGGCCGAGCTGCCGCGGATCGCGAGCCGCGCGCGGTCCGCCTCGCCGGCCGCGGCGAGGTGCAGCGCGGCGGCGATGCAGTCCTCGGTATCGGCGATGCCCCAGGCGCCGCGCAGGCGGTCGCGGTAGGCGCGCCCGAACCCGGTCGAGCCGCGGTAGTTGACGTCGACGACGCCGAAGCCGCGGCTGGTCCAGAAGGCGACTTCGCGGTCCAGCGCAGGCTTGGTGTGGGAGGTCGGGCCGCCGTGGCTCTCGACGATCAGCGGCGCCAGCTCGCCGGCCGGCGCCTCGAACCCGGGGTTGGTCGGCGGGTAGAAGAAGGCGTGCGCGGTCTCGCCCTCGCCGGTTGCGAACTCGATCGCCCGCGGGAGCGGGGCGTAGGCGGGGTCGATCGGCTCGTCGCTGCCCTCGCGCACGACCTCGGTCTCGCCGCTCCCGAGGTCGTGGACGACGACCGCCGGCTCGCGGTCCGGGCCGGCCGCGGCGAAGGCGACCCGGCTGCCGAACGCGGACAGCACCGGGAACCCGAAGGAGGTGAAGGGGAGGCCGAGGTCGCGGACCCGCTCCGCCCCGGGTGCCAGCAGCCCGAGCCGTTCGGCGCCGCCCTCGTTGCGGACCACGGCGATCCCGCCGTCGAGGAAGGCGTAGGTGGCGCCGCCGAACAGCCACTGCGGGTGGCCGAGCTCGGCCGTCTCCGCGCTCACCCGCTCGACCTCACCGTCCGCGCCGAGTCGGTAGAGGTTCCACCAGCCGTCGCGGTCGGAGACGAAGTGCAGGCGGCCGGCGGCGTCCCACCCGGGCTGGAAGACCGACTCGTCCGGGCCGCCGGCGAGAAGCCGCGCGGCGCCCGGGTCCTCCAGCGGCGCGAGCCAGAGCTCGGTCCCGTCCCAGGGCATGTTCGGGTGATCCCAGCAGGTGAAGGCGAGCGCGCCGCCGTCGGGGCTGGGGCGGGGGAAGGAGTAGAAGTCGCGGCCGGCGGCGAGCACGGTTGGCTGCGCCGCGCCGTCGAGCGGCAGGGAGACGATCTCGTTGGCCGGTTCCGCCGCGCCCGGCTCGTGGCGCTCGCGCACGCAGTAGACGGTCGCGCCGTCGGGCGAGAGCCGCAGGTCGGCGTAGCGCAGCGCCCCCGGCTCCGCCGGCTCGGGCGTGATCGCGACCGGCTCGGCGCCGAGCCGCTGGCGGTAGAGCCGCTGGTCGGCGAAGTTGGCGAAGACGACCTCCTCGGGCCCGGCCAGGGTCCAGGCGCCGCCGCCGTACTCGTGGGCGCGGGTGCGCACGTTGGTCCCGGCCGGGGTCACGTCGGCGCTGACGCCGTCGGCGCCGCGCCGCACCAGCGCCACCCGCCCGGCGTCGTCCGGCCGCCCCTCCTGCCACCAGACCGCGCCGTCGTCCGCCAGCGCCACGTCGCCCAGCCGCCGCCCCGCCCGCGCCACCGACTCGGCGCTGATCGGCGAGGCCCAGGCGCCGTACGGTGCGACGGCGCTCATCGGGGGGCTCGAACGCAGTCGTCCCCGGTATGCCGGGACAACTGCGCGCGCATCAGTCGGAGACCTCGACCTCGCGCAGGCGGTGCGTGTCGACGTCGTAGACGAAGCCGCGCACGACGTCGCGGTGGGGGACGAAGACCGAGCGGCGCACCCGCCGCACCGACTGCCGCACGTCGGCGTCGACGTCGACGAAGGACTCGATCGCGAAGGCCGGCGCGACCCCGGTCGCCTCCTGCAGCTCGGCCCGGAAGCCGTCGTCGCTGACCGTTTCCAGACCGCAGTTGGTGTGGTGGATCAGCATCACCTCGCGGGTGCCGAGCTTGCGCTGGGAGAGCGCCAGCGAGCGGATCACGTCGTCGGTGATCACGCCGCCGGCGTTGCGCAGCACGTGCGCCTCGCCCTCGCCGACCCCGAGCGCCGCGAAGACGTCGAGCCGCGAGTCCATGCAGGTGACGATCGCCAGGTGCAGGCTCGGCTGCACGTCGAGGTGGCGCTCCGGCAGCCCGGCGGCGAAGGCCTCGTTGTTGGCGAGCAGCCGGTCGATCGTCTCCACGCGGGGGAGCCTAGAGGGTCGGCCCGTCTATTCGTGGCCGCGGCGGGTAGAGGATCGGCGTGGGCAACTTCAACCGGAGGTGAGACATGGAGGCCGGCAGCAAGAGCAAGGGGATTCTCGACGGGTCCGCGGACAGCCGCGAGGCGGTGGTCGCGCTCCTGACCAAGGCGTACTGGATGGAGATCGAGACGGTGATGAGCTACCTCGCCGCCTCGGTCAACCTCGACGGGGTGCGCGCGCAGGAGATCAAAGAGTCGCTCGGCGAAGACATCGAAGAGGAGCTCGGGCACGCGCGCCAGTTCGCCGCCCGGATCAAGGAGCTCTACGGCGTCGTCCCCGGTTCCGAGGACTTCGACGCCGAACAGAGCTTCCTGCAGCCGCCCGAGGAGCAGACCGACACCGTGCACGTGATCCGCGGCGTGATCAAAGCCGAGACCGGCGCGATCGAGCACTACACGCGGATCGTCGAGGAGACCGACGGCATCGATCCGGTCACCCAGGACATGGTGATCGCGATCCTGCGCGACGAGCAGGCCCACCGGCGGCTCTTCGAGGGCTTCCTGCGCGAGTACGAGGCCGAGGGGATCGCCTGACGGTGCGCTACTTCCACCTCTGCGCGCAGGAGCAGTTCCGGCCCGACGACCTGCTGCGGCAGGCGGTGGCGGCGGAGCGCGCCGGCTTCGACGGGGTCGGCTGCAGCGACCACCTGCAGCCCTGGTGGGAGGGCGGCGAGTCCGGGCACGCCTGGGTCTGGCTCGGCGCCGCCGCCCAGGCGACCGAGTCGGTCCTGGTCGGCTCGGCCGTGACCCCGCCGGGGCCGCGCTACCACCCGGTCCTGATCGCGCAGGCGTGGGCGACCCTGGAGACGATGTTCCCGGGCCGGCCTTATCTGGGGATCGGCTCGGGCGAGGCGCTGAACGAGGCGCCGCTGGGCACCGGCTGGCCCGACGCGCAGGCGCAGGTCGACCGCCTGGCCGAGGCCCTGGAGATGATCCGCGCCTTCTTCGAAGGCAAACGGCTGAGCGGCGAGGGCGACCACTTCTCCGCCGACGGGGCCTACCTGCACACGCGCCCCGAGCACCGCCCGCCGCTCTACGTCTCCGCCTTCGGGCCGGAGGCGGCGAAGGTCGCCGGCGAGCTCGGCGACGGCCTCTGGACCCTGGCCGACCCGGAGACGGTGCCGGAGCTGATCGACGTCTACCGGGGTGCCGCCGAGGACGCGGGCCACGGGGCGGGGGAGATCGTCCTGCAGGCGGCCTTCTCCTGGGCCGGCGACGACGACGCCGCGCTGGAGGGGGCGCGGGTCTGGAAGGGCGCCCAGCCGAAGGAGTTCTACCGCGAGGACTGGCACGACCCGGCGGCGATGTACGAGCGCGGCGAGCAGCAGGTCTCCGACGAGCAGCTCTGCGAGGACCTGATCATCTCCAGCGACCCGGGCGCGCACGCGGAACGGATCCGCGCGGTCGAGGAGCTGGGCGCGACCACCGTGGCGCTGATGAACAACTCCGGCGCCGACCCGCATGCGGCGATCGAGGTCTACGGCGAGTCGGTGCTGCCGCGCCTCGGCGCCGCCGTCTGAGGTCCGACCGGGCGTCGATCGGGCACGGGGGCGCTTAGGCTGATCCCATGGCAAGCGACGAGGTCCAGATCCGGCCGGCCGCCGAGGCCGACGCCGAGCTGCTCTTCGGCCTGATCCTCGAGCTCGCCGGCTACGAGAAGCTCGCCGACCAGGTCGCCGGCGACGCCGAGACCCTGCGCCGCACCCTGTTCGAGCAGCGCGCCGCCGAGGCGCTGATCGTCGAGCGCGCGGGCGAGGCGATCGGCTACGCGATCTTCTTCACCACCTTCTCCAGCTTCGAGACCCGCTCGGGGGTCTGGCTGGAGGACGTCTACGTGCGCCCCGAGCACCGCCGCGGCGGCATCGGCCAGGCGGTGATGGAGCACCTCGCCGCCCTCGCCCTCGAGCGCGGCCACGTGCGCCTCGAATGGTGCGCCCTCACCTGGAACGAGCCGGCGCTCCAGTTCTACGCCAAGCTCGGCGCCCGTCGCCTCGACGAGTGGCGCACCCTGCGCCTCGAGCGCGCCGACATGGAACGCGTCGCCGGCTCCGGGCGCTAGCGCCGCGCTACTCGTCCCGCGGGGTAATCCGGAAGATCGAGACCACCTCGGCCTGGTGTGCCTCGGGATGCACCACATAAGCGCTCGGCCCACCCCCGAACCACCCGGCGGCCTCGTTGTCCCCCACGTAGACGCCCGGATGCCGATTCCCATCGCCATCCTGCACCCAAACCTTGTCCCCCTCTTTGAAAGCCATGCCCGCATCCTAACCCCGGGGGGAGACCCCACCGCCCTCGGTCACTTGTACGGCCTATAGCCCGTACAACACACCAAGCGAGAAACGGCGCCACCTGGCGGCTCGTGCAAGCCCAGCACGGCGTGATCGCACGCCGCCAGCTCCTCGTGCTCGGGTTCAGTCGCAACGCTATCGAGCACCGTCTCAAGGTCGGCCGCCTGCACCCGATCACGCGCGGTGTCTACTCGGTCGGCCGCGCTGAGCTCTCACCCAAGGGACGCTGGATGGCCGCGACCCTCGCCTGCGGCGAGGCCGCCTGTCTTTCCCACCGCAGCGCCGCAGCCCTCTACGGCATCTGCAATGAGCGAGACGGCGTAGTCGAAGTGAGCGTGCGCCGGCCCGGCAAGATCGAGCGCCCCGGCGTCAAGGTCCACCGCCGGCCCGCCTTACCCAGCAATGTTGTTGGAACCCTCCACGGCATCCCGATCACCTCCCCCGTGCAGACCATGCTCGACTTGGCAACCGAGCAGGGACCGACGTACCTCTTGCGCTCGATCAACCAGGCGGACAAGCTCGACGTGATCCACGCGGATGACCTCCGCCTCGCATTGGACGACCACCTAGGTCAGCCCGGAGTCAAGCCCCTGCGCTTCCTGCTCGACAAGGACACCTTCGTCCTCAGCGACGAGGAGCTCGAACGCCTCTTTCTCCCAATGGCCAGGGAGGTAGGACTCCCTCTCCCACTCACCAAAGAGACAGTCAACGGCTTCGAGGTGGACTTCTGCTGGCCCGACCTGAAGCTCGTTATCGAGACCGACGGCCTGCGCTACCACCGCACCCCGGCAGCCCAGGCCCGTGACGCCAGGCGCGATCAGGCCCACACCGCGGCGGGATTCACCCGCCTCAGGTTCTCCCACTGGCAGGTGAAGCACGAACCCGACTACGTGAAGCAGATCCTCCGGGAGACCGTCGTCCACCTCAACCGCCCCGAGCGACCCGGCTGACCCGCACCCCTACTCGCCCCAGTGGGGGTGCGGGTCAGGCGGGTCCCGCGGCCGTCCCAGCCCCTTGCCCCTGAACCGGCGGCCCTAGCACCCACCCAACCCCCGCAGCTTCCCCCGGTACACCCGCATCGCCCCAGCCCCCATATCCCCATGCGTCTGGTCCCTGAGACTCGCCACCAACTCCCGGTGATACGGCGACCCCAGGCTCTCCGCGTGCCCGATCACGTCCCGCACCGGGATCCCGAACCGGCACCTCAGGTACCGCGTCAGCCGCAACGACGCCCGTAGCTGCCGCGCGTTCCCCATCAGGTCCCCGTCGCCGTACCCCGCGTGCTCGATCCCGATCGCGGTCCAGTTCAGCCCGACCGTGTGCCGGCAGCGCGTCCGCAGGTTCACGAGCCGGAAGATCTTCCCGGCCGGCGAGATCACATAGTGCGAGCACACGTTCGGCAGCTCACCGAGCTCCGGGTCCGGCCGGTCCGGCACGAAGACCCCGCGCACCCCCGCCGCGGTCCCGATCTGCGCCATGTGCTCGACGATCACCTTCGGCTCGCGCAGCCGCCACCGGTACTGGCCGTAGTGGCGCTCGGAGTAGGCGGCCATCTCGCGCTTGCGTTTCGGCCCGAACGGGATCGGCCACGGGGTGGAGGACGGCGCCGCGACGCTCGCCCGGGCGCTCGCCGCGGCATCCGCGGTCGTGGCCGGCCCGGAACCCGTCGCCTCGCCGCCCCCGCCCAAGCCGAGCACGCCCGCGCCGCAGGCCAGCGCCGCGACGACCACGGCGCTCGCGACTCTGCTCCGGGCCTTCATCGGCGCCGATCCTACGGCCCACGTAGGCTGGGCCGATGGCGAAGGCGCTGGAGCCGATGAAGGCGAAGCTCGGCGCCGAGCCCTTCTCCGACCCGGCCTGGGTCTTCGAGCGCAAGCTCGACGGGATCCGCGCCCTGGTCGAGCGCCGCGGCGACGCCGTCACGCTCACCTCCCGCACCGGCAACGACCTCTCCGCCTCCTATCCCGAGCTGGTCGAGGCGCTCGCCGCCGAGGCCGCCACCGACTTCCTCGCCGACGGTGAGATCGTCGCCTTCGACGGCTCCCGCACCAGCTTCGCGAAGCTGCAGGGCCGGATGCACGTGCACGACCCGCGACTCGCGCTGCGGACCGGGATACCGGTCTTCCTCTACCTCTTCGACCTGCTGCGCTTCGACGGCCACGACCTCACCGGGCTGCCGCTGCGCGCCCGCAAGGGCGCCCTGCGCCGCGCCTTCTCCTTCCACGGCCCGGTCCGCTACACGCCGCACCGCAACGAGCGCGGCGAGGACTTCTTCCGCGAGGCCTGCGCGAAGGGCTGGGAGGGCCTGATCGCCAAGCGCGCCGAGAGCCCCTACGCGCAGCGCCGCAGCGGCGACTGGATCAAGCTCAAATGCACGCGTGAGCAGGAGCTGGTGATCGGCGGCTTCACCCCGCCGGCCGGCTCGCGCAAGCACTTCGGCGCCCTGCTGATCGGCTACTACGAGGACGGCGAGCTGCGCTTCACCGGCAAAGCCGGGACCGGGTTCAGCGAGCGCACCCTGGCCGAGCTCGGCGCCCGCCTCGAGCAACTGGAGACCCCCGCGTGCCCGTTCACCCGCGGCAACGGCCTGCCGCGCGACGCGCGCTGGGTGCGGCCGGAGCTGGTCGGCCAGTTCGCCTTCTCGGAGTGGACCCGCGACGGCAAGCTGCGCCACCCGAGCTTCGTCGGCCTGCGCGAGGACAAGCCGCCGCGCGAGGTCGTGCGGGAGCTGCCGGAAGCCTGAGCGCGGCAGCGCCCTCCGGTCAGGGCTTCAAGACGACCTTGATCGCGCCGTCTTCCTTCTTCTGGAACATCGAGTAGGCCTCGGGCGCCTGCTCGAGCGGGACCTGGTGGGTGGTCAGGTCGTCGACCCCGAGCGGGTCCTCGTCCCCTTCCAGCAGAGGCAGGATCTCGTCGGTCCAGCGCCGCACGTGCGCCTGGCCCATCCGCATCTGCACGCCCTTGTCGAACAGCTGCATCATCGGCAGCGGGTCGAGCTGGCCGCCGTAGACGCCGGAGATCGAGATCGTGCCGCCGCGGCGGACGCTGTCGATCGCGTCGTGGAGGACGGAGAGCCGGTCGACTGCCGCTTTTTCCGTCATCTTGGCGGCGATCGCGTCAGGCATCAGGCCGGCCACCGTCTGCGCCAGCTTCGCCGCCGGAGCGCCGTGCGCCTCCATCCCGACCGCGTCGATCACGCTGTCCGGGCCGCGGCCTTCGGTCAGCTCGCGCAGGGTCTCGGAGATGTCGGCGTGGGCGTCGGCGTCGAGCACCTCGATCCCGTGCCGGCTCGCCATCCCCAGCCGCTCGGGCACGTTGTCGATCCCGAACACGTGCGCCGCACCCTTGTGGCGGGCGATCCGCGCGCACATCTGCCCGATCGGCCCGAGCCCGAACACGGCGACGCTGCCGCCCTCCGGGATCGCCGCGTACTCGACCGCCTGCCAGGCGGTCGGCAGCACGTCGGAGAGGAACAGGTAGCGCTCGTCCGGCGCCCCGTTCCCGGGCACCTTGATCGGGCCGAACTGAGCCTGGGGCACGCGCAGGTACTCGGCCTGGCCGCCCGGCACCTCGCCGTAGAGCTTGGTGTAGCCGAACAGCGCCGCGCCCTTCTCCTGGTCGCGCACCTGGGTCGTCTCGCACTGCGCGTAGAGCTGGCGTTCGCACATCCAGCAGTGCCCGCAGGAGATGTTGAACGGGATCACCACGCGGTCGCCGGGCTTGACGTGCGTGACCTCGGAGCCGACTTCCTCGACGATCCCCATCGGCTCGTGCCCGAGCACGTCGCCCTCTTCGATGAACATCCCCAGCACCTCGTAGAGGTGCAGGTCCGAGCCGCAGATCGCGGTCGAGGTGATCCGCACGACCGCGTCGGTCGGCTGCTCGATCCGCGGGTCGGGGACCTCGTCGACGCGGACGTCGCGTTTGCCGTGGAAGGTGAGCGCCTTCATCTCTTTCCTCTCCTCGTGTCTCGCGTACTCGTTCCCCGTACCCGGTGAGCGCGAGGGGACACGGCCGCGGCGCGGGCGGTCCCCGGTCAGTCTCCGAGCGCCAGCACCGCCGCCGCTTCCTGCAACTCCTCGGCCTCGGTGCGCTGGCGGTCGGCGCGCTCGGCGAGCGCCGCGAAATCGAAGCCGGGGAGGCGCTCGGCGAAGTTGGCGTCGAGGATCTTCCAGAGCCGGGCCTTGCCGCCGATGCCGACGTAGAGCCCTTCCAGCTCGATCAGCCGGCCGAGCGGCGAGTAGCCGCGCAGCTGCCCGTTCGGCTTTAGCCGCCCGAGCTTCTCGGCGACCCAGGCGGCTCCCGGCTTGAGCCGGTCACGGGAGACCCCGAGCGCCGCCATCACGCCTTCCAGGGTTTCTCGGTCGTCCTCGATCTCGTCGCGGAGTCGCGCCAGCGGCGGCCCGAAGCGCTCGTCGTCGCGGTTGCTGGCGGCGGTCCGCCGCGCCAGCTCGACCCCGACGGTCGCGCCGGCGAGGTGGTCGTTCAGGTAGATCTGGAGCAGTCGCTCAGGAATCGGGATCCTCCTCGCCGGCGATTACCCCTGGCGTCGAGGGTGAAAACTCGGGCCCGAGCGGGTAGCGGTGATGGCCATGAGCGAGACCAGCGCCAGGATCACCCCCTACCGCAACGGGCCCTACCTGATCCGCGGCTCGTTCGAGCTCTGCGACCAGGACGGCAACCCGATCGAGGCCGGGCGCCCGGTGATCGCCCTCTGCCGTTGCGGCAAGTCGCAGATTCGTCCCTTCTGCGACGGCACTCACAAGACGATCGGGTTCCGCTCGGAGAGCGAGGCCGATCCCGGCCCGGGCTCCGGCCAGGGCCCCGACTCCGCGTAGCGACGCCGCAGGGCGGGCAGGGAGCTGGCCGACTTGGCGATCCGCCGCTCGCCGTAGGGGGCGCCGCCGCGCAGCTTCGCGCCGAGCGCGAGCCAGGCGCAGAGAGCGCGTTCGGCGACCCACGCGGGCGCCAGCAGCGAGCCGCTGAGCGGGAAGCGGGCGGCGCCGCCGGCCCGCCGGCGCCCCAGCTCGGCCAGCGCGACAGGGGCCGCGGCCACCATGGCGAGAGTCCGCCAGCGCCGCCGCAGCGCCAGCCCGGCGGCCGCCGGCGCGAGCGCCAGGAAGGCGCCGATCCGGGCCGGGATCGCGAAGTCGTCGTAGGCCTGACGGACGCGCTGGGAGCGGAAGTGGGCGGCGCTTGGCGGCCGCCGGGCGACGTAGAGGTCGAGCGGCGTCAGCACGCGGCCGCCGGCCGCGGCGATCGTCCGCATCAGCTCCAGGTTCTCGAACAGCGCGTCGCCGTCGTAGGCGCCCGCCGCGAAGAAGCGCGAGCGGCGCACGGCGAGCGTGCCGGGGAAGTCGCCGACCGGGAAGCGGGCGTCGCCGGTGAAGACGCGGTTGAGCAGCGAGCGGGCGGTGTCCAGGCGCGCGTGCCAGGGCAGCTGGTCGAAGTGGTTCTGGGGGCGCACCAGGTCGGCCTCGGCGAGCAGCGCCAGCGCCCGTCGCAGGGCGCCCGGGTCGTAGCGCACGTCGTCGTCGGCGATCACCACGCGCTCGGCCCGGCACTCGCGCAGCCCGGTCAGCACGCCGTCGACCTTGCCCATCGCGAAGGCGAGGTCGGGGTGGGGGCGGAGGTGGCGGACGCCGGCGCCGAAGGCGGCCCGGTGGGCGGCGAACCGCGGTTCGGGCGAGCCGTCGACCACGAGCAGCTCGTCGACTTCGGCGCCGATCCTGCGCAGGTACGCGGCCAGCTCCGCCAGCGGCCCCGGCTCGCGCCAGCGCAGCGGCAGCACGTAGGCGGTGCCGCCGTCGCCGCTCACAGCGGCCGGCGCAGCGAGCTCTCGCCAGCCTCCCAGGCCGCCAGCAGCCGCCGCGCGAAGCGATCCTCCAGGTGGAGCAGCGCGCGGGCGCCGAAGAGGACGTCGGCGGCGACCTCGGGCTCCTGGCGCGCCAGCCCGCCGGCCATGTCGTAGGCGGCGATGTTCTCGTGGACCGCGTCGGCCTCGACGTGCTCGTCGTAGAAGTCGGTCGCCTCGACGCCGAACCCGAGCCGGCGCAGCGCGTTGCCGTAGCGCCGGTTCGGCCGCGCCGAGGTCATCTCGAACATCGCCAGGTGGCCGACGATCGCGCCGCGCCGCGCCCGCCGCAGGCCGAGCCCGGACATCAGGTTGACGGTCGCGATCGTGGTCCCGGGGATCCGGTCGAGGTAGGCGTTCTCGCGGTCGTCGAGGTCGAGCGCGCGCATCGTCTTCGCGAACAGCGCCGAGTGCATCCGCTCGGCCCGGCCGCCGCCGTACTCGTCGTGCTGGACCTCGAGCAGAGCCGTCTTCGCCGCTCCGGTGAGGCGCGGGATCGCCCACGAGTGCGGATCGGCCTCCTTCAGCTGGTAGAGCGAGCGGTGGACGACGAACTCGCGGAACTGGTCGAGGTCCGCGTTCGCCTCCAGCTCGCGCGAGAGCGAGGGCCCGTCGTCTTCGGCCTCGAGCCGGAACAGCGCGTCGCCGACCGCGTTCGGGTCGACCGGCACGGGCGGCACCGCCGCCGCCAGCGCGCCGAGGAACTCGCGCTCGAGGGCGGTCCGCAGTGCGAGCAGGCCCGGGTCCCACTCCCAGTCTGGATCGACCCCGGGGAAGCCGCGGTAGTGGAGCTCGTAGAGCAGGTAGAGCGCCAGCTGCAGATCGTCGTCGCCGAGCGGGTCGGCGACCGATCCGAGCAGCCGGACGCCCGGCTCGGCGCCGGGTGCGGGGGCGAGCGCGGGGTCTGCCGGGAGCAGCTCGAGGACGCTCTCGCTCAGCGGTCCCGCCGCCGGCAGCAGCGCCTCGGCCCCTCTCTCGTCGACCAAACTCACCCGTACCAGGTGCCCGCCGCTCTGGCGCCGCAAACGCGGACGCCCTCGCCGTTCACGGGGCTCCGTTTCGGGGTACGCCGCCTGCACGATGAGGCTTCGAACGGCAAGCGGCGGCCCCGACCCGATGGCGGCGCGCGTTTGAGCGGGCCGGGGCGGGGGCGCCTGCGGCGCGCGGACTGCGCCGGGGCCGGGATCCGCCGGGTCGGCCGCGGCCGCGGCTTCTCCTACGAGGACGGCGCCGGCAGCCGGATCGACGACGGGGAGACGCTGGCGCGGATCCGCGCCCTGGCGATCCCTCCCGCCTGGAGGGACGTCTGGATCTGCCCCGACCCGCTCGGCCACATCCAGGCGACCGGGTACGACGAAGCCGGCCGCAAGCAGTACCGCTACCACGAGCGCTGGGAACGGCGCCAGGCGGCGCGCAAGTACGAGGCGACCCGCGAGTTCGCCCACCGCCTGCCGCGCCTGCGCCGCGCGGTCACCCGCGACCTCGGGCGCGACGGGGTGCCGCGCGAGCGCGCCCTCGCCTGCGCCGTGCGCCTGCTCGACCTCGGCTTCTTCCGGATCGG
The DNA here is from genome assembly GCA_964464285.1 of uncultured Conexibacteraceae bacterium. Taxonomy (GTDB): domain Bacteria; phylum Actinomycetota; class Thermoleophilia; order Solirubrobacterales; family 70-9; genus VAYN01. The sequence goes on from CAYXFL010000032.1 coordinate 29,247, forward strand.
CGGCGAGGAATACGCCGAGTCGAACGAGAGCTACGGCGTCGCCACGGTGCTGCGCGAGCACGTCACCCGCAGCGGCGAGGAGATGGTCTTCGACTTTCCGGCGAAGAGCGGCCAGCGCCGCGTGCAGACGGTCCGCGACCCGGCCGCGATCGCCGCGATCGAGGCGATGCGCCGCCGCCGCGGCGGCCCCGGGGACCTGCTCGCGTTCAAGCGCGGGGGGCGCTGGCACGACGTCCGCTCCGCCGACGTCAACGAGTACATCCAGGCTTGCCTGGGCGAGGGTTTCTCGGCCAAGGACTTCCGCACCTGGCACGGCACCGTGCTCGCCGCGGTCGAGCTGGCCGGCGAGCGGCCGCCGCGCTCGCCGGGAGAGGCGAAGCGGGCGATCGCCGCCGCGGTCAAACGCGTCGCCGAGCAGCTCGGCAACACGCCCGCGGTCTGCCGCCGCTCCTACGTCGACCCGCGCGTGCTCGACCGCTTCCGCGACGGGGTGACGATCGAGCCGCCGGCCTCCCGCGAGGGGGTGGTCGGCGAGCGCACCCGCCGCCGGATCGAGCGCGCCGTGCTCGACCTGGTCGGGTGAGCCGTTTTGCCCCGAACCGCGCGGGGTACCGGCGGCGTGAGGCGCTGGCCGCCGGGCCAGCGCCAGATCGAGCGAAGAGGAGAAGAGCCGGGATGAATTTCGAGAAGCTGCGGGGCAAGAGGATCGCCTTTCTGATGGCCAACGAGGGCGTCGAGCAGGTCGAGCTGACCGAGCCGCTGGAAGCGGTTCGCGGCAGCGGCGCCGAGGTCGAGCTGCTGGCTCCGGAAGCGGGCGAGATCCAGGCCTTCAACCATCTCGACAAGGCGCAGATCTTCGCCGTCGACCGCGCCGTCGGCGAGGCCGACGCGGCCGACTACGACGGCCTGGTCCTGCCGGGCGGGGTCGCCAACCCCGACGTCCTGCGCACCGAGGAGGACGCTCTGAAGTTCGTCCGCGCCTTCTTCGCGGCCGGCAAGCCGGTCGGGGCGATCTGCCACGCGCCCTGGACCCTGATCGACGCCGGCGTGGTGGAGGGGCGCACGCTGACGTCCTGGCCCAGCCTCGAGACCGACCTGCGCAACGCCGGCGCCGACTGGGTCGACGAGGAGGTCCACGTCGACGAAGGCTTCGTCACCAGCCGCAAACCGGACGACCTCCCGGCGTTCACGGCGAAGATCGTCGAGGAGTTCGCCGAGGGCGTTCACGAGGGCCAGCGCGCCAGCGCGTCCTCGAGCTGAGAGGAGGAGCGATGCCACCGCGCGGAGTGAAGAAAGGCAGCAAGCGCGACCGCCAGTACAAACACATCAAGAAGAGCGAGAAGGAAGCGGGCCGCTCGACCGAGCGGGCCGAGGAAATCGCCGCCCGCGCCGTGAACAAGGAAAAGGCGCGCTCGGGCGAGTCGAAATCGAGCTCCAGCTCCTCCAAGCGCGGCCGCTCGGCGAGCAGCCGCGGCGGCAGCCAGTCCGGCAAAGGCCCCTCCGGGAAAACCCGCGAACAGCTCTACAGCGACGCCAAGAAGCTAGGCATCGAAGGGCGCTCGAAGATGTCGAAGCAGCAGCTGCAGCGGGCCGTCGCCGGCGCCAGCTGAGCGCAGCTCGGCGATCGACTCGACGACCTCGGCGGCGCCCGCCTCGCGCAGCTCCGCCGCCGAGAAGCCGCCGGTCAGCACGGCGAGCGTCGGCACGTCGGCGGCGCTCGCCGCCTTCACGTCCCAGACCGAGTCGCCGATCAGGAACGCCGGGCCGTCGCCGCCGGCCTGCTCCAGCGCCGTCTCGATCAGGTCGGGAGCCGGCTTGGTGCGCTCGACGTCGGCCGCCGTGGTCCAGGCGTCGACGAGCTCGCGGGCGTCGAGCAGGTTGAGGTAGTGGTCGACCTCCTCGGCCTTCGTCGAGCTCGCCAGCACCACCCGGTGGCCGGCCCCACGCAGGTCCTCGATCAGCTCCCGCGCCTCCGCCATCGGCTCGACTTCGCCGATCAGCTCGGCGTAGGCCTCGCCCTCGGCGCGGCGGATCTGCTCGCCTTCCTCCTCCTCGACCTCGTCGCCGGCCAGCGCCGCGACGATCTGGTCGCCGCCCATGCCGATGTGGCGGTGGATCCGCCACATCGCGACCGGGTGCCCGCGCCCGCGCAGCGCCCGGTGCCAGGCGATCGCGTGGTGGTAGTTGGTGTCGACCAGGGTGCCGTCGACGTCGAGGATCGCGGTCGCTGTCACGCCCGGCGGCTACCCGGTTCGCCGCCGCCCGCAAACGGGTAGCGGCAGCCCATGTCGCTCAAGCAGAAGGTTGCCCGCAAGGCGGTCAAAAAGACCGCGAAGCACACCGCCCACGGCACCGCCTCGAAGCTGAAGCGCTCGCCGCTGCGCTCCACCACGCTGCTCGGCGTCGGCGCCGCCGTCGGGCTGCTCGCCGGCTGGCTCCTCGGCCGCTCCGGCAGCCACCCCGAGCCGGCCTAGGGCGGGCGGCCGGCGGGAGCCGCGGGACGGGGTGCTTCGAGGGTTGCCGCCGGAGGGGTCGGTGGTGTCCTTCTACTCTCGCTGGGCGAATTCGCCAGTTGCGCAACCGGGCCGGTCCGAGAGCGTCGCTTGGGCGAATCGCGGACGCCGCTCGACGAAGGACACCACCGACCCCTCCCAACGGAAGCGCTCGGAAGTTCCGTTGGCTGCGTGAGCCTGCGTTGGCTCACGAGTCTGCTGTAGGGGGCGCATAGCGCCCCTAAGTGCAGACTCGTGGTCGGCGGCTCGGGCTTTTCGGCGAATCGGCCTCGGACGGCCCCCGCCCACCCGCCGCTTCGGGCTACCCCGCCGGGATCGGGTTGGCCGCCAGCGCCTTCGCGACGGCGACCAGGTTCGCCGCGGCGGTCCTGCCGGTTTCGTGGGACCACTCGTGGCCCTCGGTGTTTTCGCTGTAGTCCTCGCCCGGCCCGGGGCCGCGGTTCCAGTACGTCCAGGCCTGGCCGGGGATCGTGTAGCCGATGTCGCCGAGCGCTCCGGCGACCTCCGAGATCACGTGGTGGGCGCCGTCCTCGTTGCCGGTCACGACGACTCCGGCGACCTTGCCGTAGGCGACCGGCCGGCCCTCGTCGTCCTGCTCGCCGATCATCGCGTCCATCCGCTCCAGCACTCGCTGGGCGACGCTCGAGGGGCGCCCGAGCCAGGTCGGCGTAGCGATCACCAGGATCTCGGCGGCGAGCAGCTGCTGGTGGATCGCGGGCCACTGATCCTCGCCGCCCTCGTCGCTGGTCACCCCCGGCGCGATGTAGCGATCGACCGCGCGCACGGTGTCGATCTCGACGTCCGCTTCGCGCAGCGCCTCGATCACCACCTGGGCCAGCGCCTCGGTGTTCGAGGCCGCAGGGCTGTGCTTGAGCGTGCAG